>NZ_QICD01000013.1 GCF_003726035.1 Paraeggerthella hongkongensis
GCCCGAGATCAAAGCAAAACCCCTGATCGTGAGATCAGGCAACAGACTCAAAACACTTCAAAACGTCCGGCTAACTGCACAAACGCCTATTTAAACAAGGGTGTTCGGCTGACTTCGCAATTCAACCGCACCTATAGAACCTATAGAACATCCAAAAGGGCGCCGACAATTCGGCGCCCCGCGTGAAACAGAATATGCGATTCGAAGATCCGCGCCCGGTACGCCCCAGGCGCGCCGGAGTGCGAACTCGTCAGATGGGCTTACGCGTCGGGCTGCCTCACCACGCCAAAGCGCTTGAGCGCCGTCAACAGGGGAAGACCCAGCACGTACATGACCAGCGCCTCACCCAAACCGGTCGCCACCACGCCGAACAGGTACATGGGAAGATACATGCCATCGAGCGCAATGCTGGTGAACGGAATGGTGTAGTAGCCCAAACCTTGCAGGATCAAGGGCAGGTACGCCGGCACGATAAGAGCGTTCGCTATCACCGGGCCAAGCAGCGCCAGCTTCGGTTTTTCGCGCATCTTCCAACACCAGAGCGCCCCTGCAAACGTGGCCAAACTGCCGAACACCACGTCAAGCATGCCAAGCGCGCCCGTACCGTTGACAGCCAACGCAATCAGGTTCGCAATGACGCAGCCGACGGTCAAACCGGGAACGGCCGCAGGCGTGAACACCGCCAGCACGCACACCGCCTCCGAGATGCGAAACTGCACCGGTCCCCAGGCTAAACCTTGCAGCAGGATGAGGGTCGCCAGCGTTGCCGCAGCATACACGGCCGCGATCATGCCCGCTTGGGCGACATACGTCGTCTTCTTGTTCATGGATATCTCCTTGTCTCCGCACGGCAAGCGCCGCGGGCTTTGGGCAACTATAGGTCGCAAGTGCAGGGCCCAACGATGCAAATGCGAGACCTTCCGATGCGGGCGTGAGATCCGCAGCGCAAAGTCAGAAGGCAGTATAGCAGAGAAGCGAGCCTTGAGCGCGCCGTGTCGCGCCGCGCGACGCTCGCGCAGCAAAGCCAAGAGGCCAGGGGCGAGGGCGCTGTTGGCTTGGCGCTCGTTCGCACGCGGGCGTCTGCGCCGCTGTTCTGCGCGCAAGGACGCAGGAGGTTGAACGCGCAGGGAGCCGATGGCCGAACGCGCGGCTCGGTGCCTTTCCCGCGATTTTTTTGGGCACGAAATCGCGGGCCTGCGCTCCTTGCGCGGCTTGTCGGGCGCGGTCGTTTTGTGCGCCCGCATCAACGAACCAGATCACCGAGACGCAGCGGATTCGACGGCTGTCGAGAGCCCTTGTCCATCAGCGCAGACCGGGGATTTTGCGCCACGAACGGATCGAACGATCCCACCAACAGACCTTCTCCCTGCCGCCAGACCATCGGGCTGGGAGCGCAACGCGCGCAACCCATCCGCAACTCGTCGGGTAGAATACGACAGAAAGGACATCACGCGTCCACGCCCGAAGAGAAAGCCGGAACCGCATGGAAACCTTGCAAGCGATACAGCAGCGCAGAAGCGTGCGCGCCTTCACGGACGAACCGGTGGAGATCAGCGTGCTTGAAGAACTGGTGGAAGCGGGCACTTGGGCACCGTCGGGAAGCAACGTGCAGGCGTGGAAATTCGGCATCGTAACCGATCCGCAGCTGGTACGCAAAATCGACCTGTTCTCGCCGGGCATGAGCGGCAACCCACCAGCGCTCATCATCGTGTGCTCCGACCGTGCATATGCGCAAAAGAAGGGCGGCGCGAAAGGCGCGGACGAGTTCGCAACGCTTGACTGCGCGTACGCCTCGCAGAACATCATGCTGGCGGCAGCCGATCGGGGGCTGGGCACTTGCGCCATCAAGTCCTACAACGACGCGGCGCTGCGACGCATCCTCAACCTACCCGACAACCTAGTCATCGAGCTGGTGATCGCGATAGGCCATCCAGCGAACGAGCCGAAAGCGCCCGCGCGCAAGTCCCTGGCCGAGATCGCCTTCTACAACACCTGGAATTAGGAGTGCAGCATGAAAGCGAACAGCGCAATGGAATTGCTCGTGTACATGGTGACGTCGGCTGCGGGATTGCAGGGAGAGCCGGAAGCTTACGGCCCCTTGCGTTTGATCGAGGCGTCCAAGCGCCTTGCCCTCATGCTAGCCGAAGAGGACGCCGATCGTGCAGCAGCCTTGCAAGAACTGGCCCAGCTCATCGACGAACGAAAGAACGATTGCATGACCGACGAAGATTCGTTCTACGCCATGCTCAACGATGCGGCCGCCAAACTAGTGGAATGCGTGTAGCGAAAACCCGCAGCGTGACCGGATGCGCGCCGGGCGACAAGCAGGCGAACCCTCGGCAATTTGTCGACGCTCTACCCGCTTGTTGCCGCCGCAAGGGAAGCTTGCGCGCGAAAAACTGCGCTGACTGGCAGGTTCTTGCGATTTGGGGTCGCCATGTCGAGCGCCACCTTCGCCATGGCGTTGCCCGCTTTTGGTTTTGCCCAACCCAGCCCTACCGCTTCCTGCGCGCGCGACCCTTTCCGCCCTTGCGATCGGATGCCTTCTCTCCGCGCATGCGGCGAGCCTCCTCGCGACGTTCGCGCAGGTCAGCGGTTTCCTGCTTGAGCACTCGATAGGATGCGAACCGTTCCTTGCTGATCTCGCCGGCCTCCACCGCAGCACGCACGGCGCACCCGGGCTCGTCAACATGGCGGCAATCGCGAAATCGACAGCTCTCGGCAATCTCTTCCACGTCCGAGAACGCAGCGCCGATACCCGCATCGGCCTCCCACAAACCCAAGCCGCGCACGCCGGGCATATCCACCATGAACCCGCCGCCGGGAATGGGAACCATCTCGCGGCTTACCGTGGTATGACGGCCCTTCCCGTCGTCGCGCACGGGCGTCGTTTCTTGAATATCGCTTCCTACCAGCATGTTCACCAGACTCGACTTCCCCACGCCGCTCTTTCCCAGCAGCACGGCAGTCGTATTTCGGGGCACCAGATCGCGCACGGCCTCCACGCTGGCAGGATCGTTTTCAGAGACCACCAGCGTCTGCACGTCGGGACCCACCAGCGCGCGCACGCGATCGCGCACCTCGGCCACATGCGCTTCGTCCTCGGCAAGATCCGCCTTAGTCAGCACAACGGTCACCAAGGCACCCGTTTCGTAAGCCAGCACCAGCTCGCGCTCAAGCCGACGAGCGTTCACGTCGGCAAGGGGCTGCGCCACGAACACGCGGTCGAAGTTCGCGGCAAGCACCTGCGGAAGCGCCCGTTCGGTCGGATCTTTGCGCACGAACGCGCGCGTACGCGGAAGAATACTGGCTATGATGCCCTTGTCATGCCCCTCCGGCACGTCCACTTCAACGAAATCGCCGATCACGGCGCGCACTTCCTCGCCCTTGACCAGCGCCGTTGCATGTTCGCATCGCACAAGCGCCCCATCGTCGCATCGCACAAGCGGATATCCACGATCAAGCTTGACTACCTGGGCCCTTTGCAAGTGTCCTCCTCTGCTCCAATCGGCACAACCGCACCTCCACCGTCAAAAGCGCTAGCGCTGGCGCTCCCTCAACCAATAGAATACGCCCGTCATGGCAAGGCCAATGGCCACGACCACGATACCGGGAACGAACCTTCCGAACACGAACGGATCCTGCTTTCGCTCGCCGGGCTCGATGACGGTCACAACTTCGGCATGCAAGTCCGACAAACCCTCGTGCTCCGGGCACACCAGGTGAAACGTTCCTCGCACCTGCACGATGGAGCCTTTTCTGTCGTACGCGCCGAACGTGTCTATTTTCGCTGCCGCCTCGCTCGACATGTACACCGTAATGGTTGCCGAATCGCCCGGCGACGAAAGCGTGATCCAACGATGCCTTCCGTCCAAACCCTCTTTGATGCTATCGCCAATAGCCTCGCCCGTTACTTGCACGGTTTGGTTATCGTAATACGCGTCGGCCTCGCTCAAATCGGCGATGGACGTATCGTAGATGAACGAGCTGTCGGGAAGCTGCTGCGGGTTCACCGCGTTCCCCGCTTCAGCCTCTTCGGCATACGCCGCTGCAGTAGCGCCGGCCGATGCAAAGCCCCAGACCAGGATGCACGCAAGCAGAACCGTCACCGCCGCCCGCCACGCTCTTTTCCTATTGCACCACGGCACGCTCACGACCGATGCACCAACCTTCGGGGATCAAGCGACACGACAATTTCAACGATAAGCGCCAGAAGCGTCACGAACTCAAGACGACCGGCCCACATTTGAAGGATGTAGAACAACTCGAGGGTGACCGGCATACCCGGAGCCGCGAGCCCCGAAGAAATGCCGCCGTTGCTGGCCATAGCCACCGATTCGAAAATAGCCTGCGTCGCATCGTAGCCATGGGCGATGCCCACCAGCGAGCCAATCGCATACGTGGCCACGTACAGCACGAACACCGTCATAGCCTCTTTCACCACTTCAGGCGAAAGAATGCGACGGCCAACATGGTTGTAATCGACTACAACACGTGCGGAGTCGGGCGCAAGCGCTTCCTTGATGGTTGCCACCAAAGATTTCATGATGACGCCCATGCGGCTGAATTTGAAACCGCCCGAAGTAGACCCGCCGCTGCCGCCGACGGCCATCAGAATGGCTACCACTAAAAACGCGCCGGACGAAAGAGCCGTGGTCAGCTGGTTCGTGGTGACGTTTTGAAAACCCGTGGTCGAGAAAGCGGAAATCACCGTGAACAAGCCGCGCCGCAGCATGGCCGGCAGGTTAGAAAACTCTGAGCTTGCGCTCAAGGAAGCTGCAAAAACACAGGTCATAACTGCAATCCACAAAACCATGGTGCGAATTTCCAGGTCTTTGAAAAACACTTCGACATGGCCCTTCCACACCTCGGAATGCAGTACGAAGTTGATGGACCCCAGCAGCATGAGCAGCATGAGCACCAACTCGATGGGCAGGGAATGATAGTACATGACGCTTTGGCTCATGGGCGCGAATCCGCCGGTCATGAAGCCTGAAATCGACAGCCACAGCGACTGCAAAAGCGCGCGCGACGGCTCCATCCCTATGAACAGGCACATGCCCGTCAGGATGACGGTCGCAATAAGAATGATGCCGATGGCGATTTTCGCAATGAACTGCGTGGTTTGAACCACGTTGGGAACCACGTGCTCGCTTCGACCCTCGGACATGTACAGGCTGGCGCCCGCGCGCTTGCCGAACAGGCCGAACGACAACGCCACAACAATGAGTCCCAAACCGCCGATCAGATGCATCATGAAGCGCCACATGTTGTCTGCGTTCGACAGGTGGTCCAGGTCGGTAATGATGCTTGCACCGGTGGTGGTAATGCCCGACACACCGTCGAACAGGGCGTCAAGGTACGTTTCGTAGTGACCCGACAAGTGAAGGGGAATCGTGGCAACCATAGCCAGCACGATCCAAGCCAAACCGGTGACAACAAGGGCTTGCTGGCGATTGAGCCGTCCGGGCTCTATGCGTAAAAAGCGCAGGCCAGAACCTATAATAAGAGAAACGCCAATGGTCAGCAGATAGTTGGCCGCAGGAATCCACTCTTGAAACGCAAGAGCCGTCGCAAACGGCACCAACAACGCCAAAGACGAGAACAGCACGAGCACGCCCAGGTAATGGCCGATGACCCGGACATCGTATAAGGTGAACCGCTGCCACATGGTGCGCTCTAACCTCGCTTTATTCCGCAGACGCGCGGTGTTATCTCGAAGCCGATCAATCCAGCACGACCCTTACGACAATGATAAGCGCCCACAGCGCAAGCAAAAAGCAAAGCATCGCCAGCATCACAACGCCGAACCCCAGGGCTGGCGTCTCGATAGCTTGGCGAATGTCCTGTTTTCTTTTGCGCATGCAGGTATTCTAGTACAAATATGCGCAACACGACACGCCAGCTCGACAACAGCGCACAACCCCGAAAAGACGCCGAAGCGCCAGCTTTGCATATTCGCAGCCCGTTCGCAAGGGCGTTCAGCAAAGAAATCGACACTTAATCGTTAAACTTTTCACCTGCGGGGCTTGCATAAGGGGTGTCAAGGTATAATTTCCGAATCTTTTAATCGCCCGCACAAATTTATAACCATTCGTGCGGACATGGGGTTTCCCGTCGCGAAAGCGTATGGGACGGAAAGGAACAGCAATGGCAACGGAAGAAGACATCGACTACTCGTTGTCGCGCGTTCCTGATGAAGCGAAACAGCCGTTTTGGCGGATTCTCTTCATCAGGATCGGCGCGATCTGCTGCGTGTCGCAGCTCATGCTGGGAGCCGCGCTCGGCTTCGGCATGACGTTCTGGGACGCGTTTTTGGCAACCATGTTGGGATCGGTGCTGCTGCAGGTGGTCAGCTGGGCGCTTGGCACGGCGGCGGCGCACGAAGGCCTGTCGACCAGCCTGCTTTCTCGCTGGGCGGGCTTCGGCAAGGGCGGCTCGGCTCTGTTCGGCGGCGTGGTGGCCATTTCGATGGTCGGCTGGTTCGGCGTGCAGAACTCCGTGTTCGGCGAAGGCATGGCCAGCATCGTCACGCTGACCGACTTTTTGGGCGGCATGGAGTATCCGGTCTGGGCTATCATCACCGGCCTGGGCATCACGCTTCTGGTCGTGTTCGGCATCAAGGCCATCGCGAACTTCGCGGCCATATTCGTGCCCCTGTTCGTGATCGTGGTCATCGTGGCTGCGGCAATCATCCTGCAGAACCACTCGCTGACCGAGCTTTTGACCACCGCCCCTCCGGGACCGGCGCTCACGCTGGGCGCGGCAACCACCATGGTTGCGGGCGGCTTCATCGCCGGCGCCATCTGCACCCCCGACTACGCGCGGTTCCTGAAGAACGGCAACCAGGTGTTCTGGATGACGCTCATCGGCACCTTCGTGGGCGAGCTGGGCATGAACCTTCTGGCCGTCATGCTGGCGCACGCCATGGGAACCGAGAACGTCGTCGACATCATGATGGGCACCTCGGGCATCATCGGCGTCATCATCGTAGTGGCCTCCACGGTCAAGCTCAACGACATCAACCTGTATTCATCCAGCTTGGGCTTGGCCACCATGCTGAACGCCCTGTTCAACAAGAAGCTCAGCCGCAACGCGCTGGTATGGACCCTGGGCATTGTGGGCACGGCGCTGTCCGTTATCGGCATCATCAACTACTTCACCGACTTCCTGGTGCTGCTGGGCGTGGCGATTCCCCCCGTTGCCGGCATCATGGTCATCGACTACTTCGTGCTGCGCCGCAGCCGCAAGACGCTCGACGAGTCGCGCGCCAAAGGCCAGCTGCCTGCGAAGGTGGAGAACTGGAACCCCATCGCAATCGTGTGTTGGATCGCCGGCTTCGCCGTGGGCGAAATCACCAGCATCATGGCAATCGGCATTCCGGGCCTGAACTCGCTTATCCTGGCAGGTGTGCTGTACTGGGCCATCATGAAGGCTTACGCCGGCATCAAGAAGCAGGACGTGATCACGTTCGCGGAAACGGATCAGGTTCTGTAAGCGAAGAGCATTTCGTTCATAGGCAGAAGGCCCCGCTCGCGCACGCTGCGCCGGCGGGGCCTTTCGTTTGTACGCAAATCTGCCTGAAAGCACATTGTCGATCCAAAAACACGTTTTCAGCCCGAAAAACGTGTTTTTGGATCGACAATGCAGGCGGCGCCGGCTTTCAGCGCGATGGGAACGCCGGCGATAGCGGCAGGCCCGACGAAGGCGCCCCCCTTACGGCAGCAGCACCAAATCGTACAAGTCGGGGCGACGGTCGCGCAGATAGGGGCTGCGCTCGCGGAAGCCGTCTATCTCGCTCAGATCGATATCCGCATACAGCACGCCTTCGGCAGGATCCTCCAGCTGCGCCACCACATGACCGCGCGGATTGCACACCAGCGAACGACCGGGCATGGACAGGCCGTCCTCTTCACCGAAACGATTCACCGCCGCCAGGAACACCGTGTTCTCCAGTGCGCGGGCAGGGGCGTTCACGTCCCACACATCCATATCCTCGGCGCACCACGCACTGGGACATACCACCAGGTCGGCACCTTGCAAGGCCAACATGCGCGCCACCTCCGGGTAGCCCATGTCGTAGCAGATCATCACGCCGACGCGCCCGAAATCGGTCTCGAACACGGGGCAGTCGCAGCCGGAGCGGAAGTAGAAACGCTCCAAAGCCCACAGATGCTGCTTGTCGTACGTGCCCATGAGGTTGCCGCCGCGGTCAATGAACACGGAGCTGTTGTACACCACGCCGGTCAAGTCGTACGTCAGCGCAAGACCGGCAACCACGTAGCAATTCGCAGCGCGAGCAGCTTCGCACAACGCCGCAACCGTAGGACCTTCCACCGGCTCGGCAAGCTCCACGATGCGAGGGCCCACGATGTTCAGCTGATACCCCGTAGAGAACAGCTCCGGAAGAATCACCAGGTCGGCGCCTTGCGCCCCAGCCTCGGCTATCATGCGGCAAGCTTTTTCGGTATTGGCGGCCGGATCGCACAGGACGCTTTCAAACTGGACGAGCGCCAAACGCGCCGTGCGCTTCGCTTCGGTCATGAACAACTCCTTTATTGGGTGCAGATTTCGTCTTGACGGCATTATCTCATGACCAACGCAGAACGCCAAAGAACAAGCAGCCGAATGTCGGGAAGATGGACGCAGCAGGACGAAAGCCGCAGCAAGCGCTGGGTTTCAGCCGAGCGTACGGAGCAGATTGCTAAACGCGCGTTGGGCGGCCGTACGAATTCGCGAATTCCAACACCTTGTCGAGCGATGCCATAAGATCTTCGATCTCGTCCACGCCAATCGTGTTGCAGAATTCCGTGATAAGCGCGTGCATCTCGTACTGGCACTGCTCCGCAAGCCCCCACCCATGTTCCGTCAGCTCAATAGACACGGTTCTCGCGTCATCGCGTAGCCGCTCCCGCTTCACGTACCCTTTGTCTTCAAGCGGTTTGAGCGCCTGCGACAGCGAACTGGCGGGCATACGGAGCAATCGGGCGAGCGACCCGGGACGGATCGTTTCGCCTTTCTTCTGATGCCCTGACAAAACCATCAGGACATCGGCTTCGAGTTGCGAAAGGCCCATGCGCGCCATGTACGGCTGCGAACACGTCCGGTTGACCTCTTTCACCAACCGGAAAAGCTCGGTCACGATCGCTATTTCTTGAAGGGAAGCCTTCATCGGGGCCTTTCGCTTACTCGAATCTACATACTCTGTCTAGGATAGCGGAATCCTATCCGAAGCGGTACTCCACGCCCATGGTGGGCTGGGGGTTCTCCCACTTCTTCACGATGGTGCCCTCGCAGGCTATGCGGCAGGTGCCGCACTCCAGGCAGCCGGCGTAGTCGAACGACTTCGCGCCCGACTCGTCGATCTTGTAGAGGGCCGCCGGGCACACGCGCACCAGCTTGAGGAACTCCTCGGTGTCAGGGTCGTCCGCCAGCTCGATGTGGGCGTTCTCCTCGTCCACCTCGTACTTGTCCAACGCCAGGAACTCGTCGACGTTGACCGTGATCTCGCATACCTTGCTCACAGCGCCTTCACCGCCTTTCGCACCTCGCCTGCGAGCTTGAACAGCCCGCGCTTCTTCACGATGGGCATCATGCGCTTCACGAGCGGCTTCTGCGGCGCGCCGTCCACGCTGAACATGGCGTTGAAGATCTCCCTCACCATGACGGGGTACTCGCCGAACATGCGGTCCCAGCCCTCCATGACGTGGGGCCACTTGCGGAAGGTCTGCAGGTCCTTGATGACGAACGAGTCTTCCATGGCCTGCTTGTACGAAGCCAGGCCCGCCGCGCTCGTGTCGCCCGCGTCCAGCGCCTTGACGGCGGCCTGCCCCGCCATCTGGCCCGACGCCACGGCGAAGTCCATGCCGCGCACCTGGTAGCCCATGTTCATGCACAGGCCCGCCGTCTCGCCGGCCACCAGGCAGCCGTCGAAGACGTACTGCGGGATCATGTCGTAGCCGCCCTCGGGCACCATGTGGCCGGAGTGCTCCACCAGCTTCGCGCCGCGGATGATGGGCGCCACGGCTGGGTGGCTCTTGAAGTCCTCGAGCATCTGGTACACCGGGCACGGGTTCGATGCGTCGGCCGCGGTGGAGATGGTGGCCACGAGGCCGAGCGAGATGGAGTCCTTGTTGGTGTACAGGAAGCCGCCGCCCACGTTGCCGTGCGTGCAGTCGCCCACGAACAGCATGGCCGCGCCCTCGCCCTCGGGCACTAAGAAGCGGTCCTCGATCTGGGAGGCCGGCAGCTCGAACACCTGCTTGACGCCCACGGCCATCTGCGAGGCCTTGGGGCGCGGATTGCCCAGGCACCTCTCGGACAGAAGCGAGTTCACGCCCTCGGCCAGGACGACCACGTCGGCGGGGATCTCGTCCTCGCCGGCGCGCACGCCGCAGACCTTGCCGGAATCGTCCTTCAAGAGCTCCTCCACGGCGATGCCGCAGATGTACTCGGCGCCCGCGTCCTCGGCCTTCGAGGCCAGCCACTGGTCGAACGGCGCGCGCAGCACGCTGTAGGAGTCCTTGCCCTCCTCCGCCAGCTCGGGGCTGGCGAAGTCCACTGCCAGCTGCGCCGCGGGGTCCATGAACGCCATGCGCTCGTGGGTGATCTTGCGCTCGAGGGGCGCCTCCTGCTCGAAGTCCGGGAACACCTTCTTGAGCGAATGCGAGTAGATCCGCCCGCCCGTCATGTTCTTGGCGCCGGCGAAGTTGCCGCGCTCGACCACGAGGACCGACTTGCCGGCGCGCGCCAGCTCGTAGGCCGCCACGGCCCCGGCGCAGCCGGACCCGACGACGATCGCGTCGAAATCAGCCATGTCCTATCCTTTCTCGTATCGGGGTGAAGGGGCCGCTTCCCGCGGCCCCTTTCGCGCCGGCTCCCTACAGGGCCGCGCACAGCGCGGGCAGGACCGTCTTGAGGTCGCCCACGATGCCGTAGTCGCACTGCTTGAAGATGGGGGCGTTCTTGTCCTTGTTGACGGCGAACATGGTGCCCGCGCGGTTCACGCCCACCATGTGCTGCATCTGGCCGGAGACGCCGATGCCCACGTACACCTTCGGGGCCAGCATCACGCCGGACACGCCGATGTAGGCTTCCTTGGGCATCCAGTCCACGCCCTCGGCGAGCGGGCGCGAGCAGCCGCACTCGCCCCCGATCTTGGCGGCCAGATCGCGCATGAGCCCGAGGTCGGCCTCCTCGGCGAAGCCGCGGCCGCCGGCCACGACCACGTCGGCGGCGGGCAGGTCGACGTCGCTGGCGGGCAGGTCCTTCTCGCCCGTGACGCGCAGGGCGCGCTCGGGAGCCTCGAACGCCGCCTCCTCGACGACGTCGGTGCCCGTGGCGGCGGACTCGTCGAACACGCCCGCGCCTACCGTGTAGACGGCCAGGCCGCCGGTCGGCCTGCTCTTGCGCTGGCCCACGCCGCCGAAGTACATGGTGGTGGCCAGGCCGTCGGCGAACTCGATGACGTCGGTGACGGCGGCGGTCCCGGCGTGCGCGGCCAAGCGGCCCGCGAGCACCTTGCAGCGGCGCGTGGGCTCGACCAGCGCCACGGACGGGGCCTCGGCGTCGGCGATCGCGTTCACGGTCGCGTACGCGTCGTCGATCGCGGAGCCTGCGGGGACGTCGATGTGGACGGCCTTGTCGGCGACGCCGACCGTCGGCTCGACGCCGGGGGCCACCAGGACGACCTCGTCGGCCATCGTGCGGGCTCCCGCGCACAGGGCGCGCGCGGCGAGCGGGGTTTCGGCTATAACGAGTGCTTTCATTGCTGCACCAACCTTTCCTACAGGGCCGCTTTGAGGGCGGCTGCGAACTTTTCGATATCGCCGTCGACGGAGGCGTCGAGGATCTCGAGCTTGCGCTCGGCCTGCTGCGGGGCCTTCGTCTCGACGATCTCGACGACGGCCGGGGCGGCCTCGGAGGCGGCGTCGACCGTGGAGGGCTTCTTGCCGGCGGCCAGGATGTCCTTCATGCCCGGGATGCGCGGCAGCGCGACGTCGGGGACCACGGACACGACGGCGGGCAGGTCGACCTGGACGGTCTGGACCTGGGACTCGAGCATGCGGTCGCACGTCGCGACGCCGCCCTCGACGGAGATGGCGCACACCGCCGTGACGACCGGCAGGCCCAGCGCGTCGGCCAGCTGCACGTCGACCTGCTGCGCGTAGTTGTCGGCGGAGCCGTCGCCGCACACGACCAGGTCGAACGCGTCCTGCGCGCCGATCAGCTTCGCGAGCATGGCGGCGGTAGCGTGCGCGTCCAGATCGGCGCAGGCGTCGTCGGCGATCATGGCCAGCTCGTCGATGCCGCGGGCCAGGATGCCCTTCTTCAGCTTCGAGTCGTCGGCCTTCGCATCGGCGACCGACACGGCGACGACCTTCGAGCCGTCGTGCGCGGCGGCCAGCTGGGCCGCGGCCTCGAGGGCGTTCAGATCGTAGGTGGAGACGATGCGATGGGCCTTGGAGTCGTCCAGGCTCCTATCGGCAGCGACGACGATGTCCTGATCGTCGGCCAGCACTTTGATGGGAACGATGATGTTCATGGTATGGCTATCCTTTCTAACTTATCGTCAGTACGCCGCGCTTGCGGCATAGACGCTTCGACCAAACGGTTGGGTACCGCACAGAGCGGTGGCGATACGCAGCGGTTGGACCAAGCGTCCATGCCCGCAGGCGGTACCGTGGCCGACCGGGGAGGGGCCGGCCACGGCGCGCAGCGCTACTGCTACTGCTGATGCTTGGCAGCGGCTTCCTCGAACTGCTTCTCAAAGAAGATCTTCTTGGCCAGAACCAGGTGGTACTCGCCGGTCTGGAGCACGTCGCCGTTCTGGTCGACCATCGACATCTGGATGATGATGACGCCGCGCTCGGGCTTGTTGTCGTCCTTGGCAACGATCTCGGACGTGGTGTAGACGGTGTCGCCCACGGCCGGCATCTTCAGGAACTTCCAGTTCTTCGTGCCCTTGGTGGCAAGAATGGAGTTGTTCATCTTGGCCATCATCGGGTCAGAGGGGTTGATGGACGGCGTGAACGTGTAGATCAGCATGTGCTGAGCCAACACGGTGTCATGGCCGTGAGCCTTGCAGTACTCGAGATCCATGTGAATGGGAGCCCACTCGCCGGAGATGCCGGCGAAGTTCAGGATGTCAGCCTCGGTGATGGTGCGGCCCGTGGTGATCGGCGTCTTGTGGTTCAGGGGCACGTCCTCGAAGAACCAGGTGTCCTTGAACTTCGCGTCGAAAGCTGCCTGCAGTTGCTCGTTCATAATGAGATCCTCCTCAGATGGTTGCTTGTGTTAGTTCTTCTTGGCGATGGAGTAGTAGCGCACGTTGTCAAGGCAGGTCGTGCCTTCCTGGTTGATGCCCAGGATGGAGATCTCGATGGTGCCCGTGCCGTCGCCGTTGTCCTCTTTGCCGATGATCTCGCACTCCAGGTGGATCGTGTCGTCAAAGAACACCGGGTTGAAGAACTTCACATGCTTGAAGCCCGTCAGATCGCCCAGAGTCTCGGACGTGGCCGTCCAGAACTCCGTGCGCTTGAGCATGCCGCCCACCAGCGTCAGCGTGAGCGCGCCGTGAGCAACGTTCTTGCCGTACATGCCGGTCTTAGCAAACTCCTTGTCCAGGTGGACCAGGTTGTAGTCGCCCGTGATCTGCGCGAAGTTCACCACTTCAGCGTTGGTGATGGTGCGGCCACCGGGAGACTGGAACTTGTAACCAACCTCAACGTCCTCGAAGTACATCGGTGCTTGCAGCATTCTGACTCCTCCTTAATAGGTAGTGCTTCTTTGTATCGAATGCCCGCCGTCGGCGGCGGCGGGGTAATACCGTTGTTCGCGCTTATGCGCAAGGCTCATGCTCGGACAGCCCTTGCAGGCGCTGCTCGATGAGCTCTTTTCTTCTAATCTTGCCGAAATCGGTGCGGGGCATGCACTCGATGATCTCGAACGTCTTCGGGCACTTGTACCCGCTGATCTTCGTACGAAGAAACGCGCTCAAATCATCGAACGATATCGACGATGCATCCGCTCCCGCCTCAAGCTCCAGGATGGCATGCACGCGCCGACCCCACTCCTCATCGGGAATGCCGATCACCACGGCATCTTGAATGCCCGGGTAATCGAACAGGGCGTTCTCCACCTCGGCCGTGTACACGTTCTTTCCGCCGGTAACAATCATGTCTACCCGGCGGTCGGATATGTACAGATAGCCGTCAGCGTCAAGCCAGCCCATGTCCCCCACGCTGCAGTAGCCCTCATCATCGGCCGCTATGGACGGTGCTCCCACGTAATGCGTTATCAGGCCAGGAACCGGTTTGCCAAAGATCTCGCCAACCTGTCCGGCTGGCAGAACCTCGCCCTCCTCGCCCCTGATCTGGAACGCGCACCCCACGGGTCGCCCCACGCTGCCGCGATGCTCAAGCCACTCGTCGCCCCGGATGACGGCGGAACCCACCATCTCGGTTGCCGCGTACATTTCGTACACGCAATCTGCGCCCAAACGATCGATCCAGCCAAGCTTCACGCGGTCGGGGCAAGGCCCGCCGCTGTGAAACACCGCCTTCAAGGTGCTCAGGTTGCGCGTCGCGAACGACGGCTCGGCCATCATGCGCTCCATCATGGTAGGCACCAAGCCAATGCAATCGATCTGGTGCTTCTCAATCAGTTCAAGCGCACGTGCAGCGTTGAACCGCTCCATCAAATACACGGTCTGCCCGAAGAACAAGCCGATGTAGGTAGTGTTGTTGTACAGGTTGTGGAACAACGCACCCGGCACCAGCTGTCGACCCCATGCAATCTGGCCGGTCATAGCCGTCCAGCTTTCCAGGTCGGCACCGCAGTACGCGGGCTTGATCCCCTGCACCACCAGCTTCGGCTTCCCGGACGACCCGCCCGTTGCCACCGCGCGCATCGGCGTGCAGGCGAAAAAGGGCAGGTTTTCGGAACCCTCCGGGAAATCTCCGGCCATCCATTCGCGCACGTCCTCTCGCGTAGCCGCACCGTGAGATCCTTCGAAATCCCAGTCCGACACAAGAAGACGGCAGTCAATCAAACCAAGCAGATCGCGCTTTTCAGAAGCGGTTCCCTTGGGGGGCATGAACACACAGCAGGCTCCCAACTGCCAAGCCGCGATGGTGACCACCGCATGCTCGAGGCAGTTAGGCAAGGCAACAGCTACGAAGTCTCCTTCGGCTATACCCTGAGCATGTAGGTGGCTGGCCACTTTCTCCACCGCCTCGAACAACTCTTTGCGCGACATGCTGCGCTCGGATCCGTTGTTGGCGACTTCGACCAGCGCTGTCTCATCTCCCCATGCTTCAGCAAGCCTTCTAAGCTGCCGGGCAAGATCGATGGACTTCTTCGGAATGCCTTCATGCCGTGAGCTCATAAACGTCAACCCCCCTTCGAACCGTACCCTCCTGCAATGCGACTATCAGACTAGCGGTACTGCTTGAGAATTTGCGGAGCGGTGTTGAACACCATAACCTGATCGGAACCGCCCGCGATGCGGCAGCTGCGGATGTCAACGTAGTAGCGGCCCACGCGATGGTCGCCCACCACGCCGATGCCGGCCAGAATCTGCACAGCGTCGTCGACCACTTCGCACGTGGTCTTGGAGCAGTAGTACTTCGCCATGCCGGCCAGGATGCGCACGTCTTCGCCGTTGTCGGCCTTCCAGCACAGCTTGTACAGCATGTTCATCATGTTCTCGATCTTGCAGGCCATGTTCATGACCATTTCCTGCACCAGCTGGTAGCGACCGATCTGCTGACCGAACTGCTCGCGCTGGTTCGCGTACGCGCAAGCATCCTCGAACGCGTTTACAGCCGTAGCGATAACGCCGGACACGTTGGCGATGCGCTCACGCGTGAAGTTGTGCATGGTCTGCATGAAGCCGTTGTGCTCCTGACCCAAAATGGCGGAGCGAGGCAGGCGCACGTCGTTCAGGAACACTTCGCAGATGCTGGTGGGAGCATCCTCGTGACCCATCTTCGGGAGCTTGTTGATGGTCACGCCCGGAGTGTCGCGGTCGACCAGGAACATCGTAGCGCCGCGGTGCACGTTGTCAACGGTGGGGTCCTTGGCGATGACGATGATGGCCGGAGCCTCCATACCGCACGTGGTGTAGTGCTTGCCGCCGTTGATGACCGCGGTGTCGCCGTCCCACGCATAGGACGTCTGCATGCCGGCAACGTCGGAACCCGTCGAAGGCTCGGAGATGCCCAGAGCCAAGGGAGCGCCACCCTCGATGTAGGGCTTGACGTACTTTTCGATCTGCTCGGGCGTGCCGAACGCGCACACGTCGAACATCGTGGGCATGCCCATGGAGTAGAACGCGGACAGCGGGCCGCCGTAACGAGCGATGGTGAAGTTGGCCAAAGCAACCGTCATCAGGTCGACATCGGTGCCGCCAACCTCCTCGGGCAGACCGAGACCCGTAAAGCCAGCCTCAGCCATGGCCTTCCAGGCGTCCCAGGGGAACTCGGCATTGCGGTAGCACTCGCGCTCCTTCTCGGGCGGGAACTCGCGCTCGAGAAGCTCCTTGATGCTCTCAAGAAGCAGTTCCTGCTCCTCGGTCTTGGAAAAATCGATCATTGGTGGTGCCTCCTTGGGCGTGTTGTTGCTCCGTGCGGGGGCGCGGGGAGCGCACCCCCGCACGGATCGGAAACGGTATTTCTTCGAACCGGCGTGCAGCCACCGGTCGTTCTTGCTTTGCTGTTATTCAGCAGCCTTCTTCTTGGCGGCAGCGGCGGCGGCCATCATCTTTTCCATGTTGTACTGGTCTTTATTCCACTGGTCCTCTTCGGTCACGATGCCCTTTTCGCGCAGCTCGTCGATCTTGGCGTCGTCGAAGCCGTACTCCTTGAGGACTTCGCGGGTGAACTCGCCCGGATAGCCGCTGGCCTGGAACTCAGCCTCGCCCGAGGAGAAGATGGCGGGAGCCTTCACGATGCCGATGTGCTTGCCCGAGGGATAGTCGATGCCCTGGAAGAAGCCGGCGTCCCAAGCCTGCTTGTCGTCCTGCAGGTCGGCGAAGTGCTGGCACAGGTCGAACGGGATGTCGGTGGTCATGAGCTTCTCGATGGCCTCGTCGCGGGTCACGGCAGCCAGCACCTCGGTGATGATCGGGGTGATCTCGGCAGAAGCGGCAAGCGCGGTCTGGTAGTCAGGCCACTTGGCGATGTAGCCCTCGTCCATGCCGAACGCATGCACGAACTCCGGCCAGGAGTTGTGCCACTGCAGGCCCATAAGCGCGATAGCCTTCTCGTCGGAGCACATGTACGGGCGAGCCAGCGGAAGCACGGAGTTCGGATCCGTGGGATACTCGTCGCCGTAGGCAGCGGTCACGATGGGCACGCCCACGCTCCACATGCCGGCATGCATGAGCGCCACGTTGACGTCCTGGCCCTTGCCGGTGCGCTGCTGCTCCACGTATGCAGCCAGCACGGCCATCGCCAGGTAGGTGCCCGTGGGGATGTCGCCGAAGCCGAAGTACGGGATCATGGGGTTGTCGCCCTTGATGGGGCAGTCCAGGTCGTAGCCAGCGCGAGCCGCATAGGAGGCAGCGTCGAAGCCGCCGCGCGGGGCCCACTCGCCCTTGGTGCCGTAGCCCGAGGTGGAACCGCAGATGATCTTCGGGTTGATGGCGGACAGGCTCTCGTAGTCAAGACCGAGCTTCTTGGAGTCCTTCGGACGCAGGTGCGACAGGAACACGTCGCAGTCCTTCAGCATTTCCTTCAGGATGGCAAGACCCTCGGGGTTGCGGGTGTCCAGCGTGATGCAGCGCTTGCTGGCGTTGATGGAGTCCCAACCAGCCTGGTCGCCGTTGTAGATATGACGTGCAAGACCGATACCGCGGTTGCTGTCGCCAGTGGGCGGCTCAACCTTGATGACGTCGGCACCCCACTCGCCCAGGATGCGGCCGCCCATGGGAGCTGCCATGAACGCGGCGATCTCGATAACCTTCATGCCTTCCAGTAGTTTCAGAGCCATGATGCTTCCTCCTCTTTCTCAGGATGGATGTTTCGGCGATACCCCGACCGTTCGGGGTCGTCATGCACGGGGCGGTGCCCCGCAGAAACCAAAGGGTGGTGGCGCGATTCTCATATGCGATGCCGGGCCGCGCGCCCGAACCCGGCATCGCGCACGTGGTGCGGTTATGCCTTCGGCATCCACATGGCCTGGACCTTCTTGCCGGTCTTGAAGGCCATGATCATGGAGATGGCGCAGACAACGATGAAGCCGAGGATCATGATGAGGGCCGGAGTGAAGCTGCCCGTGGCGTCGTAGATGAAGCCGTACGCCGGGATGAGGATCATGGAACCGATGCCCGTGGCCATCATGACGATGCCGTAGATGGAGCCGAACTCCTTCTGGCCGAACAGCGTGCCCAGAACCAGCGGGCCGATAACGCCCAGGGTGGCGGACAGGCAGCCGTAGAAGAACAGAGAGCCGAAGAACATGTACAGGTTCGTGCGGAAGAAGATCAAGCCGACCAGCGCGATGATGCCGCAGGCGCAAGCAACCATCGTGGCCTTCAGGGGGCCCAGCTTGTCGGAGATCGTACCGAACACGATAGCGGCGATAGCCGTGCCAATCATGTACGCCGTCATGGCGAAGCCGCTGGTCACGGTGTCGAAGCCGGCCTCAATGGCAAGCGTGGGAACAATGGAGGCGAACGCCAGCGTGCCGGTGAGCAGCACCATGAAGATGAAGAAGAACCAGAACGTCGGGGTCTTCAGAGCTTGCTTGGAGGTCAAACCGGGCAGGTTCTTGGCAGCGGCGGCAGCGGCGGCCGGGTCGGCAGCCTGAGCCTTCGCATCCTCTTCGGTAGCGCCCAAGGGCAGCGTGTTCTTCTGCTCGGGAGTGCGGAACAAGAACAGCGCAGCCGGGATGACGACCACGAGAGCGAGCACGCCCAGCACGATGTAGCCCATGCGCCAACCGGACGAAGCGATGATGGAGGAAACGACCGGCGAGAGGACGGCGGAGCAGATGGCGACGAAGCTCATCATGATGCCCATGGCCAGGCCGTTCTTATCCTTGAACCAGCGGTTGATCATCATGGGACCCACCAGCTGGGTCACGAACACCGAGCCGAACGCCATGAGCGCAGCCAGTGCGTAGAAGCCCCACACGGCGTCGACCAGGGACAACGCCCCGAAGGCGCCCGCCTGGACGATAACGCCCACGATGGTGACAATGCGAATATCGAACTTGTCCAGCAAACGACCCGCAAACGGGCTCCAGAACATGGTGACGAGAGCGGAAATGGACGACATCATCGCCACTTCACCCACGCCGATATGCATATCAGCGCTGATGGGCTGGAAGAACAGACCCATGCCGCTGTTGATGCCGCCACGGCACAGACCCATCATCAGCAAAACGCCGACGAGGACGAACCATGCGAAGTGAATCCCCTTTTTCTTGGCTGTATCAGTAGCCATTGATTACCTCCTGTTGCGCGGACGCGTCCCCCTCCGGGTTCGTGTCCAACATTGCTTCCAACGTTGTAGTACGTTTTCCACTCTGCGAATAAAGCTGCACGTCGCCGCGAATCCTGCAAGATCGCTCGACGCAAAGTTTGATTCGCAGACGGCACCGTGACATGCCCCATGCACGGTGGCCGGCCTTCCAGGAGCGTATGGCTGAAGTCCCTAACCTATGAGTAGGATGGTCAAAACACGCGAAGTGACCTGCCAGTCGCCGAAATCGGCGGCATCTGAACAAGTTTCGTCTATACTTTGCGGTATCGATTCCTATGGCTTGGATCGGTCAGGGGGTAGGCCGGTTCGTCTCCGGGAAGGTGTGGCGCTGCTACGCCATACCTTCAACCCCTTTCTCTAGGCAGTCCGAATACAACATGGCCCGGCTCCCGAAGAAGGGCGCACGTGACCAAGGCATGCCTCGTCAAGCTATGAAAATGAAGAGTTTGGTCGCAGATGCTTCGCCGTAGTTAGCAGACGAGCAAGAAACGCGACGCGTTTGAAGTTGATTTGAAAACAGAGCGGTTTCTTTCGGAAGCGTGAAACGCGAGAAGAACGCTTTGAACTGGCGAGGGCAAATCCTGCGGTTCCAGGCCCACTTGCTCATAAGCATGCCCATCTTGGCTTGCCGTAAGCGATGGTTACGCTTGATATGCGACTTGACATCAAGAACGAACATATCAGTCCCCTAGAACGTTGCCCAGAGTCGAGGCCCGTTGCCTCGATCGATGGGTCATATAGTATCTACCGCTTCGTAATACGTCAACATGTAATTTTATGTTCTTAAAAATATGTAGTAACTAAAGTATTACTGAAACGAGGTTCTGTCAAAACAAACGAGTTTTGCTGATCCTCGAATCAGGATAAATACAGCAAGCAGCGCTCTGACCAGGCATGATGAAAAACGCCCCTTGGCAACCTGCCTGCGAGAGACGAAAAATCGCCGCAAAACTCGTCCGTTTTGGCAGGATCGAAAAACCCTGCGGCCAGATCGCCTCCGGTATGCGACCGGCAAGACCGGCAAGGCCGACGAGGCTGGCCGGGCTGCCGCTTCAGACGGGCGCGTTGCTTGCGGAGCGAACGCTGCCGCTCTACGGCGGGAACGCCGAGGCAGTTGCAGACATAGACTGAAGCATGCGCGGTCAAGTTCGCCTCTTTAACCGGTCCCGCCCCTGCGTTTGGGGAGGCTCCGCGCACAGGCGGCGAAGCCTCCTTCGATACATAGAAAAGCCTACAGCATCAAATCGCCGACGGCTTTCACGCGGATGCACAGCGCATCGCCCAGGTACGCCATGGGGATGTCCTCCACGTCGACCACTTCCACGGTGTCGGGATTGGCGCCCGCTTCGATAGCCTCGTCGCATGCGCGCTGCTTCGACTCGGCAAGCGCTTGGTCGCGCGGCGTCTCGGACAGCGAGAACACCTTGGCTATCTGGCCGGACACCTGCGCAATGGCCGAGCCCACGGCATTCGCCACGCCGAAGTTCTGCGGACGCAGCACCTGACCCGCGCCCTCAAGCTCCTCAGGCGAAAGAATGGAGCCGCCGCCTACCAGGATGACGGTCACGTCGCCGGCCGAGGTCTTCATGGCATCCACGGCGTCTTCGATGATGCGCTTGATCTCGGCGTACGCCGCATCCACCAGCGCAGCGTCCAGGTGCGCCACCTTCGCAGGGTCGCCCACGCCATCGGCCAGCCCCTTGGCCACCACGATGTCGGTAGCGGTCAGCGTCTGACCGCCGAAGCACAGCGCCTCGCGCGTCACCTTGTAGCCCACGCTGTCGGGGCCCACGGTCACGCGACCGTCGTCCGCCTGTCGCACCAGCGAGCCGCCGCCCAGACCCACGGACACCAAGTCGGGCATGCGGAAGTTCGTGCGCACGTCGCCGATCTCCACAGCCACCATGCTCTCGCGCGGGAAGCCGTGCGCCAGCACGCCCACATCGGTGGTGGTGCCGCCAATGTCCACCACCACAGCATCCTTCTCCTGCGTCAGGAAGGACGCGCCGCGGATGGAGTTCGTGGGACCGCAGGCGATGGTGAAGATGGGATAGCGCTTGGCGTAGTCCACCGACATGAGCGTGCCGTCGTTCTGCCCCAGGTACACCGCCACGTCGGCCAAGCCCTCGGAAGCCAGCGCGGCCTCGAAGCTATCGGCCGTCGTGCGCGCCACGTCGTAGAGCGCGGCGTTCAAGATGGATGCGTTCTCGCGCTCCAAGAAGCCGAGCGACCCGATTTCGGAAGACAGCGTAACAGGGAAGTCCTCGCCCAGCTCTTCGCGCAGCACCGCTGCAGCGCGCTTCTCATGCGCGTCGGAAACGGGAGAGAACACGCTGGTCACGGCAACGGACTCGAAGCCCTCTTCGCGAACGACGCGCGCGACCTCGCGAATCTCGTCCTCGCTGAGGGGGCTGATCTCGCGGCCGTCGAACTCGTTTCCGCCATGCACCAAGAAATCGCGTACGCGCATGGCGCTCTTCAGCTCGTCGGGCCAGTCGGCCATGCAGCTGATGGCCGTGGTGGCCGGCGCGCCCACGCGCAAAGCCGCCACCTTGTTGAGGCGCTTGCGCTCCACGATGGCGTTCGTGCAATGCGTGGTGCCCAGCATGGCGAAGCCGATGTTCTGGGCGGCCTCCAGGCCGATCTGCGAGATCACTTCGTGCATGGCCGCAACGATGCCGCTCATGACGTCTTCAGTGGTGGGGCTTTTGGTGGCGGCGACCAGCTTCAGGTCGCCGTCGATGATGACCGCGTCGGTATTCGTACCGCCAACGTCGATGCCCAAGCGCCACGTGCGCAACTGATGTGCCATTATGCCTGCACCTCCTGGGTTTTCGTCGCCTGAGCCGCGGCCACGCGCTCCTCAAGCGGCACGTAGTCGATGTCGTAGCCGAACGCGCGCGGGCCAACCACGGCCAAGCCCTCGGGCGTGCGCCATTGCGGAGCGCACGGCATGCCCACCACGACCACGCGAGCGCCGTACTTGAGGCCCTCCGTGGTGACGGGCGCGCCGGACTCCATGTCCAGCGACATGATGAGGTCGGGCGACGTGGTGACCGGCTGGCCGTCGCGCAACGCGATGAGGTTCTCGTTCTGGAACTCGATGATCAGCTGGCTACCCTTGTCCTCGTCCAGGCCGTCCACGATGGCGCGCCCGCGCACGAACATGCCGTCGGTCTTGCGCTCCACGTCCACCACTTTGCCGCGGAACAGGCGGAAGCCCTTGGTCACGCGCAGCACGGCGTCGATGGGATCGGCGTGCTGGTCGCGCGCCTCGCGCATGGTGCGGCCGATTTCCTCGCACAGCGTGGGGGTGTCGGGAATGCAGAAGTCCTTGAGCTGCTTGCCCGTGCACGGGTACGAGGCCAAGATGGTGTAGCCGCCCATGACCGACGTGGCCTGGCGCGCGATGCGCTCGAGCCAGCGATCGTCGATGCCGCGCACCGTGACGGTGTTGCCCTTCTCGTCGGCGAGCACCGCCGGCTGGCCCTTCACGCCGTTGATGCCCAGCGTGGTCATTTGCAGTTCGGGGAACGCGCGGCCCATGAGGTCGCAGTCCACCACGGGAATCTGGCGCGTCGCGCCCAGGATGAACGGGATGGTCGAGTTCACGCCGCCCGCTTCGACGGCGTAGATGGCATACGGTTCCTGACCCAGTTCCTTCACCAGTTCGTCGTACGTGGCCATCGGCTCGGCGCCGCTGCAGATCTTCTCCACCATGATAGTGGGCGCGCCCATCATCTGGGACACGCACACCACGGCATCGTCAGGAACCTCGTCAGGCGAGATAAGCTCGACTTCGCCGTATTTCTTGATGGCCTCGATGGCCATCAGCTTGCCAACATAGGGGTCGCCGCCCCCGCCAGCGCCAAGGACGGTTGCGCCAAGCGCCATGTCCTCGATCTCTTTGATGCCGATTTTTCTCCTCATGGTGCATGAGCCCTTTCTTCGCGCGCCATCGACACAGCAAATCTGTCATTCGAATTGTAATAGAGCAGGCCGACAACAAAGGCGCCGAACCTGCAAAGTGCTCAAACAAGCCGCGTTTCTGCGCCTTGCGCGGGCGCGCGGGCAGGCGGCAGACGTCGATGCTCGCCAGATTCGCCGGCTTGATCTGCGCCTTGCGCGGGCGCGCGGGCAGGCGGGGTGACGACGCGGCGCGGGCGCCCCTCCCGCCCCCGCCATCCGGCAAGGCTGCATCGCATCGATTTTTGCTTCCGTTTTCGATCGGCTCCTTGCAAGTTGCCCGCATTGCTTCCATACTTGCTGCATGTGATTTCGAGCGCACCGTTCTTGCCGCAGCCCGCAAGCGCGATACCGCCAGATCAAAGGGAATCGAAGGCTTATCGGCTGCCGTACGGCATCGTGTTCACACGCCAACAACCAGACCTAGCAGGGACCGGCGACAACCGCGCCGGACGGCGACCGCAGGAAACAATACCGATTGGCGCGCAACCAGCGCCAATCGGTATACACCACAGTTTGCAAAACCGAACGAACAAGGAGCCACCATGATCCTGAAGCACCTGATCGAACTGTACGATCTTTTGGACTCGCCCGCCGCAAGCGGGCAGGTCGCCGTGGACTACCTGCGCGGCATCGATCCCGCTTGCGATGCGGAAACCTACGTGCTGGAAGGCCCCAAGGGCGCTACCGACATGGTGCGCGTGCGCATCCCGGGTTCCCGCGGCCGAACGGCTGGCGGCGACGCCCCCACCATCGGGCTGCTGGGGCGTCTGGGCGGGCTGGGCGCGCGCCCCGAACGCATCGGCTTCGTCTCGGACGGCGACGGCGCATTGACGGCGCTGGCCTGCGCGGCGAAGCTGCTGTCCATGCATGCGCGCGGCGACGTGCTGCCCGGCGACGTGTTCATCTCCACCCACGTATGCCCGCATGCTCCCACGTTCCCGCACGAACCCGTGGCGTTTATGGGCTCGCCCGTGGCAACCGCCGACGTCAACCGTGAAGAAGTGGGCGGCGCCGACGCGCTCGACGCCGTGCTGGTGGTGGACACCACGAAGGGCAACCGCATCATGAACGAACGCGGCTTCATGATCTCCCCCACCGTCAAGCAAGGCTGCATCCTTCGCGTGAGCGAAGACCTGGTGTCGCTTGTTGAGATAGCAACCGGCCGTCGCGCGCGCACGTTCCCGCTGACCATGGCGGACATCACGCCGTACGGAAACGGCCTGTACCACCTGAACTCCATCCTTCAACCTTGCACGGCAACCGACGCGCCCGTGGTAGGCGTGGCCATCACCACCGAAACGGCGGTACCCGGTTGTGCGACCGGGGCCACGCACCTGACCGACCTGGACGAAGCGGGCTCGTTCATGATCGAAGCGGCCAAGGCCTTCGGCGCGGGCAAGTGCTCTTTCTACGACGCCGACGAGTACGCCCGATTCGTAGAGCGTTACGGGTCGATGGCGCACCTGCAAGGCATGGGCTCTCTGCCCGCCGTGGATCCACAGGCCTAAACTCGCTGCAGCTGAAACGGATGCCCGCGAACGACGATGCTTCGAGCAAAGTCGCTTCGCGGGCATCGCCGCTTGCAAGCATCTTCGCCCGAAACGTACGCTTTTCCGCCTGAAAACGTACGTTTCGGGCGAAGATGCGAACGAACAGAGACGCATCAACTCGAAAGGCTGCTTATGAACCTGCAAGAACGCGCGCAAACGATACTTTCAACGAACCTTGCGCTAGGCGAGGACGAAACGCTGCTGGTGGCAACCGACGACCCCACGCGCGAGGTGGGACAGCTGTTCTACGACGCCGCCCGCGCCCTCGGCCGCCGCGCGCTGCTCATGGTCATGCCCGAAGGACGCGTGACCGGTGAAGAGCCGCCCGCTGCCGTAGCCGCGGCAATGAAAGCGGCGGACGTGGCGCTGTGCCCCACCGCGAAGTCGATCACCCATACCACCGCGCGCATCGAAGCCGCCGCCGCGGGAACGCGTGTGGTGACCATGCCCGGCGTCACCTTGGACATGCTGCGCGACGGAGCCGCATGCGCCGACTACGCCGAAGTGGAACGGCGGACGATGGCGCTGACCGAACGGTTGACCTACGCGAAAACGGCGCGCATCGAGAAGGACGGGCACGTTCTGACCATGGACCTGACCGGGCGCGACGGCGTAGCCAGCCCGGGCGTGTACCGCGCGCCGGGCGCAAGCGGCAATTTCCCGTCCGGCGAGGCGTACATCGCACCGCTCGAAGGCGGCGCGAACGGCAGCGTGGTGATCGACGGGTCGATGGTGGGCATCGGCACGCTGGCCGAGCCGCTGGTGGCGACCCTGGAGAACGGACGGCTGGTGCAGGCGGAAGGCGGCGACGCGAACGGCGCCTACGCCGAGCAACTGAGCATCCTGTTCGCGCGCCCGGAGAACGGAACCATCGCCGAACTGGGCATTGGCACGAACGAGCGCGCCAAACTTTGCGGCATCATTTTGGAGGACGAAAAGCTGTACGGCACCGTGCACGTCGCATTCGGCACGAACGCATCGTTCGGCGGCGTGACCAAGGCCGACTGCCATTACGACGGCATCGTGCTGCGCCCGACCCTCTACCTGGATGACGAGTGCGTCATACGCGACGGCGAATTCTGCGAAATCATCTGATTCTTGCGATGCCGACTCAGCCAACTTTCGGGGACAATGCCGCAAACCGGAGACCCATCTGGCGAAAGGAATTGCACATGCTCGTTGAGTTCAAGGGGATGATCCCCGACGTAAGCCAAGCCGCCTACATCGCGCCGAACGCCGCGATCTGCGGAGACGTGACGCTCGGCGAAGGAAGCTCGGTGTGGTTCGGCGCGGCGATTCGCGGCGAGGCTGCCCCTATCCGCATCGGGAAGAACAGCAACGTGCAGGACAACGCCACGCTGCACAGCGACCACGGCTGCCCCATCGTGCTGGGAGAACGCGTTTCAGTGGGACACAATGCCGTGGTTCACGGCGCCGTCATCGAAAACGACGTGACCGTGGGCATGCACGCAACGGTGCTGAACGGCGCCGTTATCGGGGCAGGATCGATGATTGCTGCGGGCGCGCTTGTGAAAGAACGCCAGGTTATCCCGCCGTGCTCTTTGGTAGTGGGCGTTCCCGGCAAAGTGGTGCGCACGCTCGATGCCGAAGCGGTGGCGCGCAACGTAGCCCACTCGCAAGAGGCGTACATCGCAGATGCACAGGAATACGCGCGCTCGCGCATGGTGGAATAAACCGCCGCGGTCCCGTTCGGCGACGCGCAGCCGAATGGGACAAGGGACGAGGGGGGCGAGAGCGGAAGGCCGGCCCTCCGCTCTCGCCCCCCCTCAGTATTTCAACCGACCGCAGCGCCGTGCGGCAGCGCTAGTTCAACCAGTGAACGCGAGACTCCTCGTACCGGTCGGCCCCCTTCGCTGCGGGCGGTGCCGCGGGACGCCCCAGCGCAACAAGGGCAAACGGCTGAATGCCCTCCGGTGCGCCCACGATATCCGCAACGGCCTTCATGGGCTCCTCATCAGGCGCAATACCCATCCATACCGCTCCTAGATCCATGTCAGCCACAGCAAGCAGCAAATTCTCAACCGCAGCGCCCATGTCCTGCACGGCCAGGCTGGGGAAGCGCAAGCCTTCGGTGCGCATGCAGGCGACAATGACGCACGGCGCCGCATCGGCCGGCTTTGCATACTTCGTGACCTGCGACAACCGAGAACGCCGTTCGGCGTCTCTCACCACGAAGAACTCCCAAGGCTGCTGGTTTCCGCCCGAGGGAGCGGCCATGGCAGCACGCAGAGCCGCGCGCACCTGATCGTCGGTCACCGCTTCATCCGCAAATGCGCGAACGCTCGCTCGCTTGTAAATCGCTTCGACCATAAGAGCCTCCCTTTCCAGGAATCGCTGATCGCTTCTGCTTCATACCCGCAGTATACTTACTCGCAGCGTTTTGGAGAACACGCGCTTCACATGAACAGGGGGCACCATGGCCTATCCAATGACCCGTCGATCGTTCTGCGCTCTATCCGCCGTCGCCTTTGCAACGCTGGGGATTCCCGGACACGCGCTTGCCGAAGAAGCCGAAGCGGCGCCCGGCCCCATCGTCATCGTGCACACGAACGACGTGCATTGCGCCGTGGACGAGAATCTGGGCTACGCGAAACTGGCCGATTACGTGGAGCATGCGCGCTCGATCTACGGAAGCGGCAACGTCACGCTGGTGGATGCGGGCGACGCCGTGCAGGGCAAGGCCATGGGCACGCTCTCGAAAGGCGAGTACCTGATCGACATCATGAAACAATGCCGCTACGACCTGGCAATTCCTGGAAATCACGAATTCGATTACGGCATGGACCAGTTCAACGTGCTGGTTTCCCGGGCAAAGGACGCATCGAACCCGCAGGCCGGGCCGATCCAGTACCTATCCTGCAACTTCACCGACCTGCGCACCGGCAACCTCATGTTCGACCCGTACGCCATGCGCACGTACGAAACGTCCGCCGGGCAGAAGCGCGTGGCGTTCGTGGGCATCTGCACGCCCGAATCGCTGACGAAATCTTCTCCAGCACATTTCCAGAACCAAAGCGGCGCGTACATCTACGGGTTTTGCGAAGACGACTCGGGTTCCAAGCTGTACGCAGCCGTGCAGGACGCCGTCGACAAAGCACGAGACGAGGGCGCAGACTACGTGGTTGCCATAGGACACCTGGGGCGCTCCGGCGTAACCTCGCGCTGGAGCAGTAGCAGCGTGGTAGCGAACACCTCCGGCATCGACGTGGTGATCGACGGGCACTCTCACGAGGAGTACGTGGACACGCTGAGCAACAAGGACGGCGTTCCGGTGCTGGTCACGCAAACGGGAACCCAGCTTGAAAGCATCGGGCGGATCATCATCGATCCCGCCGCCAACAGGATTGCAGCAAGCGCAGGCGCCTGCGAAGGCGAGCTGGTAACGACATGGGACGGCATCGATACGGCGACGGCGACGGTCGTCAACAACAAGAAAGCCCAGATCGAGGCGATAACTGGGCAGAAGGTGGGCTATTCGGACGTACGGCTTATCGCAACCGAAAGCGACAACTACACCTGGGCCGTTCGTCAGCGCGAGACGAACCTGGGCGATTTCGTGGCAGACGCATACCTGGCCCTTGCCTGGCACGGCGGCATAATGGCCGAGGTCGCGCTCATCAACGGCGGCGGCATCCGCGCGAACATCGAACCGGGAACGATCACGTATGGAAACGTTATCGACGTGCAGCCCTACAGCAACCAGCTCTGCTACATAGAAACAAAGGGGCAAAACATTCTGGACGCGCTCGAAATGGGTGCGAGCAAGCTGCCCGAAGGAAACGGCGGATTCATGCAGACGTCTGGCGTAACCTACACCGTGCGCACCGACGTTCCCTCGTCCATCGAGATCGACGACAAGGGGAGCTTCGTGCGCGTGGCCGGAGAATACCGCGTGCGAGACGTGCGGGTGGACGGACGACCGCTCGATGCGGAAAGAACGTACAAGATGGTATCGCACACCTACATGATCATGGAGGGCGGCGACGGCATGACCATGTTCAAGGCAGACGATCCCGTGCTGCTTGACGTGGACAACGCCGCGTTGATCGAGTACCTGAAGTACGACTTGAAAGGCGTCATCGGCAGCGAGTACGCCCACGAGGGCGGGCAAGGCCGCATCGCGATCAAAAACGGCCCCGATCCCGTGCCCAAACCAGAACCAGAACCCGAGCCCCAGCCCGAACCGGCGCCGGCCCCGACGGTCAAACCCGACCCCAAGCCGCTTGCACGCACTGGCGATTCCACCGAAGCCGTGGTCATTGTAGCAGCTGCAACGGCCGTTGCAGCAGGCGCCGTCGCCGTGAGCGCGCGAAGCAGGCAGTGAGGCAGATGAGACGAAGGGACGGGGTCAATGACTCATTTTCTGGCCTGCGGCCGAAAATGAGTCATTGACCCCGTCCCTTCGTCTCACTCCGTGCGAATCGCCCCGCCGGTTGGCGGGGCGATTTCAACATGCGAGCTATGCCATCAGCTTGGTGACCGCGTTCGCGTAGGCAACAGGATCGTCGATGGGCATGCCCTCCACGATGAGCGCCTGGTTGTACAGGATATCGGCGTACAGCTTCACCTTGTCGGCATCGCCGCCCGCCTGGGCCTCCTTCAGCACCTCGAACACGGGATGCTTCGCGTTGATCTCCAGCACGCGTTCGGACTTCGGGCCTTCGGCGCCGTCGGGCATCTGGGCCATGATGCGCTCCATCTCAAGCGACACCGGGCCTGCTGCCGTGATGCACGCCGGAGCATCGCTCAAACGCGACGACACGCCCACCTTCGTCACCGCGTCTCCCAGCGCGTCCTTCATGGCGGCGAACAGGGCCTCGTTTTCCTTGGCGGTTTCCTCGGCCTCCTTCTTCTCTTCCTCGGAAGCCAGATCCAAATCGCCCGACGCCACGTTCTTGAGCTCAAGCGGCTCGGGCGCCTCCTGGCCCTCGGCCGCCGGAGCGCCGTACGTCATCATGGCCTGGAAGCAGAACTCGTCCACGTCGCGCGTGCACAGCAGCACGTCGTAGCCCTTTTCCAGCACCGTCTTCACGATGGGCATCTTGCCCAAGCGCTCGATGCTCTCGCCAGCCGCGTAGTAGATGGCCTTCTGGTCAGCCGGAGCGGCTTCCAAGTACTCGTCAAGCGTGACCAGCTTCTGCTGCTTGGCGGAATAGAACAGCAGCAGTTCGGCCAGTTCGTCCTTCAGCATGCCGTAGCTGGTGTAAATGCCGAACTCCAAACCGCGGCCGAAATCCTCGAAGAACTTCTCGTACGTCTCGCGGTCGTTGTCGCGCATCTTCTTGAGTTCGGAGGTGATCTTCTTCTCGATCTTCTTGGCAATGGCGCGCAGCTGGCTGTTGTGCTGCAGCGTCTCGCGGGAGATGTTGAGCGTCAGGTCCTGGCTGTCCACCACGCCGCGCACGAAGTTGTAGTGGTCGGGCAGCAGCTCCTCGCACTTCTCCATGATGAGCACGTTGGAGCTGTACAGGGCCAGGCCCTTCTTGAAGTCCTTGCTGTACAAGTCGTACGGAGCGCGGCCCGGAACGAACAGCAGCGCGTCGTAGCTGAGCGCGCCCTCGGCATGGATGCTGAACGTGCGCGCAGGGTCGGAGAAGTCATGGAAGTCGGTCTTGTAGAACTCGTTGTACTCCTCGTCGGTGACTTCGGAGGCGCGGCGCTTCCAGATGGGGATCATCGAGTTGATGGTCTCGACCTCGGTGTAATCCTCGTACTCGGGCGTGTAGTCGTCGCCCGCGTCCTCAGGCTTCGGCTTTTCGCGCGTCTTGGAAACCTCCATCTGCACCGGGTAGCGCACGTAGTTGCTGTAACGCTTGATCAGGCTCTTCAGGCCGTATTCGGACAAGAACGTGTCGTAGTTGTCGTCGTCGGTGTTATCCTTGAGCGTCAGGACGACGTCCGTGCCGTGCCCGTCGCGCTGGGCCTCGGAAATGCTGTAGCCCTCCACGCCGTCGCTTTCCCACGCCCACGCCTCGTCGCTGCCGTACGCCTTCGAAACCACGCGTACGCTCTTGGCCACCATGAACGCGGAGTAGAAGCCCACGCCGAACTGGCCGATGATGTCCACGTCCTCGCCCTGCACCTCGGCGTTGTCGGCCTTGAAGGCCATGCTGTCGGAATGGGCGATGGTGCCCAGGTTGAGGTCGAGGTCGTCCTTCGTCATGCCAAGGCCGCTGTCGCTGACGGTGATGGTGCGCGCGTCCTTGTCGAACGACACCTGGATAAGCAGCTCGTCCTTGCCCAGCTGGATGTCCTTGTCGGTCAGGCTTTTGAAATACAGCTTGTCCACTGCGTCCGAAGCGTTTGAGATAAGCTCGCGCAAGAAGATCTCGCGGTTCGTGTAAATGGAGTTAATCATGAGGTCGAGCAGCTTTTTGCTCTCTGTCTTGAACTTGCGCATGGTCGGCATCGCTCCCTTTCGTTTCGTCGTCTGTCATGCAAAGGGCCAAGCCGCCAACCAGCCCTCGCGCCTGGCGCGAGGGGGTTAGCAGTCTCAGCCTTCGAGTGCTAAAACAGGATTGTAGACCGACCTTCGAAGATGTCAAGCGCACCGCGCAATAACTCCGCAGTTGCCGGTCGCCCAGGCGGCAAAACCTATTCGGCAAGTTCGCAGCGGACGCTCTTCATGCCCGGAACGTACCTTGCGCACGACCTTTTGCCGTTCATCTTCGCCGTGAACAGCGCCGCGTCGGCCTTCTGGTACAGATCGTCGAATTCGAACCCGTCCCGGGGCACCAGCACGTACCCCGCCGACGCCGAGAACAGGAACGTGCGCTCGTCCGCCGCACGGCTCACCTCCATGGCCTGCAAGGCCTGGCCGAGCATGTTCTCGAGCGTCGCAACGTCCACGTTTTCGCACCAAACCAGGAACTCGTCGCCGCCCATGCGGCACACGATGCCCTGGGGAAGCGACCCTTTCAGCGCCTCTGCCATGCGCACGATGACCTCGTCGCCGTACGCGTGCCCAAACACATCGTTGACCTGCTTGAACGAGTCAAGGTCGAGCATGATCAGCGCGCAAGCCTCGCCCTCGGGCGCCTCTTCGCGCAGAACCCGCAGCCGCTCCTCGATCTTCGGGATGGCGGCTTGGCGGTTGTACAATCCGGTGAGCGCATCGGTTTCCGCCAGCTTCGCCAATTGGCCGCTCTGCTCGCGCAGCTCCCGCAACGCCTCGAAATTCGCCTCGCTTCTCAGCGTCTCGTTCATGCGGTCGGTCACGTCCAGGTAGTATCCAACGGCGCGCACCGGCTCCCCTTGTTCGTCGCGCACGGTTTCGCACGTTGTCTCCACCCACGTGATCGACCCGTCCTCGAACCGGAACGGCACCACGCAGGAAGACCACTCGTGGTCCGAAGCCGCCCGAACGTCCTGGAAGAACGTCAAGAAGCTTTCCCGATGCTCATGGAGAACGAACCGGAACCGAATGTCCTCGGGATCGAAGTCGTCGAAGACCAGCCGGTCCCCCTCTATGCGACCGACCTCGCTGAAAACCCGGTCGGTCACGCTGCTGCATGAAAGAGCCAGCCTGCGATTGCGTATATCCCAATCCCAGCCCTTCACGCCGGCCTGGCGCAGAATGCCCTCGAGCTTTCGCTGCGCAAGCCAAAGCTCTTGCTCCTGGTTCTTGATGACGGACACATCGGTGCACAAGCACAAGGCCGTATGAAGATCCGGCACGATATCCACCCCGCAAGCTTCAATGTGCATCCAAACATCGTCCCACCCGGGGAATTGGGCGGCGTCCACCACCGCCACGCTTTCGCCGTTCTCGACCTTGTTCACGATGTCGTCCACCAAGCGGCTTCCGTCCGCCTTGCGACGCGCGTACAGATGGTCGAGGATAACCTTCTCGCAGGCCTCGCGCGAAAGGCCGTACTTCTTGGCGGCGCCGTACGCGATGACATGCACGCGAACGTGCTCGCGATCGGACCAGGTGAACAGCACGATGTCGTTGGGAACGTGCTCGATCAGCATGCGCATCGTGTTGCGCAGCTCCACGGTTTCCGTCACATCGACCACCACGCCCTGCAAAAACGAAGTGCCTTCGTATTCCAGGAACCTGCTCTGGTCGACCACCCAACGATATCCGTCTTTGGCCCGCATGCGGTACTCCAGGGGAAACGGCCTTGCGTCCCCCTCTTTGAGCAAGGCGACGCCTTGCAGCACGCGCTCCTGATCGTCGGGGTGGATCATGTTCATGTACTTGTCGTCGAACAGCTCCCTGATTTCCTTGCGGGCGTACCCGAACATCTCAAGGAAACGGTCGCTCACGTACAGGAAGTCGCATCGGGGGGCGTCCAGGCACCGATGGTATCCTCCGGGCATGTCCTCGTTCAGGAACGTGAGCTCGTTGTTCTTGCTGATCAAAAGCCTGTTGCGCTCGGCAAGCTGCTGCTGCACCGCCATCACCTCGGTGATGTCCGTGCAAGCGCTCACAATGGCCAGCCGGCCGTCTTCGGCTTCGACCACCTTTCCCTTGTCCAACGTCCAAAACCATGTGCCGTCCTTTTTCGCCGTGCGATACGTGGTGGTGTATTCAAGGCCCACGTAGTACTCGCCGCCGATGTCGGCCATAGTGGAATCGATGTCGTCCGGATGTATGGTGTTGCCCACGCTCCAGTCGATGGCGTGGGCCATATCCTCATACGAATCGTAGCCCAAAAGCTCCACCATGGCGGCGTTTGCGAAGTACAACGGAAAGCCCGGTTCGCAATACCCCCCGATCAGGCCGCCCGGCGACATCTGGGCGAATATGGACAAAGCGGTGCGCCGGTTCTCTTCGGCCAGGCTCATGAGCGACAGATCGGATGCCGAGGGGCCCTCGATGGCGGACAGCGCCCGCAAAGAGGATTCCAATTGGCGGGCTTGATCCTGCTCGCGGGTCACGTCCCTGAGCATTCCCAGGTACAGTCCGTGGCCGTCGTGCTCGCGCAAGAACAGCAGGCGCAGGTGCAGATGAACGGTAACGCCATCGTCCCTCATGCGCCGCACCACCACGGCGGCGCCGTTGGGCGCGCTTTCTTTCGCGCGGTTGAACGTGGCCAGGGTCTGATCCCAATCCGATTCGTATGCCTGCCGGGCGAACTTCCCCCGCCGCTCATGCAGATCGACGGGATTGACGCCGGTCAACTGGCAGTACTGCTCGTTCGCGCTCAGAAGCTCGATCTCTCCTTCGTGCAGGTCGTACAGCACCAGCGCGCCCAGAATGTCGTCGAGCATGGCATCGCTCAGGGTCCTGTTCTCTATGAGGCCGCGAATGCGCAGCCGCTCAAGCGAGTTCGCCCGAATGCCGCGGAAATCCACGTTCGACCTATCGGCGATCAAAGGCTCGAACTCCGCCTTCGGCATGGGCCGGTGGAAATAATACCCCTGGCCGTACAAGCACCCCATCTTGGCAAGGAGCAGGCGCTGGGTCTCGGTCTCGACGCCTTCCGCGATCACGCGCATGTCCAGCAGATTCGCCATGCCTATGATGGATTCCAGGATGCCGCGGCTTTTGCGGTCGTTCGCGTCCAAGGTCTCGAGCAGCTTCATATCCAGCTTCAAGACGTCCACGTTGACGTCCTTCAGCATGTTGAGCGACGAGTACCCGCTTCCGAAATCGTCCATGTGAACCGAAAGCCCCAAGGCATGGAAGCCGTCCACGATTCCCGCGATCAGGTCGCAGTCTTCAACATAGGCGCTTTCCGTGATCTCCACCGCAAGCAAATGCGGGTCTATGCCGTACTTCTGGATGAGCCTTTCGAATTCGTCGAGCACGTCCAAAGCGTACAGGTCGCGGCGGGATACGTTGACGGAAATGGGAACCGGAGCATGCCCGCTTTCCATCCACGCGCGAAGGGAACGAAACACCTCGTCCCAAATATGCAGATCAAGCCTGGTGATCAAGCCGTTGCGCTCAAGCATGGGGATGAACTGGTCGGGAGGGATGATACCTCGGTCGGGATGGTCCCAGCGGACCAGCGCCTCAAGGCCCACGATCTTGCCCGTAAAGATGCTGCACTTCGGCTGCGCGTAGAACGTGATCTCCCCTTGATCCAAGGCGCGCTGCACTTCGAGCAGCAGCGAATGGTCGTCCTCGATCTCCCGCAACATGCCGGCATCGTACCAGCGAGAGCGCTGGGCGTAGTTTCCCTTGACCGACGCTAAGGCCAGCAACGCGCGGTCGTACATGGTGCTGATGGGAAGCGACCGATCGTCGGCAAGGAACAAGCCGAACGCGGGCAAAAAGCCCATGCCCCGGCCATGCTGCTGCGTGATGCGCGAAATGCGCCCTTGCAGCTCTTCAACCACCCCCGCCGAATAAGGAAGGAGCACGCAGAAATCGTCGCCGCGAAAATACCCCGCCACCCCTCCTTGGACCGCAGAGGCCCTTGCGATCGCCGATCCTATCTCACGCAAAAGCAGGTCGCCCGCTTCTTCCCCGTGCCATTCGTTGAACAGCTTGAAATGCTCGATATCGATCGCCATAAGGCAAAACAGCGAATCAGGATGGGTCTCGACCTTGTCGAGCGCCGCCGAGAAGAACGCCGCGCGGGTGTAAACGCCCGTCAGAGCGTCAACCGGCTGCGAATCGGGCACGCTCAAATCCGGCTGGTCGACTTCGCGGATCAGCAGGATATGGCAGGAGCCGGACTCCGGCCATTCGATGTCGCTCACTTCCACTTCCGTCCAGCTTGGCAGCATCTCGTTGTACACGAGACCCTTGCTGGCGTGGTCAAGGAGCAGCGGGCAATCGGAGCAAGGGGACGGCTCCCCGCGAAGAGCGTGGTAGCAGCACATGCCCAAGCGCAGTCCGGGGAACGACGATTCCGCCCTTTTGTTGAAGTACACGATGCGATAGTCGCCATCCACCACGTAGGCGCCGGTTTCGACCTCGCCGAATGCTGCCCCCATGCACGTACCACCTTTGTCTGGAAAACGCGCCGACGATCACGGGCGACGCCGGCGGCCTCTTTCGCCCTTGTTCAAGATAGCATTCAGTATTGTACGACATATTTACGCATATAAAGCGAAGGGACCGCATGCCAGCCGATTGCCACCGGCGGCTACCGGCAGGCGTGCGAGGGCGGGCAGCGAAACAAGCTCCGGCGCGCTGCCGAGGAGGGCTGTTGCGCCGCGAAGCTTCAGGCGCTTATCGCGCCGGAGCGGCCTGCAAAACCGTGTCCATGGCGTAGCGCAGCACGTCCGAGCGGTTGACCGTTCCAACGACAAGGCCGTCGCGCACCACGGGGACCTTCTTCAGGCGGCGCGTGGCCAGAAGAGAGCATGCTTCCTCGAGCGTCGCCCCAGCGTCCAAGAACACTGGCTTTTCCGTGGCGATCACGCGCGCCGGCAACAGCATGAGCTCGCGCAGACGATCGTCGAACCCTTGGTCGTTAGCGGCTTCCATAAGCGAATAGGCGCCGGTGATCACGGGGTGGCGATCCGCAAGGCAGCGCATGACGTCACCGTCGGACACGAAGCCGACCGGCCGGCCGGTCCGGTCGACCAAGGGCACGCCCCCTACCCTGCAATCCACGAACAGGCGCATGGCCTGGCCGACCGTGGCGTCGGCGGGCAGCATGTACGGGTCGGGCTGCATGATGCTGGCAAGAGGCGCCGTCGAGCAAGCAGCGCGGGCGGCGGCCTGATCGGCGCCTCGCCTGCGGGCGGCTCGGGCGTAGAAGAAGGCCAGCACGAACCCGAGCGTCGCCACGGCAACAGCGGCGAGCATCGCCAGCGAAAAGCCATCCGCCGCCGCTTGGGCGGCATCGGCGCCGCCGGCCGCCGCAGCCGCCTGCCCCGACGACATGATGCCCACGTACAGCGAAGGCCCTATGCATGCGGCGATCTGCACCACGGTGGTCATCAGCGCCACGCCGAACGGGTTCTGCCGCGCAGGGAGCATGCGCAGCCCCGCCGTCTGGGAGGGAGAGAGCACGAATCCCACCGCCACGTACATGACCAGCGCCGAAGTCAGCATCATGGGGATCGAGCGCGCGGGACCCACCAGGGCCAACGCCACGAAGCCAAGCGCGACCACGCCGAACCCCCACGGCAGCAAGGGCCATTCGCCCCGCTTGTCCATGGTGCGCCCGCCGAGCAGGGTGGAGCCCGCATTCGCCAACACCGGCGCCAAGATCAGCAAGCCCGCGCCGAACGCCGTCATGCCGGTTGCGCCCTCGAAGTACAGGGGGAGCAGCACGCTCATGGAGAACATGTTGACCATGGATATGACGACCAGCAGCAAAGCGGGCCAGAAGGCGCGGTTTCGCAACGGTTCAAGATCGATGAGCGGGTGGGCGCACCGCAGTTGGCGCACCACGAAGACGCTCGCCAAAACCACCGCCGCTGCCAACGAGGCAAGGGCCGCGGGAACATCGATAGTCAGCTGCACCAGCCCATAAGAAAGCGCGGTCAGCAAAACGGCGGACAGCGCCACCGAGAGCACGTCCAGATGCGCCTCGCCGGTCTCAAGGTTCTTGACGAAGAAAAAACCCAGCGCGGACAACAGCACCGTGGCGACCAAGGGAACCACGAAAATGCTATGCCAACCGAACATGGTCACCAGCGCCCCGCACACCACCGGGGCCAAAGCGGGACCGAAGGTGATGGTGCAGCTGCCGATGGAAAGATACGTGCCCAGCTTGTTCTTGGGCGTGACCGCCAGGATGGTGTTCATCATGAGCGGGATGAATATGCCCGTGCCCACCGCCTGCACCAAGCGCGCGACGAGCAGCATCTCGAAACTGCTCGCAGCCAGCCCCACCGCCGAGCCGACGAAGTTCAAAGCCGACGCGACGAAGAAAAGCAGCCGCAGGCTGAACCGGCGATACAGAAACGCCATGCACATGACCACCACGGTGGCCACGATCATGTACCCCGTCACCAGCCATTGGGCCGTTACGGAATCAACCCCGTAGTCCCCCATGATGGACACCAAGGCCATGTTGACAAGGTTCTCGTTGAACCCCGCAAGAAACGCTGCCCCGTACAACACCAGCAGCAATAGAACAAGAGATTTCCCTTGCATGAAGGAATATCCTTTCACTTTTTTTGTTTGAGGCGCGCCGCGAACCCGGTCGCATGCGCCGAGCGGCTCTATTCGCTGCGCGCTTCGTCGTCCTTTCGACACACGCAAAGCCACTTGTTTCCCGTTGCTCCGGCATACGCGCAGCCGATGCAAGACGGCTTCTCGCACGTCTGGAGCGAGCGAGGGGCGTCGCCGAACGCGTCATCGATCAAGGGATCCGAAGCGCGACCTTCGAGCGAAGATCCTTCCCAGATCGACATCGCATGCAAGACCATAAGAGCAAACTGCGTCATGCCGCGCTTCGTAGGATGGGTGCCCTCAAGAGCAACATAGTCGCGCCCCAAAGCGCGGACGTCGGCAACGCAGCACCCGTTCGATTCGGCGGCCAGGCGAATAGCGTCGTTGTAACGATCGAGATGAACGCCCCGCAGCCGGTACGCGAACGTCGAGCGGGCAGAACCCTCGATGCGGCCGGGGCACAGCGTGCAGCACCACACTTTGGCCTGCGGATACGCAGCACGCATGCGCGCGAGCATCGCGCTGTACGCCTGACCGAACCGCTCGGCCGCATCGGCAGAAGCCAAGCTCGCCTCGGCTTCTGGAATGGCGGACAGATCAAGCATTGCAGGCAGGGCGTTTCCGCGACCCGCAGCCTGGGCGGCCGGGCCGCCCCACCCGTAATCGTTAATGCCGATGAATACAAGAATCTCATCGGGCGCAACGCCGTCTTTCGCTAGCGCCGCAATACGCTCGGCACTGTTTGCCGCAGGAAAACCCGCGCCTTCCACCATGCTTCCAGAGAACGAGCCGTTGCACAACAGCTCGCCATCGCATTGCTCGATAACCTGCGCCCACCAGGTGTCCTCCACAAGGCGAACGCCGGTTGCGTCACGACGCTCGTTCTCGTAGAACACGTCGAATCCTTCGGGGTTGCACCCCTCGAACGTGCTGATGGAGTCGCCCAGTACCGAAAACCGCTTCATATCACCCGCCATCTTTCCATGATCTCGTCTGGCGACCATGATACCGCAAGGCTCTCTTCTAGGCTCGAAAGGCAGAAGAACGAACTTGCAGCACATATATATGCTGCAAGTCGAAAGGCGAGCGTTGAACCCCGCTGGGGCAGCGCTCGCGAAAGAGCAGCGCAATAGCCCAAGGCTGCGAACAGGCAAAATAAAAAGCAGACCTAGCAGCGGCAAGAGCAACGCTCCGCCCGGCATCCCCCAACCGTCAAAACCTGCCAGCGAAGGCGGTTTTCGTGCGCGCATCCCTTTACGGGCGAGCGCGGGGCCTCGTAAGCGCAGCGCCGCCTCCATCGGCAAACCCCGTCGCCGCATTGCGGCGACCTTGCTACAGCGCCACGCCCAACTGCGCAAACGCTTCATCGGAAAGCGTCGCGCCTTCAGCCGCGCACACACCAGACGCCACCTTGTTCGCAAGCGCAAGCGATTCCTCCCACGAACGGCCCGCAGCGCGCGCCGCCGCAAGCGCTCCCAGATGAGCGTCGCCCGCTCCCACGGTGTCGACCACGCGAACCGGCTCCGTTGCAACGTTGGCAAAACAAGCGCCCGGCCCTTCAAGCACAAAGGAACCGGCAGCACCCGCCGTGATGACCACGGCGTTTTCGCAAGCTGCAGCCAAAACGCGAGCCGCATCTTCAAGCGTCGAGCAACCGGTATACGCAAGGGCCTCCTGATCGTTCAGGTGCCAGATGGGGCGAAGCGCATTGATGCGCGCGTGCTTCTCCGGCCCCACGCCCAAAATGCGCGGACCGGGCGCATAGAAGAACTGGATTTCGGGATGCTCTTCAAAGAACTCGATGATAGCGTTGCCACCGGGTCCCTCGATCTCGTATCCGCTAGCAAGACCACACGAAATACGCGCGGGATCGACAGCATAGAACCACGAGCGCTCGAAGTAACGCTCGACGCCCGGCGAAGTGATCATCGTGCGCTGTCCATCAGGTTCGACCAAACACGTGCATGATCCGTTGTCGCGACCCCTCACGCGCAACGGCGCCTGCAAGCCGCGCTGCGCGAGCGCACCTTCCACAAACCCTGCGTACACGCCCTCGCCCACGGGCGCAAACAAGGTGCAGTCGGCCCCTAACTGGCGCGCAGCATTCGCAGAGTTGAACGCGCATCCGCCCACAACCGCCTGAGACGACTCGACCACAACGCCCTCTCCCGAGGCGGGCAGGTTCGAAACGCAGCACACTACGTCCACCATAATGGCCCCCACCGCCAGAACCGCGTTGCGCGCTTTCGACGCCCCCATCGCTCCCCTTTCACGTAGATCCGCCTTGATCAGCATAGTATACCGATGCCCACGCCGCTTTACCGCACAGGCGAAGCGCAAGGCGCGACCGCATGCACAAAACGAGCGCATGGGTCCGAACGGCAAAGCGGGCGACCCGAAGGCCGCCCGCTCAACAATCAATCGCTTGCGCGCTACACTTCCAGATGCTTGAACGCCTCCGGAACCTCCTTGTAGCCCTTCGATTTCACCGCGCCGATGATCAGGCCAACAACCATCCAGGAGATGCCCACCGCATAAGTCTGCAAATCAAACCCGGTGAACACGTACACCAGAATGAATATGCCAAGCCAAGGGCAAATCAGGTACTTCACCACATCGCCGAACGAAGAGCGCTTCTTTTCCTTCACGAAGAAGAACAAGAACACGGCGAAGTTCAGCAGCACGAACGACGACAGCGCGCCGAAGTTCACGAATGCCACCAGCGTGGTCATATCCAAGAACATGGGCAGAATCAAGGACACGACACCCAATGCGATAGACGCAATGTAGGGCGTCTGGAACTTCGGATGAACCTTGCCGAAGATGCGCGGGATCACGCCGTCGCGGCCCATGCTGTACAGCAGACGGGAAGAGGCGAGCTGCGCATTCATGATGTTGGCGATGCCAACGGCCACGATGTTGACCACAAGCAGCAGCTTGTACAAAACAGGACCGCCCGCCATGAGCGCCGCGTTGAAGAAGCCCATTTCGGGATCGACTTGCGAAACGTCGGGCTGAATGAGCGCGGCCACATAGGTCTGCGCCACGAACACGACCACCATGATGCACAGAGCGATGAGGATGCCCTTGCCGATGGTCTTTTCGGGCTTCACCGTTTCCTCGGCCAGCGTGGACATGCCGTCGAAGCCAAGGAACGACAGGCACGCGATGGAAACCGCCGTCGCTATAAAGTGCGCATCAACCTTACCAGGCTGATAGATGGGGTCGATCGTCAGCTGCCCAGCACCGCCGCCGCCCAAAACGAAGCTCGTGCCAATAGCGATGAACGCGATAACGGCCAGGATCTCGACAACGAAGATGACCCAGTCAACGCCCTTCGTCATCTGGATGCCGCGGATGTTCACGAACGTGTTGAACACCACGAACACGGCGACCCACAAGTACCACGGGCTTCCCGGGACAAGAGCAACGCCCCAGTTCGCCACCATAACCAGCAGCAACGACGGAACGAACACGTAGTCCAGCAAGATAAGCCAACCAGCCATGAAGCCCACGTGGGGATTGATGCCGCGCTGCACGTACGAATACACCGATCCCGCAATGGGAAAGCGCTTCGACATGCGCATGTAGCTCATGGCCGTAAAGCTGATAGCCACGAAGCCTACGATGTACACGAGCGGCGTCATGCCGCCGCTGGCGATTTGGATTTCGCCGTAGATGGACTGCGGAGCAATGATAACCATGAACAGCACGCCGTACAAAACGACGTCGCGCAAAGTCATGCCCCTTCGCAGTTCTTGCTTGTAGCCGAACTGCTCGATGCTCTCTCCGGACGCTTTCGCCGGAGAATCGGTTTGAGCCGACATAGTCGGTCCCCCTTACTAACGTGCAGCCGAAGCCGCCTCTTCCTTCGCCGCTCCGCTGCACTAAAGCGCTGCAACCCAGCGCGCTTGCGCAGCAAAGCGCATCCTCGAATTATCGCGCTACCTTGTCATCGAATCCATAACTTTTTTGTAAACGGACGCTTACTTAATTGGAGCCGGGAATTCACCCGGCTCCAGCAGCGCCCTTCCCGGTAAAACTCGCTTACGGCTGCGGAACCAGCGGCGGGAACTGCGGCAACTTCGGCGTCCCAACGCGCAGGCTCAGCTGAACCTCGCAGGGCTTGCACGCCTGAGACAGCTCTACGTCGCTTTGCACCGACATGTACATATAGGTGTCGATAGCGTCCCAACCTGTAATGCGCATGAGCAAACGCTGCATCTCCTTGGAGCCGTTCATCAGGGCTTCGTCGAATTCCTGAGCACTCGCGTTCACGTACCACTTGCCATGCGGGCCGAACGTCTCGAGCACGGGCCAGTTCAACTCGAAGCCCTTGACCAGCGACACCTTAACGGTAATGTCGGCAGCGATCTCGATGCCCGTGCCGCACAGCTCGGCATCGCCCATCGTGGCGTGCACGTCGCCCATCTGGAGCAGCGCGCCCGGCACGCGCACGGGGAAGTACATGCGCGTTCCCTTAGTGATCAGCTTGTTGTCCAGGTTTCCGCCATGGGCCCCCACGAAACCGTCGATGACGTCCTCGCCGTCGGGCGCGGTTCCGATGACCCCGATCATGGGATCGATGGGGAACTTGACGCCGTTGAACTCGGCCATGCCGTCTTCGATGGGAATGATCTTGCTGCGATAATCGGTGGATTCGAACAGCGGTCCACAGTGATCGTCGGTTGCGATAACGCCCTGGTCAGCCACCTGCACGTCGTAAATGTCAACCACCAGCACGTCGCCAGGCTCGGCGCCCTCCACGTACACGGGCCCGGCTGCCGGGTTGGTGAAGCCGTACGAGAAATTCAGATCCTTCATGGTGACGTCTTCGGTAGGAATACGCCCGGCAAAGCAATCCTGCGTTTTGAACAGCAGCACTTCCCCCGGCTGCGCGGTTGCGCACGGCGGGTTGTCCTTGGAAAACTTGATGACCTGATCTTCGATGACCTGCATGATGCCTCCTTGGGTTGACGATTCGTTCAGTATATTCCTTCAAGAAGCGGCTACGCCATGCCCAGCCAAACGGCCGCCTTCGGAGCGTACCCCATAACGAAAATGACCAGGATGAGCGTCGGAATGCCGAATTTCAGCCACGGAAGCGACCAGGCGGGGAACTTCAAACCCTTGCCCGTATCGGCTTCGGCCAGGAAGTTCTCCCAGCCCCAGCCGCTTTTCGTGACGCAGAACAGCACGAAGAACAGGCTGCCCAGCGGCAACAGGTTGTTCGACACGATGAAGTCTTCAATGGACTGGATGTCGCCGATAGCCGGAACGGTCACGCCCGCTAGCACGTTGAATCCAAGGGCGCACGGCAGGCTGAGCACCGTCACCAGAATGGCCGTGCGAGCAACCGCCACCTTGCGGCTCCAACCCCACTTGTCCATAGACCAGCTGATCAGGTTCTCGAACACCGCGATGATGGTGGACAGGGCGGCAAAGCTCATGAACACGAAGAACAGCGCGCCCCACAACTGGCCCATGGGCATTTGGTTGAACACGCTCGGAAGCGTGACGAACACCAAGCCCGGACCGCTGCCCGGCTCGACCGCGAACGCGAAGCATGCAGGAAAGATGATAAGGCCGGCCATAAGGGCAACCGCCGTATCCAGGCCGCAGATGCGCAGCGCTTCGCCCGTGAGCGAGCGCTCTTTGCCGATGTAGCTGCCGAAGATCTCCATGGCAGCGATGCCCAGCGAGAGCGTGAAGAACGCCTGGCCCATGGCCGCGTACACGGCATCGCCGAACGTAGCCCATTGTTCCGCAGGAGTTGCCCCGGCGAACAGCTTGCCAAAGTCGGGGATCAGGTAGAACTCAAGGCCCTCCAAGCCACCCGGCAGCGTAACGGCACGCGCCACCAGCACCACCATGATGCCCAGAAGGCACACCATCATCACCTTGGTGATGCGCTCGACGCCTTTCTGCAAGCCCAGGCTGCATACCAAGAAACCCAAAACGATGACCACCAGCATCCAGCCCACCAATTCGGTGGGGTTTGCCAGCATGTCGTTGAACACTTGGCCGACGCCCGCGCTATCAAGGCCGTTGAACGCACCGGTTCCCATTTTCACCACGAAGGACAACATCCAGCCGCCCACCGTAGTGTAGAACATCATGAGCACCATGCACCCGATGTAGCCCCACCACGAGAACCAATGCCACTTCCGCGAAGGCTGCAGCGTGTCGAACGCAAGCGCCGCGCTCTTTTGGCTGGCGCGGCCCACGGCAAACTCCATGACCATGACGGGCAGACCCAGAATTATCAAAAAGACCAGGTACATGAGCACGAAGGCCGCGCCGCCGTACTCGCCTACAATGTAGGGAAAACGCCAGACGTTTCCCAAGCCGATAGCGCATCCGGCGCTGATCAGGATAAAACCCAACCGCGACGCAAATCGCTCACGGTCGGCGGTTTGCACGCCGCCCGTCCCCTTGCCCTCGCTCATACCACGCTCCTCTTGCAGATATTTGCACGCAACTGCCTGTTAGCAAAACGCTGCAATTGTAGCGCAAAAAAGTGGGAGAACCTGGCTGCAAGCCGCAATGTGCCTGATCGATCGGGCGAAACGACCGAGACAACCTGCGCGGTCGGGAGGGCGGCGGGCCGGAGACCGGGGTTGGAGGCTGGGCAGCAGCCGAAGACGGAGGCGGGGAGCGTCCACAATCGAGGGCGGAGGCGCGGTTGAAAGCGGGACGTGCTCTAGCGCAGGTCTTTCGAGGCTTGCGCGAGCCTGCGCTCGATGACCAGGTCGCCAACGCCCTTCACGATAAGCAGCACGCCAAGCATCAGGACGAATGCCGCCGTGGTTTCGAAGGGGTTGACCACGATAACCACGCCGCCGATGGCCACGGCGGCGCTTATCACCAGCGAAGCGATCCACGTGCTGCCCTGATATGCGCGCAGCTCGATGGAGCGAATCGCGTTCACAACACCGCCGACAAGCAGCAGAATGCCCAAGATCAGCGAGAAGAACCCGGCAACGGCCTGCGGAAACAAAAACACGAGCAGCGCCAAGACCAGCAGCACGACCGCGCTCGTAAGCACTCCGGCAGACCGGTAACGACCGCTCGAGGAACGAAAGTAGGAAAACAGCGACGCAGCACCGGAAACAGCAAGGTACAAAGCCAGCAGGTAGACCACGGTGAGTACCGTCGCCCCCGGCCAAAACGCCAAAAGCAAACCCAGCGCAATGGACAGAACAGCCTGCACCAAAATATTGGAACGGATTACGTCGATGAACGACTTCATAACTTGCCTCCATCTGATTGGCGATTTGTCGAGCTACCTGCATCATACCCCCGGATGAACGTACGACATGAAACTGATGAACGGCGGTTTTCTTCACGCAACGCGCCTCAACAAGCAGAACCTTGCTGGAGAACGCATTGCACCAGACCGGATGCGTCGCGTCGACACTTAACGCAGAGAATCCGAAGCAAACTCTCGCCTGACTGGATTGAGGCTATTCGCCTGCTACGCATCGAGCCGAACTCGTGCGCCCATACGCAGTGAACACCACGCCGATCCAGTCGAAGCCGCATCCCAATTATGAACATTTTATGAATTGCTAGAAATCGTTTGCTTCTTATGATGAATGCTAGTAATATTCATTTTCGCCGCTTTTCCTGTTTGAAGGCACTTCGGGCAGGAAGGGTAGGCGCAACACAATGTTGCGGGGTGGAGCAGTCTGGTAGCTCGCCGGGCTCATAACCCGGAGGTCATAGGTTCAAATCCTGTCCCCGCGACCAAACGTTACAGCAGGTCAGCCAACAAAAACGGCTGGCCTGCTTTGTTATATACCGCCACTTTCTGGGTGTGAATGGGGTGTGAATAGTTAAGTAACGTTTTTAATACAATTCAAAACTTGAAACGCATTTTTGAACCTTTAATCCAAGTTCACTCGTTTCTTAGCCAGTTGCTAAGGTTCTGCGCCGCAGATACGTATATACTTTGTATTGCATAACGATGCAGGGGACGGAGGCGGTATGGCAACAGATACCTTTGCTGATTTAGTAACCAAAGGGGCGACCGATACAGAGCAGAAACGGCATTTGGCCGAGGGCGGTCAAATAGCAATTACACTGCGCGTCCCCAAGAACCTTAAAGAGGCTGCCCAAGAGCAGGCGTCGCTAAAAGGAATGAGCTTCAGTGCCTATATGCGCACCTGTCTTATTCATGATCTAACAGGGGGCGAGTAAGATGGGCCAGCTTGACTACGCCGTAACCGGAATACATATGAACGAGGACTTCTACGAGCAAGCCATCATAGAGTACTTCACCTCATACCTAGGCTATGAATATCTACATGGGCCTGATGTTGCTCGCACTTCCGAAAAGTACGACGACGTTTTTATTCCCGAAGTGCTACCGGCCGCTTTGCGCAAAATAAATCCAGGCCTTCCTGCGCAAGCTATTCAAGAAGCAATCTTTAAGCTAAACAATACAGAAACTGGCAAGCTGGAGATTCGCAACGAACGTTTCAATGATTATCTTCAGTCTGGTGTCGAGGTTAGGTACTTTGACGGCAAGCAGGATCGAGATGATATTGTCTATCTCCTTGATTACGAGAATCCTGAAAACAATATCTTCCAAGTCGTTAATCAATGGACCTTTGTTGAATACTCCGAAAAGCGGCCTGATGTCATCATTTTCGTTAACGGCATGCCGTTAGTGATGTTTGAGCTCAAGTCGCCATCGCGTGAAGAAACCGATGCGTCGGATGCCTATCTGCAGCTACGTAATTACATGCAGCATATTCCCAGCCTATTTGTTCCTAATGTCTTTTGCGTGATGAGCGACATGGCCGACACTCGCGTCGGCACCATTACCGCAACTGAAGACAGATTCGTTGAATGGAAAAGTGCGGATGGCGATTACGCCAATACGCAGTACGCAAATTATGAAACAATGCTAGAAGGCATGTTCCACAAAGATCGTCTTCTGGATATCATCCGTAACTTCATTTGTTTCAATAACACCAATGAGAAAACCATCAAGATCCTTGCGGCATACCACCAGTATTTTGCAGTGCATAAGGCTGCAACGCGCGCTGTGGAAGCCGTAGAGGGTGATGGAAAAATTGGTGTTTTCTGGCACACTCAAGGCAGCGGCAAATCTCTGTCTATGGTGTTTTTGGCCCACATGCTGCAGGACGCGCTTAACAGTCCGACTATCGTCGTCATCACCGACAGGAACGACCTCGACGACCAGCTTTATGGACAGTTCAGTCGTTGCAAGGACTTTCTGCGCCAGACACCCGAGAATGCAAAAAGTAGGGAGCACTTGAAAAGCTTGCTTTTGGATCGAGAGGCCAACGGCATCATCTTCACTACCATGCAGAAGTTTATGGATGGAGAAGAACCGCTGTGCGACAGAGACAACGTAGTCGTCATGGTGGATGAGGCACACCGTGGCCAATATGGTCTGACAGAGAAGATGGATGCCGAAGGCAATGTGAGCATTGGTGCCGCCATGCTGGTTCGCAAGGCGCTCCCCAATGCCTCATATATCGGCTTTACTGGCACGCCAATCTCAACAGAGGACAAGAATACCCGCGAGATATTTGGTGATTACATCGACGTATACGACATGACTCAGGCGGTTGAGGATAATGCGACACGCCCAGTCTATTACGAAAGTCGCGTTGTTGCGCTGCATCTCGACAAGAACGTACTTGAGCAGCTTGACAATGAATACGCTGAGTTTGCGCGAAACGCTGATGAGGCAAGCGTCGAGAGGTCCAAGCACACCATGGCAGGATTGGAGGGAGTTCTTTCTGCTCCAGAAACCATAGAGGCATTGTGTAGCGACATAGTGAACCACTACGAGCAAAACCGATCTGATATCCTCACCGGAAAAGCGCTTGTCGTGGCCTACTCAAGACCAGTAGCAATGAAGATCTACGAAGAGATTTTACGCATGCGACCTGAATGGAAAGAGAAGGTCGGCGTTGTAATGACAATGGGCAATCAGGACCCCGAAGAATGGTTCAAAGTCTGCGGTGGCAAAGAACATAAGAAGGAAATGGAGCGACGTTTCAAGTCTGATGATGACTCTCTTAAAATAGCTATCGTAGTAGACATGTGGCTGACCGGATTTGATGTGCCCTCGCTAGCAACCATGTACGTGTTTAAGCCCATGAAGGGGCACAACTTAATGCAGGCTATTGCCCGTGTCAACCGTGTCTACAAAGGCAAGGAGGGCGGCCTGGTCGTTGACTACATAGGAATTGCCAACGCACTAAAGCAGGCTATGAAGGACTACACCAATCGTGACCAGCATAACTATGGGGACATGGATATTGCGGCTACCGCTTATCCGAAGTTCTTGGAAAAGCTTGATGTATGCCGCGATATTCTTTACGGCTTTAACTACACGGAGAAAGTGTTTACGGACAGCAAGGTTCAGCTCGCTCGCCTGATCAGCGACGGCACTGACTGGCTGTTAGATCCAAAGCATGCCGATGAAATGGAAGATTTCCTAAAGCAGTCGCAGCTTATGGGTCAGGCATTAAGCCTCTGCAAGAGCCTGGTATCAAAAGAGGACCAGCATGAGGCTGCTTACTTGTCGGTTTTGCGCGTGCAGGTGCTGCGTATCACTGGTCGCACTGGGACTGGTGGCAATGGTATGACCTACAAAGAGTTCAACGAGCGTGTCGCCGCTATTTTGGAGCAATCGGTCCAAACAGAAGGTGTCGTTAATATTTTCGACAAAGACGAAGTCGAGATTTCCCTGTTCGATGAAGCTTTCCTGCAGGAACTCGCGCAGATGAAACAGAAGAATATTGCTGTTGAAACCCTGAAAAGACTAATCAAGGAGCAGGTGAAAAGCTATTCAAGGCGCAGCGTTGTTAAAGCGAATAAGTTCAGTGAAATGCTGCAATCTGCCGTGAATGGATATCTAAACGGTATGCTAACCAATGCTGAGGTTATCGAAGAGCTCCTAGCAATGGCGCACGACATGATGACGGATCGCGAAGAGGGCACGAAACTAGGGCTGGATGATGAAGAGCTTGCCTTTTATGACGCCCTTACCAAGCCGCAGGCCGTAAAAGACTTTTACGATAACGATCAATTAGTTGCCATAACCCGAGAGCTTACCGAGGCAATGCGAACTAGTGCGACAATAGATTGGCAGGAAAAGCAAAGTGCTAGGGCGGGAATGCGCCGTCGTATCAAGCGTTTGTTGAAAAAGTACAAATACCCGCCTGAGGGTGTTGATGACGCAATGGAAACCGTAATGGCGCAGTGTGAGCTGTGGGCCGATACCAAAGTATATGAATAGGAAAGATGATGGCGAAGAAAACGGACAATACGGCAAACATTGGTTTCGAAGAGCAGATTTGGAAGGCAGCTGATAAGCTTCGTGGAAACATTGATGCTTCTGAATACAAAAACGTTGTTCTGGGCCTTATCTTTCTAAAGTACATTTCTGATAAATTCGATCAGCGCTACCAACAACTTGTAGACGAGGGTGAAGGCTTCGAAGAAGATCGCGATGAATACACCTGCGACAATATTTTCTTTGTGCCCGAGAATGCACGTTGGAGTGTTATTGCCACTGCTGCACACACTCCCGAAATTGGCAAGGTTATCGACGACGCTATGCGCGCAATCGAATCAGAAAACGCAAAGCTGAAGGGCATCCTGCCTAAGAATTTTGCACGGCAGGAGCTTGATAAGCGTAGGCTCGGCGAAGTTGTCGATCTGTTCACTAACGTAAAGATGGCAGAAAAGGGCGACACCCGCGACATCCTAGGGCGCACCTATGAATACTGCCTATCAAAATTTGCCGAAGCAGAAGGCAAAAATGCTGGGGAGTTCTATACTCCAGCCTGCATCGTTAAGACCTTGGTAGAGGTAATCCAGCCATATCATGGTCGCGTGTACGACCCTTGCTGTGGGTCGGGCGGCATGTTCGTGCAGTCTGCTGAATTCGTAAAACACCATCAAGGCAATATCGATGACATTGCCATCTATGGCCAGGAAAGCAACCCCACTACCTGGAAGATGGCCACGATGAACCTGGCTATTCGCGGCATTGATGCCGATTTGGGAAGCTTTAATGCGGATACGTTCTTCGACGATTGCCATAAAGACAAGCGTTTTGACTTCGTGATGGCAAACCCGCCTTTCAATCTAAGCGATTGGGGCGGCGATAAGCTGAAAGAGGATCCGCGTTGGGACTATGGCATTCCTCCGGAGGGCAACGCTAACTTTGCCTGGATGCAGCACATGATCCACCACCTAAACTCTACTGGGCGCATGGGTATGGTTCTTGCAAATGGATCCCTGTCCTCTCAGTCCAGCGGAGAAGGTGACATCCGTCGCAAGATCATCGAGGCAGACTTAATTGAGGGCATTATTGCAATGCCTGGCCAGTTGTTCTACAGCACGGGTATTCCTGTAAGTCTCTGGATCGTAAGCAAGCGCAAAGAGCAGCCTGGAAAGACGTTGTTTGTTGATGCTCGCGAGATGGGCACCATGGTTACCCGTAAGCTGCGCGAGTTCACCGAAGAGGATATCGCCAAGGTTGCTAAAGTGTTTGACGACTTCCGTGCTGGAAGCCTTGAAGACGAGAAAGGCTTTTGCGCGGCGGTTGGCATCGAAGATATTGCAAAGCAGGATTACATTTTGACCCCTGGTCGCTATGTTGGTATCGCTGATGCTGAAGAGGACGATGAGCCCTTTGAAGAAAAGATGACTCGTTTGACTGGCGAACTTGGCAAGATGTTCGAAGAATCCAATCGTCTCCAAGAGCAGATTAAAAAGAATCTGGGGGCAATCGGCTATGAGTTCTAAGCATTCCTTGGGAGACCTCTGTACTTTTGCGCGTGGTGCGAGCACACCACGCGCCAGGATGTACGAGAATGGTGACTATCTCTATATTCACTATGGCGATTTGTATAAAGGTTTTGATACGTCGATAGATGTTGAATCACCACAAAAACCAATCCCGTATATCACAAAAGACGAAAAAATCAGACCCTCTCAAGAACTTAGGGATCAGGATATTGTTTACGTGTTGACGTCAGAAACGATTGATGATTTGGGTCATGCTTACCTATTCAATAATCCGAGAAATCTGCCTGCAGTTGCTGGGACTGAAACAACGATTATGCGCGTTAAAGACCAGGGCCTCATATTGCCCCCATACTTAAACTACCTGGCGCAGACCCCTAGGTTTAAAGCCCTATTAAGACAGTACGTTAAGGGGATGAAGGTGTTTCGAGTGCATCCCAGTGACCTTGCAAGAATCGAAATAAGCCTTCCTGATCTTCGCACGCAACAAAAAATTGTCTCCTTTGTTGATTCGATGCGCTACCAGGAACTGGTTCTCGTTAAGCTAAATGATTATTTAGCTGCGTAAGGTCGATCTTCGAAACGTCGATTTCGCCTGACATGAGTTTCGGCAAAAGTGCGTCGCGAAGCTCGGCAAGAGCCGCAATCTCCCTGGTGTTGCTGAGTAGCAATTCATATATTGGCTTCGCCTTCTCGTAAAAGGAGTCTAGCGCTGGAGACGAAGGCATTTTGATGCTCATTGCCTTGACCATCTTTGAATTCACAGCAGTAGCGATTGATGAGGTGCTTCCTAATGACGCGTAGTCGTATGACTTCAACAACGGATAAAGATATGCAAGCTTTCTCGGATCATCAGAAGAGAAACAGGCAATGGCTTCGTTGGTGACCATCTCATTTGCAACTATGCCGACACGGCCTACTGTCAGCTTAAAGCTCAAAAGAACCGAGCCCGGCCTGCATCTCTTTATGTTGTGTTTATCAACGGCTTCGGGTGTCAAATACTCGGAACTGTCGATAAGATACACATCACCGCCGCCCATGTCCTTAATTGACATCCAGATAACATTGTTGACGTGGTCAAAAGAGAACCACTCTGACTCCTTGCGCGGCGGAGTCTTGCCAATGTGAATGTTGAATACTTCGTCCGCCCTTGATTCGGAAAGCTCTTCCGTCTCTGCAACTCGCTTCTGCAGTGCCAACAGCATTTCAGCTAAATAATCATTTGTGCGATTGTTGAGCTCAATAAGCTCTTCGATTGTTGAAATGATGTTTACGACTTTAGATTGAATGTTAATAGGGGGAACGCTAACCTCGATTTTTTTATAAGTGGAGGTTGGTCGTCCTAGCGCCGGAACACCAGTTTGAGTTTTGTTCGACAGAATCTTCCATTGGCCCAGTGGTGTGTGAAAATAATATACTAAATACTGAGGTAAGACTTTCTTATTGCATCTCAGTCTAAATTGACTTTGAGAGATGACGTAGTGATCAAATTGCGAATTATTTGGTATGTATACAATCTGACCGAGTGTTCCTCGATGTGTCACGATAATATCGCCGCGTGAAGCCAGCGCGTTTCCGAGTGACTGTGCTTTTTCTTCGGTGACATAGCGCAACTTGCAGTCGTTCATTACAAAGCCTGTCAAATTCGAACCATTCAATACGGGGACGCCCGATTCAACAAAGCAATCAGTTTTAATGTTCGACCCAAAAGGCCCCATCGCGATTTCGTCCGTGAGCTCCTCAATCGTGAAATTTTCAAATTGTGTACTGTTCATCCTAAGTACTTCCTATGTGAAGCTTTTACATTACTCTGGCTGACCAGAGCGTATTGCATGGTTGTATCTATTCGTACGTGCCCTAAGAGCTTCTGAACCTGCTCAATAGGCATGCCTTTGTCGATGGCTGCAGTAGCTAGCGTTCGTCGGAACTTGTGCGGATGAATGCGCTTTCCGCAGGTCTGACGTCCTAGTTGTCGCAATCGCGATTCGACTGTGCCTATTGTAATACGTGTAGCGCGTTTATTAAGGCTGACGAACAATGCTTCGGTTGAATCGGCGCGATTATTCAGGTACTGGCTCAGGTGAATTTTGGTTCGTGCGTCGAAATATACTTTACGTTCTTTTGCGCCTTTACCAAAAACGATGCATTCCCGCTCATTAAGGTTGATATCGGACTTGTTAAGACCAACAAGCTCACCAACGCGCATGCCGGTCGAAGTAAGTAAATCAACAATGGCAAGATCACGTGATGTTGGGCATGCGTCGCGTAAAGATTCAAGGTCTTCGTCACTAATGGTTTCCTTGACGACGGAAGGAGCCTTTACTCGGTGGATACGTCTGACGGGGCTTTTTGCTATATAGTCTTCATCCTCGAGCCATGAGAAGAATGACGAGAAGATTCGTCGTATGTTGTCGATTGTTACCTTACTAGACGAATTGATTGTTTGATATTCAGTAAGGTATTGACGCAGGTCATCCGTATTAATCTGATTCCAGCTTTTCGTGATTGATCCTTTAAGCTTCTGTAATGTTGATTCGTAGTAAGCAGTAGTGCGCTGGCTGCAACCTTCAAGAGCTTTTGCTTGAAGAAATGTCTTGATGAGGGTTGAGTTATCGGCGATAGGGCTAGCCTCGATCTTGTTGTCAAGCTTAGTGCGAAGAACAGACTTTAGCTGCCTCATCTGCGAGCAGTCGAGATAATTGGTCATAGCGTTTGCGATTTCTGCAACAAGTGAATCATTCATAGGGACTTCCATCATTCGAAAATGACAGGCTACGACATTAGGTTGCAACAGTGCGCATAAATGATTATTTAGCAGAGCTACGCTTCTTCTCGTTATTGCGGTTGGCAGTCGTTTGTTTCTGGCCTAGATTCACACGGATTGCATCCGCGCATACCTCAGTCAAAGGGTCGCCTATCGCTTTCTTGTAGTCAAACCCCAGAAGCTGCATAGCTTTTAGCGTGTCGACAGATAAGAGGGATTTGAACTGCTCGTAGTTCGAGAAGTCACTATCAGGCGAGAAGGATTTCAGGATGTCTAGCGCATGCCCTACCGTATTTTGCAGGTGCTTGATATCCTCATCTGTTATTTCGTACCTGTTCAACTCTGATTCATATGCTTGGGCAATAGCAATCGCTTGGGCACGCTCTGCGACTAATTCATTTATTAGTTCCTCATACGAGTTGCAAAGCTCTTCATGAGTTTTCTTTTGTCTAATAGCCTGAAATCTATTACTAACTTGAGTAGCTGTTCCTTTTGCGGCGAGAACGGTGAGTTGAGAACCCGCTGTCGCAATTGCCGTTATAACTGCATCATCCATTTACGTCACCTGCTCCTAGATTGACTATTCAGTTGATTGTTGCCCAGGATAGAATTTATCTTCTGGACAAGAAATTACGCCATCAACTAGTTCTATAAACGTTTCATTGGCTGCGTCATACAAAGCTTCCGGCCATTTTTCGCCGCTTTTGTATTCGACTTTCCAAAGCGAGTAGTTACCCACGCCGCAGCATATAATATCCCATCCATGTTGTCCGATTCGTAAATCGCACGGAGCTTCAATCTTGGCAACAGGACGATTGTCTTTCTCTTCGCGTTTTGTAAATGATTCCATTTGAGAAAGCAGCTGATTGTAATCGATCGATTCGCTATAGACGCCGGCATTGCAGTTTGATGAAATAACGTAGTCGCAATCTCTTGCCTTAAGAGTCACCCTATTAATTGGCACGTCAAAATCCATCGTTTCGCTAAGCGCTTTGCAAGTCTTCGACAAAATGCACTTGAAAAGGTCGTACAGAAGACCCGGAACAATAACGTCAGATACAAAGTTAGACGCAAACACAACCAGGCTTTGACTTAAACCAGCCCCTGCAGCAATCTGAAATTCCCCCGCTTTCGTGGACGCCTGATTCTAGAGTAGCATGATGCTACTTCGGAAAGGAAAGGCAATGGCAAGGTACACTGAGGAATTTAAACGAGAGGCCGTCCGGCTCTACAAATCAAGAGATATTGGCGTTGTGAAAACCGCTCAAGGCATCGGGGTTGCACCTGAGAGCTTAAGAGCCTGGATTCGGAAGTATGACGAAAATGTTCGCTCACTTGATATCGCAGAACGCGAAAGACTCAGGCAGGCAGAAACAGAGATCAAGCGGCTCAAAGAAGAGAACGAAATATTGATAAAAGCCGCCGCGTTCTTTGTGAGGGAGGCAGACAGAAGAAAGTGATCTTTGCTTTCATCGACGAAGAACGCGGCAATCATTCAGTCTCCATTCTCTGCAAAGTGATGAAGGTTACCAGGTCAGGCTACTATGCTTGGAAGAATAGAACTTTATCTGACCATGAATCGCGAGATACAGAACTTGCGAAACTCATAGTCGAGATACATAGAGAATCCCGTGGCATCTACGGTGCCCCTCGTATACATGCGATGCTTAAACGCAACAGCGTCCGTACATCGAAGAAAAGAGTTGAACGGATTATGCGAGAGTATGATATCTGCGGAGTGTCAAAGTCCAAGAAAAGGCACAGAAGCACTCCCTCGCCTGAAAGAAGTGATGAAACACTCGATCTTGTAAAGCGTAACTTTTTTGCTAACAAGCCGAATCGAGTCTGGTTTGCCGATATCACTTACGTGAAGACCTATGAAGGGTGGCTCTATTTAGCCCTTGTCTTTGACGTATTCTCAAGATTAGTTGTCGGCTGGTCGATGGGCAATACCATGGAAGCGACGCTTGTTGATGATGCTCTAGAAATGGGAGTTACCAGAAGAAAACCTGATCCAGGACTCATACATCACTCAGACCACGGGAGTCAATATAAGTCGCTGCTATTGGGAAGAACCATGAGAAGATACGACATCACGCCATCGATGGGTGCCATATCGTCTCCTTGGGATAATGCAATAACGGAATCTTTGATGTCGACGATCAAGGTTGAGTGTGTGCATAGGCAGACATTCAAGACCAGAGATGATGCGAGGCTAGAGATATTCGATTACATCGAGACCTTTTACAACAAACTAAGGATCCACTCAGCACTGGGAAACTTGAGCCCTATAGAGTTCGAGGCTATGATGCAAGAACGAGCGATTTCCGCTTAAGGTAATGCGTCAACAAAAGCGGGGGAAGTCCAATCGAATGCTGCCCTCGTACCATTACCGCGAAGGATTCAGTTTTAAGCTTTTGTCTTAATGCGGTTTCTTGCTCCGTACGAAACTCACTACCAGTAAGCTCAATAGAAACAAGATCAATAATTCGCGGAATATCGTTCATGGGGTTTCACTCCTAAATTGCACATTAGAAAGGTCTATCTCGCCCAACATAAGCTTAGGCAATAGCGTGTCGCGCAGTTCAGCCAATCGTTTCGATTCCTCTTGATTTGCGACAATCAGCTCAACTACTGGCTGCGCAACGGCGTTGAACTTTTCGAGTTCTACATCGCTGGGAAGCACGAGGCGAATTGCTTTCACGTGATCGCGAGGCAATTCCGTTTGGCCAGTGCTTCCGGTGTGGAGAGACTCAATATAACACTCGTGTTCAAACGCCCAGAATCCCATGTAAAGAGCACGTCTCGGGTCAGCTGCGCGAACGATGGTGACGTGGGAGTCGACAACGAACTTCGAAGGGTCAAACCAAACTTGAGCGGTCCTTCCAAGCGAGCCGACACCCGTCGAGTTGATCAGTAAGTCATACTTCTTAAGCCACTTCTCGGTAATTTTCTTCGGCGCATGCAAACGACCATTCTCGAGTAGAACCAGATTGTCTCGAATGCAGGTTTGGCCAAGAATTATCTCATCGGATTCGTCGTTGTATTTGGGGGTTATGCCCCGGCACACCATCTCGGATATCTCGCCAATGGTCGTCCGACGCCAGCCTTCGGGCAAATCCGCACCTTCATCTCGCTCGTATTCGCGGTATAACCGTTTCGCGTAAGACTTAAGATACTCAGCTAAATAATCATTTAGCTGCATAAGCAGAGACAAAAGCAGCTAACACAATAATATCTGCCTTGGGATACAATAATTATATTTAAGACATCAACAAGACAACGCAAAATATGCTCAGGTGGGAATAATATGAAACGAAGCATCAACCTATTACTAATTGATGGAAACGCTACGGGCTGTTGGAAGGGCGAGTTCTCCAATAGGACTTTGGTTGCTTATCGTATGTCCCGACAGCAGTTGGTTGGCGGTTATGAAAGCCGTCCCGAGTTTGGTTCCTCAGGGGTATACATTCTTTTTGGACAAAATGATGATGGTGATCCATTAGCCTATATTGGTGAGGCAGAAGACGGCATGAAAAGGGTCCGTCAGCACCTCAATGACGGGAAAGATTTTTGGACTGAATTTATACTATTCGTAAAGTCCGATAATAAACTCAACAAGGCGCATGTTCGCTATCTTGAAGATAGGCTTATCAAGCAGGCGCAGTCTGCTGGTCGATACGAGTTAGATAACGGAATGAGCTCCCCCTCGGCGTCGCTTTCTGAAAATGATGAGGCCGACATGCAAGAGCTGCTGGATGATATTCAATTAATGACTGGTGTCCTGGGTCAGAAGATATTTGAACCTGTTGCTCAACGAAACATCCAGGACAAAACCAGCCCAAGCTACTCTCTGAAAGTCGGAAAGGCAAACGCTCAAGGGGATGTGACGTCGGACGGATTTGTTGTTTACGCTGGCGCTACGTTCGGGCCAGAGGTGTCGCCCTCATTGGGAAATGGTTACTTGGCTTTGCGAGAAAAACTTTTTGACGATCAAGTGGTAGATGCGAATTACATTTTGCAGAAAGATCAACTGTTCGGTTCTTCTTCTGCCGCTGCTGCTGTAATCTTGGGTTACAACGTTAGCGGTCCGCAAAAGTGGGTCGATGGCCATGGCGTTTCTCTTCGTGACAATGAGACACGTGCAAGCGTTCAAGGGTAGCTATAGCTTGTAGCCTTTTCGTAGGTTTCCATTACCTCCTGAAATGCGTCTACGCCCGTTGGCATTCCTTTTAGTCTCATACGTTCGCATGGAACCTGTCGCGTACACAAGGGCCGTGAAAACCTTCTCAAAGTTTCAAAACGCGCAAAACTTTGAGAAGCTCATGCCCTTAAGGGTTTCACTTTCCCCCTTGCATACCAGCCAGAACCCACGCGTTCATCCGAGCCACAAGGCACGCTCAAAGGGAGCAGCCACAAAAGCTCAGGAGGCACATCATGGAAACCATCAACGACAAGGCAATGCGCGGCATCAGCACCTACCTTACCCGTCGCGGCTTCGACATCATCGAAGAAGGCTGGGCGCACGGCAAGGACAGCATCGACCTCATCGCCCGTGATGGCGAGGACCTGGTCTTCGTCACCACCAGGATCGCCGAAGGCGGCAGCGACATCCCCGCTGAGAAGGTAAACCGCAAGTCGCTCGAACGCGTGGCAGCCGCCTACCTGGCAGCAAACCTCGACCTGCCCGAAGGCAGCGTCCGCTTCGACGTCGTGAGCATGCTCATCCTAGGCGAGTCCAGGGCACTACTCCGCCACCACCGCTCGGCATTGAGCGATTCCGGCACCACGGAGGTTTAACCCTCCTGGCACCTACCGGGTGCGAGCCCGCAGCCCTCACGGGTTGCGGGCTTTTTTCATGCTCGCTACTGCCACGCGTGCATTGGGGAAGCGATTGCACGCTTCCCCAAACCCCATGTGCATCAAAGGGCTTGGCCCTTTGAAAACCCTATTCCGTGCTTCCGGTGACGGTTGTGACGGTAATGACGGCTAGCGCGCCATGACCCCCGTTTGCGTCATCGTCATGCAGCCGGCATCGATGATCCTTCCCACCACGAACACCCTCATGCAGATAAGTTGGGTCTGCAGTTCGGCCAACCGAAGTGGAAAGCCTCACCTCGGCCGCCAGCTTGGCGTTCCGCCAAGGGTTGCCGCCCTATCGGCGGCAACCGCCGCTACGCTACAGCGGACAATTCGCTGGATTGTCCGCCTGCGCTTCGCTCTCGCTGCGTCTGCGGCAAACGTGCCACTGGCACCTTTGCCTCCGCCTTCGCTCACGCCGCCATCCATCGGTGAAGCGTGCCACTGGCACCCTGTCACCGACTGGTCGGCTCTCGCAGCATGGCAGATGAGCACGGCGGGAATCGCTCTGGTGACGTCGCGTTTCCCTGGTACGCATCTGCCGCTGCTCACAGTGATTGCAAGATGTGTGTAGGTACGTACAAATCGTCCTTCGGTCGGTTTGTACGTACCTACAATCTTGCCCTGTGGGGCCTGCTCGCCAGCTTCCGCGTACCTGCTGCACGTGGGTCTGCCTGCGCCAACCGCTAGGCTTCCGCGCCGCATTCGCGACGTGGTTCCTGCGGCAAAATCAAGCACCGCCCGGGCCCCTGAACCCAGGCGGTGCTTTGCCCTCAACGCTGTTTAGTACGTTTATCGCTCGAGCCCCTCATCCATGCTGCGCACCATGAAGCGAGCGGCATTGATGCCAAGCCCTTTGGCGATACCGGGCATGCTGTAGCCACGACCGAGCTTGTATCCCCGGCATTTGGTGCCGGTGCTCTTGCGCTCGAACGAGAAATCCTTGCCGTTCTCCGTCACGGACATCTTCACGCCCTTGGCGCCAAGCGCCTGCGCCAACGCACGCGGCTTGTTGGCGGTTTCAGGCTGTGCCTTCACCTCGGACACCGAGGCGCGGATGGCATCACGCATATAGCTCTTATCGCTGCGAACACCACGGGCTGCCATCTCCTTTTCGGCGCGTGAGGGCTGGCGAGCGTGAACGCGGCTGTTGCGCTCTCCCTCGCGCATTTGCGCTAGGCCATGCTTGCGATCCATGTCGCGTACGGCATTTGCACGCTCGATCTTGGCATTCTTGCTGCGGCCTTCGTTCAGGCGGTTGCCCGTTTCCAAGTCGGTGCGGTTGATGCCGATATGCACGGCGTAGCGGTCGGTTCCGTCGGCTGCGCAGTGCTCCTGGTGCAACACCCAAACCGCCTCCTGGTTGGGATAGCGCGTGCTGACATATTCCTTCGCATATTCCATGCACTTTTCTGGCGTCATCTTTCCGCCGTTGCAGGAGCATTCGTCTGGATTGAATCCAAGAACCTGGTGATACATCACGGTGTTGGCGGCACCTGCCCGGCTCGGCGCGTCATGGCCGTAAGCAGCGCGCGTGCGGGCCATCTCAGCCTCCCACTTCTCTTCGTTCGACAGGTTCTGCGACCCGCGCGCAAGGGCGCGCTCATCGTTGAGGTACTTGCCCAGATTGCTGGCATGCCCTGCGGTCGTTACGCTCACTTGCTTTATCGCTGTCATCGCCAACACCCACCTTTATTCATCCCACGCAGCGAACTCGTCTTCTGCGACTTCTTCGATACGCATTTCGTCGGTTTTCGAGGCATTGAAGTCAGGTGTCCAAGCAGTAACTTCAATCGACTTCTTGCTGGCTTCGGCTTCAATCTGGTCTAACGATTTCGAGATGACGGCACGCTCGAACTCCTTGCTCCCCAAAGTGCCGAAGTGCTTTGCCGTGAAGGTCTTGCTGACCTCGCACATGGGGATTTCAAACTTACCCGCCGGATTGCCGCTTGACGCGCTTCGCACCACCAGCACGCCATCTTTGAAAGGATTGCGCTCCAGAATGTCTCCTACGGGCCATACAGGAACCTCATGTTCCGAGAACCCTTCGTTGCTGCTAGTGCTTCCCGTACCGCCCTTAGATTGCCCCGTGTTGCGCGTATTGACGGTCTTATGCCCGCCAAGCGTCTCGAAGTAGCGCGCATCAAGGTCGCTTCCGGCGCGGTAGAGGGCCTTCGCGTCGCAGTTTGCCAGGATGGCGTCCTTGCCGTCTTCTTTCGAGGTCTTGTACTGGTCGTAGCCGGAAAAGCTCTGCGTGTACATGACGTAATGGAGGCTGTACTTGCGCGCATTCTCAATGGCGTGGACGAGGTCGAAGCGGGGAACGCTATGCCATTCGTCGCCGATGACCCAACAGGGGCGAAGGTTGCGCCGCTTCCCCAAGTGCTGCGTCTCCGCCCAATGCTGCGCAAAGAAAAGCGCTGCTATTCGATTCGTCGGGGAACCGGGGCCTAGCGTGTGAATGAACACTGCGCTTTGCGTTTTGGAAATGGCGTCGATGTCGATCTCGGATGCTGACAACAGCCAGCGCATGTTGATGCTCGTGTACGGCTGAAGGCCGTCATGCAACGAAGCGAGGATAGAGCTCTCGAGCTTTCCCTCAGAGGAAAGAAACGTCGCAGCCATGGTGAGTGCCGGACTGTCTGCCCCGAAAGAGCGAAGCCAATCCTTGATAACGGCTGCGCCGCTCACTGTTCCCTCGAGAATCGTCTTTACGACGCTCCAGATATGGCGCTGAGCATCGGGGATATCCTCATGGGTGGAAACGACGTATGCAGTTGCGCTGAACACGCCACCGGCGGCGTTCACGAAGATGTCGTTTTCGTTTCCCTGCGAAGGGAAGAGCACGGCACCCGTTTCGCGGGCACGCGCTTCAGCGCTCGGCTCGTCGCCCGAAGCGTAGAGGTCGGAGATGAGCTTGAGGGGATTGAACCGAAAGCCCTGGCGGGGGTTCTCGAGGTCGAGAAGGGCTACGTTGTAGCCGCGCGACCGCAGGCACGTATTCGTCGTGATGAAGATCTCCAACGAGGGGTCGGTGACAAGGAGGTTGTTGTTTTTGGCGAAGGTCAGGGCGTCGATGGTTGGGTAAACGCTGCCTCGCGTCTTGCCCGCCCCGCTGGGTGCGCAGATGGCAGCATGGATGCAGGGGATGATTAGTGATTTTCCATGGATAGTGCCGAGTGCCACGCCTTCGGCGGGCTTGCCTTCGCCGTTCCAGGCGCAGTTCATGCTTGCGATCTTCGCCTTGCTGGTAATTGCCTGCTGTTTCCCCAGAATGCCGCCATCGATCTCACGCGGCGGATGCTTTGCCCGGTTATACAGAAGGGCTAGTGCGAGCATGCAAGAGGATACTAGCACCCAGGCAAGAAGTGCGCCCAGGTTCGAGAAGGATGAGAAAAGCACTGCTAGGGAGCCAAGGTAGGCACCCAACGGGTCGCCGCCCTTGAAAAACGCTTCGACGACGGGAATCGTCGGCAGCTGCCTTGCGCTTAAGCTGACGAGAACAGGCACCCCGAAGGGTGCCAGCGCTACCGCAAGGGCAAGCACCAGCACCGCATCGATGGCAAGCTTCTGGAACTTATTCATCCCCGCTGCCAATCGCCTTCGGAGCGCGGATGACCTTAGCATCGAAGGGATAGTCTTCGTAGGGGCTGTCGCTCAGGTCGGGGAGCTTGAACACGCCAACGCAGGGAGCATCGGCTACCTCATGCAGGTTATCGATGCGGCCATCGTCGCCGTAAACCGGCTCAACCTCCATATCGATGATGTGGTAGAGCTTGGGCCACATGGAAGCGGCGGTCTTGCGGATGAGGTCGTGCTCTTCGGCTGAAATCGCATCGCCCATGCAGTAGTAGAGGAAATGCGGGGCGTTGTAGCGTGCTCCGTGCTTTACTTCGACAACGTGCGCGCTATGCGCTGTCGCTGCGCTTTCGGGGTTGATGACGAACCATTCGTCGGGAAACTCAACTACATCGCGGTTGGCGATTTCTGCGAGATGCATGTTTGCGGTCATTTTAAGGCTCCAATCTGCGCGCAGCTAGATGCTGTTTCGCGCGTCGGTTATAAGTTTTGTGATCGCTTCTGAGCTTGCTTCGATGCACGCAAGCGAGCGGCGTAGCTCGGGGAGAAGCTCCTCGGGCCTGTGCCTTGAATTGACGACGTAGGCGACCTGGTTCACGTTGGTAGCGGCTCCCTTCAGGTTGCGCAGCATGTCCTTGAGCACGTCGTCGTCAACGATGATCGTGGGCCCGTCGCGCTCGTGCAGTGCCGTGCGGCGCAGGTACTCGGAAATGGAGAACCCCGCCTGCTTGGCGCGTGATGCGATTCGGCCGTACTCGCTGGGGGTGACGCGGATGTTGATGCGGTTCATGTTCGACATAGCGGTCCTTTCTGCGAGAAGCCATCAGCTGAACAAGTGCAGCTCTGGCGTGTAGGAAAGCTGGATGGTCATGCCCGAGCGTCCGGAGCGGTTCTTGGCCACCTCGACGTCGATGGGCTTGGATGCCATAAGCGCGCTGTTTGATGCAGAAGGCTTGATCACCAGGGCGATGTCGGCGGCATGGGAGATATGCGCGCTGCCACGGAAGCTGCCATCTTTTGCCATCGATGACAAGACGATGACGGGCGTCTCGTCGATGTGGGCCATGGCGGCCAGGTGACGCGCAAGGTAATCCAGCGTGTCGGTTGACGTGGTTCCATGGTCGTTGCCGGCCGTGAACTCCTGCAGGTAGTCGATCGCCACTGCAGGTGCCACCCCTGTCACCGCTTTTTGAGTAGCCACAACCGCGCGCAGGTCCTCGACCGTCAGGAACTTCTCGACCTCGATGGCCTGCGCTGCCGCATCGGCGAACATGATGTTGTTGCCAATCGAGTACAGGTTGTTGGCTGTCCAGGCAAGACGCTGGGTAAGTTCCATGTTGGTTGGGCTGTTGCGAATCTGCTGCTCGGTTAGCGCACGCGTGCTGTCGGCCTTGCCGGCGGTGCATGACAGCAGGCGTAGGAACAGCTGCTTCTTCGGCAACTCGAACGACACGTAGATGACGGGGCGAAGCTGCGCGATGGCTGCCGTGAGGTTGATGGCAAGGTCGGTCTTGCCAGCGCCGGGAACGCCGCCGATGACGACCAGCTCGTCGTTGAGGCCGCCGTTGAGCACCTCATCGAGCGGAGCGATGCCAGTCGGGCATGGCGGCTGCTGCGCTGCCAGCAATGCATCCAAATCCTCTAGCATCTCGTTGCACGAGGTCAGCGGAAAATGGCTAGCGGGCATCATCGCGCGTCACCTGCCAACCGTGACGGGTCTGATGGCTCTGCAATCCCAGGGCGCGCTCGAGGGCGGCGATGCGATTGAATACGCTGTCCATCAGCTCTAATAGCTGCAAGGAATCAGGTGCATTGGCCATGTCGTGTCGTTCGAGCAGGCGCTGTTCCCGTTCGAGCTGCTGCCAATAGCTACTCACGGTGCTCACCCCCGTGCGGTGAGGGCGAGAGATAATCGAGGAAGGTATCGACGCGCACGCGCTTGCGGCGGTTGAGGGGAGCTAGGCAGCCAGACTCCTCCATGATCTTGTACGCGGTCGGCTTCGATACATCCAAGGCGTTCATCACATCCTCGACACCCCAGAAGTATTGGGCGGGTTCTGCTAGCTTCATTTGACTAACTCCTTTCGAAAAGCGAACTCTCGAGATAACTGCGGTATCGTCAGGCTTGCCCGTTTAACCGTAACAGTTCTCTTCTGTTGCGAAGCGTAACAGATTTCTTCTGTATGTGCAACAATTATCTTCTGTTATACTTAGCAAATCGATTTTCGACCGAGTTTCGCTGTTCGCATTATGGGAGGGGTCCAGCTCATGGATATTGAGGGCACGTTCCGTGATTTTGCGGACAAGCGCGCGGATAAGCTTCTGCAGACCTCCGCGATGTCGAAGAAGATCCGCGCGCTGCGCAACCGCTGCCATCTGACGCAGGCGGAAGTTGCGAAGCGGATGGGCGTGACCGAAGCTGCAGTGAGAAACTACGAGCTCATGAAGGCCCTTCCCAAAGAAGAGCATATCCAGAAGCTGGCGGCAGCCTTTGGCGTTCGGCCCGAGTGCCTGCACCTGTACGATTTCAGTGCGGGTTCCATCCTTGCCAATGCGCTGTTTCAGCTAGGTGAAACATATGGTCTTTCACCGTATAAGGACATAAGGTTTGCTGCGCTCGTTCCTGACAATGCGTTCATGGAGCGCTTTCTCAAAGAGTGGACCAGCCAGTTTGAGTTGCTGAAGCAGGGGGTGCTGAGTCATGAGAGGTACGAATTATGGAAGGATTCCTTCTACAACGACTTCGATCCGTGCGATTTCCCTGATCGCTTTGCATCAGAGGATGAGGGCATCACATACTCGCTGATTGAGCCATGGGAGCCGTACTGCTTTGGCTCTAAGCTGCTGACGCTGCGAAACCAGCGTGGCGAAACGCAGGGCGAGTTTGCTTCGTCCCTTGGTCTGTCGGAAGGCGTCTATAGAAGCTATGAGCGCGGGCGGCGACTGCCGCGCGTCTCGGCTCTCACAGAGATCGCTTCATCGTTAGGCATAACACGCGGCGCGTTGACGTTTTTCAACTACGGGACGCCTGTGCAGGCCGCGCATGCGATGTTCCAACTTGCTGGGGAAAGGGCCCTGGTTCCCGCAGTAATCGACGGCAATCCTATGCTGAGGACCGTTCTTCCTGGCGGCGGCGTTGAGCGCGCGATCGACGAGTGGTGCGGAGCGCTGAATGGCGAATACGAGAGCACTGGCTGGGATGAGGTTTCATCCTTCCAGGAATGGAAAGACAAGTACGACCCTCAAGGGGGCTTATATGAGAGTCGCTATAGGTACCATTCCACTGAGATTAAGCCAGGCCACCGTAAGATAGAAGGCATGGAAAGTGATTTTGACCCGTACGACGATAGGTTCGAGCGAGGCTTCCTTCGGGCGTAAGTAGATGACCAATGACGCAGGTCGCAGGACGCAGGGAAAGCGCCGGGGGTAGGTGGGATATCCACCGTTCGGGCGCTTTCGGTTTACATGGCAGCGCGTTAAACCGCACGGCGGTATTTTTGCAGCCTGCTGTTGGGCTTGTCGGGAATAGTACGCTCGATAACGCCAGCTTCGAGAGCGGGGTTCAGGTAGTTCTTTTGGAAGCTGCGGCGTTCGCTGAATCCCATCTTAGCTTGCAGTTCGGTTGATGACAGCTCATCGTCCCCAAGAGCTTCCATCAGCTTTTCGACTTGGGTGCTGACTTGGGTGCTGACTTGGGTGCTGACTTGGGTGCTGACTTGGTCGGTGCTCGTGTAGTTCATGTCCCAAAGCGTGACACGGAATCCCCCAGCGACCGCCTCAAAGGTGGGCAAGAACTCAGGTTTGAAGTTGTCCTGGATCTCGGTCATCTCACATATCTTATGCAAGCCGCTGCCACGACGCTCCATGTATCCCATGCGTTGGAAGAGGTCGGCCAGGATGGGATTTCTGCGCCTGCTCTCGATGGGGTCTTTTGCCGGGTTGGCGGGAAGGGTTCCGTTGTCGAACATGGCTCCCGGCGAGGATATGACGCAGCGGTCATCGTAGATATCGATGTGAACCTCGCTGCCCAGCATCAGGTAGTCGCGGTGGATGAACGCATTGACCAAAGCCTCGGTTACCGCGCGCTCGGCGAAACTCGGCTTGTCGATGCGGTCGTTGGCGGTCTTTTCCCACGCGACGCGGTTGTGGCGCTTGATGAATGCCTCACCCTCGCGCAGCAAGAGAAGGAGGCTTCCGGAAAACTCGGCATCGTCTTGGGCATCATCCTTGTTCAGGCCCGTCCATCGCGTACAGAACAGCCTGGAATGGCGGATGAGCGGTTCGTCGGCAAGCAGCGCACCAGCATTGGTGAGCACGTTGTCAGCCGCAACCAGCCCGAATGACCTGAAATCACCGTCAGTGAAGTTGCTGTCCGTGCGCATCTTGAACGTGGCGCGCAATACGGTGAAGCTCGCATCTTCGAATGCCGTGCTGGTGGCAAGGCCGTCGTAGGTGCGGTTGGTTCCCTTCAAGATGAGCTCGTTCATGACGTAGGCCGGAGCTGGGATGCTTTGGTCGCCGATGCGGATATATGCCTCGCGCACACCATCTGCTCGATAGCAGTACGGCGTGCTCATCCCGGGCTTCACGGCAACGATGACTATATCTTTGTCATCTTTCTTCTGGGCATCCACGGTAAAATCGGGCAGTGGATCGATTCGGTCCTTGATAAGGCGCGTGATATCCTCGACGTCCTTTTGCGCATCATCGAGCCCGATGGCCTTATGGGTCTCGTTGGATATGCCGAAGATGAGCTTTCCGCCGACGGTATTCGCGAACGCGCTCACAGACTTAAGCCAGCTTTTCGGCTTCCTGGTTTCTACTGCGCTTTTGAGGTCACAATCTGTGACCTCAGCTATCATCTGTTGGCTCATGGTGCCCTCGTTTCTCTTTGCGGCAATTCTACGCCATGCGAGCAGGGCGGTATCGGCCTTACTCGCAGGAGGGATTAATTTTCGTCAGGTCGCAATATCGCATCCATCGCTTCCGCTGAAGCAATCTCGTCGGAGTCGAGCGATTTGGCGTAAACGTCCATGGTAAGGCTCATCTGCGTGTGGCCCAGGCGATGCTGAGCTGCCTTTGGGTTGACCTTTGCCTGGATGAGCGTTGCCTGCGTATTGCGGAGCTCATGGAGCTTCAGCCCCTCATAGCCCTTTCCGCGCTGGCGCATGACGCCGTCAACCTCTACGGTGCGCACATCGCGCGTGAACCGTCCGAAGCCGTTATCAACGGAGAAGCATCGCCACCAGCGCGAGTAGTTGTTCGGGTCGATGAAGTCGCCTTCGCTGTTTTGGAATACAGGCGTGGAGTCGGATTGCTTGATGCCGATTGCCGCCAGCTCTTCAGCCTGCGTGCACTTCCATTCTGCCAGAACCTCGGCCATGTGGCCCTTGAAGCAGATCCACCTCCTGCTTTGCGAGGTCTTCGGCGGGCGGAGGGTCTTGCTAACGTCGTACTGGTTGGCGACGAATAGCTGGCTGGTCTCGAAATCGACGTACTTCCAGGTAAGCCCCAGCATCTCACCGCGTCGCATGCCGGTAGTGATCATGAGCATAAGGCCGATCGCATGAGAGCCGCCTTCTTCGAAGGCGCACTTGTACAGTCGCGCCGTCTCTTCTGGCGTAAGGCTGCTGCGCTCCTCGGCCGGTTTTGGGCGGGGGAACTTCACCAAGTCGCAGGGGTTGCGCATGATAATCTCATCCATGTATGCAGCCTGCATCACCTGACGCAGCTTCTGGTGGGTTTTGTGCAGCGCATTCTCGGAGTGCTTTTTCTGTTTGCGGGCCTTGGCGTAGATGCTTCGAATCATACCGGGCGTCAGGTCTTTGATCTTGATGTTGCCGAACAACTCGTTGATGTAACGGATGTCGAGGGCCTCGCGCTTATAGGAAAGCGGGGAGGCCATGGTTCCTTCACGCAGCTCGTGGAACTGCTGCGCATAATCGCCGATGCGCATGTCGCCAGGACCCTCAGGTGCGGTTCCCTGCAGCTCGGCCTTGTATTCCGCAACCGCCTTTCGGGCGTCTTCCTTGGTGCCGTGGATGGTGCGCTTCGGAGCGCGTTTATAGCGTCCCTTCTCGTCTTTTTCGCCGAGATAGCACGTGATCTTCCAAGTGTTTTTGTAGCGCTTGTCCTTCTCGATTACGCCACTGCCGCGTACTTGCACCATGGGCTTCCTTTGCGCTTGTCTTGTTGGTTATCCCCTGACCCCTTAAGGGGGTCAGGGGATAACCAACAAGTAACTATTGACGAAAGGATTATAGCGCAAAATTCACACCCAAAACACCCATCTGGGGGTGAATAGGGTGTGAACGATGAAACTAACTGAAATAAAGGGAAATGAAATATGTACTTTGAACTGCGATTACTTTGTATTATCTTGAATTCGGTTTTACTCGGATTATGCCGTTTCTCAGACCTCATAACCCGGAGGCCGTAGGTTCAAATCCTGCCCCCGCGACCATGAAATTGCAGGTCAGGACTTAGGTCCTGACCTTTTTTTGTCGGTGAAACCGACATGTCAACCGCCAGAATGCCGACAAAACCTGTCGTAGGCTTTTGCTTACAGATTGGTCTAAGTGTTCAATTCCAACGAGGCTTTTCGGATCGCGCTATCGGATTATAATGATCCAGTAGATCAACGGACATTCTGGGCTGTGGGCTGAATTGGAGAGTTCAAATGAGCGTAGTAAAGGCTCGATCTCTGGTATCGAAGATTCGGAGACGACTTGAAGACGGTCGTCAGCAAAAACCCGTCCGTTTTCCGCTTTCTCCGGCCATTCTCAATACTGCTGAGCCAAAAATGCAGCACTATGTCACTGAGTTGGAATACTGCTTTGACTGTGAGAGCATACAAAACCTTGCTTTGTCTGGCTCTTATGGGGCTGGAAAGAGCAGCATCATTGAAACCTGGGAAAAATATGACTCACAACGGAAATACATACACATCTCTTTAGCTCATTTTATTTCTGAGGAGAGCGTGGATGCCGATTCGGGGTGTGGTGAAAAGCCTTCCAATTTCGCTGAGTCTCAAATAGAAGGAAAAATTCTAAATCAACTAATTCAAAAAATCGATTCAAAAAGAATCCCAAAGTCCAGATTCAGGCGCATTCGTAATAGCCGTGTCCTCGATATTATAAAAACGCTCGGTCTTTTTCTATTTTTCGTATGCTCCGTAATATTGGCAAAAAATATTGCTGGTGGGGGACCTGTAGGCGATGAGCAAGCTATTAGAAGCTGTGTTGTTGGAGTGACGGTGGTCTGGCTTGTTTTGCTAATAGTCGGCTTATACTTTTGCATACGCAATCAAATTTTCTCAAGGTTTATTCGACGTTTTAAGTTTATGGGAAGCGAAGTTGAGATATTCAACTCTTCCGACGATTCAATTTTTGACAAGTATATGGACGATATCTTGTACCTTGTTGGTAACTCAGGATACGATGCATTTGTGTTTGAAGACCTGGATCGTTTTGGGGAGGTTACCGTCTTTGAGAAGCTTAGAGAAATTAACACGCTGGTTAACTTTTCGAAAAAAAAGCATCCTATCAGATTCATATATCTAGTTAGAGACGATCTACTGGATCCAAGCGATAGAACAAAGTTTTTTGATTATATTGTTGTGGTTCTCCCTTACGTTGACCCCAATAACGCTTTCGATGTCATACGCAAAGGATTGTCTGAAGTTGGGTTGAAAGCCAGTGATGAGTTTCTATATGAGTTGTCCCTTTTCATAGATGACCCCCGAATACTTCGCGATATCGTTAATGAGTCTGCTCAGATAAAGGAATGCCTTCAGTTTGAGAAAAATGAGTCATTCGGCGTCTGCGATATGGAACGACTATTGTCTTTAGTCGCCTACAAGGCTCTATTTCCTTCCGATTATGCTCTGTTGCAGGTTGGTAAAGGCTTTTTGCACACATTGCTTACGGGCAAAGAATGGCTTGTTCAACACCGATCAGAAGGGTTAGAAGCGCAAATTGCAGATATCGAAAAAGAAATATCGTCAATTGAAACATGGCGTCACTTGTCAATTGATGAAATCAACCTCTTGTTTGTTGCAAGTTCTTTCGACAGAATAAAGAATTATCAGGGCTATTTTCCATCGATTCAGTTCGATTCGATTCAAAATCCGCAAGAAGTAATTGAGGCAATCACATCGAATACCCAGCGAAAAGAAGTATATGAAGCACTTGTTGAAAAACTAAAAGACAACGATGACTATGTCGAAAGAATAAGTGTATTGGAAGAAGGCAGTAGCAAAGAAATCGAAAAAAGGCAAATTCAAGTGCAAGCCTTGCAAAACCAAATTCTCGATCTTGAACGAACCGAGCTTTCGCAATTGGTACAGGAATTAGACGACCCTTCCGCTTTTTTTGATTTGCGTCCAGAGCGATTGGCCCGTTCGGCTGATTTCGAAGAATACAGCTTTGCTTCGTTGATGGCTAATCCGAAATTCCCAGTAATTCAATATTTTATTATGAATGGAAAGATTAACGAATCTTATAGTAGATACATGAGCATTTTTTATCAAGAAAGCATGTCTATAAAAGATATGGATATGATAATGAGTATCTTGCTTGGTAATCCAGGTAATCCGGAATATAGCTTTAGCTCTCCAGAAACCGCCCTTCTTCGCATTTCAGAGACTCATCTAAAACGGCCTTGTGCTCGAAACTACACTCTACTTCGAGCACTGCTCAAAAACAATTCAGCTAAGGCCCATGCATTGTTTGCTGGCGTGAGACGTGACCTAGATTATGACTTCATTCTTAATTACGCAATTTCTACCCACTATGTTCCAGAACTATTCGACGCGCTCAATCGTGAATTTCCCGAGGCAATTGAGGTGATCGTTGCTTCTTCGGATTACTCGGACGATAAAGTACCAGTTTTTTTCATAGACCAATTTTAGGAGACTAGGATGAGCGTTAGTTACGTCCAAATCGGTTGGTCGGTATTTTATTGTTGCCAACATGGCTGCCATTGAGGCGTAATCACCAGGAGGTACGTTTAGGAATCGGGGATCTGCCGAGGCTCGTTTCGCTAATGACTCTCTTGTTTCAGACGGCAATCTTTTCGCCCACTGTGTTGCCGCAAGGCAGTGACAAAAAATACGTACATTCCTACTGCCGTTTTGTCCTGCAAAATGTTGCAAACCCAGCTTGACGACAAGAATTCCGAACAAGGTCTAGCAACTCTGGTAACACGAATATTCCAATGTGAGAATAGCCTTCTAAAAAGACATGTTGAGACCGAAGCGAGTATTTTTTTTGAAACCCTGCTTACGGATCATGACGGAAGATTTGAAGATGTAGAAGCTGCCATTGTTTGGCTGCTGAACCTCTTATCAGAGAATGAAGATCTCGTTATGCAATATATCGATAGGCTCGACTGTGTTTTGATTGAAAATATTGTACCGATTGAAAGTAGTCGGTTCGTGGACAAGCTGTTTGAACGTGAAAGCGTCATATCAAGTAGCTCAAATATTCTAAACTATTATAGAAAAGCGGGAGACAAAATTTCTGCCAGTTTAGCGCATCATATTGACAGCTTTCCCATCCCTAGAGACCTGAACAGCAAAAAGGCTGTTGATCTGCTTGGGGTGCGATGCGGATTTCTTGCATCTGCCATCAAATGTTCCAGTATTTCAGATGTAAAAATCAGTGAGCTTGTGGATGTATATGGAGCCAGATTCAATGCTTTTTCTATTCAAGATCTGAATGAGTATAGAATCGAGATCTTAATTGAAGCTGGGTCGATACCCGTCAATAATGACAACTTGCTATTTATGCGCGAGCATTATCCTGAAACCGTCTTGTCCTTTGTTGAAAAGGACATCGAGTCATACGCGGAGATTGTGCTTTCCGGTGAGCAGGTTGACGAGGAAGGAAACTCACTCTTTTCAGAAGATGAGATCCTTGAGATTTTTGAGAAGCCTGAAATAACTTCGGATTTGAAAATTACTTTGCTGGAGGGGTTCAACGGCTCTGTCAGAATGAATGAGTCGTATCCAGAAGAACTAAATATCGCTATTGTGGAAGATTACTTTGATGAAGAAGATTTGGTTCGGCTCTCTGAGTTTTGCAGCTCTGCAAGTGATCGGTTCCGTAGCGTTTTGGCAGCCAAAGTGGTCGAACGACGAGAAACGATTTTTGCAAACGAAACAGAGCTTTCGACCGATTTGCTGAAATTGTCATTAAGCTTATTGGCTGGAAGCAGAGCAGCAGCCGTTCAGCTTATTGCATGGCAATTTGACACAAACGGTAGGATTATAAGTAGGGGAGATGTGCGATCCGTATTTGTTGCTGCTGATCTTTCAGAATACACAAAGCTTATCGATGGACCTCGTTCGAAAATACTGCGCACAGAAAATGATATGAAATTATTAGCATACCTAAGACGAAGGGGCTTTTGCGGAACGATTAAAGAAGAGGTTGATGCTGAAGGTCGTATTCTGGTTTCATCACTAGGCTATAAAAGGCAAAATAATAGACTGGTATAGGCATTCTGCTTCAGCATGGATATCTTTCAGCTTTTACAACCCCCTCTTTTCGAGGCGTCGAATCACATTGCCATGAACAAAAAAGCAGCCATGTATGTTGAAGGCTGATAGCCTTTCGCCACTACTGGGGGCGTTCTTGCGGAGGCCTTCGATTGCAAAAGTAGGTGCTGCAGTCGCGTTTGCTGACTGAGTGATGGCCCTCGCCTTCAGAGCCATAATTCCTCCCGTTCTGTGACTTGTGATTATTACAGGTAAATCGGTACATCGTTCCAAATTTCACCGGCACCCGTTACGGGGCTACCGGTACATCATTACGCTCTATCGGTACACCACAACATATTGATTTGACTCGCATACTCGTCATT
>NZ_QICD01000014.1 GCF_003726035.1 Paraeggerthella hongkongensis
CGCCCGACCCGCGCCGCCCTCCACCGCGCCGCAGAGCCCTCCTCGGCCGAGCAAGGCGCTGCGCGCGCCCGTATTCCCCCTTGTCGTTGTGTTTCCCTCTCCGTAGTGGTAAATGTTAGCCTTAGTAAACTTATAAGCCGCTCACGCGGGGAAACGAGAACCCATGTCCAACCAAGCAGCCTTCTTCCCCCCGAAGAAGCACGACCCCCACGAAAACCGCAAGGCGCAAGACGCCGACTCCGACGAACGCCGCGAACGCCCAGCGATCGACCCCGTCTTCCTGTCGGTCGACGGCCTTTGCAAGCACTACGGAGAAGGCGAAGCGCGCGCCACCGTGCTCTCGGACATTGCCACGACCATCGAACAGGGCGCCGTATGCGCGCTGCTCGGGCCTTCGGGCTCGGGAAAGTCCACGTTCCTCAACCTGGTAGGCGGGCTGGAGCCGGCCGACTCGGGCTCCATCCGCGTGGGAGGCGTTGAGCTGACCGGCCTTTCCGACAAGGAGCTTGGCGAGTACCGCCGACGCGAGCTGGGATTCGTGTTCCAGTTCTACAATCTGATCCCCGACCTGACCGTGCGCGAGAACATCGAGGTGTGCCGCCATCTCAGCGCAAGCCCGCTTCCCCTTGACGATCTGCTGCATTCGCTGGGGCTATGGGACCATCGCGGAAAGTTCCCGCGCCAGATATCGGGCGGGCAGCAGCAGCGTTGCGCGATCGGGCGCGCGCTCGTGAAAAACCCTCGCCTGCTGCTGTGCGACGAGCCGACGGGCGCGTTGGACTATCAAACCTCGAAAGAGATACTTGAGTTGATGGAACGGGTCAACCGCGACTACGGCTGCACCATCGTCATCGTCACGCACAACGACGCTATCAGGCACATGGCCCATCGCGTCCTGCGGCTGCGCGACGGGGTCCTGGCCGAAGACGCGCGCAACCAGCAGGTGCTCGCTGCGCGCGATCTGGAATGGTAGGCGCGCCATGGCAACCCCTCTTGTCCGCCGCCTTCCGCGCGAGCTCAGGCACAACTTCGGCAGGTACCTGGGCATCTTCCTGCTCATGACCATCTCCATCACGCTCGTGTCCGGCTTCCTTGCAGCAGCCAGCAGCATCGAGCGCATCACCGACGGCATGCGCGACGCCTACGCCGTCGAGGACGGGCGCTTCACGACAAGCCGGGAAGCGCCCGCCGAAGCGCTTGCGGCCGTCGAGGACCTGGGCGCGTCCGTGCACGAGAACTTCAGCTACGACCTGCCGCTCGAGCGCGACGACGCACCGGGCGCCACGGTGCGCGTGCACCTCAACCGCAACGGCTTCAACGAGGCCGCCTACGCGCAGGGCGAAGCCCCGCAGGGAGCCGACGAGATCGCGCTCGATCGGACCTTCGCGGAGCATGCCCGCATCGAAACGGGCGATACGGTGCGCGTGGGCGGGCGGGATCTGACCGTGTCGGGCATCATGACGCTTCCCGACTACGCGGCTCTTTTCGAAAAGAACTCCGATTTCGTCATGAACACGCTCACGTTCGGCACCGCCGTTGTGGACCGAGCCGCGTTCGCGTCCTTCGAAGGCGCGAGCGTTTCCCACGTCTACTCCTTCCTGTTCGACGACCGCGCCTTGCCCCTGTCCGAGCGCATCGACGCCGAGCAGGACATCGCCGATGCGCTGGCCAGCCACGGAGCCCTGCTGACCGATCTGGTGGACGCCGCGTCGAACCAAGGGATCACCTACGCCGCCGAAGACGTGGCGGGCGACCAGGTCACCTGGGAGACCATGCTGTTTCTGCTCATCGTCATCATGGCGTTCGTGTTCGTGGTGCTGACCTCGGCCGCCATCGACGAAGAGAGCGCCGTCATCGGCACGCTTCTGGCATCGGGATACCGCAAACGCGAGCTGATCGCGCATTACCTGGCGCTGCCTTGCTTGGTAGGCCTGGCGGCGGCCGTGGCGGGCAACGTACTGGGATACACCGTCATGGTCGACCCTATGAAAGGCCTGTACTACAACAGCTACAGCCTGCCGCCCTACGTTGCCGCCTGGAGCTGGCGCGCCTTCGGATTGACCACCGTCATCCCGTTTTTCCTGCTCATGGCAATCACGTCCGTCGGGCTGGCGCGCAAGATGCGCTGCACGCCGCTCATGTTCCTACGGCGCGAAACGGCGAAGGCAGGCATGCGCGCAACCCTGAAGCTTCCCGAGCGCCTTGGCTTTTCGGCGCGGTTCAGGCTGCGCGTGTTCCTGCGCAACCTTTCGCACTTCGCCACGCTGTTCGTGGGGATCGCGTTCGCCAGCATGCTGCTGCTGTTCGGGCTGTGCATGATGCCCACCATCGAGCACTACGCCGATTCCCTGCGCAACGATCTGGTGGCCGAGCACCAGTACCTGCTCAAGGCGCCGCTCGAAATCGCCGCGACCGACGACGAGCGCGAGGCGTTCGCAGCCACGACCGCGCTGGCCGCAACCGAGCAGTCCCAACTTGAAGCCATGGACCCGATCGAGCTTGCCGCGCTCGCGCAAAAAGCCTCGACGGTGCAGGAAGGAGCCCACCCCGTCAACGTGAAGCCGAACGACCGCAGCGTCATCGAGCAGGCCGAGAAGTTCGCCGCAGGGCGCCTGGAAACCGCCCGCTTGGCACAGGGGAACGAAGAGGTCGTCGTGTACGGCATCGCGGAAGGATCCCGCTACTGGAACGACGCCGACGTCGGCGAGGGAAAGGTGGCCGTAGGACGCGGATTGGCGCAGAAATGCGGGCTGAAACCCGGAGAGCCGCAAACGTTCTCGAACAAGTTCGACGGCGCAGCCTACGAGCTGACCCCCAGCTCGCTTTGGGGCAGCTTCTCGTGCATGGCGGTGTTCTTGAGCATCGAGGACTTCAACGAGCTGTTCGGCAACGATGCCGGCTATTTCAACGGATACGTGTCGAACGAAAGCCTCAACCTGGACGAACGCTATCTGGCAAGCGATCTTGCCCCTGCCGACATGGACAAGATCAGCGCCCAGATGCAAGACTCGATGGGCCATGTGATGGGCATGATGACGGCAGCGGCCACGCTTGTCTACCTGGTGCTCATGTACCTGCTCACGAAAACGGTGCTGGATCGAAGCGCGTGCAGCATTTCGTACATGAAGGTGTTCGGCTACCGAAACCGCGAGATCAACAAGCTGTACCTGCATTCCATCACAACCGTGGTGATCGCCTCGCTCCTTGCATCCCTGCCCCTGGTTGTCCTGGGTATATCGACGCTGATCAGAGCTGCCCTCGCGGGATACGGGGGCAACATGGAGGCGTACGCGCCCGCCGACCGCCTGGCGCTTATCGCGGCAATCGGCGTTGCCACGTACGCCGTCGTGGCGTTTCTGCACACCAGGCGCATCAAGCGCGTCCCGCTTGCCCTGGCGCTCAAAGCGCAGGAGTAAGCCCCGACCGGCGGCGGGGCCTGGATCCCGCCGCCGGTCGCAGGGCTGCGGTCAGCCCGGGAAGCCGCGCGTTTCGCAGCCGCTCCTCACACGTAGTAGAGAAACGACCGCAAGCGCTCGTCGATGCCCTGGTCGAGCGCGCCGTCGAACGACACGTGCAGCACGGGAGCCGCAAGGTCGTCGGCATCGTCGAGCAGCTTGAGCACGATGCCGGTGTTCTCGTACATCGACGACACCGCTATCACGCCGTCCGCCTCACGCGCCGCCAAGCGCGCCTTAGCCGCTCGGTACCTTCCGTTCGCGCCTCGATAGCCCCCCAGCGCCTCGCCAGCCGCAATCCGCAGGTCGTCCAAGCTGGCGCAAAACGGCGAGGCGCAGCCCAACGAACGGTGCACTTCGGCCATCTGCGCGGCGAAGGCCGCCAGCAGCCCGTCGGGCTGACGCGCATCGCGCCATAGAAACCACAGGTACTCGGACAGCGGCATACGCACCAGGCGATACCCCGCGCGCTCAAGGCCCTCCCAGCGTCCGCCCGTCAGCTGATCGGCGTACACCAAAGGCCACTCGCCCACCAGCGCAAGCGTCTTGCGGGCGCGGCGCGAACCCCCTTCGGCCGCAGTCCCCGCTCGGCGGGCTGCGGCGCATACGCGCTCGAACGTCACGCCATCGCGCAGGAACCCGTCCAGCACCTCTTGACGATCGTCCTGGTCGGCCGCGTAGGCTACGTCGCCGGCCAAAAGATGCAGGAAGAAGCCCTCGGGATCGGGCATCGACCAAGGCAGCTGATCGAGGATCGGCGCAACCAGCTTCGCGTCGGCCGCCCCTTCCTCGTCCAAGACGGCGCGGATCACGCGGTCGTACTGCCCGTCGGCCTCGGCGCCTTCCGTCGAAGGCAGCAGCAGCTGCAAGCCGCTCGCACCGGCACGTTCCGCCGAGGCTTTCGCAGCCGCCCGCAACGACATTCCCAGCAGCGCCGTGAACGACAGGTACTCCTTCGAAGCGCTGCGCGCACGTCCGGCGGCCACAGCCGCGTCGTCGGGTTCCAGCAATTCCACGCGCAGGCCGCGCCCCTCCAACCAGCCGCCCACCAAGGGCCCCCACGCCCCGAACGACGGCAGCGCCACAACCCGCTGCGCGTCGAGCGTCGCGTGCGGCGCCTCGTACGGACGGCCCGCCAGGGGCAGCGCGCGCTCGTCGCGCGGCTCGTAATGGTCGATCGCGTTCAAAAACGCCTCGATGCGCGTCACGACCCCCACCTGCGAAGAATGCTCGTCGGTCTCGATATGCAGGTAGGGCTTGTCGCCCATCTCCTCGCGAAACAGGTGGCTCACCATGGTGTCCGGGCCGCACCCGTGATTGGTCAGGTACACCGCGAACAGGCGCGGATCGCGGCGCACCAGCTTCGCGCCCGACACGATATGCTGCCCGAACGGCCAGTACAGCCCCGGATGATCCTGCGACACGTCCACGTCATGCGCATGCAGGTGGCTCACCGTGATCACCTTCCGGCCACGGTCCAGAAGCGCACCGGGAATGCCCATGTTGAGCGCCGGGTCGACAATGCCGTAGTTGCGGGTGATCAGCACGAGCACGCGCTCGTCGGGGCCGAGCGAACCCAGCAGCTGCTCTCCCAGCTCTTCGGTCTTGCGCGTGAACTCCTGCACCGCGAAACCGCCCGCCAGCATGGCGCGGACGGTTTCGCGCGGCTCCTTTCCCAGCTGCGCGCCCACGCCCAGCAGCGCTTCGGCAACGGCCTGCTGCCCGAAATCCATGTCCAGTACCGGGTTCAAAAGGCGAATGCCGCGACCCTCGAAGTCAAGCTCCTTGGCCGCCAGCATCGGCGCCGACTGCATGTAGGGGCACGCGTAGTTGTGCGCAACCTTGGAAGAGACGTGGCGAATCGTGCGCACCGCCGGCATGAACACGTAGTCCACGCCGCGCCGCGCCAACTGCTCCAGATGGCCGTGGACGAGCTTCACGGGATAGCATGTCTCCCCTTGAGCCGTCTGCTGGGAGAGGCGCACCGTCTCCTCGTCGGTCGCATCGGACAGCAGCACGTTGTAGCCCAACTGCTTGAAGAACGCGTTTGCCAGGGGAAACAGCTTGTGCAGCATAAGGCAGCGCGGAATGCCCACCGTTTGCTTGGACGGATCGATGCGGGCGTCGTACCCCTCCAAGAACAACTCGTCGACCTTGCGAAAGAACCGACGATTCTCCTCGACGGACGCGCGGTCGACGGCCCTCGAAGCCTGCGACGCGCGCGTCAGGTCGAACCCGCGAAACGCCGTGGCCTCCGCCCCGGCCTCCTGCGCGAGCAAGGCCGCGCCCACCGCGCCCGACACGGCGAACCACGGCGACACCGAAAGGGCGTCGCCCAGGTGCGCCTTGAACGCGGCCACGATGCCGGGGTTGTAGGCCACGCCGCCCTGCAGCACCACATGGGCGCCCACCGGCTTGGTTCCCACTACGCGATGCAGGTAGTTGCGCACCACCGACAAGCACAGGCCCGCCGCCACATCGGCCGTCGACGCACCTTTCGCCAAAGCCGCGTTGATGGCTGTTTCCACGAACACCGTACAGCGTTCCCCCAGGTCAATAGGTGCCTTCGAGGACAGCGCCAGCGGCCCGTAGCCGGCAAGCTCGATGCCCAGGCGCGCAGCCTGCTCCTCGACGAACGACCCGGTGCCCGCCGCGCATATCTTGTTCATTTGGAAATCGGCCACCCGCCCGTCCTTCAAGCTGACGTACTTGGAGTCCTGGCCCCCTATCTCGAACACGGTGTCGACCCGCGCGTCGGCAGCCACGGCGGCGCGCGCTTGCGCAGTGATCTCGTCGCGTACCGCATCGGCGCCAACCATCTTCCCGATCATGCTGCGCCCCGAACCCGTCACGCCCACGGCCGTCACGCGAACGGCGGAGCCCAGGCGCTTCGCAAGCGAGTCCAAGCCCTCGCGCACCGCCCGTCGCGCGTCGCCGCGCGTGCGCAGGTATTGCGCGTCCAGCAACGCGCCCCGTGCGTCCAGCAGCACCAGGTTCGTCGACGTGGACCCCACGTCGATTCCCAGCGCGCAGTCCACCGGCTCGCCCGTCAAAGCCGACCAGGACCGCGGGCGCAGCCGAAACCCGGGCCTCGCCTCGACCGGCACGGACGGCAGCGCGCGCAGCCGGGGCAGGTCGTCGACGACCGTATGCTCAGCCAACCGCACGGCAAGGTCGCCTATCGCAAGGGGGCGGCAGCCGTCTTTGCCGGAAAGCGTGCGCCCGCCTTGCGCCCGGGCCTCGCGCGCCGCGCCCGCCGCTTGGAAAAACAGGTGGTCGGGCGCGTGCAAAAGCTCGCCTTCTCCAAGCTCGAACACCTCGCGCACCGCCCGAACCACCCCGCGGTTCGCCAAAACGCCGCCGGAAAGCGCCACCGGGCGCGCCACGGGCAGCCCGCGCACGATGGTGGCCTTGTAGCTTTTCACCATGGCGAAGCACAGACCCAGCAGAATGTCCTGCACCGACGCGCCCTCCTGCTGGTGATGAATGATGTCGGTTTTTGCGAACACCGCGCAGCGCCCGGAGATACGCGGCACCGAAACCGCGCCTTCCACCAGATCCGAGTACTCCTCCAGGGCAAGTCCCAAGCGCTCCATCTGGTCCTCGAAAAACGACCCCGTGCCCGCCGCGCAGCTTTCGTTCATGGCGAACTGCGGCACCCGCCCCGACCCGACGCCCGTAACGAACAGCGCCGACTGCCCGCCTATCTCGATGACCGAACGCGCCTCGGGCGCCAGAAGCTGCGCGCCTTGGCACACCGCCGGCACTTCTTCCAGCATAAGGCAAGCGGGATCGATGCCCCGCAGCGCCGCCGCCCCCGATCCGGCGGCGGCCCAGCCCGCGCACTCGCCCTCCGGCAGCTTGGACGCCAAAACGGCCAGCATATCGCGCAGGCACGCGAGCGCGGCCCCGCGATGCAGGCGGCTTTCGCGCCACGCAAGCTCCTCAGCGTCCGTAAGCGCCACGAGTTTCACCGACGATGCGCCGATGTCGATGCCAACGGTGTACATGCCCGCCCCCTATTCCCCCTTCGCGCGCACGCGATACCGCTCGTACTCGGCCAGAAACGCGCGCTCGTCCAGCTGGCGCACCTGCACCACGTCGGCGAACGTCACCAGGTCGGCTATAGGGTTGTCCAGCGAAAACGGAAACCCCTTCGACACCAGGAACTCCCCGAACAAAGGCTCGTCCAGCACCGTCTGCTTCATGGTCTTCGTCGCGTCTATCATCGCGCAGCCCCCTTCGTTATATCGGCTAACATGATTTTTCGGGCGCCCAGAAGCGCCACGTCCTCGTCGCTGTGCGTTGACGCCAAAAGCGTGCGTCCGCGTCGCTCGGCCAGCAAGAACTCGATGACCGCGCGCTTTGTTTGCCCATCGAGCCCGGTGAACGGCTCGTCCAGCACGATCGCGCTGCCGGGATAGGCAACCGCCCTTGCCAGCGAAACGCGTCGGCGCATGCCGCCCGAAAGCTGCATCACCGGGCGCTTCAGGCAATCCGCGGGAAGGATCTTCTCCAGCATGCAGCGGATCTGGCGTCGGCTGGCCCGCGCGGGCAGCACCAACGCCACGTTCTCCACGGCCGTCAGCGTCTCGCACAGGCGGTCCTCCTGAAACATCGCCGAAACCGCGCCGGAAGGCGCGCCCTCGATGCGCCCCGCGTCGGCGCGCTCAAGGCCCAGCAGCACGCGCAGCAAGGTGGTCTTGCCCGCGCCCGAAGGCCCCATCAGGCAGTACACGCCGCCTTCGGAAAGCGTGCACGTCACGCCCGCCAGCACGCGCGCGTCTCCGAACGACTTGCCCACGCGCTCCATCACGATGTCCATGCGGCATCGCCCTTTCCCGCGTCGCTCGCGCCGCCCTCGTCGCGCCGCCCGCGTCGGGCGCGCCCTTCGCGCTCGTCATCGCGCACGCCCAGAAAGCCGCCCAGCGGACGTCCGGCGCGTTTCAACAGCGCCATGAACGCCTTCTCGAACGCCAAGCTCAGCACCATGACCATCACCGTCCACGCGAACAGATCGGGCGTGTCCAGGTACGTGCGCGCCAGGCTCATCTCTTTGCCGATAGAGGGCTTGGGCACGGCCAGAACCTCGGCCATGATGCCGCTTTTCCAGCTCATTCCCAGCGATATGCGGGAACTTGCCACCAGAAACGGCATGAACGCAGGGCGGTACACGTACATGAACGTGCGCCATCTGGACAGCTTGAACACCCGCGCCATCTCCAGCAGGTGCCGGTCCACGCTCTCGAACCCGGCAAGCGTGGACGTGTAGACCAGCGGCAGCACGATCAAGAACGCCAGGTACACGGTCAACGCCTGGTTGCCCACCCAGATGAGCAGCATGATGATGAACGAGATAACGGGAATGGTGCGCAGAAGCGACATCACGGGATCGATGAAGTCGCGTACGATGGCCACACGGTACGCCAATAAAGCCAACAGCAGCCCTATGGAAAACGATAGGAGAAACCCCGCGGCGATACGCGCCGTGGAAGCGCCGCAGATCAGCCAGAAGTCGGGCTTCGCCACCTGCTCCGCCAACGCCTCCAACACCCGAACAGGACCGGCCAGAACCAAGCGGTTGTCCACCGCCCGATCGAGCACTTCCCATACGACCAGCCAGAACAGCACGATCAGCGCTTTTTTTGCCCCTGCGATGCGCTTCGACGCGCCGCGGGCGGCAACGACGCGCTCCCGCCCGGCGCGCTCCTCTTCCAAAACAAGCTGCGCTTCCTCGTCGTCCATGAGGCTTTGCGCCTGCATGACGCGCACCACCTGCCGGCAAGAAACGCCCATGGAGGTCATCATCTGCATGATCTGATCTCTGCCGACGCCGCGGGACACGGCCGCTCTCATCATGAAGCCCATCTGGGCGTCGTCCATGCCGTTTTCCCTGATCATCTGCACAACCTGCGCAACCTTGTCCTCGGGCATGCCCAGCTTCTGCGCTATCTGAGCCACCTGCATGCGCGGGGCCTCGCCCGTATCACGCGTTTCGCGCGCCCGCCCGATGCGCACGCCCAGCCGCCTCAGCAGCTCTTTCGCTCGCCGTTCGCCCATGGCCTACGCGCCCGCGCTGCCCGCATCGTCAAGCTGACCCACGGGAGGCAGGTAGTAGAACCCGTCGTCTGGAACCTTGCCGCCAATCGAGTCGGGGTTCGAGCGGTACAGCTCCTCGAGAAAGCCCGAAAGCGCCGTGCGCATGTCGGTTCCCGTCAAGCTCACCATGCTGATCTGGGGCATAGCGTCCAGCGCCACGGCGTTGTTCAGAAACGTCCCCAGCTCCTCTTGCAGGGCGGCCGCGGCCGACATGTTCTCGAGCGACCACGCCACCGATTGTCCCGCCATCCGCAGGTACTCGATCACGGCTTGCTCGTGCTCTTCGAGAAACTTCCGGTTCACGATCGTGGTCGTGGTAACGGCCTGGCTCCCCGTGTCGGCAAACGCCGCATCCCATTCCTTGGTGATGTCGATAGGCGCGTACAGGGGGTCCACCATGAGCTTCGAAAGCGACACGAACGGCTGCGGAAGGATGGCCGCGCAGTTCGGTTCGTCCTGCAAAAGGTTCAGCACTTCGAACGGCGACGACTTGAACTCAAGGTTGAACGACCCCGCCTTGCCCATCTTGCCCAGCAACGCCTCGATCGTGTACTCGGGCGTGCCGCCTTCGCCGTAGCTGTACACCGTGCGACCCGCAAGGTCTTCCACGGCAGCCACCGACGGATCGGTGGTGATGCCGTAGAGCACGCCCAGGTTGTTGACGCTTATGACCTGGTAGTCGTTCTTTAGCTCCTTGTTGTTGTACAGGATGGGGCCGATATTGGACGGCAGCGTGCACATATCGTAGCTGCCCTGGTTGAACGCGGCGGAAAGGCCCACGTAGTCCACGCCGCTCAGCTCGAACTGGAAGTCGTTGAACGTCTTGCCGGCTCGCGCCGCCACGATGAACTGCGAAAGGCCCATGGATGGCGGGCCCATGATCAAGCCGACGCGCGCAGTGCACGCATCGGGGCTGCCCATGAGCTCGCGGCTTTCGGGCTGCGCAACCAGGTCGACCGTGCCGAGCGCCGCATCGCCTTGATCGGGGCCGCCCGACGAACAGCCCGCCAAACCCACGGCCGCCGTTGCTACGGCCGTGCTCGCAAACGCGCAGAACGCGCGTCTTGTCAGATTCATGCCTACCTCGTTTCCGGGTCGTTCCTTCAAATAAAGAGCTGCGAGCCCGTCCGCACGACGCGACTGGCGGACGGGCTCGCATTCAGTCGTGCACGCTAGAAGCGGGCCTTAGCCTTCGAAGGCACGCGCTTCCTGCGGTAGGCGAACGTGCCCGCCGCCGCTCCGGCCACGGCCAACGTGGCCAGCGCGCCCAAACCGATCACAAGAGCCGGATCGCCGGTCGAAGCGCTGTCGGATTCGGCTTGCGCCGGGTTCGACTTCGTCGCAACGCCCTTGGCCTTGGCGCGCGCAGCCTTGTCCTCGGCCGCAGCCAGAGCTTCGGCGGTAGCCTTTTCGGCATTGGCCGCCGCATCGCCCGACGCCGAGCCGTTCATCACGGCCAGGGCCGCAGCGGGAATCGAGCCGCCGCCCGAAGCGGGCACGCCGGAGAGGTTCATTTGGAACGTAGCCGGATACGTATGGTTGCGCTCGCCGCCGAAGATGGATCCGCCGATAGCCATGGCCATATCCCCGATGGTAACGTCCACCGTGCACGATCGCGAGACCACCGAAGCGGCGTCTTCCAGCACGCCCAGGTCGACCGTGATCGAAGACAGGCCGCCGCCGTTCGAGCTGGAGTCCACGATACGCAAGCCGCTGATGGCGTTCACCGTCATGATCCTCGACTGAATGACGATGGGAACCTGCACCGCAGCGCGCCCGGCAACATCGACGGTCAGGACGGCGTTGCGCGCCACCGGGTTCATGGGCGGGAAATCCCCGCTGGTCAGATGCGGATTCAACGGAAGCCCCGTATCTTGCCTGCTCAGCCAGATATTGGCGGACACCGTGTAGGTGCCGGCAGCCAGCGTGCCGCGCCGAACGTCCCCGCTGCTGGCAGCGTTGCCCGAGCCGCTGCTCGCGCTGCCGGAGCCGCCCGCGCTTGCGGATCCGCCGCCATTGCCGGAGGATTCCCCAGCAGAGCCCGCCCCGCCGGAACCGCCTCCTGCAGAGCCTCCGTTGTCGCCCGGAACGGCCAGGTCAGTGCTGTCGGACAGCTTCACGGCGCTGGCGTAGTCCACGGCCAGCGACAGGCCCCACGTTTTATCCAGGCGCAAGGGAGCTGCATACACGTGGCTCCCGGGAAACGTCAAGACGGGATCGTTGCCGTCCAGCTTGACAACGGCTTTGACGATGCGGCCCTGTGCGTTGGCGCCGTACGGCTTGCCGTCGCGCTCGATGCCGAGCACCTGCGCGCCGCTCGCCGGCGTTCCGAAATCGATCAGGGTGAACGCCGGATTCGGCAGCTCCAGTTCGAGCAGCTTCGTACCGTCCTCCTTGACCACGAGTTTCGCGTTGTCGGACATCGGGTCGGTGGGAATCCCGAAGTTCGGGCTTCCCTCGGGCTCCATTGGATTCTTGGGATTGGTCATGTAGGCCGTCAGATGCAAAATGTCGTTTTCAGACGAGGGGACGAACAGGTTCGCCGTCACCGCGTACGTGCCGGGCGCAAGCGCCGGAGCCTGCGCTTCGGCAACCGTCAGCACGCCGCTGCGGTAGGAAAACGCGTAGTTCGCAGCCGCGCCGCCCACAGGCGTCAGGCTGTACGCTGCACCCGCTTCCAAAGACGTCGGGGCGGAAACCGTCGGCGCGGCGAAGCCCTTCGCTGAGGCCGCCGTCTCCCCGTTCACGAACCCGGACACGTCCACGGACAGTCGCGGAGCCTCGTTCGCAGCGACCGTTTCACTGCGGTACGCGGCGGTCAGCTGCGCTTTCCCGATGGTCCATGCAAGCGTCGCAGCGCCCTTCGACCCGTCCGCCCACGTATAGCCGTCCTCGAGCGTGACCAGCGCGGTATAGGAGCCGGCATCAACGGCCGAACCTGTCAGGGAAACGCGATAGCCTTCGCCCGGAGCGACGCCTGTTTGCTCCTGCCCGTTGTACACCAGGCCCTGGGCAGGGATCGGCTTCTCGATCTTCGCAGGAGCCTCGGCCACCGCCACGTAGTACGCCACGTTTTCCGAGTTCATCCAGTCCTTGTGCCCGTTTAGAAGGTACGCGCCGTTGAGCAACCTGCCGTCCAGCCCGTCAAGGTTCGCAACGGCGTTGCCGTCAACGGGAAGGATGTCGAAGAACGCCGTGCCGCCGCCGATAGCCACGTCGACCTTGGTCGCGCTGGTCAGCTTGTCCGCCGTTCCTTCCACCAGATAGATCGCCACGTTCTTGCCGCTTACCGGAAGCGTACCGCTCAAGCCGCAGTTGCCGTTGCCGACTGTCGACACGAACCCGGCCGCCAGGGGCACTCGATTGCCGTCCTTAGGAGTCATGTCGACATGAAGCCCCATCGCGTACAGGCCCTCGATGACGGGATCGCTGAAGCCGGACGACTCTTTCACCAGCTCCAACGCCTGATCGACCGCGGCTCCGTCATGCGCGCGAGCGCCCACGACGCCCACGAACCCCAAGAACCCGGTTTCGTACAAACCCGACAAGACTTCTTCTTTGTCCATGTCCGGCACGCCGTTGTTCACGGCTTCGTTGTAACCGTTGGTCACCCACGTTGCCGACGTGCCCGAAGCACCGTCGGCGTACGTGTACGACCGAAGCCACCGAACGGTCGCCTCTCCCGGAGCCGAAGTCACCACGAACGATCCCAGCCGCGCGCTGTCGAACGTCAGGGAGCCGTCCGCCTGCGCAGCCGGAAGAGCAGTCAGGGATGCGCCCTTGTGCAAGAACACCTCGGAACCGCTTTCGCCCGGCAGCGAAACGGAGAACTTCACCTTGTCGTCAACCGCAATGTCCGCGCCGCCCGAAATCAGGCGCACGTCCAGCAAGCTGAAGTCGGGAGCCTTCTGATACTGCCGACCGAGCGCGGGCTTCACCGCCGAGCGGCGTCCTTCGTCTTCGACGAGCTGCGCCGAAAGCTCGGCGGATTGGATCGATTCGAACGCCGACGAACCCTCCTCCACGTTTACCGTCACCGACACGCGCGCCTCGTCGTCAACGAACGTCTTCGAGAAATCTCCCTCGACAACGCGCACGGCATTGGCAAGATCAACCGTCAAGTCCAGGTCGATGTTGAACGACTTTCTCAACGTGGTGGCGTACTCCGTGCAGCCCTGGAGCGTGTACGTTCCGCTCCAGTCCTTCAACTCCACCGTAACCGTGGAAATGCGCGACGTGATGCCGGCGCTGGCCAGATCGTCGTTGTACTGGCTGTCGTCGCTTTTCAGCTCGATGGGAACCCGCGTGGCCTCCACCACGGAAGCACTGGGGGAAGACCCTGCGACTTGCACCGTGAACACGGGGTTGATCAGCGTAAACGTGAGCGTTCTGGTTCCGTCGGCCGCCACGACCAACGTGCTGCCGTTCGTCACGGCCGCAGCAGGAACGCCCATCTGGCCGCCGATTCCTTCAGGGTTCGCGGGATTGGTCGCATACCCGCGAATGCCCATCGGCGTCATCATGGACACGTTGGCGGAAACCGTATAGGTTCCCGCGGCAAGCTCGGCGCTGCTCGCGCCCTGAGGGGCAACGTAGCCTTCGCCTTGCGCGCTGCCGAGCGCGGCCCGCGACGGTTCGGAGCCTTCGCCCTGCGGCTCCGCCTGCTCGCCGGAAGCACTGCCTTCGACGACGGCAAGGTTCGCACCCCCTTCACGGGATTCGCCTTCCGCGCTTGTCGATGCCGGCTTTTCGACGGCGTCCGGCGCGCGCTCTGCAGAAGAAGACGCAGCCTCCTTCGCAGATGCGTTCCCGTCCGGCGACTCAACCCGGTCGAGCGACCTGCGCGCCGCATCGTCCGCTTCCCCGCTGCGCTCCGCAAGCGGCGCCGCAGCCGCGTCTTCGCCCTCGCCGCCAGGGACGCCGCCTTCGGCAGCGTCGGCAGCCTCTGCGCCTTGCGCATGCGCCGGCGCGTCAGCCAGTCCGAGCGCAGATGCGTACGCAAAACCGGCCGGCGTCTGCGACAAAACCAACACAGCGACCAAGAGCACGGCAAGAACGGCGCCCGCAAGCGAATCGCTTGCTCTGTTCACCTTGTTCTTCATGGTTTCATTCCTCGTTTCTGTTTCATGCAACGTGCGATCAACCGCGATGCAGGCCGTTCGCGCAGCGCCTCCAGCGCCAAGCGCACCTGCCACGGAACCTCGAAAAGCCGGCTGCCGCAGATGCAGCAGCCGGCTTCAGCGCATAGGGAACGTTACGCAGCGCCCAAATCGGCAACAAGATGCAGATCCCAAGTCTTGCGTCCCTTGTACAGGGGAAACGATGCGTACTCAGCCGAAGGGCTGAACGTCGCGACCGCCGAGCCGCCGGCGAAGTTCGTCACGTCGAACGTTAGCGAGACAACACGCTCGTCGTAAGGAGAAGACCACAGGAAGTTCGGCATGACCCACTTCCCCATCTTCTTCTCGGTGATGCGCACCAGGCCGTCTTGCGAGGCCGAAGCGATCTCCAATACGCCGAACGAGCTGTTCACAATGGGTACGGTCAAGAGTTTCGCACCGCCCTCGGCCACCACGAGCGTCGCATTGTTCGCAACGGGCGAAGTGGGCTTGTTGAAGGGCGGGTTTCCCGGATTCGTGACGTACGCGTTCTTGCCGATAGGCGAATCGCGCTTGTCCACGTACAAGTTCGCCGTCACCGTGTAAGTGCCCGGTGCCGCATAAGCGCCCGACAGCGGCGCCGCGCTTGCCGCAAACGCCTTGCTCGCGTTGATGTTTGGCAGCGCCACGCCCGCCGCCGCTGCGACAACGGCGGCGCCTGCTGCCGCCTTGAGGAAGTCGCGGCGTGACAAGGACGCATCCTGCATGCCTTCGCGTATCTCGGTCATGTTGCCTATCCTTTCACTGAACTGGCTCTATCGCTTCGCGTTCGCAAGCGGGCAGCATGCGCTCCGCCCGCTCCACGGGGGACCTTCATGCGCGGTTGCCGTATTTAATTAGCCAAGGCTAACTTCAGGGTATTTTAAAAGCTGCAAGGTCTCGCCCTGCAGCTCCATCGCGCCGCCCGACCGGAACCATCCCTCGGCGCAGCACGTCAACCCTCGCCCACCTGTTGTTGGCAGGCATTCGACAATCCGCATGAGCGCAGTATACGCAGTGCGAAATCCCCTTGTCAGTGATCTATGTTACCTTTGTATAACTTTTTTTGAGAAGGTATGCCCGCCAAGAATGGGCAAGGCGATTTGCAGCCGACGAGCTGGGGCCGCCACCCCCTCTAGCGAGCTTGCCGCAGCACGCGAACCGTGCGACCGTCCACCTCGATGACGCCGTCATCCTGCATGACCTTGAGCTCGCGGATCAGCGACTTGTCCGCCACGCGCAGGCACGCCGCCCATTCCCTGCGTCCGAACGGAACGGTCACGCTCCCGTCCGCATTGCGCGGCAGCGTGTCCAGATACGCCAGAACGCGATCGGACAGGCGCGGCTCGCTCAAGACCGCAAGGCTGCGACTGAGGACCAGCACCTTCTTCGACATCTCGCTCATGAGGTTTCCATGCAAAGTCGATGCCCACGCATGGGAGCAGGCGCGAAGCCCGGCAGCGGGAATGCACAGCAGCACCGTGTCCTCAAGCGCGCGAATGTCAACGGGACAGCGCCGCAAAGACGAGGCGACGGCCTCGGCGAACGAATCGCCTGGGCCGAATAGGGACACGATGCGGTCCAGCCCGCCCTGCGGCAAAGAAGCTTGCACGCGGCCGGACACGACCACCGGGTAGAAATCAAGCCCGTCGCCCGCTCGGCGCACCAAGCTGCCGCCAGGGTACCGGCGCAGCATGCCCTTCGCATCCGCGATCAAAGACGCACGCTCTTCCATCGGTATGCCGGCAAACACGGGAGACTCGCTCAAAGGTCGCACGTCAATCGGATCCGCCATCTTTCGCCCTCCTTCACCACACGTTCAGCTTGCCTCGCCCCCCATCCGTTCATCATGTCCATGCTCCATCATACCTCAATTGTTAGCTAAAGGTTACTATTTTCGAAACATGCCGAATCGCAGCCGAGCAACAAGGGGTTCGAAGCGCGAACGGGTGCCCCTTCCCCGCGCGAACAGGACTTGCGCACGAAAACTCGCCCTCGCTGGCAGGTTTTGACGGTTTGGGGTCGTTTGATCCAACCGAGCGAGCACTCGCAAACGCACGGCGCAGCAACCCAGCTTCGTGACCAGGCAAAACGAAAAGCAAGCGAAGCGACGCCCGAAACAACGCCCGACTCAACGACCCCTAAACGCAAAAACCTCCCAGCGAGGGCAGGTTTTTGCGCGCAAGTCATCTCTATCACTATCGGCCGCAGCAAAACTCGGTGCTCGTCGCACGACGCGCCGAATCTTCCGCGCCCGATCAAGCAGAGGCGCCGCGAAACAGCAACGACCGAAGCCGAGCGACGTTTTGTCCAACCAGAAGAAAGTCGTCGGTCACTTCCCCGTCGCGCACGTGGATGATCCGATCGCACGCTCCCGCCAAAAACTCGAGATCATGGGAGATTACGAACACGAGCCGCCCCCGAGAAGCAAGGTCGCGCACGATATCGCACACGCTGCGCATGCTGTGGCCGTCAAGCCCACTTGTCGGTTCGTCGAAAAGCAGAACGCGCGCGGGGCTCACAGCGGCGGATGCAATGGTCACGCGCTGCTTCTGCCCGCCCGAAAGCGCCATCGGATGAACGCCTCGCAGCGACGCCATCCCCAGCCGCTCAAGCACGTCGCGCACCCGTTCGTCAAGGGTCCCGTCGTCCTCGTTGCCAAGGCGCAACTCGTCCTCGACGCTTTCGGTGAACAGTTGGTAATCCGCATCTTGCATGACGAAGTACATCGAGCGGGAGCGCGCCCGGCGACGAAGCATGCGCCCGTCAAGCTCTACAGTTCCGCGGCAGCGGCGCGAAAGACCGCAAAGGCAACGCGCGAGCGTGGTCTTTCCCGCCCCGTTGGGCCCGGTTATGCCGATAACCTCCGCCCGCTGCGCGCAGCGGGCGCCCGCATGCCCTCCTGCATCGAATTCCACGCCGCACAACACAGCGCGCTCGCCAAAAGACAGCCGCACGTCGCACACGTGCAAAAGCGGCGACACGGGCACATCCGCCTGCACCCGCCGATCCGCAGATGCAGGCGCGGCGCCGTCATCGCCCGCCGCACGCCCCGCCCTGCCGTCCGCCGCCGCCGAATCAGCGCGCGCAGGCGCCACATCGTCAAGATCGAACAATCGAAGCCCACGACGCATCAGCTCGTCCCGCGAAAGGGAACGAGCCCGGGAGGGCGTCCATTGGTCCACGATCCTCCCATCCTCCATGAACACCACTCGATCGGCAAGCTCCATAAGGTAGTACAGGCGATGCTCAGACACCACGACGGTGCGCCCGCGCCTCTTCAGTTCCGCCAAAACGTCGGCCAACATGAGCGTAGCCCGAACGTCAAGATTGGCGGACGGCTCGTCAAGGACGAACAGGTTGGGCTCCATTGCGTACGTAGACGCAAGCGCCACCTTCTGCTTCTCGCCGCTTGAAAGATCGAAGATGCTCCGGTTCCTCAAATGCTCGATGGCAAAATCGGCGAAAGCACCCTCGACCTGCGATGCGATCCTGTCGGAAGGTAAGCCCAGGTTCTCGCAGCCAAACGCCACCTCGGACACCGTGTTCGTCGTAAAGAACTGCGATCGAGGATCCTGGAACACCGACCCTACCGTGGCGGCCAATTCGTACGTGGCAAGCTGGCGTACGTCCCTTCCCCCCACCAACACCTTGCCCGACAGGTTGCCCGGGAAGAAATGAGGGATCAAGCCGTTCATCAGCCGCGTAAGCGTGGTTTTTCCGCATCCGCTGCGTCCGGTAGCCAGCACGAACTCGCCTTCGCGAACCGATAGGGCAACATCGTGCAAGGCTGCGCCCTGCGCACCTTGATAGGAAAAGCTCACGTGCTCCATTTCAACGATGTTCATGAAATCATCCTGCTTTCGAAGCATGCTAGAAACGCAGCGCAACCCACCACCGCACCAAGGTACGCGAAATCCCTGAAACGCAGCCGCATCTCAAGCAGGGACCCCCTGACGCCCGGACGTTCGATACCGCGTACGCAAGCCGCGGCAGCAAGCTCCTCGGCCGCCTTGACGAACCGCATCATAAGAGGAACCATAACGAACTCCATCATGGTCAAGGGAGCTTTGAGCACGTTGAGAACCGTCAAGGGAATGTTGCGTATCCTCATGGAGTCGCGCATGGCCCCCACTTCCTGCCCGATCGTGGGAAGGAAGCGAAGCGTCACGGCAAGCGTGATGGTAAGGGCGCGCGGCAGCCTGAGCCGTTCGAGCGCGTTCGCCAATTCGCTCGAGCTGACGCTTTTCGTCATCATGAAGTACACGCCGGCAAGGGGCGTGAACTTGAAGAATATGAAAACGGACATGCCCGCCGCAGCCGCAACCGCACCGGGAACGCTCGCAAGCAGAAGCGAAACCGCCAGCAACGCGCCCGTAACGGCAATCAGCCTCGCGGCGCAGCCGTACAATCCGAAGAACAGCAGCGCGACGACCATGAACGCATCGCTGAGCAAGATTCCCCCGGTAGACCGCACCACGAACAGCAAAACACCGGCAATCGCAACGTGCACGAGCTTCACGCGCGGATCGATGTACCTGATGCAGGCGGGGCTCGCCAAGACGAAAGACTGATCCACCAAACGCTCCTATCTTCGGGATTCCGCAATCGCCCTTTTGGACGAGCGGCTACACCAAGCCGGCCTTTACGAAGTGCTTCCTCAGTATCTTGCGCCCGACAACCACTCCCGCCGCAGCGCCAACGACGCAAGCGATGACCGACGCGATTCCCAACCAGCTTTTCGCGGTACCGATCAGTTCGTTGAGGTACGTCATGTCAACGCCGGCAGCTCCGCCGGTCGCCTGCTGGATGTACCAATCGGTGAATACGTAGATAGGAGCGATGTCCCCTGCGTAGAATCCCAGCATGAGCACGACGTACGCAATCGCTATGCGCTTGAAGTCGCGATACGAGCCGGAATTGGCTATGGCCTCGGCAATCAGGCCGAATACGATCACGGTAATCAGCAGCGTCTGAGCCCCCATGAGTCCCAGGAGAACCCCCATGACCGCCGACGGAACGAGAAACGCCCCGAACGTGCGCACCTTCACCGCGACAAGCATGAAAAGCGGGCCGCTTGCGAACGCGAACACGGCCGGGTAGAACAAGTACACGACAGGGGTCACGCCGGTCACCATCATAAGAACCATGGCCAGGGCGAACATGACCGCCCCGAAAATGCCCATGAGAGCGAAGTCCTTGATTCCAAGTTTTTTCTTTTCCTGCGTCGCGCTCTCCATCGCATTCTCCTATCGTCGATACGCGGACGTGCCGCTTGTTAGTTAACTAAAACTAACAATAACGAAAGGACCTCCTCGTTTCTCCCCGAAAACGCTTTTTCCGTACTCCGAAACGCTTGAAACGACAGGTTATTCCCGGAAGCGCCGAGCGTACTCGCCCGGCGTCATGCCGCACCTTCGCTTGAACTGGTCGCCGAAGTGGCTGATGTTGCTGTATCCCGCCATCGCGGCGGAGTCCTTGACCCGGTAACCGCGTTCAAGCAGTTCGCACGCTCGAACCATGCGCCGGTCCAGCAGGTACTGATGGACGGACGTCCCGTAACGCAACTTGAACTCGCTGCGAAGCCGTGATTCGCTCATGAGCGACAGCTTGGCCAACTCGGCAACGGAAACATGCTCGAAGCACCGCTCGTCCAACGCGCGGCGCACGCGCTCCAAAGCGTCGACCTCGGCCAACGCCGGCCTGCACGCACCGCCGTCCGATCCTGCTTCGGGCACAACCTCGCTCAGAAGCGCCGAAACGATCTCGAGCACCTTCCCCTCAAGATACAGCGCCTTCAGATCATGGGAGTACGAACAGCTCAGAAGATCGTGCACGAGAGGCTCGATCGAACGCGAAGGCCGAACCTTCTTCACGCAAGAAGACGGTTCTCGACAATCGGCGACGAAGCCTCTGTCCGCAAGACGGCGCATCACCGACCCGAATCGACCGGGATGCAGGTCTATCCCCATGCCGAACGAACGCCTGCTCGCCTCGTAGCGGTTCTCGAACGCGAATGCGCCGTTGCGGTACACGCAGCAATCGCCGCGCTCGAGTCGCACCCCGCCGCGCTCGCCCACCTTCCGCCACTCGAGCTCGCCCGAAAGACAGAAGGTGAGCGAGAACGTCTCGCGCACTGCGCGCTCAACCAAGGCGACGTCTTCGCGAAACGTCACATCGCCCACGTACACGTCTATCCCCGAGCACGGGGATAGACGCCGATAGTAACCCGACCCTAGGTCGGGGGCTAAAGGCACGACAACGTCCACCGCGCTTCGAGCAAATTGCGAAGACAGCATCTTCGCGCGAGCGTCCGCTGCGCCGTCTTCGCGCACAAGCCCGTATTCGGTAACCAGCACGGCCGACCGCCTCCCGCCGTGTGCTACGAGCCCGAAGCAGCCGCAGGCACGCCGCTCGACGCGCTGCCCAGCTTCCAGCCGATCGCCTTTTCGCGCATGCCCACGAAGTCGGCGTAGATGCCCCGCTGGCGAATCAACTCGTCGTGCGTACCGCGCTGCGCAACACGCCCCCGGTCAAGCACGATGATCTGATCGGCATTGCGAACGGTCTTCAACCGGTGGGCGATCATGATAACGGTCCTGTTGCGCGTGAGCGCTTCCACCGCCCGTTGCAAGTCGCGCTCGTTCTCCGGGTCCACGTTGGCCGTAGCCTCGTCCAAGATGACAATGGGAGCGTCCTTCAAGATGGCGCGCGCAATGGAGATGCGCTGCCGCTCGCCGCCCGACACGGTAGCGCCGCCCTCCCCCAAACGCGTCTCGTACCCCTGGGGCAGCTTCTCGATAAACTCGTGGCAGCATGCTTTCCGAGCAGCCTCCTCGACCTCCGCGCGCGAAGCGTTCGGGCGACCGAACCTGATATTGTTCTCGACGGTATCGTCGAACAGGTACACGCCCTGAAACACCATCGAGAAATTGGCAAGCAGGTCATCCACCTTCCAATCGCGCACATCGGTGCCGCCAAGCGTGATGCGCCCCTGGTCAACATCCCAGAATCGTGCGATCAACTGGGTGAGCGTGGTCTTGCCCGACCCCGACGGCCCCACGATGGCGCACGTGGTGTTCTGCGGAATGGCCAGGGAGACCCGGTCGATCACCGTACGATCGCCGTACCCGAACGAAACGTCCTGCACCTCGATGTCAAGGTTGCGCGCGCACGAGACGCCTGCGCCTTCGCTCATGGCCGGCGTGGCTATCATGTCGTTCACCTTGTCCATGCAAATGTCGATCTGACGCAGCAGGCTGGCGAACAAGCCCGAGGCTTCCAGCTTCCCGTACACCATGAACGACGCGACGATGGCCACCAGGCACACGCCTGCATCCATGGTCCCCTGAATCCAGAACCACGCGGATGCCAGGCACATCGCCACGCTTGACGTCTTCGTTACCAGCGCCTGCAAAATGGCAAACGCCAAGAAACGCAACTCCATCGTCACGTTCATGCGCTCGCATTCGGAGATCGCCGCGTCAAGGCGCCGCTCCGCGTCCCCAGTCAAAGAGAATGCGCGCACCACGCTCATTCCCTGGATATATTCCAGAACAGCGCCCACGATAGCGCTCTGAGCCGCCACGCGTCGGCCGGACACGTTGCGCGCCGCGCGTTGCATCCAGGCATTGACCAGCAGAAAAACAGCAATCGTAACCACGACCACCAGCCCAAGGCGCCAATCGAAGAACACCAGCATCACCGCGACGATCGCCGAGAACACAAATCCCGAAATGACGTTCATGTACACCTGGCCGCCCGCGTTCTGCACGTCGTCGAGCGTGTTGGTCATGGTCGACGCGATGTCGCCCAGGCTGTTCTCGTTGAAGTAGCCCATGGGAAGGTAGCGCATGCGATCGCCGATCTGCGTGCGCTTCTCGCCCGTCATGGAGAAGTTCCCTTTGCAGAAATTCCTGCTCTTGAAATGCAGCGTGACGAAGCATCCGACGATGCTCCCCAGCATGATGAGCAGCGACGTCCACAGCGTGGACTCCGTCACGGCTCCGTCCGCTAGCGCGAACAGCACCACGGCAAGCGCCATCATCTGCCATGCTTCGAAGAACGAGTTGAGCACCGACCACGCCATTCCGCGCTTCAGGTAGGCAACGTAGCTGCCCCCGAAGGCGAAGTACTTCTTAAACGTTGACAACATGCTGATCTCCCTTGTCCGACTCGGCAAGCGTTGCGTCCTTGGCGTCGATATGCGCGTTGTACATGCCGGCGTACAGCGCGCATGATTCCATGAGCTGGGCATGCGTTCCCTCGGCCTCGATGCGCCCATCGTTTACCACCACGATTTTGTCGGCGTCGACGATAGTCGAAAGCCGGTGCGCCACAACGACGAGGGTCTTGCCCTCCACAAGCCGGCCTACCGCCTGCTCGATGACGGCTTCGTTTTCGGGGTCCGTATACGCCGTCGCTTCATCGAGAATGACCACCGGCGCATCCTTGAGCATCGCGCGCGCAATGGCGATGCGCTGGCGTTCGCCGCCCGACAAGTGACCGCCCGCACCGCCCACCACGGTCTCGTAGCCGTCCTCAAGGCCCTCGATGAACTCATGGCATCCGCTCGCTTTCGCCACGGCCACCACGTCCGCATCCGTCGCGCCCGGCCGTCCCCTGCGAATGTTGTTCATGACCGTGTCGTCGAACAGGTAGCTGTCCTGCTCGACGAACGAGACGCACCCGCTCAGCTGGGAGGCCGTCATGTCGTTGACCTGCGCGCCGCCTATTGCGACCCTTCCTTCGTCCGCATCCCAAAATCCCGCAATCAGGCGCGCGAGCGTCGACTTCCCCGAGCCCGACGGCCCAACGAGCGCCGTCACCTGCGCCGGCTCGATGGCCAGGCTTGCCCCACGTATCACCTCTTCGCGACCGTAGGAGAACCGTACGCCGTCAAGCTCGATGCGGGAGCCCTCCACGCGCGCAGGCGTATCGCGGCGGCGCTGTTCGGGCTGGTGAACAACCGAGGAAATCTGCTCGACCACGGTGCCGATCTGCGCAAGCGTATCGATAAAGTTCATGGCCGCGTACAGCGGCGGGAAAATAGACAGCGACAGCACCGCCAGCACAACGAACGTCGCCGGATCGAGCGTACCCTGCATAACGAACAGGCAGCCCACCGGCAGAACCGTCACCAGCGTGGCCGGCCAAATGGAAAGCCCCAGATCTTGGAATACCTGCACGTGGCTCATCCAATCGATGAACGAACGGGAATAGCGGTCCACCGCCTGAGAGAACTTCTCGTACGAGCTGGCCGATTGCCCAAAAGCCTTGATCACCTCAATGCCGTTAACGTACTCGACCGATGCCGAGTTCATATCCTCCCCCGCCTTGACCGTCTTGTTGTACCACGCGGCATAATCCTTCATCATGCCCAGATACCCCACGAGCCCGATCGGCAACGTGACCAGCGCCACAAGCGCCATGCGCCAGTCGAGCACGAACATGAACACGACCACTGCCAGCGGAACGAGCAGGTTCGACGTCATCTCCGGGACAAGATGGGCAAGCGTGGGCTCTATACTGTCGGTCTTCTCCACCATGATGTTCTTGAGTTTGCCCGAAGGAGTGTCCAGTACGTAGCCCAACGGCACGCGCGTCAGCTTATCGGCCATCCGACGACGAATCATCGAGATGGTGGAGAACGCCGAAACATGGGACACCGTGGTCGAGGCGTAGTGGAACGCAATATGCAGGGCATAGCCCGCGGCGGCCACACCGCACCAACCAAGGTAGAAGCCGAACTCGCGCACGCCGCCCAGCACGCCCACGATCATCTGACCAGCAGCGTAGTACGGCACGATACTGCCAGCCACGCCCACTACCGCCAACACCACCGATAGCGCAAAGCGCGCTCGATTCACACCGCCAGCCCAGTCAAGCAGCAGGGCAATCGGGTTCGGCCCTTGCAGACCGCCCTTGCACTCGCTCGACGCCTTCGAGGCATGATGATCGGCCGAAACCGTACCGCCCGCTGCAGCCTCGCTCCCAACGTCCATGCACAGCCCCTTTCCTAAAAGTTATCTATGGATTACTTTTAGGAGTATAACACTGTTACATAGCGGTGCTGCAAGAATTTTCCCGCTTTGCCCTCTTCGCCCAGCAGCCCCTGAGCGGGCATCCCGAGCCAGCATGCGCCTCGACGGAAAACCCGTCGTCCATCCGCTCCGCCCTTCACGCAATCTGCTCAATTGTGAAGAAACGATGAATCCCGCTCCTGCCGAAAGGCGCCTCTCGACTTTTTCCAGAAGTTAACCTAAACTAACAAATGTCAAATGAACGCGATGCCTTTCCTAATTCCCGAAAAAGCATCGATGCCCTTTTGACGACTTCTCCTCTTTGCTTTACCGGGCGATGGTGGTTTTCTCTCGTCTGGCCAGCCATCGCAGCGAAGCCCGCAAGATCCCCCCTCTTGCGGGCTTTCGTCTTTCCCGGATGCGAAGCCAATCTCCTACTCAAGCTCGCGCGCGGTCATAAGCTCGACGTACCCCGCATGAAAAAAGCACTCGAGCGACGCGACGAACGCATGGGCTTCGTCGCGCGGCATGCCGCTGACGAGCGGCTCGAAATAGCCCCGGAAAAACATGCTCGCAAGAATGCGCGCCGCAGCAGGCTCGATGTCCGCAATGGCCTCTCCGCGTTCACGCATCATGCGGGCGTAACGATGGGTGCTCTCCCGTTCAAGCTCAACGAACCCGTCAAGATACCCCTCCCACGTCGTTCCCGCCGCCTTCGCCAGAATCAGCACGAACGCATCGTGGTGGTCGTACACGTAGTCCAGCATGTCATGGATCAGAACCTGTTCGAACCCCTGCATGCCTTGGAGGGTCTGGCGCTCTTCGGGCAACGCGTAGAACTGCTCCTGCATGGTCGCGTAACGTCGGTACAGCTCGCTTCCCGCAGGCTCGACCAGCGCGTCGAACAGCGCCTCCTTACCGGAAAAGTACCCGTAGATAGCGCCCGTGGTCACATTCGCCGCAGAAGCGATCGAACGAAGCGACGCCTCAGCGAATCCTTTGTCCAAAAACTCCCTCGCCGCGCAGCCCAGAATACGCTCGCGAGAAGGTAACGCAGCATGCTCCGCCACCTTCTCCTTCGCCGTTGCCCGTCCGTCCATCGTCACCATCGGCAGCCCGTCCCATCTTTTCACATGGCCACCATGATAGCGCATCCGCCCCGAACGCACCCAACCGGAACAGCCCGCCGTCCATAGCGCCCCGAGCCAACGCCAGACTGCCAGACGCGGCGCGCGTCCGAAACGCTGCGGCAAATCTGCGGTTTTGGCGTGATGGGCGCATGGCGCTTGGGACAACGCCGGCTTTCCTCTATCATGGTCGGGTACCGAAACGAAGGAGCATTCACTATGTGCGGAATCTGCGGGTTCACCGGGGCGAACGAGGCCGACGCGCCCATCCTGAAAGCCATGTGCGACGTCATGGCGCATCGCGGTCCCGACGGCGAGGGTCAGTACCTCGACCAAGGCATCGCGCTTGGGCATCGGCGCCTGTCCCTCATCGACCTTGCGGGGGGCAATCAGCCCATGGTGCGCGCCACCGCCGAGCACGACGCCGCCGTCACCTCCCCTGCCCTTGCAAGCGACGGATCCCCCATCGCCGGGCCCGAAGCCGCCGCGACGAAGGGCGACTTCGCCATCGTGTTCAACGGCGAGATCTACAACTACCGCGACCTGCGCGCCGAGCTGGAATCCGAAGGCTGGGCGTTCAAGACGAACTCCGACACCGAGGTGCTGCTCACCGGCTACCTCGCCTGGGGCGAAGGCGTGCTCGACCGCCTGCGCGGCATGTTCGCGTTCGCCATTTGGAATCGCACGACGCGCGAGCTGTTCTGCGCGCGCGATTTCTTCGGCATCAAGCCGCTTTACTACACCGTGCAAGAGGGCCGGTTCGTTTTCGCGTCCGAGATCAAGTGCATCCTCGAGCATCCCGTTTACCAGCGCGAACTCAACGAAGAGGCGCTTGAACAGTACCTGTGCTTCCAGTTCTCGGCCCTTGACGAGACGTTCTTCAAGGGCATCTTCAAGCTTGCGCCCGCGCACTGCATGACCGTGCGCGCGGACGGCTCCATCGACATACGCCGCTACTGGCGGCCCACCTACGAATTCGACGAGAGCCGCAGCCGCCAGGACACCGTGGATGCCATCGACGCCGCCATGCGCGAATCGGTGCGCTATCACAACGTGGCGGACGTGGAAGTGGGGTCGTTCCTGTCCTCCGGCATCGATTCCAGCTACATGGCCGCATGCCTAGCCAAGGAAAACCCGGACATCAAAACGTTCACCGTGGGCTTCGCCGAATACGAAGGCGAGCGCGACGAGATCACCTGGGCCCGCGAGCTGGCCGACGAGCTCAAAATAGAGAACAACTCCAAGCACATCTCCGAAGAGGAGTACTGGGAAAGCCTCCCGCGCGTGCAATGGCACATGGACGAGCCCTCGGCCGACCCAAGCGCCGTAGCGCTTTACTTCGTCGATCAAGAGGCCGCCAAAAAGGTGAAGGCCGTGCTGTCGGGCGAAGGGGCCGACGAGTTCTTCGGCGGGTACCGCATCTACCAGACCCCCTTCGCCAACGCGAAGCTGTCCTGGGCGCCGAAGGGCCTGCTGCGCAGCGCATCGAAAGCCGCGAGAGCGCTGGGCGTCCGCGGCGCGAACTATCTGGAACGCGCGAGCGAGACCGTCGAGGACTGGTACTACACCAACGCGAACGGCGTGGCCTTCAGCCCCGAAGAGCGCGAGCGCCTTCTGCGCCGGCCCGTGCAAGCGTGCTCGCCGCAGAAACTGACCGCCCCCGTGTACGCCGAGGTCGAAAACCTCGATGAAACCACGCGCATGCAATACGTTGACCTGCATTTTTGGCTAGTAGGCGACATCTTGCTGAAAACGGACAAAATGTCGATGGCGCATTCGCTGGAAAGCCGCGTTCCCTTCCTGGACAAGCAGGTGTTCGACGTTTCGCGCACCATTCCCACGCGCCTGAAAGCCAACGACGAGCAGACGAAGCTCACGCTGCGCGAAGCGTCCGAGCGCGCCATCCCGAAGGATTGGGCGCAGAAGGAGAAGCTGGGCTTCCCCGTACCCGTGGTGAACTGGCTGCGCCAGGAACGCTACTACAACCAGATCAGGGAATGGTTCACCGGCGAGCTTGCAAGCACGTTCTTCAACACCGACGAGCTGGTGAAACTGCTCGACGAGCACAAGGCCGGAGCCGACCGCTCCCGCAAGATCTGGATAGTCTACATGTTCCTCATGTGGTACAAGATCTATTTTGTGGACCGGAGCATCCCGGACAAGCCCGCCGCCTAACAGGTCGAAGCATCCTAAGGCCCGTCGAGCACAACCGGCGGGCCTTACGTTTTACACCAGCTTGGACGCATCGACGGCCACCAGATGGCCGTGCTCGTCCTCGAACACGCACAGGCCGCCATCGCGGCTTTCGTACAGATGACGAAATCGTGCGAACGCATCGTGCCGTGCGTCGGAATCGACCGCTCGGCACGCCTTTCCCTTATCGGCAGCGCACGCCGCGGGCAAGGGCTTCTTGTTCTCGAACATGCTGCACCACCTTTGCGACCGAAAGGTTCCTGAACTTCCTTAATAGATAACGCGCCAGAACACCAGGCCCTGAGCAGGGGCGTTCTCCCCCGCCGCACGCCGATCGCGCGCCGCCAGAACCTCGCGCACCCAGTCAGCATCGCGCTGGCCGCGTCCCACGGTTACCAGCGTGCCCACGATCGTGCGCACCATGGAATGAAGGAACGCGTTTCCCACCACTTTGATGGTGATGATGTTTTCGCCCATGAACGTTTCGGGATGAAACGAGATTTCGCGAACATTACGATGCGTCGGTTTGTCCACCGCGGAAACAGCCATGCAAAAACTCTTGAAATCATGCTCGCCCAGCAAATGATGGGCGCCTGCCTCCATGGCGGACATATCCAAGCCGCCGGGAACAAACCACGAGAAGTCCTTCATGAAGATGGGGGCGGTGCTGTCCACACACAGGTGATAGTGGTACTCGCGCGCTCGCGCATCGAAACGCGCTGAGAAACCGGGCCTCTTGGGCTCCACTTCGCGTACGGTGATGCCCTCGTGCGTGAGCGCGTTCAGCGACCGACGCAACGAGAAGAGCGACCGCCCGCTCAAATCCTCGTCGCTCACGTCGAAGCTCACCACCTGACCCAGCGCATGCACGCCCGAATCGGTGCGCCCCGCGCAGGTGGTTTCCACGTCGCGCCTGAACAGCAGGCGCAGCGCCTCCTCCAGATTGCCCTGCACCGTCAGCTTGCCCGGCTGGCGGGCGAACCCGCAAAACGGCGCGCCGTTGTACGACAGCGTCAACGCCAGCGTATGGTCGAGCTGGGGCTTTACGAACGCACCGGGCGCATCGCAGGTCTCTGAAGAACAAGATTGTTGGAAAGAAGTAGTCGTATTCATAGCAACCATCATAAACGAAGGCGGCCGCGCGACCAAGCGCAACCGCCCTCCCTTGCCAAATCGTCAATCACCGCCGCCGCGCAGTCGGCCCGCAGGGCGCGTTGCCCACCAAGCGAGTTCCGCACGAGCCGGACAGCCCAGCGGGCCGTCCGTGCGAGCCCGGGACTGCCGAGAGACTGGGCAACGCGCCTTGCGGCCTTACGACGCCCTCCACACCTGCGCGCCGAACAGCTCCTGCAACTCGGACTTCATGATGGGGCTGTTCGAATCCACGGTTATGGGCAGTTCGGCGCGGAACTTGTGCCCGTCGTTTTGCTGGACGAACAGCACCACGCCGTCGCGCCCGGGATACGACTTCAAAATGCGGTTCAATCGCAAGGACTTCGACTGGTCGAAATCGGCCATCGGCACGCGCAGCTCCAGATGCGAGGGACGCGCGTCGTCCTCGCTCAGCTCTAGCGCCTCCATCTCGAACGCCATGATCTGGTTGCCGCGGTCGCTGTGCTCGAACTTGCCCTTCACCTTGACGATGGCGTCTTCCTGAATCGCCTCGGCGTTCTCGTCGTACTTGAAGCAGATGCACTCCACATGGCCCGTCGTATCCTCCAACGAGAACGTGGCCATCTTCGTGCCGCGCTTCGTCAGCTTCGTCACCACGGACGAGATCATGCCGATGAACACGGCCGACTTGATCTCCTTCGTGCGCTCGGCCAGATCGCCCAGCTGGAACTTCGTCATGCGGGCGATGTAGTTCTCGTACGGACGCAGCGGATGGTCCGAGACGTAGATCTTCATGATCTCCTTCTCGAACGTCAACAGCTGGCGCTTCGGCCACTCCACTCCGTCCGGAGCGGGAACCTCTTCCTCGAAGCCCGAGTCGGGGTCGTCGCCGAACAGGTCGAACATCGACACCTGCCCGCGCTCGCGGTCCTTCTGACGCTTCGACGCGCTTTCCAGAAGCGGCGTCTCGTCCACGAAGTACATGAGCTGCTTGCGCGTGTAGCCCGTCGAATCGAACGCCCCGCCCTTGATGAGCGCTTCGAGCGTCTTTCGGTTGTAGCACTTCGCGTCCAACCGGTTCACGAAGTCGTGCAGCGACGTGTAGGGGCCGTTCGCCTCGCGCTCGGCGATGATCTCGTCGGCAACGTTGCGCCCCACGCCGCGCACGCCGACCAGGCCGAAGCGAATGCCCTCTTCAACCGGCGTGAACTCGGCGTTCGACGAGTTGATGTCGGGAGGCAGCACCGGCGTGCCGTTGTGGTTGCAGCTGGAGATATAGCGAATCAGGCGATCGGTGTTGCCCATGTAGCTGGACAGAACGGCCGCCATGAAGTCGTTCGGATAGTGCGCCTTCAAATACGCGGTGCGCATGACCAAGATGGCGTATGCGGCCGAGTGCGATTTGTTGAACGCGTACTTAGCGAACTTCTCGGCGTCTTCCCAGATCTGCTTGGCGATCTCAAGCGAGTAGCCGTTCTCCACCGCGCCGTTGTTCCAGTCTTCCTGCAACCCGCGCATGACGTCGAGCTTCTTCTTGCCCATTGCCTTGCGCAGCTTGTCGGCTTTACCAGCGGAAAAGCCGCTCATGGCCATGGAGATCTGCATGATCTGCTCTTGGTAGACCATGGTGCCGTACGTTTCCTCCAGGATGGAGCGCAAACGCTCGTCGTAATAGTGGATCTGCGTCTTGCCGCTTGCCACCTTCACGTAGTCGTCCACCATGCCGGACTCCAACGGGCCCGGGCGGTTGAGCGCGATCGAGGCGACGATGTCCGAGAAGCGCTTAGGTGGGAGCCGTGCGAACAAGCCCACGTACAGCGCGCCCTCCACCTGGAACAAGCCGTCCATGTTGCCCGACTGCATGAGCACGAACGCGCGCTCGTCGTCGATGGGAATCTCCTCGGGGATCACCTTGGTGCCGAAACGCGCCTCGATGTTGCGGCACGCGCGCGACAGCACGCCCAGGGTGCGCAGACCCAAGAAGTCCATCTTCAGCAAGCCTAGGTCGGGCGTGTAGTGACCGTCGTACTGCGTGATGATGCCGCCGCCCTTGGTATCGCGCTTCATGGGCACGTGCTCGCTCATGGGGTCGCGGCAGATGATGGTGGCGCACGCGTGCACGCCCTCGCCGCGCACGTGGCCTTCGATGGACTTGGCCGCGTCGATGACGGCCTTCACGTCCTCTTCGGTCTCGTACGCCTTCTTGAGGTCGAGGTTCGTCTCGAGCGCCTTGTCGATGGTGATGCCCAGCTCGTCGCCGATCATCTTCGTGATCTTGTCGCCCGTGCTGTACGGATAGTCCAGCACGCGCGCAGCGTCGCGCACGGCGTTTTTCGCCTGCAGCTTGCCGAAGGTGATAACGCCGGCTACGTGATCCTCGCCGTACACTTCCTTGATGTGCTCGATGACCTCTTGGCGACGTTCATCCTCGAAGTCGACGTCGATATCGGGCATCTCCACGCGTTCGGGCGAAAGGAATCGCTCGAACAGCAAGCCGTTGGAAAGCGGGTCCAAGTCGGTGATGCCCATGGCGTACGCCACGATGGCGCCTGCAGCCGATCCACGGCCCGGGCCAACGCCGATGCCCTGGCTGCGAGCCCACTCGATGTACTCCTGCACGATCAGGAAGTACGCCGGGAATCCCTGCTGAATGATGATGCTCATCTCGTAGTCGGCGCGCTCTTGCGCCTCCTGCGGCACCGGATCCCCGTAGCGCTTGATCAGGCCTTCCTGGACACGCGTGCGAAACCAGCTGTCCTCGGTTTCCCCTTCGGGCAGCGGGAAGCGCGGCAGAACCGAATCGCGCTCGAGCACCACGTCGCACTTGGCCGCCAGCTCCACCGTGTTGTCGCACGCTTCCGGAAAGTCCTTGAGCGCCTCGCGCATCTCCTCTTCGGTCTTCATGTAGAACTGGTCGTTCTCGAAGCGCATGCGGTTCGCGTCGTTCATGGCGCTGCCCGTGCCGATGCACAGCATGATGTCCTGCGCGCGGGCGTCCTCGCGCGTCAGGTAGTGGAAGTCGTTCGTAGCGATGGTCTTGAGGCCCGCCGCCTGAGCCAGCTTCGTCAACTGATGGTTGAGCTGCGTCTGCGTAAGGCCGGCATCGGTCATGATGCCCTGGTTCTGCAGCTCGATGTAGAAGTCGCCCGGATCGAAGCAGCTGGCCAGCTTATGCGCCCATTCAAGCGCCTCGTCGAACTGGTTGTTGTCGAGCAGCTTGGGAATGATGCCCGCAATGCAGGCGGACGAGCCGATAATGCCCTTGCCGTACTTCTGCAACATGCTGAAGGTCGTGCGCGGCTTGTAGTAGAAGTTGTCGACGTGCGACTCGCTTACCAGACGAAGCAGGTTGTGGTAGCCCTCGTTGGTCTTGGACAGCAGCAGCAGGTGGTAGAGCTTCGGCTTGACGTCCTTGCGCAGCTCTTCATCGGTTGTGAAGTACACTTCGCAGCCGTAAATGGGCTTGACGCGGATGCCCGTTTCCTTCTCGACGGCGTCGCACGCGTCGCACAGCTCGGGCACGCCGGACATCACGCCGTGATCGGAGATCGCCACGGCGGGCATGCCCAACTCGGCCGCGCGCCTGACCATGTCCTTCACATGCGTTGCGCCGTCGAGCAAGGAATATTCAGTGTGGTTGTGCAGGTGGACGAATGCCATAGCTATGCCTCGAATCAGTTAGGGATACGCGGGATTTTGGTTGTAGTCATGATACCAGCATTGCCCGAAAAGGTGTTCGAACAAACGATGGATTTTCGCAAGGGGCAAGCCGGACAGAACCCTCGCATCGCACGGGCATCGCGCGCGCCGCACGCAAAAGCCCCCGACCCTAATGGATCGGGGGCTTGCGTCTTGCTTCGATGGCGGCTTTCAGCCGTTGCGTTGCCAAGCGACCTCGAGCCGCACGTCGCAGGTTCGCCTCAAGCGACCTAGCCGACAGCTTTCAGCTGCACGTCGCACCACGCCTTATCGGCATGAAGCGTCGTTTTGGCGGCATCTCCCTCGGCCAAACCCGCAAGCTCGACCTCGATGGCTGCCAGCTGCTCGCGCACCTGCGCGGCATCGATCTCGGCAACAGGGAGCGCGCGGTCGGCCAAGACGATAACCTTGTCGTCCGTGACCTCCACGTAGCCGCCCTGCAGCGCGTAGTGCCTAACCTCTTTGTCAGAGGCTCCCGTCACGCGCGCCACGCCGTCGGCGAGCACCGACACGAGCGGCGCATGTCCGCGCAGAAAGCCCATCTCGCCTTCGACGCCGGGCACGACGACGAACTCGGCCTCTTCGGAGACCAGCTTCGCCACCGGCGTCACGATGTCGCACATGAATCCAGCCATTTACGCGTCCTTCTTCATCGCTTCGTACGCAGCGTACACGTCCTCGATGGAGCCCTTCATGCGGAAGCACTGCTCGGGGATCTCGTCGCACTCGCCGTCCAGGATGGCGGCGAAGGAGCGGATGGTGTCCTCAAGCTTGACGTACTTGCCCGGCAGGCCCGTGAACTGCTCGGCCACGTGGAAGCACTGGCCGAAGAACTGCTGCGCCTTACGAGCGCGGTTCACGATCTTCTTCTGGTCCTCGGACAGCTCGTCCATACCAAGGATGGCGATGATGTCCTGCAGGTCCTTGTAGTTCTGCAGCAGCTCCTGGATGCCGACGGCCACGCGATAGTGCTCGTCGCCGACGATCTGCGGGTCGAGCGCGCGGGAGGTGGACTCCAGCGGGTCGACAGCCGGGTAGATGCCCAGCTCGGAGATCGAACGGGACAGAACCGTCTTGGCATCGAGGTGCGTGAACGTCGTGGCCGGCGCGGGGTCGGTCAAGTCGTCAGCGGGCACGTACACGGCCTGCACCGACGTGATGGAGCCGGTGGACGTGGACGTGATGCGCTCCTGCAGGTCGCCCATCTCGGTAGCCAGCGTGGGCTGGTAGCCAACGGCGGACGGCATGCGGCCCAGAAGTGCGGACACTTCGGAACCGGCCTGCGTGAAGCGGAAGATGTTGTCCACGAACAGCAGAACGTCCTGGCCCTGGTCACGGAAGTACTCGGCCTCGGTAAGGCCGGCCAGACCCACGCGCAGACGCGCTCCCGGGGGCTCGTTCATCTGACCGTACACCAGGCAGGTCTTGTTGATGACGCCCGAGTCGCTCATCTCGAGGTACAGGTCAGTACCCTCGCGAGTGCGCTCGCCTACGCCCGTGAAGACCGACGTGCCGCCGTGCTCCTGGGCCAGGTTGTTGATGAGCTCCTGGATGATAACGGTCTTGCCGACGCCAGCGCCGCCGAACAGGCCCGTCTTGCCGCCCTTGACGAAGGGCTCCACCAGGTCGATTGCCTTGATGCCGGTCTCGAAGATCTCGGTCGTCGTGGACAGCTCGTCGTAGTCCGGGGCCGGACGGTGAATCGGCATGTAGCCGGACACCTCGGGCATCGGCTTCTCGTCAACGGGCTCGCCCATGACGTTCCAGATGCGACCAAGCGTCTCGGGGCCGACGGGCATCATGATGGGGTGGCCCGTATCGACAACCTGAGCGCCGCGGACAAGACCGTCCGTCGAGCTCATAGCCACCGAACGGACAAGGTTGCCCGGCAGGTGGGTTTCGACCTCGAGGACGAGGTGGATATCGCCCGCCGGGGTCTTCGCATCAACCGTCAGCGCGTTGTAAATCGCCGGCAGCTGATCGGGAGGAAACTCGACGTCAACAACAGGACCGACGATACGCACGATGCGTCCGGCAGCGCCCTTGCTGGCTTCGATCTCCTCCTTAGTAAACATGTGTTCAGCCATTTAATCCTCCAAAGCCGCTGCGCCACCGACGATTTCCGAAATCTCGGTCGTGATAGCGCCCTGGCGTACGCGGTTATACAGTCTGGTCAACGTTTCGACCATTTCGGTAGCGTTTTCCGTCGCCGACATCATGGCGTTGCGACGCGCGCCCTGCTCGGCAGCAGCCGAGTCGATAAGCGCATGGTAGAGCGTCGTGCGCACGTAAGCCGGCAGAAGCTGGTCGAGAACGGCCTCGGCGCTCGGCTCGAAGATCACGTCGCCCTCGGGCTTCGCTTCACTGTCGGCCGCTACGCCGTCGTCAGCCAGTTCGGCCTTGAGCTTCTCCGTGTCGACGGGCAGCACGAGCTCCTGGCGAAGCTGCTGCTCGGCAGCGTTCTTCGCGTGGTTGTACACGACGATAACCTCGTCGATGTCACCGTTCACGTAGCCGTCGATGGCAAAAGTGGCAACCGAAGCAGCCTCTTCCACCGTAGGATCGGCGGACAGATCCGCGAACGAAAGCACCGGCTGCACCTTGCGGTAGGTGTAGTACCCGACGGCCTTCTTGCCGCAGGCGACGACCTCGACGGTCGCGCCCGCCGCCTGCTTGTCCTTCATGAGGCGATCGACGTGCCGCAGCACATTGCTGTTGAAGCCGCCGGCCAGACCGCGGTCGGACACGACGACCACTACGAGCACGTTCTTGACCTCGTCGTGCTTGCGCAGCAGCGCGTTTTCAGAGCCACCTACACGCTTGGCAACGTTGGCCAACATTTCGACCATGGAGTCAGCGTAAGGCGTGGAAGCCGCGACGCGCTCTCCGGCGCGACGGATCTTCGCAGCCGCCACCATCTCCATGGTGCGCGTGATCTGCTTCGTCGAGGAGACGGAGCTGATACGCCGTTCTATGTCGTGAAGGTTGGGCATAGTCTACCTGCCTTAGGAAGCCGTGGGTGCGAACTGCAGCTTGAAAGCCTCGATCGCAGCGTTCAGGTCGGTTTCGATGGCATCGGTGAACTTCTGCTCCTTCTCGAGAGCCGCGACGATCTCCGCCTTGGAGGCGTGGATGTAGTCGAGCAGCTCGCCGCGGAAGCGGACGACGTCGCACACCGGGATGTCGTCAAGGTAGCCGCGCGCACCCGAGTAGATGGCGATGGCCTGGTCCATGACGGGCATCGGCACGTAACGACCCTGCTTCAAGAGCTCGGTCATGTGAGCACCGCGGTTCAGCTGGTCCAGCGTGGCCTTGTCCAGGTCGCTGCCGAACTGCGTGAACGCCTGCAACTCGCGATAGGCGGCCAGGTCGAGACGCAGCGTACCGGCAACCTGCTTCATAGCCTTGACCTGCGCGGAACCGCCAACGCGCGACACGGAAATGCCGACGTTGACAGCGGGGCGCTGGCCCTGGAAGAACAGGTCGGTGGACAGGAAGATCTGACCGTCGGTGATGGAGATGACGTTGGTCGGGATGTAGGCGGACACGTCGCCAGCCTGCGTCTCGATCACGGGCAGAGCCGTGAGGGAGCCCGCACCGTACTCATCGGACATCTTGACCGCGCGCTCGAGCAAGCGAGAGTGCAGGTAGAAGATGTCGCCCGGATACGCCTCGCGTCCCGGCGGGCGGCGCAGCGTCAGCGACATCTGACGATAGGCCACAGCCTGCTTGGACAGGTCGTCGTAAATGCACAGCACGTGACGGCCCGGGTTGTCGGCGGAAGCCGGCTTGCCGTCCTCGCCGTTGTACATGAAGTACTCGCCGATGGCGGCACCCGCCATGGGGGCGATGTACTGCAGCGGAGCGGAGTCGGAAGCCGAGGCGTTCACGATGATCGTGTACTCCATGGCGCCATGGCGCTCCAGCGTCTCCACCAGGCCGGCGACCGTGGACGCCTTCTGGCCGATAGCGACGTAGATGCAGATCATGTCCTTGCCCTTTTGGTTGATGATGGCATCAACCGCAATGGCCGTCTTGCCGGTCTGACGGTCGCCGATGATCAGCTCGCGTTGGCCGCGGCCAACGGGGATCATCGAGTCGATAGCCAGGATACCGGTTTGCATCGGCTCCTCAACGGGCTGGCGCTGAATAACGCCGGGGGCCTTGAACTCGACCGGGCGCATGCCGTCGGCCTTGATGGGGCCCTTGCCGTCGATAGGCATGCCGAGCGGGTTCACCACGCGGCCGAGCATACCCTTGCCCGACGGGATCTCCACGATACGACCAGTGGTCTTGACCTGATCGTTTTCCTTGATTGCGGTGACGTCACCAAGCAGCACGGCGCCGACTTCGTCCTCTTCGAGGTTCTGAGCCATACCGTACACGGTCTGGCCGTTGGAACCCACGAATTCGAGGAGCTCGCCCGCCATGGCGTCTTTCAGGCCGTCGACGCGCGCGATGCCGTCGCCCACCTGGATGACGGTACCCACCTCGCGAGATTCGACGCTCGTGTTCAACGCATCAAGCTGCTTGCGCAGTGCATCGTCAATAGACTGTGCGGTGATTTCAGTCACTAGCATTCACCTCCATCTGTTGATAGTTTGAGCACGTTGCGAGCGCTTTCCAACTGCGACTTGACGCTGGCGTCGATTCGCTTGCCGTTTGCACTCATCAATATGCCGCCGAGCAGAGACGGGTCGATGTGCTCTCGCAGCACCACGTTCGTCCCCAGGTCGGCTTGCGTTTTCTTTACAATGACCTCGCGCAAATGATCGTCCAGCTCGACGACGGTCGTGACATCGACGACGGTAACGTTCAACTTGCGTTCGAGAGCCTCTCCATAGCTAGCCCATACGCGCGACAGCAACGCGAAGTCCCCGCGTTCCGCCATGACGGCCAGAACATCCACGAGAACAGGATTCGCCTGCGCAAAGACGCTGCGCGCAAGCTCGTTCCTCTGCTCGGGCGTATAGGAGCTGTCCTCCAAAGCGTCGGAGAGTTCCATGTTCGAACGCACGATGCGAATAATGCGCTCAGCCTGGTCGCGAACTTCCAGAGCGGCATCCTGGCCGCCTGCAACGTACGCGCCATCCAAGAGGACGGACGCATACGTCGCGACCTTTTCCCTTTGAACATGGCGGTTAGTTGGCATTGAAACTGCCCGCCTCGTTCACGTAACGCTCAATGATCTTGCGATGCTCGGCATCGCCCAGATCCTCGCCGATCAAGCGGGATGCAACGGCGACGGACAGGTCGGCAACCGAACCCTGAAGCTCGGAGATAGCGGCCTTCTTGTCAGCTTCGATGGCGGCATGCGCCTTCTCGATCATGACGGTGGCCTCGGACTGCGCCTTGGCGGTGATGTCCGCCTTCACAGCCTCGCCGGTCTTCTTCGCGTCTGCAACGATCTGAGCAGCCTGGGTCTTCGCATCTTCCAGCTGGGACTTGTACTCTTCCAGCACGCGTTCGCTCTCGATGCGCGCCTGCTCAGACTTCTCAAGGGACTCCTTGATGGTCTGCTCGCGCTTCTCGAGCATGTCGTTGAACTTCGGCCAGCCGAACTTGGCCAGCACGAACCACAGCACCAGGAAGGCGATGAGCATCGGGACGAATTCCACCATGTTCGGCAGAATCGCGCTGATTCCCGCAGCGTCCTCCCCTTCGCTAGCAAACGCGAGCGCAGGAAAAGCAAACGTCATGCTGCCGGCGGCGAGCACGGCGGAACCCGAGAGGGCCGTTGCTTTTTTCGCTCTAACTTTCACTACGTAACCTCCTTTGAGCCTGTATCCGGCTATTGGTTCCGAATAAGGCCTGGCTACATGATGAAGGCGACAACAAGGCCGATGAGGGCCAGAGCCTCGGCAAGAGCAGCGCCGATGATGAAGTTCGTAAACATACGACCCTGCAGTTCGGGCTGGCGAGCGGTAGCGACGCAGCAGCCGTAGCAGGCGATGCCGATGCCGATGCCAGGGCCGATGGCGCCAAGGCCGTAGCCGACGACTTTGAGAGCCGAGAGTACGAGAACGATATCCACTTGGTTCCTCCTTTTACACGGTTTCGAGACCTCCCCGAAACCTCCTGCTTTATTCCCTAGCCGACCATCCGAGCCGACCAAGTAACCGAAATAGAATGCCGCGCTCGCGGGCGGCGACGGGCCTAGTGCTCGCTCGTTGCCAGGCTGATGTACACGGCCGACAGCGTGGTGAACACGTACGCCTGCAGAAACGCGACCAGAACCTCAAGCGCGTACATGGCGATGAGCAGCGCCATCCAGCCGACCGGCGGCAAGAAGAACAGGAAGTCGCCCTGCAGGCCCGCGCTGATGAACACGCTCGTAGCCAACGCGAAGATGCCCAGAACCATGTGACCGGCGAACATGTTGCCGTAGAGTCGCACAGCCAGCGTGAGCACGCGCAGCACGAGGGAGATGAACTCGAAGAACCAGATGACCGGGACCATGACCTTCGGCAGGCCGGACGGCGCGATGGACTTGATGTAGCCCCAGCCGCCATGAGCCTTGATGCCCCAGTAGTTGAAGTACACGAACGAAATGGCAGCCAGCGCCCACGTGATGCTGATCGATCCGGTAGCGGCCTTCGATCCCGGGATAAGGCCCACGAAGTTGCAGATCAAGATGAAGAAGAACATCGTAGCCAAGAACGGCAGGTGCTTCTTGTAACCATGACCGATAGCGCCCTCACCCATATCCTTTTTCACGAACTCGTAGCCGTACTCGACCATATTGGCGAACTTACTCTTGGGAACCAGCGTAAGACGCCTTCCCACCGTCAGCACCACCACCAGGGTGATGATGAAGCACAGGATCATGTACAGGGTGTACTGCGTCACTCCCCCGAACACGAACGTCGAGTCGAACGAGTGCTGAAGGTGGACAGCATCCTGCGCAAGGATTTCAAGTGGATTCACGTAACTAACCTTTCCGTTCTACTTCCGGACCAACTTCACCACACCGAAGCCGATAGCTGCGACGCTCAGCGCCAGCACCTCGGCCAAAGCAAACGAAAGCACAAGCTCGCGAGCGAATACGATGCAGGCCATGACGGTGGCGAACAAGATGAGGAACGAAGCGAATACACTGAGCAGCAGAATGCCCATGTGCCCCAAGTTACTGGTTTTGGTGACCCGCTTTGTCATGCGAAGCCCGAAGATCAAAGGCAAAAAGCCCGCGATTCCCGACAACGCCCCCAGAACAATCGCTCCTACCATAACCCGCTTTCCCATTCACGCGCACGCTTGCGCATCCTACCAATTAAAAACCGCTATGCATGATAACGGAATTTCCTGCTCCTCTTACGATAAGGTAACAGAAACCTACAATTTTTTGGTGAGCGGAAGCATAAACCGGCTAAAAAAATGCATAAATCAAGCGTCAGCGGTAGGCGAAACTGAATATTCTTCAGACGCCGATGAGGAGGATCCCCGACAGCTCAAGCCGCCGGGGATCTTTTAGCCTTCGAAAATGCGAAGCTTCATGCCCGCTTCCTCGAGCATGGACATGGCAAGCTCGTCGGGATACGGATTCTGGTACACGATCTCCTCGATGCCCGCATTGATGAGCATCTTGGCGCACACGACGCATGGCTGCGTGGTGATGTAGATGGATGCGCCCGTGATGTTGATGCCGTAGCGCGCCGCCTGGATGATGGCGTTCTGCTCGGCGTGCAGGCCCCGGCAGATCTCGTGGCGCTGGCCGCTGGGCACGCCGAGCTGCTGGCGCAGGCACCCCGTTTCGGCGCAGTGGCGCATGCCGGTGGGCACGCCGTTGTAACCGGTCGACAAGATGCGGCGGTCCTTCACGATAACCGCACCCACCCCTCTTCGCAAACATGTCGTGCGGGTGGCCACCTCGTTCGCCAGCTTCATGAAGTACTCGTCCCAACTGGGACGATGATCGAGCGGCTCGGTCATGGTTTTCATCCTTCCTGGTCCAGCAAAGTCAGCGAGAAGCGTCGAGGTGTCCGAGATCGCCCCGTTTTGCGGCCGAGCGTGCTTTTGCACGTGAGGGCAAGCGAAAAAGGGGCGAGATCGGGCGCATCGACGCTTCGCAGCGTCGAGCAGTTCCGCCGTCCGGCAGGACGGCGCAACGTTACTTGGTGCCGAAGATGCGGTCGCCGGCATCGCCCAGGCCGGGCACGATGTACGCCGCTTCGTTGAGCTCGTCATCGACGGCGCACGTGAACACATGCACGTCGTCGTCGGCTGCGAGCAGACACTCGATGCCGACCGGAGCGGCCACGATGACCATGACCTTGATGGTGCCGGTCACGCCGATGGAGCGCAGGTACTCCACCGCTGCGGCAGCGGAACCGCCCGTGGCCAGCATGGGATCCACCACGATGACGTTGCGCTCGGCGATATCCTCCGGCAGCTTGGCGTAGTACGCCACCGGCTTGTGGGTCTCCTCGTTGCGGTACATGCCCAGATGGCCCACGCGAGCGGCGGGCACCAGATCGAGCACGCCGTCCACCATTCCCAAACCGGCGCGCAGGATGGGAACGATGGCCAGCTTCTTGCCGCTGATGGCTCGGCACGTGGCCGTGCAGATGGGGGTTTCCACCTGCACGTCGGAAAGCGGGAGATCGCGCGTGGCCTCGTAGCCCTCGAACAGCGCCAGCTCCTTGACCAGTTCGCGGAATTGCTTGGACGACGTCTCCTTGTCGCGAAGAATGGACAGCTTATGCTGCACCATGGGATGATCGACGATGGTGACGCGTTCGTATTCTTTCGCCATGAATCAATGCTCCTAGTAGGTAAGTTCCGGGTACAGCGGATGGGCGGCCAGCATGGCTTCCACCTTCGCGCGTACGTCAGCGAGCTTCGCCTCGTCGCTCGCGTTGAACACGGTTGCGGCGATGAGCTGGCCCACCTGGTAGAAATCGTCAGCGGTGAAGCCTCGCGTGGTGGCGGCAGCGCTGCCCACGCGTATGCCGCTCGTGACGAAGGGGCTGCGCGGCTCGTTGGGAATGGAGTTCTTGTTCACCGTCAACCCCACGCCCTCGAGCAGTTTCTCGGCATCCTTGCCCGTGACGTCGGCGGCGGTCAGGTCCACCAGGCACAGATGGTTGTCGGTGCCGCCGGACACCAGGCGCAGCCCTCCGTCCATCATGCCCTGGCCGAGCACGCGCGCGTTCTCCACCACCTGGTCGATATAGGCGGCAAACGAAGGGGCCAGCGCCTCGCCGAAGGCCACGGCCTTGCCGGCGATCACGTGCATGAGCGGACCGCCCTGCGCACCGGGGAACACGGCGCTGTTGATCTTCTTGTACAGCTCTTCGTCGTTGGTCAGGATGAAGCCGCCGCGCGGGCCGCGCAGCGTTTTGTGGCTGGTGGAGGTCACGATGTCGGCATGCGGCACGGGGCTGGGATGCGCGCCCGCGGCCACCAGGCCGGCGATATGGGCCATGTCCACCATGAAGTACGCTCCCACCTCGCGGGCGATGGCGGCCATGCGCTCGAAATCGATGACGCGCGGGTAGGCGCTCGCGCCGCCGACGATCACCTGCGGACGGCATTCCTTGGCCTTGGCCTCGAGCGCGTCGTAATCGATCGTCTCGGTTTCGGGATCGACGCCGTACGCTTCCACATGGTACAGACGACCCGAGAAGTTCACGGGACTGCCATGCGTGAGGTGGCCGCCCTGGTCAAGGCTCATTCCCAAGATGGTGTCGCCCGGCTTGATGATGGAGAAGTAGGCGGCAAGGTTCGCATTCGCGCCGGAATGGGGCTGGACGTTGGCGAACTGGCACCCGAACAACTCGCAGGCGCGGTCGCGCGCCAGGTCCTCGACGATGTCGACCTTCTCGCAGCCGCCGTAGTAGCGCTTGCGCGGGTAGCCTTCGGCGTACTTGTTCGTGAGCACGCTGCCCACGGCCTCCATAACAGCAGGAGACGTGAAGTTCTCCGATGCGATGAGCTCCACGGAATCGCGTTCGCGGGCAAGCTCTTGACGGAGCGCGTCCGCAACGACGGGATCGGTTTGAGATACGTAGGAAAGAGCCATGGTATTCCTTTCGCTGGGCTGTTTCGGGGCTATGCTAGCACAACGGGCGTGCGTAAGATCCAGCCAAGCTAGCCGATCTCGAGAGCGGCGATCTTTTCCACGCGACCCGCATGGCGCCCGCCGCCGAACGCGGTGGACAGGAACGCGTCGAGGATAGCCTGGTTGACGCCCGGCTCGACGAAGCGGCCGGACAGCGTGATGACGTTCGCGTCGTTGTGCTCGCGACACAGCGCAGCGAATTCGGGGGACACGATGTTGGCGGCTCGGACGCCCGCCACCTTGTTCGCGGCCACGGCCATGCCGATGCCGGTTCCGCATACGAGCACGCCGCGCTCGGCCAACCCGTCGACGACGTCATGCGCGACGAGCGCCGCGTAATCGGGATAATCGACGCGATCGTCGGTGTCGGGGCCGCGGTCGATGACGTCGTGGCCCTGCGAGGCCAGGTAGTCCACGAGCTGCTGCTTCTGCTCGAATCCCGCGTGATCGCTTGCGATGCTGATCTTCATGTAATAAGCCCTTTCGTTAGTCCATCATCGTGCGGCGGACGGCCTTGGCCCAACCCTCCAGCAAAACCGCATGGCGCGCATCCTCGATGCACGGCTCGTAGCGCTTGTCGGACGCGCGCAAGCCGCGCAGCTCTTCGATTCCGCTCCAGAAGCCGGCGGCCAAGCCGGCAAGATAAGCCGCCCCCAAAGCCGTTGTCTCCGCATTCTGCGGTCGACGCAGCGGCGTGCGCAACACATCTGACTGGAACTGCATGAGAAAATCGTTGGCGGAGGCCCCGCCGTCCACGTTCAACACGGAAAGGGGCACGCCCGCGTCCGCCTCCATGGCCACCGCAAGATCGTGCACCTGGTAGGCCAAGGACTCGAGCGCGGCACGCACGAAATGGGCACGGGTGGTTCCGCGCGTCAGCCCGTACACGGCCCCGCGCGCATCGGCGTCCCAATACGGAGCGCCCAAGCCCGTGAACGCGGGCACGATGTAGACGCCGCCCGTGCTCTCCACGCTGCGCGCCAAAGCCGCGGTCTCCCCCACGTTCTCGATCAGTCCCAACTCGTCGCGCAGCCATTGCATGAGCGCGCCGGCCATGAACACGCTGCCTTCGAGCGCGTACTCGGGACCCGGCGCGCCGGGCGCGGACGCCGCAACCGTGGTGATCAGGTTGTGGGAGGATGCGCACGCTTCGCCGCCCGTGTGCATGAGCAGGAAGCACCCGGTGCCGTAGGTGTTCTTCGCCTGGCCGGGCTCGAAGCAGCACTGGCCGAAAAGCGCCGCCTGCTGATCGCCCGCCACGCCGCAGATGGGAATGCCCGGAGCGATGCCGGCGTTGGCCGTGCGGCCGAAGTCGCCCGACGAAGGGCGAACTTCGGGAAGCATCGAGGCCGGCACGTCGAACAGGTCGAGCAGCCAAGGATCCCAGCGCATCTCGTGGATGTCGAAGAGCATGGTGCGGCTGGCGTTCGTCACGTCGGTGGCGTGGACCTGCCCCTGCGTCAGCACCCAGATAAGCCAGCTGTCCACCGTGCCGAAGGCGAGCTTGCCCGCCCGAGCGTCCTCACGGGCGCCGGGCACGTTGTCCAGGATCCACTTCACCTTGCTTGCAGAGAAGTACGCATCGGGAACCAGGCCGGTCTTGCGCGCGATCTCGCGCGCGACTTCGGCATCGGCGCACAGCTCGTCGATGATGGGAGCCGTGCGACGGCATTGCCATACGATGGCATTGAACACCGGCTCGCCCGTTTCGCGGTTCCACACCACCGTGGTTTCGCGCTGGTTCGTGATCCCGATGCAGGCGATGTCGCTTGGTCCCAAGTTGTTCGACACGAGCAGTTCGGTGAACGCTCCCAGCTGCGACGACAGGATGTCGCGCGGATCGTGCTCCACCCAACCGGGCTGCGGATACAGCTGGGGAAACGCGTTTTGCACCGCATCGACGACAGAGCCCTGCCCGTCGATGAGCATGGCGCGCGACGAGGTGGTCCCCTGATCGAGCGCTACGACGTAGGTTGATCGCATGCGTGCTCCTCCATCCAATCGGCTACTTCGGCATAGACCTGCGCCCGACCGGGCTCGTTCAGTATCTCGTGGCGCATGCCTTCGTACAACGTCGCCGTCACGTCCTTGACGCCCGCCCGTCGCAGCAGGTCGGCCGCCGCCTGCACGCCCTTGCCGCACGCGCCCACCGGGTCTTGCGCGCCGGCGACGAACAGCACGGGCAGATCTTTCGGAACCTTCGATGCGCAGGCCATGGTGACCACTTCCCCGGTCAGGTCGGTAAGGGTGGCGTACGCGCCGACCGAGAACATGGCGCCGCACAGCTCGTCCGCCAAGAAGGCGTCGACGACGGCGGGATCGGTGGACAGCCAGTCGTAAGGCGTGCGGGGGTTTTCGATCTTCTTGGCGAAGCCGCCCGCGCCCATGCCGTCCAGAAACGCGCTGCGGTACTCCGGCCCCTTCGACCGCGCGATCAGCCGGGCCAAGGCGTTGCCGGCTTTCGAGAGAAGGTACGGCTGCTGGCCGGTGCCGCACAGCACGGCGGCCGCCACGCCTTCGCCATGGCGCGCTAGATAGGCACGCGCGATGAAGCTGCCCATGGAATGCCCGAACAGGATGTAGGGCGTTTGACGGGAGTAGCGCGCGGTGACGGTTTTGCGCAGCTCGTGCACGTCTTCGATCAGGATTTCCTTGCCGTCGACGGGCATGTGCCCCAGGCTTTCCGCGTCGGGAGCGCTTTTGCCGTGCCCGATGTGGTCGGCAGCGCACACCACGTAGCCGCGGCTTACCAGGTAGCGCGCGAACTCGTCGTAGCGCTCCACGTGCTCGGCCATGCCGTGCACGATCTGCACGATGCCGCGCGGAGAAGAGATGACGCGCGCGCTTCCCCTTGTTTCGGAAGCTTTCCAGACCAAGCCCCTGATGGTGGACGTTTCGTCGTTCGAAAGAAAGCCCACGGGCGCAACGGTCGTTTCGATTCCCATGCTGTATCCCCTCCCCAGGAGTTTCCTCCATTATACCCATCCTGCAACAAGAAGGGTGAAGACCGGGTTTCGCGCGAGCGAAACGCACGTCTGAATTAAAGGAAACTCCGGACGTCCTCGGCGGTGACGGCCCCTTCGCGCACCACAACGGGCAGATCGCGCGTGCAGTCGAGGACGGTCGAGGCAAGACCGCTTTTGTCGGCGTCGTTCTCGTCGGCCACGATCGCGCGCACGCGCGCGGCCAATGCCGGGTCGATGGCTTCGTACGAGCATGGAGACGCGCAGCCCGACAGGTTCGCGGAAGTAGTGGCAAGCGGGCAGCCGGCTTCAACGATGAGCTTGAGCGCAACCGAGTTGTCGGGCATGCGCAAGCCGATGGTCCCCTCGGCGGATTGGAACGCTTCGGGAACACGACCGTTCGCCTTCACGATGAGGGTGAGCGGGCCCGGCCAGTACGTTCGCGCAAGCGTGCGGGCTATATCGGGAACGCCTTCGCCGTAGCGGTCGAGGTCGTCCGCGCTGCCGACCAGCCATGCGATGGGCTTGCCGCGGTCGCGCTCCTTCAAACGATAGAGCACCTCCGGCGTATCCGCCGCATCAACGGCAACGCCCAGTCCGTACACCGTGTCCGTGGGAAAGATGATCGCGTCTGCGCGCCGCAGCGCCGCAACCGCATCGTCGAAAGAACCAGTTCCTCGAGCCATGGAAACACTTCCTTGCTGTTCAGGGTGAAGCCGCCGCCTAGGGAAGCTTGCATTGTATCACGATGGACGAGACGTGCCGAAACCAGCATCCACCAGGGCGTACTTGCACTTGATACGCTCAAGTTTCTTGCGCCAAGGCGCATAGAGCGCCAGCAGAAACAAAACCGTGGCAACGCCGTGCGCGACGTCGAAGGGAATCGCAGCGGCGAAAGCGACCGCTACGGCGGGAAGCGTCACGGGATGGACGAAACCCACAACGTACCAGCTGTTGAGGACAAGCCCGTACGCCAAGGAGGAAGCGAACCCGTAAGCGCACAGCACGACCGTCCGATCGAGCCAGCCCCGATCGGCTAGCACGCCGGCCACGTATCCGACCAGGCCCCACGCGTACATCTGCCACGGCGTCCACGGCCCTTGGCCGAAAAAGAAGTTGGACACGAGCGCAGCCAGCGCCCCCACCAGAAAGCCGCTGCGCCGACCGAACACGGCCCCCGCGAGAATGCAAATGGCCGAAACCGGCTTGAAGTCGGGAAAGGGCGCGAACAAGATGCGGCCCGCAGCCGCCAGCGCAGCCAGCACTACCGTGGGCATGACCTGGCGAAGCGGCGGACGGGACGTCTCAAACCCCGCGAAGAACACCGCGACCGCAACGCATGCGACCGCAACCGTCAAAAGCGCCCCCTGCTCGATGCCGAAATACGCGCACGCGACAAGCACGCAGGGAACGGCAACCAAGGCCGGAACCTCAAGCGCCGCCAAAACGCGATGCGCCTTCCCTTTCGAAGCGTTCATCGCGAGCCGCCTTCGTATAGGCACGCGAACGCGTCCTCGGAAGGCCGGTAGAACAAATTCCCCTCGAAAAACGAACCAGCAGGCTCCGTGCAGGCATCCTCGCCGTCGAACAGCATGGTGACCTCGTCGGCAACAAGAGCCGCAAAGGTCAGATCGTGCGTGGCCATAAGCACCGTCGCGCCCGCTCGAACCCGATCGAGCACCGCTTCAGCCATCGCGGCCTTCGACGACGCGTCGAGGCCCTTCGTGGGCTCGTCGAGCAACAGCAGATCGGGATCGGTCAGCAAGAGCTTGGCCAGCGCGAGCTTTTGCTGCTGCCCGCCCGACAGATCGTACGGGTGGCTTGCCGTGCAGGGCGTCAGGTCGAACCGCTCGAGCGCGGCGGACACGTCGCTGTCCGAGAATCCGCACGAACCCTGCCATTCCCGCAGCTCCTCATCCACGCTGTCGCACGCGAACAGGGCTTTCGGATCCTGCGGAAGAAGCGCCTGTCGGGACGACAGGCGATTGGTCACGTTGCCCCGTTCAGGCTTCAGCACGCCGGCGACCAGGCGCAGCAGCGTCGACTTCCCGCTGCCGTTTCCTCCCACCAGCGCATGCACGCACCCCGGACGCACGCTCAAATCCATGCCGCGCAGCACCCAATCGGCGTCGCGCCCGTAACGGCAACGCACGTCGTTCAGCGCCACGACAGGATCGACCGCGCGCGCTGGGCGCCCCGTTTCAACGGCGCGTCCAGCATCTGGAAGGCGAAGCGGTCGCGCCGTGAAACGATCGAGCGAAACCTCCTCTATCCGACCATCGCGCAACTCCACGGCATCGGTGGCGTACGAGGCCATGGATTCGGGTGCATGCGTGGCAACCACCACCGTGATCCCCAGCTCGCGGTTCACGCGGAAAAGCGCGTGCAGGAAGTTCTTCTCCGCCACCGGGTCAAGCTGGGCCGTCGGCTCGTCGAGCAGCAGCAGCCGGGGCTGCATGGCAAGGACGCTGGCCAGCGTGAGCATCTGCTTCTGACCCCCCGAAAGCTCGGACACCTGGCGCCGAAACCACGGCTCGATGCCGAAGAAATGCGCGACCTCGGCCACGCGACGGCGCATCTGGTCCTGCGAAACGCCCAAGTTTTCCAACCCGAAGGCAAGCTCGTGCCACACGGCGTCGCACACGATCTGGTTCTCGGGGCTTTGGGCAACGTAGCCTACGTGCGAAGCCGCCGCGAACGCGTCCATGTCCTCAACGGGAACGCCGAACGCCTTGAGCTTTCCGCTCTTCGTCCCAACAGGCGAGATAGCCTGTTTCAAGCAGCGCAGCAGCGTGGTCTTTCCGCTGCCGGTCGCCCCGACCAGTAGCTGGAACGCCCCTTCGGACACCCGCCAATCAAGCGGTCCGATCGATGCTGCGGCATCGGGATACGAAAAGGAGAACCCGCGCGTCTCGACGGCGAGCCGATCGGTTACGACCTCCATACGATCCGCTCCCTTACTTCCATAACCAGCGGCAAAACCGCGAACAGTACATAGGGGACGTAGCTCCACCACGAGGCGAAGCCGGTGATAGACGGGTAGAACCTGAATTGGACGCACGCCGCCCAGGCGGCGACGGCCGCGCTCGCGCCAACCACTATGAGAAACGCGAGCGCGCATGCGTCAAGGCGACGGAAACGAAAGCGCGCATAGGTGGTGCGCTTCGGTGCGGCGCCCCAGCCGCGCGCCTTCATGGCGTCGGCGGTTTCAAGCGAATCCTCCATGCTCCACCCCATAAGGACCGAGGTCAAGCGCATGTGCTCGCGAAATCGAAGGCGACGGCTCGCGCTCTTCGTCGCATCGGGCAACGTCGATGCAGCCGGACGGGCGGCCGTGCATGCGCGCGCAACGCCTTCGATAGCGCTTCCGCGCCGAACGAACTGGGGCACCAAGCGCGCCGTCATGGATATCATAAGCCCTACCGTGGGCACGACACCGCCGAACAAAGCCATGATCTTGTCGGACGTCAACACGCGCGAAGCATTTGAAAACGTGATCAGCACGCTTGCCAGCATCACGCCCATGCACGCACCGTACACGAAGCTTTCCAGGTAGAACGCCCGCGCTCCGATGCGGAACAACTCGGTGTACCCGGAGGCCGAGAACAGCGGGTTCGCCAGCGCGACGACCGCCACAAGGGGAAGCTGCCATGCGAGGGAGCGAACGACGGCACGAGCGCCGCGCAGCACCGCGCCAAGAGCGAGCGCAGCCGCAAGCGACACCAGAAGGTACACGGGCTGCATCGCCGCCATGCTCATAACAAGCAGGATGGAGAAGTACGTTAACGCGACCACGGGATGAAACAGGTCGAACGCCGTGCTTTTCACCAGGCTCGCACCCCTACTTGCCCACCGTGAAGAACAGCGAGATGACAAGAAGCACCGCAGAAGCCAATGCGATGATCGCAAGAATGATCGAAACCTTCCGACTGAACAATGTCCCACCTCGCCTTTCGACCGCCGAGCCGCCCTCATCCGAAGCAGCTAGGATAGCACACGAAACCGGACGCCCTTTCAACGAAGAAGAAAAGGCGTCCGGCTGAAAATCAGCAACTCAACCCGTCACGTAGAACCACGAAACGACATCCCCATCGTTCAGCGCGTACTTGTCGCACGCCATCATGGGAACCTCGCCGTTAACCGAGTACTTCCAGCCGCTTCCTCCCCCATGCTCCTTCTCGGCCAGGCCGCCGACGGCGCTCACATACACGCCGAACGGAGACGTCGACGCATTGACAGAAAAGCCACATGCCATGAGCGCATCGTACACCGTTGCCCCTTGGGCAAAGGTTGCCGTGGCACCGCCCGATACCGGGTTGCCCACGGCCGACGATTCCACATATACCGAAACGGTGACGACCGATTGATTGGAGCCGCCCCCAGAAGCTTCTTCCTTGAAAGATCCCGAGAGATCCGGACCTCCCGCCGAAGCCCCCGCCCCTTCTGCAAGAGCAGGCTCTTGAGCAGCGGGGGCCTCGGAGGTTTCACCCGGAGAAGCAGCGTCGCCCTGGCTTTCCCCCGGTCCCTCGCTCTGGCGCGCGGAACCCTCCGAACCAGCATCAACGACAAGCCCTGCATCCTGCTCTTTCGATGCAGGATCGGAAGAAGGGGCGGGCGAATCGACGGGAGATGCGCACAAAAACACCGCCGAGCATCCGATGAGAAGCACCGACAGAATGCCAACGATGCCCACGATGGTCTTTTGCCGAACAGAAAGGGCAGCTCGACTAGGAGCAACGGGCGCTTGAAAACGCATCTCTTGGCTGTCGTCCGTACGAGCCGCAGTTGTCGCACGTCGCGCGTCTTCGTCGCAAAGCTTATCTTGATCAAGCATTGCCATCGCCCTTCGTGCGGCGGCGCGCTACGGCACCATAAGCCACAGCTCCCACAAGACCGGCCATGCCAAGCATAAGACCTCCTGCAGCCCAAGGGTTCACGCCGTTACGAGCCACGCCCGCAGCGTCCTCGCCGTTCGGTTCCGCCACCCGAGTGTTCCCTGGACCGGACTCCCCGTTCGGGGACGAGGCCTCCTTGGCAACCTTGTCGGTCCGCCCGCCAACTTTGCCAGATGATTGCCGCACAAGCGGAGCATGAGCCGCACCCGGCGCCCCAGAAGATGCCCAGAAGGAGCCCGACGTCCCATTTGACTCGTCTCCCGATCCACCAACCCCGCCCGGGCGAGCGTTCGTGACCCATCGGGCGTACAACGTCATATCGCCATCGACCGGCGTTTCGAAATCCCAGGTTCGCGTACACGCGGAATCTACGAACCATCCGCCGAACGAGTACCCGTCGCGCGACGGATCAGCCGGCTGCACGATGGGCTTGTCCTTGACCGCCATGCCAGAAGGCACGAAAGACCCGCCCATGGAATCAAACGTCACTCGAAAGCCAGCCCGGCCTTTGAGTGCAAACAGGACGCCGGCATCGTTGGTGTAGTACAGATTGCCCTCCTCGTCCGCAATGACGGATGCCGTGCAGTAGTTCTGCTGCGGTCCCGCAGGCGTGTACAAAGCGTATGCAGCGGCATCGCCCACCCGGTACGCGTACACGCCGCCCGGCAACCCGTTGCACGTGAAGTACGCATACGTGCCGTCGCCCTGGATCGACACCAGCGGGGAACCCTGCGCCGCGCCAAGGCCGCCGACCACCGTACGATCGACGCACATGCCGGCCAGATCGATCAAGGACAGCGTCCCGTAGCCATCGGCGTCCGCACCACACACGAACACCGTGCCGTTCGATACGACGGGCGTCGATGTGGAGGATCGAGCAAACGAAACGCGGCCCGCAACCGAGAGCGCATCGCCCTCGCGAACGATCTTATACAGCACGCCGTCGCTCGTCACGGCCAGCAACGTTCTCCCATCGCCAACCGATACAATGGTCGAGCGACACGGGGCGCCAAGCGAGACCGAAGACTTCACCTTGCCCGTATCCCCCTCGATCAAAACGACTGCCCCCGATTCGTCGCCGATCACGATGTCCGATCCGGATGCAGCAGCACCCGCCCAATAGTAGCCCTCGGGCTTTCCGCTGCTCGACGTGACACCCTTGTTCGCCCACATCAGCTTTCCGTCACTCATGCGCACGCACACAAGCGCGCCCGCCGTGCCCGTGGAGTTCGCGGCTCCCGGCTGCGTAAACCCGGCGTATGCATAGCCCCCGTTCACCGTGAGCGTGGAAAGCGCCTGATAGCTGACAGAACCATCCGATGCGCCAAGCGATTCGGTACGCCACACGCACGCAAGTGCGTTGGCAGTAAACGCAGCCAAGCGACCGTCGTCAGTAGGGATCACAATCAAGCCATCGGCGTACGCCGGACGGCAGAAATAGCGGTTCGCGCTTCCGACGGTGGCCGATGCCGTAGGTCTTCCCGTTGCGGCATCTATCTTCATGAGAATACCGCCCGACACCAGATAGATATCGCCGTTGACAACCAGCGGATCCGACACCCCTTCAGCCGAGGTCACGGTCTTGTAGTCGAAGGACCAAAGCAAATCGGCCGACTCGGCGGGCGTGATGACGTTGGTCAGAGCCGACCCGGCGCCGAACTGTGGCCAAAAGGAGTCGTAGCTGGGCCGCGAGGCACTGGGCTCAATGACGACCTCGCCTGCGGTCGGCAGAGACGAACCCAATGCCGAGTAGTACCAGACCACCTGGTCGCCGGACTCAATCTTGATTTCGCCCGCACCCTTCTGAGCGACTTCGCCGTTCACGAACAGCTGCCAAAACCTGCCCGTGACTTGGTCCCGGCCGAGCGTGCGACCGTCGTAAGGCGAGACCAGGCTCTGTAGATACCAACTCTGGGAAGTGTCGACCATGGCCTTTAAGCCCGTTTTTACGAACATCTGATCACTCAGGTCGGCCATCGTGGCACCCTCCACCATGGCATAGCGAGAGGAAGCCGCCCACACCTGAGGATTGCCGGAAGCGTCCATGCCTACGACTTCGCACGAGGCGGCAACACTGCTGGGCAGCACGGCGCCATCTGCGGAGTAGTACCAAACCACTCGATCGCCAGCTTGCAGCGTGATCCCATTCGCGCCCTCCTGGGCGACCTCGCCATTGACGAACAGCTGCCAGAACCTGCCCGTAGCCTGGTCCCAGCCGAGGTTCTGGCCCGCATCGTAAGGCGACGTTATGGATTTCAAATACCAGCCCCATGAAGTTGCGATATCAGTCTTAAGACCCGCGTCCGCAAACAGCCGCTCGGACAGATCGGCCGCCGTGGCTCCCTTCGGCATCGCGTACGTCGCATCGGCAGCCCAGGTCTGCACAGCTCCGTCAGCATCCACGCCAACAACCGAGCACGTGGCCGAAAGCTGGTCGACAGGGGCCTCTTCCCCTTCGGCGGAATAACACCAGATTACGCTGTCGCCGGGCTTCAGCTCGTACCCGTTGGCGCCCGCCGTCGCAGCCGAACCATTGACGAACATCTGCCAGAACCTGCCCGTAGCCTGGTCCCAGCTGAGATTCTGGCCCGCATCGTAAGGAGACGTGACGGATTCGAGGTACCAACCCCATTTTCTATCGATGTTGGCGGAAATCCCCGTCTTAGTCAGCAACGCCTCGGTCAAACCGGACGCCTTCGAGCCGTTGTCCAGCGTGAACGGCTCAGCTGCCGCCCACGTCTGACGATTGCCGTGCTTGTCCATGCCTATGATGGAGCACGTCGCCGTGACGAAGGGATCCGTCTGGCCCTTCGTTCCCGCCACCGTGAACTCCGCCTGAACAGGCCGCTTCACAAGCGACTGCAGGTCACGGTTTTCCGGATGTGCAGCCGCCAGGGATTCGTACGCTTTGTAGGTGAGCACCGAATCGACCGCAACGCGGCGATCGTAGTCAGGACGGTTGGCGCGCAGAATCTCATCTTCAAGCACACCGGCGTCCGACGACCTGAACGTACGCCACTTTTGGCTACCCATCGGGTCGTATCCGGGAATATCGTCCGGGACAATGCCCTGGTCCGTCATCTGGTCAATAGAGCGAGCCCATGCAAGAGAGCCGTCGGCTGCACGACTAACCTCCATGAACGTATCGAGGTCGACCGTCACCTGGTCAGCGGAAGCATTCTGCCCCAAAAGCGCCTGGCCGTACGCCGCTGCAACGTCGTTCATGAATCCGACGGCCTGTTCCAGCTCGTCAGAAGACACGGGCTTGAGCGTATAGGCCCCCAGCTCCCTCGAGACGGTCACGCCATCGTAGGTCAAACTCGCTGAAACCTCAACCGTACGGATAGGCTCCCCTTCAAGGGAGCGCGTCACGACGCCTCGGTATCCGTTGACCTTCAAGAAATCCTCGTCGCTTGAAACGTAGGATAGCTTGTACACCTTGCCGTCCACGCCCAGCGAACGCGGTGTCGAAAACTTCACATCGCCGTCAACAGCACTCGCCTGAACGCTGCCGCCCGATGCCGCATCGACAACCTTCGCCCGTTTCAGCACGTTCGCAAGCTGCTTCTTGATATCATCGACTTCAGCGCCCGATTTTTGCTCGACCACCATATCGAAAGTCGTTCGATACGAAACACCGGGGCCGCTTCCGTAACCGGGAACCTGCAACTCGTACGTCGCCGTCAACGTAACTGACCGAGGAACCGCCGTATGCGAGAATACCGCCGTCGCAGTCTGGTTGTAATTGCCGTCAAAACCGTTCGCGATCTTCGCGACCGCCGAATCAGACGACGACCAGCTAATCGTCGCCGTCTTGGCGGATCCGACGCGCACCTCCGTAGGAAGACCTACCTTGAGGACCGACGCGGGTATCGAGCCCGTCTTGATGCCCTCGTCAAGAGAGACGTTAGCAGCTTGGCCTTCCAGATACGCAAGAACCCGAGCATCGTCCCATGCCAAAGACGATGCACGCGAAGGCGTATAGAACCCCGTCGCATCGCCAAACGTCAATGCATAGGTAGGTTTGAACTGCCGCAACACCGAATAATCGAACGAAACCGTCTTTGCATCGGGAGCCAGGAAGAAATACGTGATCGCGCCGTTATCCGAACCTTCGGAAACATCGACGGAGCCTTGCTGCTTCGGGTCGACTCCCGAGAACGCCGCAGCCGAAACGCGCGTCGACACGCCGTCGAACCCGAGTTCGGACAGGCGCGATTCGATCATGCGGTTGAGATTGGAGTCCGTACCGTACTTCGGATTCGGATAGTACCCGCGCAAGCCATCTTTTTCGAGAGCCGTGATCGCAGCGGCCACGCGAGCCTCGTTCTCCGCAGAACCGGCCGCGATCACCGCACCGACCGCTGGAGAGACGACCTCGTTGCGAGACGACGCCTCCACCTTGACGTACTTGCCAACTTCTGACGGCGTAAGCTCGAGCGAAGATCCCCGCGCTCCGGAAAGCTCGTGGAACTCGCCGTCAACCGCATCCCCGACCAACCAACGATACGCAACGCCCGATTCCACGGCAGTTCCGCTCGCGGCATCATGCGCAATGGCCGTAAGGGCGTTACCTTGCTTGGCCGTACCTTCGATCTCGACCGATGCAAGGTCCGCCTTGCCGTCTGTGACCTTGGGAGTTGACGAAGAAGACCACTTTTCGACGCCGTTGGCCAAGGTGACCTTGACGGCGAGGAACGAGCCGGCGTCGGCGTCGGCCAAAAGGTACGTCCGAGCATTTGCCCCATCAATCGGAGCGTAATTCTTGTAGATTAAAGCGTTTGGTGCATACGAAACCTGCGTACCGCCCCGATACCACTGAAACGAAATACCAGCGTAATCGCCGACTTCAACCTCTTCCGTATCGACGAACGCCCATGCCTTGATCTCCAAACCCGCGCCCAACTTGGAGGGGAGGTTCGCACCCGATGCGGTTTTGACGAGTACGCCGTCGACGTTTGAAACAGCCCGGGAGGTAGAGGGTTCGGAAGAGTCCGACGATGAGGTCTCCTCCAAAGAGTCCAGAGCACTGGGCTGGATGCTTCCATCCTCGTTCGACAACGCGTTCTCGGAGGGAACCGCGTCGCCAGCCAGCCCGCGATTGACCGTCGATCCTCCTCCGATATCGAAAGGCTCGCCCGCTTCGGCATTCGGAAGGGTCTCGGTGCGGTCCACCGAGCCCAGCGAATCCATCGGCCCAGTCGAACCGCCCTCGCTCGATTCGCCAGACCCGGCAAGAGCGCGCTCTTCAGCAACCGAAACGTGTGCACCGCCCGGCTGCGCCCAGGCGATGCCGGGAACCAGGGACACGACCAGGGCCACGGCCAGAAGTACAGCTAGAAATCTCTCCGAAACGCTTGCAACCGAAACGGCTGACAAAGGCGTGTTCGACCTCTCTCGAACGGAGCGCGTACCCACGCGCGCCAACTGAAGACCGATCATCGTCGGCACCTCTCTTCCAGGGCTTGCTGCGATGGATGGGTGTTCCGACTTCGCCTCATCTGGCTCGAACGCATGCCTGCATGTCGTCCGGCCATCAACGTTTACGGTTACTGGTATAGCGCAGGATTCTCACCCGCATTTCCCCAAACGAACATGATCCGCACGTTCGCTCGCGCCGCGCTTGGCGCAACCATCTTTGCCAATATATGCTTCGCGGTATTCTACCACGCAGGCGACAGGAGAAGGGGCAGAAGGATTCGTCGGCATTCCTTCGCGAACGCGCAAGCTAGCAGCTTTCCAAAAGCATCCGAGCAAGGCTGCGATAGCGCTCGGCCATTGCCGAGTCAGGAAGCGCCGCCACGACGGTCTTGCGAAGCTCTTCGACTTGTTGAACCTCCGGACTTCGAGGCAAACAAGCAACCAGGGAAGTGCCCATCTCCGCGCAGGCGGCCTCCACCGTAGCACGCTCGTCCTTCACGTTTCGCTCGTTCAGGATAACGCCGCGCACCCGAGCGTAGCCCTTGTTCCGGTACGCCGCTACGGCCCGGTTTATGTTGTCCGCCGCATACAAAGCCATCATCTCCCCCGATGTCACGATGTACACGTCTTCGGCATAACCGCCGCGTATGGGCATGGCGAACCCTCCGCACACCACGTCGCCCAACACGTCGTACAGCACGAAATCAGGCTCGTAGGTCTGGAACGCCTTCAGCTCGTCAAGGCGCTCGAACGCCGCAATGATACCCCGGCCCGCGCACCCGATACCCGGAGGAGGACCGCCCGCCTCGACGCACAGCACCCCCGAATCGCTGCGCACCACGATATCCTCCAGCTTCACGTGCCCGCCTTTTTCCTTGATGGCATCCAAAACCGTAAGGATACGAACGCCCTCCGTCAGGTTCTTCGTCGAATCCGACTTGGGGTCGCATCCTATCTGCATGACCGTGAGGCCTTGCTCTGCAAGGGCGGCGGAAACGTTCGACGTCGTGGTCGACTTCCCTATACCGCCTTTGCCGTAAAATGCTATCTTTTTCACCGGCTCGCCTTCTTCCGCGCCATGGCATGCCCTATCGTCGCGAGCGCCGCAGAAAGGGCGTCCGGCCCCACGGCAGGCGCCGGATTCGTCCAATACAAGCGGCTGGAAACAGCAACGTGGGGAACGCCCACGTACGCCACCTTGCAAGGAATGGCCTCATGAAACAACGGATCTCCGATCACCACGTCGTACCCGCGATCAACAACGTGCTCGCAAAATTCACCTTCGCTTGAAAACGACCGGTCGCCCTCAAGCATCAGCTCGTCGTCCATGCCGAAGAAGCTGGCCACCGTGCAGTCAACGCCCGAAACCTCTCGCATCAACCCGGCGCGAAAGGCGTTTGCCCATACTTGCTGGCCAACAATCAGCACCTTCACGCCGCATGCCGTTGCGCACGGATTCCCGATGCCGCCCAAAAGCTTTGCCGAGAACTGCGCTTTCCAAGAATCGGAAGACGCCTGGAAACCGTCGGGGGCCATCCATCCCGCACGGCAAGGCCCTACGGGCAAGGCGCACGTCCAAGGCGTGCCGAACGCTTGCTCAAGCCAGCGGGCCGACGCAAGGGCAGCCACCGAAACAACGACGTTGACGTGCGCCTCCGCAATTCGCTCGACGTCCTCGAACGAATAGTCCATGCCAAGCGTGCAGATCACTCGGTAGCCCTCCCTCTCCACGTTTTCACGCAAAACGGCAAGCTGATCGGGTCCCCAAAGATCAAGCGGTATCGCCCCTAAGATGTTCGCAGACGGGGCGACGCTTCGAGGAACCGGCTTCGCGTAGCGCTTGCACAACTCCATCATCACCATGCTTGCACCGCGATCGTAGGCGCTCATGCCCGTGGTCTCGAACGCAAAGCAAGGCAAAGACAGCCGATCTTCCAAAGCCGCAGCAACCGCCTTATGATCCGTGCCGACAATCGCCGCTGCCGGACTTGCGAGCAAGGCAAGATATCGAGAACCTTGCAGCCCCTCTATGAGGGGAAGCGTTTCCTCCAGAAACTCCTCATCTCCGAATATGACCCGAACATCCCGCAACCCGCTCGAAAGCACGAGCGAGGTCTTTTCGAAGTAGCGGGGCTCATCGTAGCCAGCGCAATTGGCCAGACACCCGCTTGCTCCGTTCACCACAATGGTTCCTTGCAAATCGTACAAAACCGACACCGCCCCCGAATAGTCAGGGGCGAAGGCCGGCAGAACGTCGAAATAATGAAGCCTGTCCATGTCCTCTCCTATCTTGGACGCCCGTCCTGGAACAAACGCCGTCGCGCAGGCTTTGGCGCAACGCGACGAGCATGCCCGACGCTTCTACACCACAAGGCTGCTGCTGGTCAGAGCAGCCTCGAACCCATCGGTTACCTCGCAAGGGCGCGCCAGCATGCGCAACAGCTCGACACCGCCCCGAAAGCCGAACAGCGGCAACTCGAATCCTATATCGGCGTACTGAAGACAATTCGAGTAGTACGCAGCATCCAGCCCCACCGCCACATCCACTTCAGGAGCCATTTCGTGCATGAACAGAGCACGCCTTGACTCGGGTGGCAGCACGACGATCTGAGGGGCCTCTTGCTGCAGCCACGAAAGCTGCTCCATGCACGTGCGCGAAAGAGCGTTCGCGTACACCGATTCAACCCTCATGCCGCACTCCGTCAAAAACCGAGCCAGCTCAAAAGGGCTTGCCAAGTGGGACGAGCCCACGGAAACGCGCAGCCCCTTCAAGCAGGAGGCAAGTAGTTCGACCTCCGTCATGGCCTGGTCGCGCGCTTGCCGCCAGGAAAGCGCGACCTCCAACTTCTTCTCAAGGCGTTCGTAACTTCGAGCCACCAAGGAGGGCAGCACATGAAGAGGAAAGCGAAGGCTCTCCATGCCCAGACGATCGTGCAAAGAATCGCATGCTATCGCCGCCGCATCATGTGCAACCAGGTTCAAGCGGGATGACGAAAGCGTCTGAAACTCCTCATAGGTTGCGCAATCGGCCACATTAGCCAATTCATAGCCCGCCTGAGCAAGCACGGCATGAACCTCTGAAGACGGATGCACGTTCGAGAAGATGCCGCACAAGTTCAGAATTGCAGGCTTGCCGCCCGTCTCTGAAGAAGACGGGGGAACGCCACCCTGCTCCAAAGGCTCTAAAAAGCTGTAAACCGTGCGCAAGGCCCGCGGCAACGGAGGCAGTGACCCTTCGTTCCTGATGGGGTTCATAGCCGAAACCCGAACCGGCAACCCGCAAGCATCCTGCACATCCGAAGCGATCAGATCGAAATCCGACCCCAACAGATCGTCGATGCAGCTGTATACGATAGTGAGGGCGCTGGGCGCATATCGATCCACGATGAAGCGCGCGGCATTCGATACCTGGTCCAGATGCGATCCAAGCGACACCGCCTCGTCTTGAACATGCAAGGCATGGATTCTCGTGCGATCGCGCCCGTGCAGATACGCCGCCACCAACCCATGCCGACCGCAGCCTTGAGGGGCAACGAACAGAACGTGGCTTCCAGGCACCAGACACGCAACACGGGGAATGCCGTACCCTCCCGTCGCAGGTGAGTAAAAGCACAGGTCGGATCCTTTATTGAGCAAGAGGGGCTTCCCCTTGGAATCAACCTCGATCTCCGTAATGGGAACACCCTTCGGGGGCAGCGACTGCGCATTGAGGCTAGGGGCTTTCATCATGTCCTCCTCAAGGGAATGACGGCATCGTACGAGCGCCCGTCTTCAACACAGGAGAGCAACTGCGCGTCGACGCCGTAATACTGGGAAATACTCTGTCGGCTCAGCATGTCTTTGACCGGCCCGCAAGCATGTCCCTCGCGCCCGATCAGCAAAGCCTGATCGGCGACGCGCAGCGCATGCGCCGGGTAGTGGGTGTTCATGACAATGGAAAGACCGTCCTTCGACGCCAAACGCTCGACCAGGTCAAGAACGTGAATCTGATTGCGCATATCCAAATTCGATTCAGGCTCGTCCATGATCAGCACAGAGGGCTCCTTCACCAACGCCCGAGCAATAAGGACCATCTGCAGCTGCCCGCCCGAAAGCTGATGGCACGAACGCCGCGCAAGCGAGGCGATGCCCATGCTTTCGAGCAAGCCTTCCGCACGAAGGTAGTCGCTTTTCGAAGGCGTTCTTCCGAAAGCAACGTACGACGAGCGCCCCATGACCACAAGATCGAGCACGGTATGGCTGAACACCATGCTGCGAGCTTGCGGGACATAGCTGATTTCCTTCCAAAAATCAGCCGCAGACACATCGCGTACCGGCCGATCGCCAAGAAAGAACTCCCCTTCCGTAGGAGAGAGAAACCGCATAAGACAACGCAAAAGCGTCGTCTTCCCCACGCCGTTCGAACCCAAGACCGCCAAAACGCTGCCAGCCGGAACTTCGAACGAAACATCCTGGAACAAAGGGCTTCCGCCCGCATAGCGAAACGCCACCGATTTAGCCCTAATCACTCCAAGCACCCCCGGTTCGCCGCAAGAGGACCGCGAAGAACGGCGCTCCCACGATAGCCGTCAGAATAGACAGCGGTATCTCGGCCGGCGTTGCCGCACGCGCGCCCGTGTCGATGAGGACCATGAAAACCGCGCCGACCAGAACGCATGCGGGCAAAAGAAACTTATGGTCGTTCCCGGTCAGCATGCGAGCAAAGTGAGGAACGGCCAGCCCCACGAACGTCACTATGCCGCAGATCGAAACGGTAAGAGCGGCGATGACCGTAGCCGCCGCAATGACGACAAGGCGCAAACGCTTCACGTTCACTCCCAAGGACACGGCTTCGTCCTCAGGCAAAGAGAGCACGTTGAGCTTCCACCGAAGGCACCACAGAACGCCGATGCCGGCGATGATGGCGGGCCCAACGGTGATCACGTCGGCAACAGACGTTCCCGCAAGACTTCCCATCAGCCAATACGTGATCGCCGGCAGCGTGTTTTGCGGATCGGCCACAAACTTCACCAACGAAACGAGCGCCTGGAACACCGCGCCCACGATAACGCCCGACAGCACCAGCGTGAGAACGGTGCTCCTGCCTCTTCTGCGGCTCATGCCGTACGTGCAGGCTATGCCCGCAAACCCAAACAGGATGGCCATCGCCTGGACCGCAAGAGAATCGCCAACCAGCAAGATACCCAGAGCGGCACCGAAGCCGGCGGCAGCCGATACGCCCAAGATATCGGAACTAACCAAAGGGTTCCCAAAAATCGCCTGCAGCGACAATCCGGCAACCGACAGCCCCGCCCCAACGATCATGGCCATAAAAAGCCGCGGGAGCCTGATGGAAAACAACACGGTATAGGTCGTCTCGTTCGCCGCAGGCTGCCCCGCCAAAACGGAGAACAACTCGTCAAGAGGAATGCCGTAGCGCCCGAGGCACAAGGCCAGCGCCGCCGACGCAAGCAAAACGCCAATCAGAGCCCCTTGCATCAATCTCTGGTAGCGAATAGATTTGAACTTCATTGAACTCCTTGCAAACGTTGCGCAAAAAGGGATGCCCTGCATCTGCCAAAAGCATCAGCGGACATCCCGAATCGCATGGTCAGCTATTTGGTGTTGCTGCTCTTGTACTGCCAATCAGCACCGCGAGCAGCTTCCGGATTGGAGGAAAGAACGCCTTTTACCTGGTCGTCAGATATATCGTAAGAATAGAACTCGTTGTAGTACGCCTTGATCTCGGCTTCCATGTCGTAGTCGAACAGATCCGGGTACAGCGTTTCGGACATCCACTTCAACATGAGCGGAGCGTCGCCCGAAGGAGGGAACCAGCGGTAGACTCCGATAGGCTCTTTGTACACGCGGCCCTCGCGCACCGCCTTCACGTTGCTCCAATCCTGTCCGGGAACCGTGTTGTTGTATAGGTCCTCGGGCATGGTTTGGGAAAACGTGGTGATGATGATAACGTCGGGGTTCCATTCGTAAATCTGCTCCATGCTGATAGCGGGCGTGCCCGACAGCTCCGAGGCAACGTTCACGCCTCCGGCTGCGTCGATCCACCCCTGCCCGTAGTGGCCTTGGGCAGATGTGGTGATCTTCTTGTCATCGTGATTGAACAGGAAAAGCGTCCGGGGCTTGTCCTTCTCGTCGATAGAGGCCGTCTTCTGCGCGACCTCCTCCTTCACGCGCTTGCCGTAGTCGACAACAGCATCCGTCTTGCCCGTGCTCCCGAACATGCGGCCCATGATCTCGACCCATGAATCGAAGGTCACCAGAGCGTCTCCGTCGCCTTGGGTCTTCACGCCAACGATGGGAATCCCTGCGGCTTTCATGGCGTCGCGTTGGTTGCCGTACTCGGCCCAATACATCACGGCATCGGGCTTGAGGGCAAGCAGCTCTTCGACGTTGATCTCGTCGCCCTGAACGAAGCCGCTGGGGACGTCAAGCAGGTCGGGGTACATGTCAGCCATCACGGAATCTTTGATGGCGCTCGCTGAACCGGGGTGCATTCCGACCAGCTTGTCAAGCGGCTCGCCCGTAACGGCGTACACGCTGGGAAGCGGCAACGCCGTGGTAACGAAGCGATCGATAGACCCGGGAAGTTGCTGCTCTTCCCCGTTTTGGTCCACAACGACTATCGGCTCTTTTTCGCCGCTGTTTTCAGCAGCTGGATCCTGGGGCGCAGAGCACCCCGTAGCGAACAAGCCTACCGCAGCAGCCAGAAGAGACAGCTGCACTATGCGCTTGGGCATACGACAACCTCCTAAAAGTTAGATATAGTTAACTTCTTGAGATTATCCTAATGCTCGGTCGTTGTCCAGACTAATTGGCTAATTCTGAGAAAGCGCGTCGATTCGCCCGCATCGCGTGCGCTCTACTGATAGCGCAACGACTCCACGGGGTCGAGCTTCGCTGCGCGTCGCGCAGGATAGTAGCCGAACACCACGCCGATGAAAACGCACACGCCCACAGCCCCGAGCACCACCTGGGGCGCCAGAACCGGCGCGACCGCCATGCCGGGCTGCACCAGGCCGATCACGCCTCCCAAGCCCCATGCGGCCAGGAATCCGAACACGATGCCGAACACGCCGCCCGTCACGCACAGCGCAATGGCTTCCAGCAAAAACTGCATGGTCACATCGCGTCGACGAGCGCCCAGCGACTTCCTCAATCCGATCTCGCGTATGCGTTCGGTCACGTTCGTCAGCATCATGTTCATAATGCCGATGCCGCCCACGAACAGCGAGATGGAAGCGACCGATCCCATCAACAACGAGAACGCCGACATCATGGTCTCCATCTGCTTGATGATGGAATCGAGCGAAGTCACGTACACTTCGTTCTTTTGAAGATTGAAGTACCGGGCAACGTGCTCCTGGGTGGTTTCCACAAGCCTGTCCATGTCCGTCCCCTCGCGCGCAGCCCCGATGATCTGAGAGATGCCGCCGCCCGATCCGAGACGCGTCTGAGCCGTGGTATAGGGCACGTATGCCGACATCCCGCCCATCATGAACGACGTGGCATCGAGAACGCCCACCACCGTGTAGTCGTCGTTTCCCAGCTTGATGCTCTTGCCCACCGCCTGCGTGTCGGCGCTGCCGAACAAATCTCTGATAGATCCGCTGTCTATCACCACCAGTCGCGCTGCGCTCGCCTCTTCGCTATCCGTGAAGAAGCGGCCTTCCTTGAGCTTCGACCCGCTTACCGCGAAGTAATCGGGCCGTACGCCTATGATGCTCGCATTCGTTTTCTTGCCGTCGGATTTCGTCACCTCGGCGGAAGAATAAGACGTGCCGGTGATGGTCTCGTACTCGGGCATGCCCGAAGCAAGTTTGTCCAGATCGTCGAACGTCACGCCTTGGGGCGCGTAAACCCCGATGGACACCTGCCGCGCTTGGGCGAAACCCAGCTCGCCCATGAGCATGTTTTGAACGCCGGCGATAAGCGAGGTCATGGCGATGACCGCCGCGATGCCTATCACGATGCCCAAAATGGTAAGGAACGAGCGCCCCTTGTTGGCCGACAGCGCATGCCAGGTTTCGTAGAACAGATCGCCTATCTTCATCGGGCGCCTCCCGTCGGGCCGACATGGGGACCGTCGTAGAGCCTGCCGTCCCGGATATGGACCACGCGGTCCGCATGGGCGGCGACTTCGGGCTCATGCGTGATGAGCACGATGGTCTTCCCTTGGTCGCGCAGGCTTTTGAACGTTTCGAGCACCATATCGCCGGTCACCGTATCCAGGTTTCCCGTAGGCTCGTCGGCCAGGATGAGCGCAGGGTCGTTCACGAGCGCTCGCGCGATGGCCACGCGCTGCATCTGCCCGCCCGAAAGCTCGTTGCTGCGATGATCGTACAGGCGAGGATCGAGCGAGACGCTGCGCAACGCGGCATGCGCCCGGGCAGCACGCTCCTTGCGCGGGCAAGCCGTATAGACGAGCGGCAGCATCACGTTGCGCATGACCGTGGCGCGCGGGAGCAAATTGAACGACTGGAACACGAAGCCCAAGCGCGTGGCGCGGATCTCGGCCAGCTCGTCTTCGCGATAAGCGGCAACGTCGATGCCTTCCAGAAGATAACGCCCGCGCGTGGGCGTGTCCAGGCAGCCGAGCAGGTTCATGAGCGTCGACTTTCCCGATCCCGAAGGACCCATGATGGCCAGGAACTCGCCTTTTTCCACCGAAAGCGACACGCCGCGCAGCGCATGGGTGAAACCCGAAGCGCTCTCGTAAATACGATGCAGGTCGACGGCCTCCACAACGCACGCCATGACGTTACCCCACCCCGACTGCGGTGGATACGCCGCCGGAAGACATGGCCGCATCCCCGGCCGCCGCGTCGGCACCTGCCGGCCCACTTGGGAAACCACCGGAAACGACCACGTTGTCACCTGCTTTGACCTGACCCTTCACCACCGAGGTCAAACCGTCGGAGGCGATCACCTCCACCGAGCGCGACTCAACGGCCTGAGTATCGGGATCGGTGACGACCATAAGGTAGCTCCCGCCCGATCCGTCCGACTGCACGGCGGAAACGGGAACCTTGAGGGCGTTCTCGATCGTGGTAGTGGTGATGGTGGCCTTGGCCGTCATGCCAGGCTTGAGGCGAGGATCGGGCTCGGCGATCAGCAGCTTCACCGTATAGGTGACCGCCCCGCCGCCGCCCGGCGCGCCGCTCGAACCGTCGCCCGAACCCGCCGACGTGGTGGCGATCCTCACCACCGTAGCCGGAAGCGTAAGATCGGGAGCCGCAGTGAACGTAACCTTCGCGGTCTGATCGTTGCTGATCTTGAGAATGTCGATCTCGTTCACGTTGATGGAGACGGTCATCTGCGACAGGTCGGCTATCTGCACGGGCGATACGGGATTCGACGCAGAACTGGACCCCAAAGCCTTGCCGGGCTCGATGTTGACGGCGACCACGCTGCCGGATATGGACGAGGCAACCGTGCGCTTGTCCGCTCGCGCAACGGCTTCGTCGTAGACGGTCTGCGCGTTTTGAAGAGCGAGGTTCGCGCTGCTCAGGGCAAGCTCGGCCTGCCTGATAGCGGCATCGGCAGATCCTTCGTCGAAAGAAGGGCCGGCGCTTGCCGCAGCGGCGGGCACCTGGGAACCCGCCCCTGCCGCTGCGTTCGCCTGGGAATTCGCAGCCGCTTGGGCCTGGGCTTGCGCTTGCGCCTGCGCATCCGCTGCAGCTTGCTGTCCGGCCGACTTTGCACGGTACGCCTCGTTCACGGAGTTCTGCGCCTGAGCCACGCCGTTGCGCGCCTCCTCGATGCCGCGCGCAGCCTGGGACACCGCCTTGTCCAATTCCGCGTTCACCACGGTGAACAAGGTCTGCCCCGCTTCCACGCGGTCCCCCTCGGACACGAACACCTCCCCCACGATACCCTCCACCTCGGGCGTGGCGCTCACGGACGAGATGGGCTGCAAGTTGCCCGAAGCGGTCACCGAGTCGACGAACGTGCCCTGCTCGACAGGGGCGGTCTGCAACGCCATGCTCTCGAGGGCTTTGGCCGTCTGGTCGGCTATGTACCAGGCGAAAGCGCCCACCAGGGCAATCAAAACGAGGACGGCCGCCGAAACTCCTATGATGACCTTGCGCTTGCGCTGTTTCTTCCGTTTCGCCTTGAGATCGTTGAACGCCTGCATATCGGAAAGCGCATCAGGATCCACGATGCTGTCCGGCCAAGGAGGGAGCACCGCAGTCGACTGCGACGGCCCGGGGCCGAAGGAAGGGACCTCCGGGCTCTGCGACGCAGAATCGCCCGCATCGGCCGGACCGGCGGGAAAAGGCGAAGCGGGAAACCCGTTTCCGTTTCGATGGTTGCCGTGGCTCATTGCAAACCTCCCGTGTACGCGAAGCGGGTCGTCTCCACGCACTATCTTCTCGCTACAGTATAATCGGTACAGCATAAGCGATCCGAAACGAAAAAAGAAGCGCCGATTGCGATCAAAACAAAGAAACGGGCAAAAAAGGAAGGATTTGCATGGGAGATTTCTCAGATCGGGTGTTCGGCGTCGTGCGTCGCATCCCTCGCGGCAAAGTGGCGTCGTACGGGCAAGTGGGAAGCCTGATAGGCGCGCCCCGATCCGCGCGGTACGTGGGCTACGCCCTGCGGGCCAACCCCGAACCGGGAACCGGCCCCTCGTGCATCCCCTGTCATCGCGTCGTGTTCAAAGACGGGGGCCTATGCAAGAGCTTCGCCTTCGGAGGACCCGACGAGCAGCGCAAGATGTTGGAAGCGGAAGGCGTCGAATTCGAAGACGACGGGCGCGTGAACATGGAGGCATGCCAGTGGAGCGGCTGCGCGCAGGATGCAGGCGCTCCACTGGCATGCCCCCATGTTCACGCGCCCG
>NZ_QICD01000015.1 GCF_003726035.1 Paraeggerthella hongkongensis
GGGCTGGGGGTTCGGGGCTGGGCGCAAAATCTCGTTCGGCAAAACGCTTCCGGGTCCGTTGCAGCCCCGCCGTCGAAAGACTCAGCGCACCCCTATTCGAAATGGTCCGCCGCAACCTCAAGTTGATGGATGATATCGATGCCCTGAGGACACATGGCCTCGCATGCGCCGCACGCCACGCACTTCGACGCAGGTCCCGGAGCAGCCTGCCAACTGTACAGCCCCTTCGTGAAATCCCGGTTCTCGGTCATGAGCTCCAAGTTCAAAAGGCCCATGATTTCAGGGATGACCACGCTCTCCGGGCAATCCTTCACGCAATAGCGGCAGTTCGTGCACGGTATGGAAGCCATGCTCGACAAAACGCGGCAAGCCTCGTCCAGGGCGCGCTGCTCTTCAGGCGCGAACGGGGCATTTGCTCGACACTCCGCAACGTTTTGCCGCACCTGATCCGCGGTCGACATGCCCGACAAAACCGTGAGGACATTCGGCAGGTTGTAGCAAAAGCGATACGCCCACGAAACCAGGCTCAAGTCCGGACGACACGCCAGGAGCGGCTCGGCAACGCGGGCGGGAAGATCAGCCAAACGACCGCCGCGCGCGGGCTCCATGATCACCACCGGCACATCGTGTTTCCAGGCAACCTCCATGCAGCGTCGCGATTCCACAACCGGGTCGTCCCAATCAAGATAGTTCGCCTGCAACTGCACGAAATCGGCGTCAGGGTGGGCGGTCAGCAGCGCATCCAAGGCCTCGGCGCCGTCATGCATGGAGAATCCCCAGTTGCGAATGCGTCCTGCAGCCTTTTCCTGCCTGACGAAATCCCACATGCCGTATGCGTCGAACTTAGCCGTACGAGCGCCTCCCACATTGTGCAGCAGGTAGAAATCCACGTAGTCGACGCCCAAGCGATCAAGAGAGATCGCCAGGTTTCCCTTCGCCGTTCGCGCGTCGGGAGCGGCCCAAGCCAAGCATTTCGTGGCAAGCGTGAACGCGTCGCGAGGATAGCGCTCCACCAGCGCCGAGCGCAAAGCAGTTTCCGAAGCGCCTTCGTGGTATACGAAAGCGGTGTCGAAATACGTGCCCCCGCCGGCTATGAACGCGTCCACCATGTCCTTGAACTGCTCCAGATCGATGCTCGTCTGATCTTGCGGATCCGTCAAAGGCAGGCGCATGCAACCGAAACCCAGCTTCGACGTGGCTTGAAATGCTGGTTTCATGGACGCTCCTTCTTGTTTGCTGTATCCGGCTATTTGGCGGCGCGTACATCATACCCATTGGAGCGGACTCTAGGTCAAGCGCCTTTTCGCAACTCCGGGCAATAGCGCGAAAGCGGGTTTTCGCTGTCCGAAGATTCATCCACACGCAATAAGGTCGTCGAACAACTGCTGGAACTCTTGCTCGAACACGCTATGCCGCAGCCGAATGAAAGCTATGTCGTGCTCCACGTCGAATCCCTCGAGGTCAAGAACCCGCAACGACCCTTCCTCCAGTTCGCGCGCCACGGCAGCCTCGTACAGAAACGCGATGCCCAAATCGCGCCTGGCGAACACCTTGATGATATCGAGGCTTTCGACAACGCTCGTCTGGCTGAAGCCCCCTACAGAAAGGTTATGCTCGGCAAGGGCATGCTCGAACACCGCGCGCGTGCCCGAACCGCGTTCCCTTATAAGCAGATGCTCGTCCAATAGATCCTCGATCCGGCGAGGTTCGCGCGAGAAACGATGGTCGGACGAGCAGACGCACACGAATCGCTCCCTTCGGTACGTGTCCCACTCGTAGGAGTTCTTATCGAAAAAGCCCTCCACGAACGCACAGTCGATCTCGCCTGCCTCCAAAAGCCCCAACAGCTCAGCCGTATCGCCGGATCGAACGGTTACGCGATACTGGGGATGGACAGCAAGGAAATCAGCCAAAGGAGCGGCGACCAGGTACTCGCCCGCGGTCAGCGTCATCCCCACCGCCAGGTCCACGCGCAGTCCGGCAGCCGCGCTGGCTATGCGGTCGCGCAAAAGAGCCTCGTCGTGGGCCATGGTGGCCAAAGCGTCGCGCAGCATGGCCCCCGCCGTTGTCAGCGCAAGCTTCTTGTTTCGATAGTCGAACAACGGCGCTCCGTACGCCCGCTCCAAATACGCGATGTGTTGAGAAACGGCAGGTTGGGTCACATTGAGCTCCTCAGCGGCGCGCGTGTAATTCATCGTTCGGCACACCGTCAGAAACGTCGCAACGCGAAAGTCCTGCATATCGGCCTCTTTTCACTTCCGTCGCTCCATCTTTCCCATAATCATAATACTATCTTATGATTACATAACTATATATTAGTTTTATTTTTTGTTGCACTATGGAAGAATGCATCAAATCGCGTCAAGAGCGGGTGCTGCGCGTTTCGCATGAAGGATCGCGCGGCGCACCGAAACGCGACCTGTCCTCGTTTATGATGCGTCCGAACAGAAAGGTATCCCGTGCGCAACGTCATTCAGAAAGTCCCCATTCCCACCGCGGGCGTCGCCCTCGGCTTGGCGGCGCTCGGCAATCTGCTGCAACCTTACACCGAAGTGCTCCACGTTGTCTGCGGAGCGCTCGCCCTCGTCCTCATCGTCATGCTGGGAGCAAAGATCATCCTCTTCCCCTCCATGATCCAAGACGACCTGCACAACTCCATCATGGCAAGCGTCAGCGCCACCTTGTTCATGTCCCTCATGCAGTTGGCCACCTATCTTGCCCCTATCGCGTACGAACCGGCCTCCCTGATCTGGGCGGCGGCGGTCATCGCGCATCTCGCCCTTATAGGATGGTTCACCGCTCGGTTCATCGCGCATTTCAAGCTGCATGAAGTGTTTCCCACGTACTTCATCTGCTACGTAGGCATCGTCGTGGCGTCGGTCACATCGCCCACGTTCGGGATGACGGCAACGGGCCACGTTCTGTTCTGGTTCGGGTTCGCTTGCTACTTGGTGCTTTTCGCTTTGGTGACGTACCGCTACGCAAAGCACGAGATCCCCGAAGCCGCGCGTCCGCTGTTCTGCATCTACACCGCCCCCATGAGCCTGTCCCTTGTTGGGTACCTGGCTACGGCAACGGATCCCAATCCCTTGTTCGCGGGCGCGATGCTGGTGCTGGCGCAGGTGCTGTTCATCATGGTGCTTTCGCGGCTGCCCCACCTGCTTCGCCTGCGCTTCTACCCAAGCTATGCGGCCATGACGTTCCCCTTCGTGATCACGGCAACCGCGCTTGGCAAAGCCCTCGCGTTCTTCCGCGCGAATGGAATCATGCTGCCCGAGGCGCTCGATGTGCTGTTCATCGCGGAAACGGCCATCGCCATCGTCATGGTCGGCTACGTGCTGGGCCACTATGTTCGGTTCTTCGTCCGCCGCATCGAGGAGCCCCAAAGCCAAGCGGTTCTGCAAGAGAACCAGCAGATCGCGCACTTCTCCGAAAACTTCGACAACTAAACGAGCGAGGGGCCTGGCACGCTGCACGCACGCCAGGCCCCTCGCCGTACCGCAATCGTTCGAACGCGCCGCACGCGGCGCCTTGAATCACTTCCCCATTTCAAGCGCCCGCGCAAGAATCTGCATGCGCGCCTCAACGTCCTCGATGATCTTGCTGCAGTCCTTCAGCTCGGCATAGGAGTCAAGTCCTTCGACCTCGCGGACGGCCTTGTACTTCAAGTCGTGCTCAAGGCTGGCCCAGAAGTCCATGGCAATCGTGCGCAGCTGCACTTCCACCGGAATGAACTCCTTCTTATCCAGGAAATACACCGGAATGCGCACGATGACGTGAAGGCTTCGGTACCCGTTGGGCTTCGGACTTGCTATGTAATCCTTCACGGTGACGATGGTCAGATCGTCCTGCCGCTGCAACAGCTCCAGCAAATTGTACACATCATGGATATAGGAGCATATCACCCGTATGCCCGCGATATCCATGATGTAGCGCTCCATGTTCTCAAGCGTAGGCTGCTTGCCGTACCGCTCGAGCTTTTCGAAAATGCTCGCAGGTTTCTTGATGCGCGACTCTATATGATGGATGGGGTTGCGATTCTTCTTGAGATTGAGGTCTTGGTCCAAAATTTCGAAACGCACTTGCATCTCGCGCATGGCAGCCTGGTACTTTTGGATTATCTCGCGCGTTTTCGCCTCTGCCTCGCGCAACCGCTGCAAATCCTCGATAGGCCCGCGAAGATCATCGCTCGAGCGAAACGCCGGCAGCATCGCGCCGCCTTCGGCCGACTTGCCCTGATCGACCCGATCATCCGACAACGAGGGTTCGTCTTTCACGCCGAACGCCACCTCCATGTTCATGCTCCTCACCGCAGTGTTCAGGGAATCGTATGATAGCCTACTGGGCAAGGTTTCCCGATGGGGAAACCTTTTTTGCACGATCCCATAATGCTTCAAGCTCGTCGGACGACAGATCCTCGATGCTGCGCCCCTGCGCCCATGCCGCGCCCTCCATGAACGACCAACGAGAGCGGAACTTGACGCATGCGGCGCGCAAGGCCCCTTCGCCATCCACGCCCATGCGACGCGCAACGTTGACCAGGCTGAACAGCACGTCGCCGAGCTCCAACTCCACCGCAGCAACCAGCTCTTCGGCGCCAGAGCCGCCCACACCCGCATCAACCTTGCCGTTCGCGGCCTTCGGGGCGGCGGCGTACGCCTCTTGAAGCTCGGCGATCTCTTCGCGCACCTTGGCCCATACGTCGTCGAGCGTTTCCCATTCGAAGCCGACGGCCGCAGCTTTGCGTGAAATCTTCTGCGCTTGCATAAGCGCGGGGAAGCTGGTCGGAACGCCGCTCAGCAGGCCGTCGGGTTGCGCGTCGGCGTTTTCGGGAACCTGATCGGACGCGCCTTTCTCGGACAGCTTGACCTGGTCCCATACGTCTAGCACCTCTCCGGCGCTTGCCACATGCGCCTCTCCGAACACATGGGGATGCCGCCGGATCATTTTCGCATTCACGTCGGCGCATACGTCATCGATGTCGAACGCGCCCGCGTCGGAAGCGATCTGGCTCTGCAAAACCACTTGCAACAGCACATCGCCCAACTCTTCGCGCAGGTGAACTGCATCCCCGGACTCGATGGCGTCGACCGCCTCGTAGGCCTCCTCTATCATGTTGTGCGCAATGCTCTGATGGGTCTGCGCACGATCCCACGGACAGCCGTCGGGTGCGCGCAAAGCGGCGATCGTGGCCACGAACCGATCGAACGAAGCATGGTCGACCGGATGAGAGGCGATATCGAGCGCGGATTCTGCAGGTGCTTCGACCATGGGGACGGTCCTTTCTCGCGGTTGTTTGCCAGCAGTATACCGCTCGGAAAAGCGGGGGTCGCTCATTTTCGAATCGCAGCACCTCCGCAGCCGTCCCGCAGCTACAATACATCCAGTTCAAAGGCTTGATAACACGCGGCAAACCGATGTCTGTCAAAACGATGGGTTTCATCGAACGCCGGCAAAACCGGCGCGCGCGATGCGTAGCCGGCGACGACCGCTGCACACGGGGGCCGTCGCCGGCTGAAGATCGAAGCGAAAGACGCGCTACGCTCCCAAGATCACGGCCAGGTCTTCTTCAGGGTCGCCGATCGGGCGCACGTCGAATTCGCGCACCAGCACGTCCAAAACGGCAGGCGACACGAACGCCGGCAACGTGGGGCCCAGATAGATGCCCTTGATTCCCAAATGCAGCAGGGTCAGCAAGATGCAAACCGCCTTCTGCTCGTACCATGAAAGCACCAAGGTAAGCGGCAGGTCGTTCACGCCGCACCCGAACGCCTCGGCCAGAGCCACGGCCACCTTGATGGCGCCGTACGCGTCGTTGCACTGCCCCATGTCCATGAGCCGCGGCAGACCGCCGATGGACCCCAAATCCAAATCGTTGAAGCGAAACTTCCCGCACGCAAGCGTCAGCACGATGCTGTCCTCAGGGGTTTTCTGCACGAACTCGCGGAAGTAGCTGCGCCCGGGGCGCACGCCGTCGCATCCGCCCACTAGGAAGAAATGGCTGATAGCGCCCTGCTTCACCGCATCGACCACCGTGTCTGCAACTCCCAGGATGGTGCCGTGACCGAACCCGGTCACAAGCGACGCGTCGGCGCCAGCGCTCTCCCCGCGCGAGCCTTCGATGGCTGCGAATACGCGCGACTCGGCGAACCCGCCCAGCTCGAGCGCGCGCTCGATGACGGGGCCGAAGTCCTTGCTGCCATCTTCCGCAGCACCGATGTGCGCGGCGCCCGGATACGCCACCACGCCGGTCGTGAATACGCGATTGGCATAGGAGGATGCCGGAGGCATGAGGCAGTTCGTGGTGAACAGGATGGGCGCGGGCAGCTCCGCGAACTCGTCGCGCTGGTTCTGCCAGGCCGTGCCCAGGTTCCCCTTGAGATGAGGATACTGCTTGAACAGCGGATACGCATGCGCGGGAAGCAGCTCTCCGTGGGTGTAGACGTTCACGCCGCGACCAGCCGTCTGGTCCAGCAAAAGTTTAAGATCATGCAGGTCATGACCCGTAACCACGATGAACGGACCAGCTTCCACCGTACGCGACACGGTGGTGGGCTCGGGGGTGCCGAACGTTTGCGTGTTCGCTTGGTCGAGCAGCTCCATGCATCGCAGGTTCACCTCGCCCGCTTTGAGCGCCAAGGGCAGCAAGGCGTCCGCTTCGGCATCGGCAACGCCCTCCAAGCCTTCATGCAGAAACGCCGAAACCGTTTCGTCGCGATACCCCAGCACCGCCGCATGATACGCATAGGCAGCCACGCCGCGCAGCCCGAACAACACGAGCGATCTGAGGGAACGCACGTCTTCGGGAGCATTCCAAACTTGGCCAAGATCGAAATCCGGCGTCTCCTCCACTGCGGCAGAGGCGGCGATGCCGGCTCGCCGCGCATGAACGCGCTGCACGATCGAGGCCAACTCGGCATCGTCGAAATCCACATTCGTCAACGTGGCGAACAGCCCTTCCATCGCCAGATCGTCGGCCGCGCGGCGGGCATCGCCCGTCACGCCCGCCGCGCGCACGGTGCGCGCCAGACCCACGAGCGCGCCCGTCAGTTCGTCTTGCACCTGGGCGGTGGAAGCCTGCTTGCCGCACGCTCCCGCAGCGCCCGTGCAACCGCTGCATCCTATGGTCTGCTCGCATTGGAAGCAGAACATCGCATTCGCATCCGTCATTGCCCTTCCTCTCTTTCGAGGGTCCGCGCCTCGTTTGGCCCGCAGCATGCGCCATGGAGCCGAACCGCGCTCGCCCGCTCTCGTCTTGCGTGCTTGCAACCCTACGGCACAACCGCTATGCTTTCCGTTGCAATTCCAACAAAGGAGCACAATGGACCGCTATGCCCATCTGATCAACCGCTCGCCCCTGTTCCACGGCATCGACCCGCAGCATATCGACTCCATGCTGCAATGCCTGGGCGCGCACCAGCGCAGCTACCCTAAAGGGTCGGCCGTGTTTCGCATAGGAGACTCCTCGTCGAGCATGGGCCTGGTGCTGGAAGGATCGGTTCGGCTCGAAAAAGAGGACTGGTGGGGAAACCGCAGCATCCTTGCATCTTTCGGTCCGGGGCAGTCCTTCGGCGAGGTGTACGCCTGCGAGCAGGATCTTGCCTACGACATCAACGTGATAGCAGCCGAGGAAACGACGGTCCTGTTCATGGACGTAGGCCGCGTTACCACCATGTGCCCCACGTCCTGCGCATTCCACGCGCAGCTCATTCGCAACGTGCTGGGCGTGGTGGCGCGGCGCACGCATGCGCTCACCCGCAAGATCGAGCACACGTCCAAGCGCACAACGCGGGCGAAGCTGCTGTCGTACCTGTCCGACCAGGCCGAAACGGCCGGAGGACGTCGATTCACCATCCCGTTCGACAGGCAAGAATTGGCCGATTACCTGTCAATAGACCGCAGCGCCATGTGCGCCGAGCTTTCCCGCATGAAGCGGGAGGGCTTGATCGATTATCATAAAAGCCAATTCGAAATCACCCGAGGGAGCGCCCTATGATCGACCCCCGCACCGCCGCATTGCTGATCATCGACATGCAGCATGGATTCATCGACGCGTCATCGTCCTTGTGCGTAGCGGGCGCAGCCGCCACGGTGCCCGCATGCGCCCGCGCGCTGGATGCGGCCAGGCACATGGACATGGCCGTGTTCCATATAGTGCGCTCGTATGCCGAAGACGGGTCGGACGTGGAAGCCTGCCGACACGAAGCATGGGCCGAAGGCGGCAAGCCGGTATCGAGCGCGTGCGCAAGCCCGCGCTCGCTTGAGGAGCCGGCGCCGCTCGCGCCGCAACCAGGCGACCGCGTGCTGGTGAAACCGCGCTTCTCCGCGTTCTTCAGCACGTCGCTCGACCTGACGCTCAGGAGGCTGGGCATCGGCACCGTGGTTCTCATCGGCACCACCACGCCGAACTGCATTCGGACCAGCTGCTACGACGCGCTGTCGCTCGACTACAACGTGGTGGTCGTGGAAGACCGCACGTCATCGCGCACCCCCGCCGTGCAAGCGGCCAACATTCAGGACATGGCCTGCATTGGAGCGCACATCATGACGTGCAAAGAGTTCTGCGAACACGGCCTGTCCCACGTTCGCGACACGGCAGCCAACGCGCGCGCAGCGCAACGCAACGCTTAAGGAAGAAGGTACTCATGCCCCTGCTGGAGATCGACGCGCTTGAAGACCCTCGGCTCGACGCATACGCGCGCCTGACCGAAGCGCAGCTGCGCAGCAAGCTCGAACCCGAGAAAGGCATATTCATCGCCGAATCGGGAAAGGTTATCGAGCGAGCGCTCGAAGCCGGCCTGGAACCTCTGTCGATGCTCATGGAGGCGAAATGGGTTCCCGCCTTGCAGCCCGTCATCGACCGCATCGCCCTCGACCACCCCGAGGCTCCCGTGTTCGTCGCGCCGCATGACGAACTGGCGAAGCTCACCGGCTTCGAGCTGACCCGCGGCGCGCTGGCCGCCTTTCGTCGTCCCAAGCCGCGCGGCGTTGCCGACGTAGTCGCCGACGCTCGACGCATCGCGGTCCTCGAAGACATTACGAACCACACCAATGTGGGGGCCATCTTCCGCTCCGCCGCAGCGCTGAACCTGGATGCGGTGCTGGTCACGCCCTCGTGCTACGATCCGCTGTACCGCCGCGCCGTGCGCGTTTCCATGGGAACCGTGTTCCAAGTACCTTGGACCCGCATCGGAGACGATGATGCCGCCCGCGCAACGGGCCACAGCACCTGGGCGGAAGAGGGCGTCCCCCTGCTGCATAGCCTGGGGTTCAAAACGGCGGCCATGGCCCTTTCCGACGATTCCGTGTCGCTTGACGACCCCGTTCTTGCCACCGAGGAAAAGCTGGCCATCGTGCTGGGAACGGAGGGCGACGGCCTTTCTCGCAGCACCATCGCACGCTGCGACTACACGGTGCGCATCCCCATGGCCCACGGCGTGGACTCCCTCAACGTAGCGGCCGCAAGCGCGGTGGCTTTCTGGGAATTGCGCGCTCGGTAGAACCTGCAGCAGCCCTTCACGGCCGCGATTCGTCCGAAACATGCGGAACCTATGAATTGCACAGCAATTCGCTATTATTTCTTGACGCCCTTATCTGTACTTGTTAATGTTACAGTTATGCACCGACCGAGGCACCGCAACCAAGAGGGAGCGAGATCCATGGACCACCGAACGAAGCGCTTCGGCCTGACACTCAGCCTTGTCGCCCTTGCGGCAACGGGCATCCTGGCGATGGCCGCCTGTTCAGCACCGCCGTCAACCGAAGAAGGGGCACGTATGACGAATGACGACACAACCGCTGCACCAACCACCTACCGAACCATAAGCTCGATCGAAGCCCAAGGCATCATAGAGCAAGGCGGCGTCACGGTGGTGGACGTGCGCACTCCGAAAGAATACGCCGAGAAGCACATTCCAGGCGCCATCAACATCCCCGTTGAAAGCATCGCCTCGTCCAAGCCCGCCGAACTAGCCAACCCTGACGAGGAGCTGTTGATCTACTGCCGCTCGGGCGTGCGCAGCAAGCAAGCCGCCGAGAAGCTGATCGCCTTGGGCTACCGCAACGTCACGGACATGGGCGGCATCATCGATTGGCACGGCGAAACCGTAGCCGGATCCCAGCCGAACGGGAGCTAGCGCCGACGCCTTTGCCTTGCGAGGCTCGTGCGCGTTCCGCACAAGCAGACACGTGGACGGGTATGGGCAAACTGTTCCGCAAAACCGGCTGCTGGACGCGCACGAGTCCCGCAAGGCAAAGGCTCCGAAAACCCCACGAAGAAAAGGAACCGCCATGAAGAAGTACGACGCAGCCATCATAGGATTCGGCAAGGGAGGAAAAACGCTTGCCGGCGCCCTTGCCGCCGAAGGACAGAGCGTGGCGCTCATCGAACAATCCCCCGAACGGTACGGAGGCACGTGCATCAACGTGGCCTGCATCCCCACAAAAGCGCTCGTCCATGCCGCCGAGCTCTCCGCAGCGCAGGGCGGGACGTTCGCCCAGCAAGCCGAGCGCTACGCAGCCGCGCACGCCGAAAAGAATCGCGTGGTCAGCATGCTGAGAGCGAAGAACTACGACAAGCTGGCCAACCTGCCGAACGTCGACGTCATCGACGGGCGCGCTTCGTTTCTAGATGAAAACCGCATCGCGCTAGACCTTGTGGAAGGCCGGCGAGAAAGCGACCGCCGCATCATCGAAGCCGACCGCATCTTCATCAACACCGGATCGCGCCCGTTCGTTCCGTCCATTCCCGGGATAGACGGCCCGCGGGTCCACACGAGCGAAACGCTGCTGGATCTGTCAACGCTTCCGAAACGCCTCGTCATACTAGGCGGTGGGTACATCGGGCTCGAGTTCGCTTCTCTGTTCGCGAATTTCGGATCGCACGTCACCATCGTGCAGAACGGCGAGACGTTCCTCCCCCGCGAAGACGCCGATATAGCCCATGCCGTGCTGGCCAGCTTGACTGCCCGCGGATTGCTCGTCATGAGCAAAACCGACGTGCTGCGCATAGAAGATGCCGCGAACGAGGCAACGGTGGTTGCAAATACGGAAAACGGAGAGCAGCACATCCCCGCCGACGCCGTGCTCGTCGCCACGGGCCGTCGGCCCAATATCGACGGGCTGAATCTTGAGGCGGCGCGAATCGAAACGAACGCGCGCGGCGGCATACAGGTGGACGAGCATCTGCGCACCACCGCTCCGAACGTCTGGGCCCTGGGCGACGTGACCGGCGGACCGCAATTCACGTACATCTCGCTCGATGACTTCCGCATCGTGCGCGACGACGCATGGGGATCGGGCGAGCGCACCACGAAGAACCGCGGCGCCATTCCGTACGCCGTGTTCCTCGATCCGCCCTTCGCGCGCGTCGGCATGACAGAACAGGAAGCGCGCGATGCCGGCTTCAACGTGAAGACGGCGCAAATCCCGGCAGCCGCCGTTCCGAAAGCGCAGGCCATCGGCAAAACAACCGGTCTGCTCAAAGCGATTGTCGACGCAAGCACCGATCGTCTGCTGGGAGTTCATCTTTTCATCGAAGAGTCCCACGAAATGATCAACATTGCAAAACTGGCCATCGATGCAGGGTTGCCCTACCAGGCGCTGCGCGATGCCGTGTACACGCATCCAACCATGACCGAAGCGTTCAACGACCTATTCTCAGGGCTCTAAGATCCGCTGCCCGCACCGCGAGGGGCGCGCATACAGAACGTGCGGACGGTCGAACCGTCCGCACGTTGGCGAATCCATATGAAAGATCCTGCTACTTCGCGACCAATACCGGAATCTTCGAGCCATGCAGAATCTTATGGCTCACGCTTCCCAGGTATTCCTTGAGCCCGCTCAAGCCCCTGTTTCCCACAACCACCAAATCATAATCGCGCTGATCGACCAGCTTCAGGATCTCGGTAGCAGGGTTCGTACCCGTCAGCAGCAGCGAATCTATGCGCGCAGCCACGTCTTCGCGCACGTCCGCAACCGCCTCCGCAAGCAAGTCCTCTCCGTCAGAGATCATCATGTCGAGGATTTCCTTGAAGCTGGCCATCTGGCTTTCATCCAGCAGCGGGATGGGAACGACATACGCGATATCAATATGCACCGCGGGATTGACTTCGGCCAAGCTGACGGCCGTATCGAGCGCGCGACGACCGCCCTCGGATTCGTCAAACGCAACAAGCAGGTTGTTCACAGCCATGATCGGCCCCCTTTCGGTCGCGGCAAGCCTTGAGCCAGCCGCCTCTGCTTCCTCTTCAGTATAAGGCTTTTCCTGCCCCCTGACCACGTAAAACAAGTAACGTGAACGTAGCGAAAGCAATCCACAGCAACAGAGGGGCGGGCGATGAGACAAAGGGATGAGACAAAGGGACGGGGTCAATGACTCATTTTGCGCGCTGCGCAAAATGAGTCATTGACCCCGTCCCTTTGTCTCATCCCGCTTCGGCGCCGCAACGGCGAAGGGCCCGGCATTGCCGGACCCTTCGCTCGATCACGCAAGCAACACGCTAGTCGATGGGCGTCGCATCCAAAGTCAAGCTGTCGAAATCCAAAGGCGCCTCGACCGTGCATTCGTAGTTTCCGTCCTGATCGATGCCGATCAGCACATGGCTCCGGTCGCGCAGATTGCCCTCGACCACCTTCTGCGCAATGCGATCCACGATCTCGCGCTGGATAAGGCGCTTGAGCGGGCGGGCACCGAAGATGGGGTCGTAGCCGTCGATGGACAAGTGCTCCATCGCAGCAGGCGTGACGTCAAGCGTGATGCGGCGATCCGCCAAACGCGCGCGCACTTCCTCAAGCTGCAGGTCGACGATAGGCTCGATGTTCGTCATGTTGAGCGCGTTGAACACCACCACGTCGTCGATACGGTTGATGAACTCGGGCCTGAACGTCGCGCGCAGCGCGCCGTCGATGGCCTGCTTCATGGCCTTCTCGTCGCCATGCTCGGCAAATTCGCGGATGAACTGCGACCCTACGTTGCTGGTCATGATGATGATCGAGTTCTTGAACGACACCACGCGGCCCTGCCCGTCCGTCAAACGGCCGTCATCGAGCACCTGCAGCAAGATGTTGAACACGTCCGGGTGGGCCTTCTCGATCTCGTCCAGCAAAATCACGCTGTACGGCTTGCGGCGCACGGCCTCGGTCAACTGGCCGCCCTCGTCGTAGCCCACGTATCCCGGAGGCGCGCCGATCAAGCGCTGCACGCTGAACTTCTCCATGTACTCGGACATGTCGATGCGCACCATGGCCTTCTCGCTGTCGAACAGGTATTCCGCCAGCGCCTTGGCCAGCTCCGTCTTGCCCACGCCCGTCGGGCCCAAGAACAGGAAGCTGCCAATGGGACGATCCGGATCGGACAAGCCCGCCCGGTTGCGTCGAATAGCGCCGGCAACCGAGGACACGGCCTCATCCTGGCCCACCACGCGTTCGTGCAGCTTCTCCTCAAGATCGACCAGTTTCGCCATTTCGCCTTGCATCATCTTCTGCACGGGGATGCCGGTCCACGTGGACACCACTTCGGCGATCTCGTCGTCGGACACCTCCTCTTTCAGGATAGCCCCGTCCTGCTGCTTGACGTTGAGCGCTTCCTCGGCGACGTGCAGCTGCTGCTGCAATGCGGGGATGCGCGCATAGCGAATTTCGGACGCCTTCACCAGATCGCCCTCGCGCGTGGCGCGCTCCTCTTCAAGCTGGGCGCCTTCCAGCTCCAGCTTGAGGTTCTGCACGCTCTCGATCGCGTCCTTCTCGTTCTGCCATTCGGCTTTGCGCTTGTCCAAATCCTCGCGAGCCGACGCGATCTCGCGGCGCAGCACGTCAAGACGCTCGCGGGAAGCTTCGTCGCTCTCCTTCATGAGCGCCTGCTCCTCGATCTGCATCTGCGTGAGTTTGCGCTCGGCGGCATCGACCTCTTCCGGCATGGAGTCGATCTCGATACGCAGGCGGCTGGCCGCCTCGTCCATGAGGTCGATGGCCTTGTCGGGCAGGAATCGATCGGAGATATAACGGTTCGAAAGCTCCGCTGCGGCAACGATGGCGCTATCGGTGATGCGCACGCCGTGATGGATCTCGTACTTCTCTTTAAGGCCGCGCAGGATAGCAATAGTGTCCTCAACCGTAGGCTCGCTGACAAGCACAGGCTGGAAACGACGTTCCAGGGCGGCGTCTTTTTCAATGTACTTGCGGTACTCGTCAAGCGTGGTCGCGCCAATCGCGTGCAGTTCTCCGCGGGCAAGGGCGGGCTTCAGCATGTTGCCCGCGTCCATGGAACTGTCGCCCGTGGAACCGGCGCCCACGATGGTATGCAGCTCGTCGATGAACAGGATGATGCGGCCTTCGCTCTGCTTGACTTCGCGCAGCACGGCCTTCAAGCGATCCTCGAACTCGCCGCGGTACTTGGCGCCGGCCAGCATCGCGCTCAAGTCCAGCGTGATGATGTCGCGATCCTTCAAGCTGGAGGGCACGTCGCCCGCCACGATGCGCTGCGCCAGGCCTTCGACGATGGCCGTCTTGCCGGTGCCGGGCTCGCCGATGAGCACCGGGTTGTTCTTGGTGCGGCGGCTCAGCACCTGCACGGTGCGGCGAATTTCCTCGGCACGGCCGATCACCGGATCCAGCTTGCCTTCGCGCGCCTGCTGGGTCAGGTTCTGCCCGTACTGCTCCAACGCCTCGAACTGCACTTTATTCTGTTGGTCGGTCACGCGCGTGTCGCCGCGCAGCTCATCGTAGGCGGCTTCGATGGTCTTGCGCGTTACGCCCGCCACGCTCAAAACCTTGCCCGCCGCGCCCTTGTCTTCAGACAAGGCAATCAGCAGGTGCTCGCTGGTGGCATAGCTGTCTCCCAGCTTCTCGGCCACCTTCACCGCGTTGTCGATCACGCCCAGCAAAGCGGGGCCGGGAATGCCGCTCATCATCATGTTGCTGTTGGAGCTGACCTTCGGCATGCGCTGGATTTCGGCATCCACATTGGCAAGCAACTGGAAAGGCTCCGCGCCGATACGCTTGATAATGGCAGACAGGTTGTTCTCTTTGGACTCGAGCAGAGCCTTCAGCATGTGGATCGGCTCGGCTTGGGAAGCCTCGGCTTCAGATGCGATGACGATGGTCTGCTGAAGCGCCTCCTGCGCGCTCAGAGCCAGTTTATTCAGGTTGCCCATATTCATATACACGTTCCTCCTTCGCTTTCGTCTATGGCAAAAGCAGGTCTAGCTAGGGTAGCTGTCGAAACGAGGGCGGCAAGTCGGAAACGCGCACCAGAGCGCTGACGCTCTCGCGCGTTTCCAGCTCGTGCACGCGATCGGCCAAACGGCGAACGCGTTTGTGCAGGTCGTCAAGTTCGTTGTCGCGCTCGTCAAGGCGCCCCTGCAAATCCAGGATGCGGATGACGCCTGCCAAATTGATGCCCTCGCCCGTCAGCTCGTTGATAAGTTCCAGGCGCTCGATGTCCGCTTGCGAGTACATGCGCGTATTGCCGCTCGTCCGCTGCGGAGACACGAGGCCCTTCTGCTCGTAGGCGCGCAGGGTCTGGGGATGCACGCCCGCCAGCTGCGCAGCCACGCTGATCATGTACAGCGGGCGGTTGCGGTCGGTGCGTTCGCTCATTGCGCCCAGCTCCTCACGTCTTCCGTCGTCGCAGCCAGATAATCCTCCATAGCCTTCTTCTGGCCTTCGTTCATTTCCTTCGGGACCAGCACCTTAACGGCAATTTTCAGGTCGCCCGAGCCCTCGCCCTTCACCTTGGGAGCGCCCTTGCCGCGCACGGTTAGAACGGTGTCGTCTTGCGTGCCAGCAGGAACTTTCACGCGCACCTTCGTGCCGTCGGGCGTGGGAACCACCACGCTCGCGCCCAGCGCCGCCTCGGCCACGCTTACCGGCACGTCCATGAGCACGTCGGCGCCCTTGCGGCTGTAGTAGGGATGTTCGTCGATCTTGGTAGTGATCAGCAAATCGCCCGATGCGCCGCCGTTTTCGCCCGGACCGCCCTTGCCCTTGAAGCGCAAGCGGCCGCCGTCAACAGCGCCGGCTGGAATTTTCACCGTCAAAGTTTCCGACTCGCCACGGCCCGGAACACGCACGGTCACGCGCTTCTCGGCACCTGAAAACGCCTCGTCGAACGTCACGTTCAACGTCACGTTCATATCCTGGCCCTTGCGCGGGCGCGGCTGGCGGGCGCCGCCGAAACCGGAGCCGTTGAAATCCCAATCGGAGCCGAAGGCCCCTTCTCCGTGGCGAATGCTCTCCAAAATGTCGGCCCAGCTGCCGAAACCGCCCGCGCCGCCGCCGAAGATATCCTCCACGTTCACCGCGCCGCCGCCCCAGCCTTGGGGAATGTGGTTTTCGTTCGCCGTGCCGTACTGATCGTACAGCTTGCGCTTCTTGTCGTCCGAAAGAACCTCGTACGCTTCGTTGATTTCCTTGAACTTCGCTTCGTCGCCGCCGGCGTCGGGATGGTGCGTGCGTGCCAGCTTGCGGAACGCCTTCTTTATCTCATCGGCCGTCGCCGTGCGTGGAACGCCCAGCGTCTTGTAATAGTCGGGAGTAGCCGACATGCGCTCCACCTTCCTTTCAACTCAAGGAGGCCCACGACATCGCGCCGAAGCCTCGCTGTTACCTGTTCATCATTAAGCAAAAGCGGGCTACCGTATGGTGTCGCCCGCTTGCCGTTGCTTTACTTCTTTTCCGCGTCTTCCTGCGGCTTTTCGCGTTTTGGTCCGCCGGTGGTAACGGTCACCATTGCGGGTCTCAAGACCTTTGATCCCATCTTGTAACCCTTTTGGTACACTTCGCTCACCGTTTCGTCGGGCACGCTCGCGTCATCGACCGTGGCAACCGCCTGGGCCTCCAACGCGTCGAACGCCTCGCCCGCCGGATCAATGACCTGCACGCCGTCTTTCGTCAACACGCCGACGAACTTCGCATGCACCGCTTTCACGCCGTCGAACAAGCCCGTTTCACCGTTCTTGGTCGCGTAGTCGATCGTGCGCTCGAAGTCGTCGATCACGGGGATCAGCCCGGAAACGAGCTTCTCCGTGGCGCGCGCCTTTTCGGCTTCGCGCTGCTCGGTCGTGCGGCGACGATACGTGTCCCATTCGGCATGCAGGCGCATGAACTTGTCCTGCCATTCGCGCGCTTCGGCTTGCGCCTGGGCGACCAGCTCGTCGCTGGTCGGCTGGGATTGCGCAGCAGCCTCGGCGGCTTCGGGGGCGCCGCCCTCGGCCGATCCTTGCGGATCGACCGGGACAGCATCGGCCACGGCGTCGGAAGAAGAGGGGGCGCCGTCGCCCGCGTTGGCATCGCATCCCTGCTGCTGAGACCCCTCGGCAGCAGCGCGGACGTCTTCGATGGGGATCTGCTTGCCTTCGCCTTGCGCCGCGCGCGCCGGCGAGGGTGTGCTCGGCTGGGACATGGCGATTACTTCCCTTCCTTCGTGTCGTCGTCCTCGACGACCTCGTAGTCAGCTTCAATGGTATCGTCGGCGGGAGCCGTCTCGGCGGCAGCTGCACCGGCGCCGGCAGCGGCGCCCTCGGTGGAGTACACGACCTCGGCCAGCTTGTACCCGGCCTGCTGCATCTTCTCGGTCGCAGCCTTGATGGCGTCCATGTCGGAGCCCTCCAGAGCCGTCTTCGCCTCGGCGATGGCCTCCTCGGCAGCGGCCTTGACGTCAGCCGGAGCCTTGTCGCTCACCTCGGCCAGCGTCTGCTCGGTAGCGTTCACCAAAGCATCGGCGTTGTTGCGGATCTCGACTTCTTCCTTGCGCTTCTTGTCCTCTTCAGCATGCTGCTCGGCATCCTTCACCATGCGCTCGACCTCGTCGTCGTTCAGCGCGGTGGAGCCGGAGATGGTGATCTGCTGCTGCTTGCCCGTGCCCAGGTCCTTGGCCGACACGTTCACGATGCCGTTGGCGTCGATGTCGAACGTAACCTCGATCTGGGGCACGCCGCGACGAGCTGCGGGGATGCCGGTCAGCTGGAACTTGCCCAGCGTTTTGTTGTCGCCGGCCATCTGGCGCTCGCCCTGCAGGACGTGAACCTCGACCGACGTCTGGTTGTCCGACGCGGTGGAGTAGATCTCGGTCTTGCGGGTCGGGATGGTGGTGTTGCGGTCGATCATCTTGGTCATCACGCCGCCCATGGTCTCGACGCCCAGCGAAAGCGGGGTCACGTCCAGCAGCAAGATGCCCTCGACGTCGCCGGCAAGCACGCCGCCCTGAACGGCAGCGCCCATGGCCACGACCTCGTCCGGGTTCACGGACATGTTCGGGTCCTTGCCGGTGAGCTTCTTCACGATGTCCTGCACGGCGGGCATGCGGGTGGAGCCGCCCACCAGGATGACCTCGTCAAGGTCGCCGGACTTGAGGCCCGCGTCCTTGAGCGCGCGCTCAACAGGGGTGCGAACGCGATCCAGCAGGTCCTTCGTGATGCGCTCGAACTCGGCACGGGTCAGCGTGTAGTCCAGGTGCTTCGGACCAGATGCGTCAGCCGTGATGAAGGGCAGGTTGATGTTGGCCTGCGTGGTGGAGGACAGCTCCATCTTCGCCTTCTCGGCGGCTTCCTTCAAACGCTGCAGAGCCATCTTGTCGGCGCGCAGGTCAATGCCGTTCTCGGCCTTGAACTTGTCGGCCATCCAGTCGATGACGCGCTGATCCCAGTCGTCGCCGCCCAGGTGGTTGTCGCCTGCGGTGGCCGCAACCTCGAACACGCCGTCGCCCAACTCCAGGATGGACACGTCAAACGTGCCGCCGCCCAGGTCGAAGACGAGGATCTTCTCGTCCTTGTTGGTCTTGTCAAGGCCGTAGGCCAGCGCGGCAGCCGTCGGCTCGTTGATGATGCGCAGCACTTCGAGGCCCGCGATCTTGCCGGCGTCCTTGGTGGCCTGGCGCTGCGCGTCATTGAAGTATGCCGGAACCGTGATGACCGCCTGGGTCACCGGGCCGCCCAGCTGCTTCTCGGCGTCATTCTTGAGCTTCTGCAGAACCATGGCGGAGATTTCCTCCGGCGTGTAGTCCTTGCCGTCGATGTCGACGACCGCACGGCCGTCCTTGCCCTTCTGGACGTTGTAGCTGACGGTCTTCTGCTCTTCGCCCGTCTCGTTGAAGGAGCGGCCGATGAAGCGCTTCACGGATGCGACCGTGTTCTCGGGGTTCGTGACAGCCTGGTTCTTCGCAGCCTTGCCCACCACGCGCTCGCCGTCCTTGCGGAAGCCTTCGACGGACGGCGTGGTGCGGTCGCCCTCGGCGTTGACGAGGATTTCAGGCTCGGAGCCTTCCATCACGGCCATGGCGGAGTTCGTGGTGCCCAAGTCGATGCCTAGAATCTTACCCATTATCATGCTTCCTCTCTGTTGGAGTTTGTAACCAATGTTCAGTTGCCAGAAACGTTGTATGCATATAAAGGACGCGCCCTCGAGCGCGTTCTCGTCCGCGAATGCCAAGCAAAGATGCTAGATCCAAGCTCAATCCGCTTTCGATGTTTTGGAATATATAATCTAAGTCTTTGGTTGTCAAGTTAGTTACCAATTTGTCACACAAGTTATTTCAACACGCCAACTATAGACACCGCAGCAACTCCTTCAGGGGCAATTCGGCACTTGTTACGCAGCATGCACGCACCCGTTGCAAAGCCGACGCTTCCGACAAGCTCATAAGACCGCGGACCAACGGTAGCATCGGCACGGTCCGCGCAAGAATGAAAAACTGGGCGCGAAGCGGGACCTGTGACAATCCCAAGCACAAACGAAGCCGCTTTTCGCCTGCGCTTTAAAACGCGACCAGGCCTTTTGCCGGCAACTCTTTCGGAAGCGCAACTCCAACACGCGAATCTTTGTCACAGGTCCCGGTTCGCGCCCAGTTTCCAGGAGCCGCTCCGAACCAACGGCAGCATCGGAGGCGAAAAAGCCATGGCAACCGGATGGTGGCCCGCCGATTGAAAGCGTTGCACGTCTAACGCCGAATGCAAAAAGCTCCCGCCTCCTGCGAAGGAGACGGGAGCTTCAAATCCGCTCAAGCGAGCAGTCCGAGTGAGGAAGTTACTCTTCGACAACCTCGGGAATGGCGCCCATGGGGCACTCTTCAACGCAATCGCCACATGCGATGCAGGCGTCCTCGTTCACAACCTCAGCGACGCCGCCAACGACTTCGAGCACTTCCTGCGGGCACGCATCGACGCAGATGCCGCAGCCGATGCACTCATCGGCTTCGATAACCGGGTGAGCCATGATAACACTCCTTCTCGTCTTTAAAGCAACCCAGCGCCAAGGCCGGAGGGCTTCCCCAAAACTTCATGCCCGCAAGATACCATTATTCCCGCCGATTGCAAGAAAAAATGGTGAAATTCTCAGGGTGCGGCGCGAAAAGTGCCGTCGATTTACCATCGACAACCGCACAGCGCTTTCAAGCCCCGCTTCAACAAGAACGGCTTCGAATATCTAGCAAATTCTGGGCAATTGTTCTCCCACCAACATGTCGAGGATGCGCGTGCCGCCGAAAGCCGTGCGCAAGAACACCTTGGAGCCGCGCTCCGGCTGCGCAGCGGCAACCTCTCCGATAATGGCAGCGTCGGCACCGTAGCGGTTCGCATGCATGGCAGCCAAGGCGGCTTCGGCCTGATCGGCAGCTACCACGCACACCATTTTGCCCTCGTTCGCCACCTGAAGCACGTCGTAGCCCAACATGTCGCATGCACCCTGTACGGCAGGCTTTACGGGAACGGCATCCTCTTCGATGGTGATGTCGGTTCCCGACTGCGCCGCAAGCTCGTTCAGCGTAGACGCCAAACCGCCGCGCGTAGGGTCGCGAAAGCAGCGCGTGGAGGGGGCCGCCGCAAGCACATCGGCGATCAAATGGTTGAGAGGCGCGGCGTCGCTTTCCAGGTCAGCCGAGAACGAAAGAGACTCGCGACAACTCATGATGGTGATGCCGTGATCGCCCAAGGTTCCCGTGACCAGCACCTTATCGCCGGGCTGACACCGCGACCCGCCCAGGTCAATGCCTTCGGGCAGCGTGCCCACGCCCGAGGTGTTGATGTACACCCCATCGCCATGCCCACGGTTGACCACCTTCGTGTCGCCGGTGACCAGCGCAATGCCCGCTTCGCGAGCGCATTCGGCCATCGATGCGCAAATGCGCTTCAAATCCTCGATGGGAAATCCCTCTTCCAGCACGAATCCACAGCTCAGATAGCGCGGCGTCGCGCCACTTGTAGCCACATCGTTCACCGTGCCGCACACGGCCAAACGACCGATATCACCACCGGGGAAAAAATGCGGAGTAACCACGAAGCTGTCGGTCGAAAACGCCAAGCGCTCGCCTGGAGCGGGGGCTGGCAGCACCGCTGCATCGTCACCGCGCAACAGCTCGTCCCCGGCGTACGCCGCGAAGAAAACTTCGTCTATGATGCGCTTCATCATGGTACCGCCACTGCCGTGACCCAACATGACCGTCGTGTCCATAATGCTCCCTACATGTATTGCCCGGTCGTAGTTACGACCAGACGACCGTTCTGCACGCCCTTCGTGCCCAGAATAAGGTTCGCGATATCCTGCACCAAGCCTGTTTCACCGCGCACCACGATGACCTCCAGGCAATTGTGCGCATCCAGATGAACGTGCATCGAGGAAACGATTTCCTGAAAATACTCGTGCTGGATGGCGTGCAGCTTCTCTTGCAAATCGCTTGCATGGTGATCGAACACGATGGTGATCGTGCCCACCACCTCAACACCGGGCGTGGAGCATTCGTCTTCCACCAGCGCGTCCCGCACCAAGTCGCGCACGACCTCGCTGCGGTTCTTCGCTAGGCCGCGACGCGCTACCAGCTGGTCGAATCTAACAAGCAAGTCCTCGGGCATTGCAACCGAGAACCGCATGAGGTCATTTCCCATGGATGCTTCGCTTACACCAGGCTGACGGTAACGCCGCCCGCCGACTCGGCATCGTCTTCAAGGGCGTCCTTGGCCTCGTCCAGCAGCGCACGAACATCATCGAGCAGCGCCTGCGCCGCATGTAGTTTTTCGCTGACGGTCGCGTAGCCGGCGTCGCCCGCCATATGCCCAAGGGAGTGAGCCCAGCGACGCTCCAGCTTGATATGGTCATCGACCTGGTCGATCATCTGCTCGAACTGACCCGTGTTGATACCGTTCGTGCACATAGCGAGCCTCCTTTACCGTACGGCAACCGCCCCTTGCAGGATGCGCGGCGCAGCTGCCCGTTTCTTGCTATCATGATTGTTATACGGCGAACCAGAATGGACCGCAAGGGACAGTGTGAAAAAATCTGCAAACGGTAACATGTACGAAGTCGCATTGGATGAAGCGTGGGAGCTGTTCGGGTCCCATCTAGACGGCGCGCGCTCGGGCCTGGTATGCGCGATCAGCACGCAAACGCTCGATGAGCGCAGCCGCATCGCGCTGAACAAGTCGGCCGAAGCGCTGGGGTACGGACGCGACGCATGCCTGTTCGCGACGCTTGACGCAGACGATGCAGCGTTGGACGAGCAGGCGCTGTTCCTTCTGGTCGAGGGCATCGACCCCCTTTGCCTCATAGCCACCGACGCAGCCGCTTTGACGATGCTTCGCAACGCCTATCGATGCCCTGCGGAAACGGGAAAGGCGAACCGTATATTCGGAAGAACATGCGTGGCGTTTCGGGCGTTCTCGCCCATGCTCGACGACGGGCAGGAAAAGCAGGTTGCCTGGGCACTGCTCAAGAAACTTCCTACGTTCGAGCGATGAGACAAGGGGACGGGGTCAATGACTCATTTTCTGGCCTGCGGCCGAAAATGAGTCATTGACCCCGTCCCCTTGTCTCATCGGAGAGGGGGAAGCGGCCCGAAAGCCGCTCTCCCCTTCCTCGATCAGCTTTTGCATGCAATCGTGCTAGGCGGTCACCACATCCGCAGCAGCAGCAAGAAGATCGCGCACCTCGTCCACGGTTTCCGCTTCGGCGTAAATGCGCACAAGCGGCTCGGTGCCGGAAGGACGCATCATCACCCATGCATCGCCTTCCAGATAGAACTTCACGCCGTCGCGACGATCGACGTCGACGACCTTCTTGCCGCACACGTTCTCGGGTGCGTAGTTCGGCACGATGTTCGCGCGGAAATTCGCCATCTGCTCGTCGGTAATGGTAAGACCCTGGCGCTCGAACTCCAGCTTGCCCACTTTCTGGAACATGTCGTCAACCAGCTGGCCCAAGCTCATGCCGCGCTGCGCCATGGTTTCGCACAGCAAGAGCGCCATGAGCAGGCCGTCGCGCTCCATGACGTGACCGGGAATGCCGATGCCGCCGGATTCCTCGCCCCCCAGCATGACGTCGCCCTTCTCCATCTCGGCGTAAATCCACTTGAAGCCCACGGGCGTGCTGGTCAGCTCCAGACCCAAGCGCTTGCACTGGCGCGCCAGCATGGCCGACGCCGTGATGGTGGACACAACGCGACCCGAAAGGCCCTTGTCCTCGGCCAGATGCGACGTGATCAGCGTGATGATGCGATGCGGGTTCACAAAACTACCGTGCTCGTCCACCGCGCCGATACGATCAGCATCGCCGTCGTTGATAAAGCCGGCATCGTAGCCCAGTTCGGGAACCTTTGCCAAGCAGCGGTCAACCCAAGGCGGAATGGGCTCGGGGTGCAGCCCGTCGAACGTGGGATCCTCGGCATTGTTGATCTCGCACACCTCAACGCCCAGATCGCGCAGCAGATTCGCCAGGTACAGGCGACCTGCTCCATACAGCGGGTCCACTACCACGCGCAAGTTGGCGTTGCGGATAGCCTCGACGTCAACGCGCTCTTTCAGCGTGGCCAGATACGGTGTCATGAGATCCACCGTCTCATACGTTCCGCGAGCTTCAAGAGACTCGTCAGCGAACGCCGCCTCCACGCGATCGGTGAAGTCCTTGCCCGCTGCGCCGCCGTCGGCCATGCGCAGCTTGACGCCCAGGTACTCGGCCGGGTTGTGGCTGCTGGTGAGCATGATGCCGCCCACCGCGTCGGCGTCCTGCGCCACGGACCAGCACAGCGTGGGCGTGGGGCAATAATCCTGCGTCAACTTGACCGCGAAGCCATGCGTCGCAGCAACCTCGGCTGCCAACTGCGCGTAGGCATGCGCATCCTGACGGCAATCATGACCGACGATCAACGTACCCGGCGCGTCAGCCGGTCGACCGGCCGCCACCGCGTCTTCCTTGAACATGCGAGCGGCCGCGTCCACGACGCGCACCAGGTTATCGCTCGTGAAATCTTCGCCGATGATAGCGCGCCATCCATCGGTGCCGAAGTGAATGTCTGCCACGAAACTTCCTTTCCTTATGGGTGCCGAAGCGCAAAGCGCCCGGCCACGTGCAAGGCATACTGCTGTTCATTATAGACAAATCAGCATCGATCGGACTAAGCCAACGTAAAAGAGACGAATGAGCAAGCGTGTCGTTTCGGGGTTCGGGGAAGGTTCGCCTGCACTCGAACCCGGCAAACACGCAGCAGCGCGCAAGGTTCGCCGACCAACCGCCCCGGCCCCAAACGCAAGCGCAGACCGCGGGGGAGGCGGTCTGCGCTTGGACGAGTGAAACGAGGAAAACCGGAGAAGTTGGTCGTTTCATCACGTAGTACTTTAACGGCAATATTATCCTTTGTCAAGGATAATATAAAGCAATGGGGAGTTGCGCAGAAATGCACTTGAAAACTGGTTTCACTCTGAGCCGCAAACGCAACGCTCGGTTTAGAGGGGGAAAATCGAAGACCTCCACCCCTCCAACGAGCCGAAGACGCCGCACCCCTTCCCCGCCAAAGCAACCCGTACGTCCGAAACCAAAATCCGCCCAATCTGCGAAACGTCTCACTGCGGGAAGGACTCCGGCGAAGGAATCATCTGCTATCCTTTTACAATTGGGGATGAGGGGCGAAAGAGAGATCATGGGAAACGCATTCAATCGCATCGATGACCAGCGGCGCTATGCTCGCCAGTTCAAGGAAAGCATCGCGAAACATCCGCTTCTCTCCATCGGCTTCGGTCTTTATTGGATGCAAACGGTCTTGCTGTTCCAAAGCCCTTACCTGTTCCTTGACCCTTCACCGCTCGCCGATAGCTTCCCTCTGCCAAAAGGCACCGTATTGCTAATGGCGAGCGTGATTACGTATCTCGTATGGTGCCTGGGATACCGACGCGCCAACCGATTCAGCGAAGCCCGCTGGTTTCCGTACGCTCTGTGCGCCGTACTGATGCTGGGGGCCATGCTGTATTGCACGTACCCAGCGCTCATAGACGATCATCGCGACCTGGCGGTAGTTACCTACTTGACCGCGTCCATCCTTATCGGATGCGGCACGGCGAACGTCAATCTGGAAACAGGTCGGGTCTTCGCCTGCATCGGCCCACTGCACGTGCTGTTCAACGGCATTGCGGCACTGTTCATCGGCACAGTGGGAGCGCTCGCGCTGTCGCTGTTCCCGAGCCAGGTAGGCCAAGTGGCGCTCGTACTCACGCCGCTGCCCATGGTGGCGTGCATCTGGAAAAGCATCGCGCAGTTTCCGCACCGCGAGCTGTACGGCCAAGGCATGCAGGTCAAGGTGCGCCCTCCTGCCAAATTCCTTGTGACGTCAGCTTTTCAAGGTCTCGCGCTAGGCGTCATGCACAGCCTGTTGATCAACAACTTCGGCAGTTCGTCGCTCGTGGTAAGCATGGGGTACTTCGCCGCCGTAGCGCTCCTGTTCTTTTGCGCCATCGCCGTAAAGAACAACTTCGATGTATTGATTTATCGCATCGGGTTTCCCCTCATGGCAACAGGCTTTTTCATCGTAGGAACGTTCGAGCCCGCCCTGCTACTCGGCGCGCTATCGCTAGACGCCGGCTACTGTTTTCAGTACCTTATGTCATGCTCGTTGTGTGCCTATCTGACGAAAGGCCTGGGGCAGCCGCCCGTTTGGATCATCGGATCCGCTACGGCATGCCTGCTGGCCGGCCAATTCGTCGGCAGCCTGCTGGATGTGCTCATCACCGACTGGAGCCTACTGGCGGTATTCGTGGCGTTCGTCCTGCTGCTTGCCGCACTGTTCATGACGAGCAGCCGCAACATCCGCACAGGCTGGGGTGCCGTAAGCCCAGGCGAAAGCGGAACCGAGGATAGCAAGACCAGCAACCTGGCTATCGCAAGCCAACTCATCGCCACCGAACATCGCCTGTCAAAACGCGAGATCGAGGTGTTCGACCTTATCGTGAAAGGATACAGCCGCAAAGCCATCGCGCGCGAACTGAGCATGGCCGAAGAAACGGTGAAAACGCACACGGGCCGCATCTATCAGAAGTTGCTCGTACATTCCAAGCAAGAGCTCATCGAGCTCGCCACCCAACGCGCCACCTCGCTCGAGCAATAACCCATCGTAAAACGAACATCGAAACAGAAAAGCCTGCGTCCCGGGAGGGTGGGACGCAGGCAGCGAAAGGATCGTCGGAAAGACCGAGCGCTACTCGTTATCGGCGATGTACTTGCCGGTGAGATAGCCGAACGTCACGCAGGTCATGCCGTAGTTCGCACCCTCGATCATGAACGTGTACGTACCGGAGAACATGTCGCCTACCATAGTGCCCACGTTGTACAAACCAGGAATGGGATGATCGTCGGCATCGCACACTTGCATGTTCACGTTCGTGTTAAGGCCGCCCATGACGGTAAGAAATCCGAAGTTGTCGGTCATCTCGCCATAGAAGGGGCCTTCTGCGATAGGATGGAGATGCTTCGCATCCTTGTAGAAGTCGTCGTCAGAGCCCTTTGCAGCCAGCTCGTTGTACCGCTTGACCGTATCGACCGCCTCTTTCGGCAGGCCAAGCTTCTCCACAACCTCTTCGATAGTGTCGCCCTTAACGTAGTTCTTGTTTGCGCCTGTGGCAGCTTTGTCCCAGGAAGCAACCGCTGCAGCAACAGCCTCGTCGCCGGTCATCATAGAGTCGTTCGTCCAGTCGCCCGACACGGCCTCATGCTTCGCGTAGCCGGCATCCCAAATGGCGTACGCCTTCTTTTCGGGAAGCATCATGATATGCTGACTTGCCAGCGGCCCAATGCAATTCTCGTTCATGAAGCGCTGACCGTCGCGGTCCACCAGCAAGCCCAAATGGTTCGTGTACAGGTTGCGCGGACCCGGACCCCAATACGCGCCCATGGTGCAGTTCGGGAAGCTCTTCTGCCACGAAGCACCTACCCATAGGCCCATTTTCTGGCCCTGACCCTTGTAAATACCGCCGTATTTGAAACCCTGGTCCCAATCGGGGTCCTTGTCGTACACGTCATCGCTCACGTAGTCGACAGTCTCAGGGCAGTAACGACGCATCATGTCGCGGTCTCCCGAGAAGTCGCCCGTAGCCAGCACGATAGCCTTCTTGCCCACGTACTTCGCGTACGTGCCGTCTTCACGCTTGCAAATGACGGCAGTCACACGACCCGTATTGTCATTCTCGCGGATAAGCTGCTCGGCAACGTTCTTGTAATAAATCTTGCCCTTGAGATCTTCTTCCAGATGACGAGCAAGCTCCCACACCAGCAACGGCTGCATCTTGCCGGTAACGATTTCGAGACCTTCCTCGGGAGGGGCCTGACCGTTGAGATCCCAACCGACGGCAGCCGTGCGCTGCAGGTACAAACTATCTTCGTCGTCTGGCGTGCCGATTTCGATGGTGATGCCGTAACCAGCCTTTTCCATAAGATCAATGGTCCAGTTCATGGCTTCTTCGGAGTGGTTATAGTGCTGATACCACTTGCGTTGGTCCACCTTGTGCGTCTGACAGAAGATCTCCTTCTCGTACTGCTCGATGGGAACACGCGGATAGCCCTGCTCTTCGAAAGCCTTACAGTACACAGCGTTGTTCGAGCCGCCGCGGCACGTGGGCTTCGTCGAAGCAGATACGATAATGGTATCCACGCCTGCTTCGGCAGCGCTGTTGGCAGTCATGAGACCAGCGGTGCCGCAGCCCACCACCACAAGATCAGCCTCGATGGTCTCTTTGATGTCTGCATCGGCGATGGGCGCAGGCGGGATCTCGAAGGCCCACTTACGCTGCGCCGTAGCAGCGGTATTGTACGACTCGCCCTCCGGTGCGCCGGCATTGGCAGCTTCCGCATCCTTGTCGGCTTTGCTCGCTGGCGAGCACGCCGCCAACGTAGCCGCACCTACGGCTCCAACAGCCGTAACCGCCGCTCCCTTCAGAAAGTTTCTGCGATCGAGCTCCATGCTGTCACTCCCTTCCGTGCGAGAATCGCGCCTCCCTCCGGCGCTCCCCTTCCTCGCAATGACTCACACCCTATCCCGACGGCGCAGCACTCTGCATCCCCCGTTGAGGGGGCACCTGGGGAAACGCACGATTGGCCCGTTTCGGGGGATAGGCGCAACCGCAAGAAAACAAGCAAAACGGGGAGCATTAGCTAGGAAGAACGAAGGGGGTGACGCCTTCTCCGCTGACATGAAGAGAAGCCCTCGTTTCCTCGGCTGGCACAAAAGCGCCCGGTTGTTCCCATGTTGGCCTTTCCGCGAATGTCGATGCGGATACCATCTCGCATGCTTTTAGTCTCGGGGGTTGGCGTAGAGCACAGCGAGCACTCTCTTCGCCGTCTCGCAACACTCCCGGAGGCATATTCCTTCAGCGTATGGGTTCTTCCTCACGTACTTCGCCCACTGCGCCAGCATGGCCGCGTCGCCGACGACGTCGTCGAGCACCTCGACCCAGCGGACGATAGCGGCCTGGCTGCCCCTTTTCTCGCAGGTCGACGCCAGAGCATCCCTTAACGTCCCCATGTCGACATCATCGCCCTTGACACCCAGCAGAACGTAGATGTCGTAGAAGTCGCGCGGGCGGGTGTTGGCGACGCCGCGGGAGACCACGGTCTCGAACTTCTCTGCAAGCACGGTTTCGATCGGATATGCCATCAGGCTGATCTCGCCCTCCCCGAACAGCAGCGGATAGCTGTACTCCACTGCGTCCGGCGTGATCCTGTCCCCTGTGGTGACGTCAACCGTCAGAGGAACGGACATGGGCGCGTAGTTTGCCCTGAGGTGCACGCGGATGCCCGGATAGTCGTCGGCCTCGCGGATGTCCTCGGTCCTGTCGAACCCGAACTCCCAGTCATCGTCCGCCCGGACCGCCGCGATCTCGCGGAATGCCCTCTCCGCGGACTCGTGGGTGAGGACGAATCCCCTGACCGTCGTGTCCAGGTCCATGGTGGTCCTGGAGCTGACGCCAACGAGGGACGAGATGAGCACGCCGCCCTTGATGACGACGTTGTCCCTCCATGCCGATCTCGAGAGGCGCTCGAGCAGCCTTTCCAGAAGGTAACTCTGCATGAGCGCCTGGGCGGGAATGCCCGCCTCCTCGGCCATGCTGTTCACGCGGGCCTTGAGCTGCATTGCGTTTTTCGTCCTCACAGCAGCACCTCCAGGTACGTGCGGATCTTTCTTTCGACACCGAGCTTGCGGGCGTACCCGACAAGCTTTACAACGTCTCGCTTGGGGCTTCTCGCATAAGCCCGCATCGCCGGGGCGACGACTTGCGAGTCCACGATGCCCTGGCCTCTGACCAGGTCGCAAAGAGTCCTCTCCAGGTCGTAGGCCTTGACGGCGTTGCCGTGCTGGGTGGCGAGCTCCGTGAGTCCGAGTTCGAGCACCTCGTCGGCGCAGGTGCGGCAGACTATCCCTGCCTCCCTAGCGAGCGTGGCATTGTAGCCTCTCGGAAACGTCATGGTAAGGGAGAAGGGAGCGCGGTCGGTCATGCCGTGCAGGAACAGTGCCGTGTCATCGGAGAAGACGCCGCGAGCGAACCGATGTTGAGCGACGAGGTAGGGGTCCTCCCAGACCTCAGGGAGGGCGTAGAGACCACGCCCGACTTGCACGAGAACGCCCTTGCCGACAGCCTCCGTAAGCTTCCTCCTGGGGATGCCGGCAGCCGTCGCCTGCGAGGCGGACACGTAGCCGTTCTGGCTCTTCGCAATCTCGACCAATACCATCGCCGCGCTCCTTCCAAGCCGTACTTTTACGCTGAATATTATTACATATTAAGCACAATAGTACAACTCAGCATACTGGGACGACGCATCTTGCAAAGAAGAACCCCGCAACATTCGGCGACATGGCGCAATGTTAACCTGCGTTGCTTCCGGCAACGGAGCTTTCAGCTTACAAAAGGGCGGCGAACGACAGAAAGGAGGCCGCCTCATGTTAAGCGAGAATACCAAGGCTCTCCGGAAAGCAAAAAGAGCTCTCTCAGGAAGAGCTCTCTCAGGAAGAGCTCGCCGCGTAACCGATACCGGTAATTCCGCAACAAGCACGGCGGCAAAACAAGCGCATGTTACTTTGACGGGTTCGAAGAAAAACACGCCCGCAAGCTGGTACTATAAACGTGCGAGAAAGCAACGCCTCGCGCGAAAGCCGAACTGAACGGATGCGCGCTCGCTCATCCACGGGAGAGGAGACAGCCATGGCAAACAGGAACCTTGCCAAAAGCCACGCCGAAACCTGCGTGCTTGTGACGGGCGGCGCCGGGTTCATCGGCAGCCATACGTGCGTGGAGCTGCTGAATCAAGGATACCGCGTGGTCATCGTTGACGACTTGAGCAATTCGAGCGCCGTCGCGGTCGACCGCGTGCGCAACATCACCGGACTTGCCGCCGACGACGCTCGCTTGAAATTCTACGAAGCGAACATCCTGGATCGCAGCGCCTTGGCCGCCATCTTCGAGGAAAACGAGATAGACGCCATCATCCACTTTGCCGGATTCAAGGCCGTAGGCGAGAGCGTGCAAAAGCCGCTCGAATACTACTGGAACAACTTCGCGGGCACGTTGGCCCTGTGCGAAGTCGCACGCGACCACGGCGTGAAGAACATCGTGTTCTCTTCAAGCGCCACCGTGTACGGCGAGCCGGAATTCATCCCCATCACCGAGGACTGCCCGAAGCACGACGCCACGAACCCCTATGGGTGGACGAAGAGCATGCTCGAGCAGGTATTGACCGACCTGTACGTAGGCGACAACGAATGGAACGTCGTGCTGCTTCGCTACTTCAACCCCATCGGCGCGCACGAAAGCGGCCTGATCGGCGAGGACCCGAAGGGCATCCCGAACAACTTGTTGCCGTACGTTGCGCAAGTTGCCGTCGGAAAGCTGGAGCGCGTAGGCGTGTTCGGAGACGACTACCCCACCCACGACGGTACGGGCGTGCGCGATTACATTCACGTGGTCGATCTGGCGCGCGGGCATGTGGCGGCGCTCGACTGGATGGGAGGCAAGGCAGGCACGGGCGAGGCGACCACCGCCGGCACCTTGGCCGGGCAGCCGGCAGAAGACGGAACGCGCCGCGGCGTGGGCATCTTCAACCTGGGCACCGGCACCGGCTCGAGCGTGCTCGACGTCGTGCACGCATTCGAGCGCGCTTGCGGCAAGGAGCTTCCCTACGAGATCAAGCCGCGCCGCGCCGGCGACGTGGCCGTGAACTACGCAGCCTGCGACAAGGCGCGCGACGAACTGGGCTGGGTAGCCGAATACGATCTGGACCGCATGTGCGCTGACAGCTGGCGTTGGCAGTCCACGAATCCCGACGGATACGCCACCGCATAGCGTCTTCCACCGGCAAAGAACCATGAAGAAGGGGCCGCGCGGCCCCTTCTCATTTACAGGGATCCCTTGTCCCGCTTGTCTTCGTACATTGCGTTGTCCGCAGCATCGAACAACTCCTGATAGGACTCCCCATCCGCAGGGAAGAACGCCGCGCCGACGCTCATCCCCAGATCAAAGCCCATTTCCGCAGAAGCGGCAAGGGCGCGCAACTCCAACGAAGCCTGCAGATCCCGCGCATCGGACGAACCCTTGAGCAACGGAACGAACGCCACGAACTCATCGCCGCCCACACGGCCGACGAATCCCCGAGAACCGAACACGTCCGAAAGAATCCGCGCCACCGTCGAAAGAGCGCGATCCCCCACCGAATGACCGTACGAATCGTTCACCTGCTTGAAATCATCGACATCGATCACGAACAAAGCCCCCGGCTTGCCGGAACGCAACGCCGCCTCGACTTCGTCGCGCACGGCCACCTTGTTCAAAATGCCGGTCAGCCCGTCAATGCGCAAGCGGCGCTCCAACCGCTCCTCCTTCTTGCGCTGATCGTCGATATCGACGATCTTCACAACGGCCCGGTACGGCTGCGACCCTTCGTACAAATATCGGAACGTGAACGAGAACCACCGGTACTCCTTCGACACCGACCGAACGCGACACGCCACGGTTCTGGCCTCGTTCGGGCAAGGATGCTCAAGCGCTTCAACCAGCAGTCCGTAATCGCCTTCATGGACATCGATCAAGGACTGCCCGCGCTCCAGATAATGATGCGCAGACAGCTCGTCAAGTTGAAACACGTCCCTCGCGTTCGGCGTCAATTCAAGCAGATCGGACGCGTAGGAGTACTCCAGCAGCACCGTGTCGGAAAACTCGGCCAGCACGGCATAGCGCTCGGCATCGCGCCGAGCACGACGGCGAATGCCATTCACCACCAGGACCACAATCAAGCAGGCGATGGCGCTCACGGCAACCAGGTATCCACCGGTTCTCACGGTTCCCTTCAAGATGTTCTCGGCATGCTGGGCAAGATCGCTTTCCTCGGTGAAGTTGACGATGTTCCAATCATTGAATCCCAGCGGCGCAACCGTGAAAAACGTCGTGACAAAGCCGGGAGGGCTGATCACCGTGGTCGTGACCACGGTGTCGTTTTCCATATCCGCGCGAGCCTGGGCCACGACCTCCGGAGCGCACCCTCGCTCTCCCAGCAAATCGAACAGGTTGGCACCCTCCAGCCCCCCTGTGGCGCTTCGCACGGGAACCACGGTCCCGTCGCTTTTCACCAAAAGCGACGCTATAAGGGTAACCTGGGAATCCTCCTGGCTGGTCTGCAACAGCGTATCCGCCTCGATAATGCTCCTGAGCACGCCCACCACGCGGCCGTCCCTTGTCACCGGCTCGGCCACGCTGTAGTAATAGCCGTCGTAACGACTGGAGAAGCGGACATCCGAAACCACCGATTGACCGGCCTCCAAACGCTCCAAGATGACGGCGTCCTCGTCTTTTTGATCGCTGGCGCTGAACGAACCCGCCTTCAGCTCGTCCACGGAAGAATAAACAACTCTGAACAGGCCTTTGTCGTTCCAGGTCTGCAGGTATTTCGCATACTTCTCTCCTTGCGGATCGATGTCGTCCGACTCCGCAAGGGCGCGCATAGCGGAAAGAACCGCATGCGTCTCATGTATCGAAGATTCGACTTCCACCTTTTGGGCAAGCGTGTAGTCGCTCATGCTCTCGGTCGTCATGACGACGAATTCATCGTTCAAGAACCGCGAAAACGAATCGAACACCCCGTAAACCACAACCCCGATGACGACCGTCGCCACAATCAGGGAAAGCACCATGCGCGCGAAATACGGGGAGCCCCACCCTGCAGAGAGCCCCGTGAATCCCTCGTATTTCCAACGTCTTTTCATGGCGGCGGCATTTCGTGGTTGTCGCGGCAATTCGAAATCGACGTAATTATACCACCGCGCCGAAAAGACAGCCCTCGAATGCAAAGGGCAACCGCGCTAGGCGGCCGCGCCCAGCGCTCCGTCTCCAGCGGGAGCGGAACCACCCGCCGCACCGCCGCCGGTCGCACCAGACCCGCCCGCGTTGCCGGCAGAGCCCGAGGGCGCCGCACCGCCGCCGCTTCCGTCGGTCGCAGGCGGGGCAACATTAGAAACGCCGCCCGTCGTGCTCTGAGTGCTCACGTACCCCGAAGCGCCCCCGCTGTAATAGCCGGAGTTGCCCGCGTATCCTGAGCTGCCGCCCGAATTGGACGTGCTCGACGAAACGGAGGGACCGCCAGCAGACGTAATCCCACTGGGGTCGCCGCCTTCGTTGACGACCTTCATCATTTCCTTCGTCTTCGCTTCATCGTTGATGACGTAGGAGATCTCGTTGATGTACTGGGTGTACGAAGGCAGCATGGCCGAGTAGATGGTCAGCTCGCCATCGTCACGGAACTGCTGAGCCAGCGAAATGATGTCGTTCACGGACAAGTCCGTGGTCACGCTTTGCGCGGCGCTTTGAATAACGCCAGGAAGCTCCGTAACGGGCAAAGCGAGCACCTTATTGACGATCGCCATAATCAGCTTGCGCTGGTTGGCCGTGCGCGTGAAGTCGCCATCGACGTACGCGCGGCTGCGAGCGAACACGAGCGCCTGGTTGCCGTCAAGGTGCTGCTCGCCCTCTTCGATGATGACGCGCGGCCATTCGGGATGAGCCGACGTGCCGTCGGCATCGGGGTCGTCAACGCGCTCGTCCACGACGATATCCACGCCGCCAACGGCATCCACAAGGCCCTTCAACTCTTCGAAGTTCACTTCGGCATAATGCGAGATATCCACGTTCAGCAACTGGCTGGCCTCTTTGATGGCTCCAGCCGCACCGCTGTAGTTATACGCGGCGTTGAACTTGTTCGTGCCGTATCCGTCGATTTCGATTTTCGTGTCGCGAGGAATGGACACCATGGTCGCTTGGTTTTTGCCGGGATCGATACGCACCACGATGTTGGTATCGGAACGCGCGCCAGCATCGGGGTCGTCATCCAGACGATCTGAACCGATGAGCATCATGTAGAACGGCTCGGTAAACGCCGGATTGGAGACCGGCTTCAACGCATCGCTGATGGCGCTCAGCTCGGATTCGGACTTGCTGCCCTGGTTAAGCTGCCTGTTGACGCCGTCCATCCAGAAAGCAAACGCCGTTCCTCCGCCCACAACAGCCACCAACAACGCCGCAAGCACGCCAACCGCAATCTTCTTGCCACGATTCGACCTGCGAGAAGATGCAGTCGAATAAGACGCGTTGTTGCGAGAGTACTGGCTTACCGCAGTTTGTCGGCTGTAAGCACCGTTCGCGCCTGATCCTTGGCTGCCCGGCGTGTAAGCCGATCGATAGCCAGCGTACGAAGAGGGCTCGCCCGCACCGCCTTGGGAAAACGAGCCCGCTTGAGCCCGAGAAGCAATCCGTCCCGATTGCGCAGCCTTCGCCGAACGAACGGCGCGCGCCGATTGGGGAGCGCGAGACGAACGGGCCGCGGGACGGCTGGTGCGAGAGTTTTTTGGCGCCATATATTCTCCTCAACGGCCCTTCGCGCGAACGGAGCGCGGTACAGAACGAGCCATGCACCGTCTCCCCGTCGGCGAAAGGCATCGGCTGCCAGAGCCTCAGTCTTCAAAACCTACCCGAATCCCTCTGATGCCCAAACGATTCGCAAACCGTCCACACCAGCATCCGCAGATTCGACGCGTATGGCATATATTGTAGCATCGATCGATTGCGACCATAAAATAGGCATGCGCTGGGTACAAAGCGCACATTTTCCGAATTAGTGCAGAAACGTATTCCGGCGGTTACGTCGTTTCCTTTGGCTGGCAGTAGCCTGATCTTCATGGACTCAGGCCTGGAACATAATAACCCTTTTCATCAGGAGTTTGACGAAGAGAGGCTTTCGTACGTTCTGGCCGAAAACGTCAAGCGCCTGCGCCTTGAAGCCAAGATAAACAAGCACACGTTCTCCCTCATGCTGGGCATAGGACGCCCGTTTCTCAACAAGATAGAAAACGGACTTGCCGATCCTCGGCTCTCTGTCATTGTAAAGATAGCCGACGCGCTCGAAACAACCCCCGAAGAACTGCTCACCACGCAAAAGCCAGCCGATGGGAAAAAGCGTTCGCCCATGGGCTTGCGCAGCGATTCGGATCACGCGCGCCTTCGCTAAACGCCAAGAGGGCGCCCGGGGAGGAATCCGGGCGCCCTCTTGCTATTCCTGCCTTAAAGCTTCGATGGGCCGCAGCTTCGAAGCCCGGTACGCGGGGAAGATGCCGAACACCAACCCGATGAACGTGCTGGCGCCGAACGCAACGCCCACGATGGAGGGCGACACTACGCAGGGAACGCTCACGAACTCGGCGGCTTTGCAGAAGCCCACGCCGAGCGCGATGCCCAGCAAGCCGCCCAGCAAGCTGATGAGCAGGGCTTCCACCAAAAACTGGAACAGGATGTCGCCGCGCCGCGCACCAAGAGCCTTCTTGATGCCAACCTCGCGGACGCGCTCGGCAACCGAAACCAGCATGACGTTCATAACGCCGATGCCCGCGACCAAAAGCGAGATGCTGGCAACGCCGGCAAGCAGCAGCGTCATGGTCTTGTTGATGGACCCGCCCGCATTGAGCATTTCATCCTGGGTGTTCACGACGAAGCTGAACGGCGGAACGCTCTTGTCGGTCCTCAAGTACTGGGAAATGGACTGCTTGGCCTGCTGCACGTTGTCCTCGCTGTCGGCGCGAACGTACACCGATTCGATCTTGCCGTCCGCGCCCAAGGCATACGCCGAAGGAAGCGGGATGACGACCACGCCGCCGGTGTTCAAGCCCATGGATGCGCCCTGCTCCTTCAGCACGCCCACCACGGTGAATTCGCCCCCGCCAACCTTGATGGTGCGGTCGAGCACGTCCGTGGTGCCGAACAGATCACGAGCAACCGATGCGCCGATAACGGCAACGTTGGACTTGTTCTCACGATCGACCGAAGAAAGATTGCGCCCGGCAGCCAGCTCGAGGTTGCGGGCGGACAGGTACTGCTCGTCGGACCCTTCCACCGTGGCTCGATTCGAATGCTTCGACCCCACGCTCACAGAAGCGCTCACGCTTTTCGCAGGTGCCACCTTCGACACGTTCGGCAGCTGGGCCATGGCGCCCATGTCTTCGTAGTTGAGCGACGTCTCGAACAAAAACGCCGAGATCACATCGCCGCCCAGCGCCTTCATGCGCTCGGCCACCTGACGGTTCGATCCGTCGCTCATGCCCACGAGCACGATCACCGAAGAAATGCCTATGATCAGGCCCAGCATGGTAAGCGCCGTGCGCAGCTTGTTGCGCGAGACGTTGCCGATCGCCTCTTTTGCTATCTGGATCCATTTCATACGGCTCTCACCTCCTCGCGCAGCACGCCGTCGGCTATGGTCACGGTCCGATTCGCCTCGTGGGCAAGCTCGGGGTTGTGCGTGATGAACACGATGGTCTGCCCCTTCGCGTTCAGCTCTTTGAACATGTTCATGATCTCGACGCTCGTGCGCGAATCAAGCGCGCCCGTAGGCTCGTCGGCCAACAGGATCTCCGGAGAGCCCGCCAAGGCGCGGGCAATGGCCACGCGCTGCTGCTGGCCGCCGGACAGCTGAGCGGGCCGGTGCTTCTCGCGACCGGCAAGCCCCACCTGTTCGAGCATGGAAACGGCCAGGCGATCGGCGTCGCCGGCGCGCATGCCGCGATACAGCAGGGGCAAGCGCACGTTCTCTTTGGCGTTCATGTTCCCAAGCAAGTTGAAGTTCTGGAACACGAAGCCGATTTTGCGGTTCCGAACCCCGGCGAGCCGGTCTTCCGACATGCGAGAAACGTCTTCGCCATCAAGCAGGTACGTGCCGGAATCGGGAGTGTCGAGCAATCCGATCATGTTCATGAGCGTTGACTTCCCCGAACCCGACGGCCCCACGATGGCCACGAACTCGCCTTGTTTGACGCGAAAGCTCACCTTGTCAAGCGCATGAACCTCATCGTCTCCCATGCGATAGGTTTTGGTTAGATGGGTCATGGTAATCATGGGAGCACCTAGCCCTCGGCCGTGATCATCATTGCTCCGGCGGCCTCTTCGCCCGGGAACGCGCCCCCCTGGGACGAAGGCTCGTTCAAAGCAACCTTGTCGCCCTCCTTGAGCCCGCTTTTGACCTCGACGATCTTGCCATCGGACAGACCCGTTTCAACCTCGACCGGCTCCATGAGCTCGCCATCGCGCTGGACCAGAACGGTGGTCTTGCCGGCGCCTGCGTCCACGATGGCGCTCACAGGAACGGTAAGGACGTCGGTCGCCTGCGCTACGTCAATGCGCACGTTCGCGGTCATGCCGATAAGGATGCTGCCGTCGTTGGGGATCTCGATGGTCGCTTTGTACTTCGATCCCGTGGAATTGTAGGTGCCCACTTGGTTGATGTTGGTCACCTTGCCCTCGAAGGTCTTGCCCTCGTTGGATCCCAGCACAACCTGGGCGGCCTGGCCTTCGGAAAGCTGGGCGAGATCGCTCTCATGCACGTCGAACTCCACGTGCATCGCGTTCACGCGCGCCACCTCGACATAGTGCTCCTCGGTCAGCTCTTCCTTCGCCTTCGGGAAGCTCTTCGACAGCACCACCAGATCATAGGGGGCGACGAGCGGATCCCCGTAGGTGAAGTTAGCCAGAACCGTGCCGGCCGGAATCACCTTGTTCAAGGGCACGTCCGAGTCCTTGAAGTAACGCCACTTGGGCATTTTCAACTTCTCAACCTGAGCGGCCTTCACCTCGCCCGTGCCCTTGACCTGCTTCACCACCGTGCCCTTCGAAACCGTAGCCGTGGGCATCATCTCGCCCTCGGCCGGCACCTTCGGGTTCGATTGCTGGTACAGCAGGTACCCGATGCCGCCCAATGCGGCGCACAGGACCAGCACTACCGCAACCTTGACGATGTTCTTTGCCATAGTATCTCCCATCATTTCTTCATCGTGCTTGCACCAGGCGGCCGAGCGGCCGCGGCAAGCGTTTAGGCAGCCGTGTCAGCCGCAGTTGCATCCTGGCTTCCGCCTTCGGCTATCATGGGCGCAGCGGCCCCCTCGGTCGGACCGCCGCCGGTCATGGTTTTCGCCAGAAGCAGCCCGCCGGTTACGAGAATCGCCACCGAAAGCATGACGACGAGGATCTTGTATGCGTTGTTGGTCTTGGAATCGTTCATGGGAACGCCTTTCTTTCGCATCCGTCAACTTCACGCTGCGCATACTATCGAAGCGCCCTTAAAAAACCCTTAAAAAGGCCCTTCCCACCTGTGGAGATATCTCCACCAATCGTTTAAGCCCCTTTTAAGAATGAGATGCTAGAATGGGCGCAACCGAAGGTGGGTGAACCATGAAGATCCTTATCGTCGAAGACGACCGCAACTTGTCCAACGCCATCAAGCGCTGCTTGGCCTCGACCTACGACGTCGATCAAGCATTCGATGGAACCGAAGGCTACTTCTTCGCCAAAGAGGGCATTTACGACCTGATCGTGCTGGACATCATGCTCCCCCACATGGACGGATACGACGTTCTTGAGCAGCTGCGCAAAAACGAGGTGTTCACGCCCGTCCTCATCTTGACCGCGAAGGGCACCATCGCCGACAAAGCGCGCGGATTCAGAACGGGCGCCGACGACTACCTGGTGAAGCCCTTCGACAAAGACGAGCTGCTTCTGCGCATCGAGGCGATCCTTCGCCGAACGATGGGCTTGTACGAGTCGGCGGACCTTGTGTTCAAGGGCCTGGTCGTTTCACCGACGAAGCGCACGGCCTCCATCGACGGCGAGCCGCTTGCGCTCAAAGGAAAGCAGTTCGACGCCCTGGAGTACCTGGTCAGCCGTCAGGGCCAATTGGTATCGAAATCCCAGCTGTTCGACAAGGTGTGGGGATTTTTATCCGACACCTCCTCGAACGTGGTCGAAGTGTACATGAGCGCCGTTCGCAAACAGCTCAAGCCCTTCGGCTACGACGCCTATCTGAAAACGATCCGCGGCGTGGGGTACCTGCTGACCGACGAGGTGGACCATGCGTGAGAGCGCCCGCATGAAGCGGGTATCGATCCGCTATGCAGCCTTGTTCTTCGTGGTGTTCGGGTTGATATTCGCCGCTTTGGGGGCGTTCGTGTACCAGACCGTCAACTCCAATATCTTCAGAGTGGTGGACCAGCAGATCCTCATGATCGGCATCGACGAAGAAGGCACGTCGGTAACGGATGCAGACGTGCCCGCCGAAAACCAGGCGACGCAAGAGGACATGCCGGCCGCGCAGGCCACAACCGCCGCCGATGCATCCCCGAATCAGATGGTCGAAGAAAGCCTGGAAGAGAACCCTCAGATCGTCCTGCTTGCGCGGGCAAGCGACGGCACGGTGGTTGACACGTTCGGCATTTATTCCACCTACCCGGATTTTTTCCAGAAGCTGCCTTTCGACCCCAACCTGTTGGACACGGCGTACCTGATCGAGCAGAACGGCCACCACTATCGTGCGGCAACCTATCGGACGGATCCCTCGGTAGATGGGGCGGAGTACCTTCAGACCATCGTGAACGTTGATTCGGAAGTTGCCATCTTGGACCAATTCACCGTCACGCTCATCACGGGCCTGACCGTCGCGCTGCTGATTTCGGCCGGAGCAAGCTACCTGCTGTCGCGCAAGACGCTGCGCCCCATAGCCGAGGCATGGGAGAAGCAAACGGAATTCGTGCAGAACGCCTCGCATGAACTGCGCACCCCCCTCACGGTTATCCGCACCACGCAGGAGCTTTTGCTGGAAGAGCCGAATGCGCGCATCATCGACAAGTTCGAAGACATCAGCATCACCATCGAGGAGGCGGGAAGGCTGTCGCGCCTGACCAAGGATCTGCTTGCGCTCACCACGGCCGATGCAGAGGATGATCGCATCGACCCGAAAGAAGTCGATCTGGGGAACCTGGCGAACAGCATGGCAGCCGCCTACGAAGATCTGGTGGTTGCGGAAGGCAAAACGCTGGCGGTGAGCGCGGCGGACCGTGCGCTCGTGCAGGGCGATCCCGACAAGCTGCGCCAGCTTCTGGCCATTCTTCTGGACAATGCCCTGAAGTACACCGAAGAAGACGGCACGATCAGCATGTTCGTCGAAATACGGGGGTCATCGACGATCCTGCGCGTTTCGGACAACGGCGTGGGCGTGAGCGAGCAGGATCTGGGCCGTGTGTTCGACCGATTCTACCGCGCCGACAAGGCTCGCTCGCGCGAAACGGGCGGCAACGGCCTGGGGCTCTCCATCGCCAAAAGCATCATGGACGCCCATGGCGGCACCATCCGCATGGATCGCAACGCTTCATGCGGCGTGACGGTGACGGCTACGTTCAAGAGGATTGCGGCGAAATAGCGGGGACCAAAGAGCGAAACCAGGATCGATGCACCGACAACGAGCACGATCTTCGCCAAAGTAAAACAGGCCGCCAGCTGCAAAAAGCAACCAGCGGCCTGCAACGATCAATGGTGCCCCCGGCGCGATTCGAACGCGCGGCACCCGCTTTAGGAGAGCGGTGCTCTGTCCCCTGAGCTACGGAGGCGCGGCAGCTATTGTAACATTAAACGAAGTTGAGCAAACCTCTCGCATCGTCGATCACGATATCCGCGCCCGCTTCTCGAAGACGAGCCGCATCATGATAGCCCCATGCAACGCCCATGGCGAACGCGCCGGCGTTGCGCGACACCTTGACGTCGCCGGGAGAATCCCCCACGTAGATAGTGAGCGCAGGCGTGGACCCCAGCTCGGAGATGGTGCGCAGCAGCCCCGCAGGATCAGGCTTGCGCGGGATGAGGTCGCATTCTCCGTACATGACCTCGAAAAGGCCGGGCATATGCTGGTCGATCACGTCATGGACGCCTTGATCGAACTTGTTCGACAAAACGCCCAGACGAACACCGCGATGCTTGAGTTCGGTCAGGGTTTCGACCATGTGCGGATACGGCCTGGTCAGCTTGTTGCCAATTTTAGGATACAGATCCTTCCAACGCTGCATAACCGCTTCCGCCTGATCGGGCGACGTGTTGGCAGGAACCGCTTGATACACAAGCGCGCGTGCCCCATTGCCAACAAAGCTATGAATCTCGTCGGTCGTACGCGGGGGGAAACCGAATTCCCCGAGCGCGGCGTTCGTCAGAACCACTAAATCGGGCAGAGTATCGAGCAGGGTGCCGTCCAAATCGAACACCAGCGTGTCGAAGCGATCCATGGCAACCTCCTATCATAAGAAAAAATCCAAGCCGAGGCTTGGATCGTAAGTCTATGGAGCGGGTGACGGGACTCGAACCCGCGAATGAAAGCTTGGGAAGCTTTTGCCTTACCACTTGGCCACACCCGCAATGTAGGGAATTATAACCTTATATTCCCCATTCGTCTGAAAATATCAGAGAATATTCCATCGATAGGCCACATTGCGCTTGCCGCAAGGCGCGCGCCTGGCTTCAACCCAGGTCGCGCGGGTTCTACAAGGCAGCTGCGCACGGCGTGCAGGACGGACGTCGACAGCCTGCGCCGCCGCGCCGCCCTGCCACGCCATCCTGTCAAAACAATCGAGTTTTGCGGCGATTTTCCGCCCCTAAGGGAACAGCTTCTGGGACGCGTTTTACATCAACCCAGGTCACGCAGCCGTCAGTAGCCTTTATCCTGATTCGAGGACCAGTAAAACTCGCTCGTTTTGACAGGACGAGCAGAATCGAAGCAGAACCGCGCGCAGAGAGCCTGCGCGACGCACAGCAGGCGCGTAGCAACCCGTACGCGCACCTCGTCGCCTAAGGTCGCGCAGTTGCCGACAGTCTTCATCCTGGCTTGAGGACCGCCCTTGAAAACATGGACGCGAATCGGGGGCCATGACAAGAAATCGGGCATCGAAAGCGGACTGCGAAGCAGCGTGTTGGCGAAAGGCCCGGTCGCGTCCTCGGAGGCAGCCGCCATGCGATTCCACGCGCCGCGCGAATTGCCACAGGTGCCGATTCGCGCCCAAAGTACTGAAGCTGCGCCTCGCGGGTGGATGTTCGCACGCGATAAGCTACTTGCAATATTCTTTTGTTAGCCTAATATAACTTACAAAAGACGCAGCCGCCCGTCGTAAAACCATTCCCTGGGCAAAGCAACCTGCAACACTGCAATACCCCCAGAACCAAAAAGCGCATTGGAGAAAGAGAGCCGCCCATGAAGCTAAGCCATCTCATACTGAAAGTCGAACAGCTGGATCAAGCTGTTCGAGAATACCGAAAAGAAGGGTTCGCGATCGAGTACGGAAGAGCGAAAAACCCGATCAATGCCCTTATCTACTTTTCCGAAGGACCTTATATCGAGCTGCTGGACGGCTCAAGAATGCCCGATGCCGTAAAAGCCCTCATGCGGCTTCTGGGTAAAGGCGCCCTTGTCGATCGGTTCGAACGCCTTGACTCATGCGCCTCAGGATACCGCGAGCTTGCCTTGGAGAGCTACGGGAGCAACCTTGCTAAAGAAAGGGCGGTTCTGCGGAAACACGGAATCAGAAGCTGCGAAGCCCCTGCCCGTCGAGTGGACGCACATGGCAGAGACCTGCGCTTCCGAATCGCATCTCCAACAGCCCTCGACATTCCCTTCCTCATGACCTACTTCTCCGCCGACCCAAAGCCCAAGAATTTCGTCCACCCAAACGGCATTGAGCAAATCAACCGGGTTGTCTACAGTACAAACCCCGTTCGATTCCCGCTGATACGGGAATTATGCGACGACGAGCGCCTTGAGCTTGCATCGACCGGCAACATCGAGGTCAGCTTCAAGAAACGTTCCTGAACCAGCAAGCCGGAGTCGGTCCTGCAGCTATCCAAGACGCGACGCCCCGCCATCCGGCGGCCAGCGGCGCGACGCCCGCCCCTCCGCGCGGATCGTCGGGCCCTCCTGCCAAAACGAACGAGTTTGGGCGGTTTTCCGTCTTTGGGAGAACCATTCCTCAAACGCGTTTTTCATCGTCCCAGCTCACGCAGCCGCCAATAGCTTTTATCCTGGTTCAAGGACCGGCAAACTCGCTCGTTTTGACAGGACCGCCTCATCCTTGCCGCATGCTTCGACCCGAAAGCAAAACGCACGCGTCATCACGAGGCTTCTTCACCATCGGCCTGGCCGAGCACCGTGTTAAGCAGCTCGAAAAACCGATGAGCTTCGTCGGCAGTATCAAAGCGCAGCGCTTCGGCGTACAGAACATGCGCGACCGCCGTCAGCGCCGCCGGAGTGTACTCCTCATGAGCAACCGACCCCATAAGCACACGCGCCCGACCCCTCCACGGCTCCACCCCCAAGCTTCCAATGGAAGGGCATTCCGCTTTCCGAGCCAAAAGCGTCAACAGATCCTGAGCAGACCCAGCCGTCCGAGAACGCGCATGCGACTCCGCGGCAAGCGCATGCGGGAGCTCCTCCGAATCGCAAACGACACCCTTCTCCACCGGCTTATCGCACGGCAAAGCCTTCGGCTTGCTCACACTGCACGACCTTCGCCTAAAAATATCGAACATGCGCATCGAAGCTCCTTTGCCGCCCCTTCACAGCCTTCGCCCGGTGGAAGAAGACTCATGCGCCGCGAAATCCAAGTTCCAGCGCGTGTGAAATGATACCGCCCGAAACACCCGGCTGAACCATGCATGGGCAAACGATCAATATACCCAACCATGTGCGCATCAAGGTTTCAAGGCGCGTGGCGAACGAGGCGTGCGAGCGGGCGCTTCGCGTGAACTCGCGCAATTCAAAACGCGGCGCATAATCGAGCGGGATACCCAACTCGAAGCACATCAAAAGTCAAATAACTAATTTGCATACCAATTTGTCATTTCAATTAATGATTCGATTCGGTATGTAAACCTTTAGAGCCCTACGAAACAGTTTCGATAGAAAAATAGTAACATTTTTATCATATCCGTTACGACGCCTTGGAGAGGGTGTATCGATCCATGACGCTGTGCCTACGACTGAACAACTGGGTCATCGCCACTACCGCTGCGCACAAAGCGCTCGCCAAGACCATTGGACTTGCAGGCGGCATATCAGTAAACCAGTACCGAATCCTTGCGCGGCTGCAGGCATTCGAGCGGTTCGACCAAATGCGAAGCCTTGCCAAAACGCTCAGCCTGCATCCATCAACCGTTACCATGACCATCAAAGAACTCGAAGCGATGAACCTGGTCAAAACCCAGTGGGACAAAGACGACCGACGCAACACCGTTGTCCTATGCACCGAGCGCTCCGTCCAGCTCATCAAAGACATCGACCGAGAAATCATAGACCAAGTCAGGCAGATTTGGGAGCTTTACACCACCGATGAGCTTCTGCTGACGTACTACGATTCTTTGAAAACGGCCGCGAACAATCGTGTGATCAGCAAATACGGGCTAACTCTCGACAACGTGGAACGCTCGTACGCCGAATGCGTGTTCGTCAATCACGCAACCGAATGCCGCGCCCTGAAAAAGAACGGGGTGTCCCTGAACAGTTTCAAGATCCTCGCCTGCCTTACCGACGCGCCCATCGGGCTGTCCCCTATCGTGATTGCAAGCAAGGTGTTCCTACGGCCGCCCGAGGTTTCGGAAGCGCTGAAGAAACTCGAGAAGCAGGGGTACGTTGAGCGGCAGCGTTCCGCCTCGGACCAGCGTTACACGTACGCACGCATCACCGAACAGGCGCTTTACGATCTTGACACCTTCATCGTCCCCGATTTGCTTGAAGCCCTCATCGCCATCATTCCCGAAGAGAGTCGAAGCAAGGCTCACCAATACTTCGACATAGCCGAGAAGATTGTCGCGGCCATGCACAAAACGAAGGAGCCGCCGTCCTAAGCCTGCGGCTCCCGTAACGCGTCAACGGGAAGGCGTGACGCGACGACCGGCAACCGTCACGTCACGCCGTAAAAGCCCTACGCGGCGCTTTTGCGCACCTTCAGCAAGATTGCGACAAGGCCAACGGCAAGAAGAATATGGCCGATGCCCGCGATGCCGGCCAAAGCGGCATCCGGCGCACTCGCAAGCGCGATGCCAAGAACCTGCGTGACCCCTCGAACCAAAAACGCCAAACACGCGATGTTCAATCCAATGTTGTAAACCACGACAAAGGGCATGGTCTTGCCTTGAGTCGAAAACGAGAACGCCTTCTCAAGCAGCGCCAAGACCAAGAAGAAGAACATGCCCAGCACGAAATAGTGCGTGTGGATGAACGACAGGCTGGTGAACCCGTCGAATCCGGAAAGCTTGGTGAACTCCCGATAGAACACGCCCATCGCCAGGGCAACAATGGCATACGCAAGGGCAAAATTGAAGTACTTCTTTATCATGTCGTCTCTTTTCCAGCCCCGCAGGGCATCGCATCGTCTAACCGGCCGCTCCTCCCCACACGAGAAGAAGGCGGCAGACTTCATTCATGAACATTGTTCATATAAAGGATACTACGACAGTAGCATACATGCAAGGCACAGGCTCTCGGCAGCAGGCAACGAAACGTAACCATCCCGCTGCCCGGGTTGCATCGAGCGCAAAACAGCGCGTCCACGCAGCCGAGCATCTTCCGAAGAACAGGAAACGCCGAAACAAGGCCGCGTTTTCGCACCATTGAAAACCCTTCACAGGTAAAATGAACATGATTGAATCGCATTGCGATAACCTCTAACCATGCTCGACGAGAGAAGGGCCCTTGACAGCACGCGACCACATCCGCAATTTCCGTGTCGCCCGATCAGCCGCAACGCTGGCAGTGGCCGCTGCCCTCCTAGGCGCGACCACCGCCCTCGCGCTCCCCCCGTACGCTTACGCGTTCACTTTGGGCGGCGCGGCCGCCGAAGAGGGTGCGCCCGCTTCAACAGTTGTCCTGTCGTACGAAATCTCTTCGTCGTACCATGTAGGCGGAGCCGTTGTCGCAGGGTCTTCGCTCGCCGATCTTGAAGCCATGCTTGAAAGGGAGTCCTCGTACTGCGCATTCGCCAACGCCAACCCCATGGAGGCAACCGGCCCGGAAACGTGCTTGATGACCTTCGCATGGGATGCTTCGGCAGTCGATCTTTCAGCCCCCGGCCGCTATACCTTGAAGCCCTCGATCGAACTCGAAGAAGGCTTCAGCTGGGGCGTAGCCCAACCGGACGTCTCGTACACGGTGCACGTAGTGAACCCCCATGCTCCGTCGCTTGCGTATTGGTATCGCGACTGGGCAGGCACCTTGACGTTTCCCTGGGCGGGCGTCGGCGAAGACGACCTCGCAGCAAGCTCGATCACCGTGCAGAAAAAGGGGTCGGACGAGCGCATGCCCCTTGACGAATCGCCTTGGGGGCGCGTCTCTACGAACGGGGCGTTTCTGTACGCGTCCAGAATCGAACCCGGAACCTATATCCTGACACTGACCGACCCTTCCGGCATGAAGAGCTCGTCCGAAGCCACCGTAACGCAAGAAGATCTGAGCGTGATCTACTACGAAGGCGATCGGGACGCCGGAGACGGCCTGGGAAACGGTTTGCCCGGCGGCATGCAGCCCTCCCCCGAGCCAAGCAATCCCCCCGAGGACGAGCCTTCCGGAAGCGAACCGCCCCAAAGCAACGGCGGAATCGAGGAGAATCCCCCGGCCCCCCAGCCGAAACCCTTGCCAATCGAACCTCCCGCCAATGACCTCGCCTACGCTGAGGACGGATCCAATCTGGAATCCTACGGGCCCAACTCCATCACGCTTTCCGGCACAAGGATGAACGACCTCGCAACACGCCGCACTGCCGTGCTGTTCGACTTCGGGAGGGCGACGGTCTCGATACCCAGCGAACATGTTCGCAGCCTGTCGCTTGCAGGCAACGATTCCTTCACCGTTGCCATCAGCGGCGAAAACGAAAACCTCGGGGCGTCGGCCTGGAAGAACGGGCAGCCCGTCAACGCCCCCCTTGAAACGGATTCGGCCTCAACCGCGAACTCGTACGAAGCGCTCAGGCACGTCGGCCCCATCTTGGCGGGCGCAGCGTGCCTTGCGCTTGCGCTTGCGCTCGGCACGGTTGGCATAGAAACCCGCAAGCGGCGAAAAGCCCTTTCCAGGTCGACGCGCACGCCTTCATGAACCTTCGCAAGAACATTTCCAACATCGCCTCTGCAGGAGAACGGCTGAATGCGACCGCTCGACGAATGCTGCTCATCCTGGTCGCCGTCGCGCTATCCTCGTGCCTTTTTTACACGATAAGCCTGCACGACAACAAATACGAGGCTCCCGGCAACCAGGCCATCAACGGCTTGCTGTACGTCGACGAAGCCGACTGCCAGAGCACGCCCATACGATACCTGGTTGACGGCTGGGAGTTCTATCCCGACCTTCTGCTCACGCCCGACCAACTGGCCGCGGGCCAAGGGGCGGACGTCATGCGCTACGTATCCGCAGGACAGCATGGAACGTTCTCCTTGGACAACCCCGCGCGCGACGGGCAGGGATCGGCCACGTACGCCATGACCCTCGTGCTTCCCGAAACCCCGCGCCTCTACGCGCTCCACCTCCCGGAAATCTACTCGGCCTATCGCCTGTACATAGACGGCAATCTTGTGGCGCACGTGGGAAACCCCGACCCTGAAAACTACCGAGACGCCACGCGGACCGGCCAGATGACATTCTGGGCAGAAGGAGAAACAACCCTGGTCATCGCAACAACCAACCATTCCTCGCTCTACAGCGGCATGGTGTACCCTCTGGCCTTCGGGCAACCCGCCGCCCTCGAGGCGCTCGGCATCGCCCGCACGAGCATGGCTGCAGTCGCATGCGCCATCACCGCATTGGAAGCTGTCATCGCCCTGATAGTGGCCTTTATGTCGCGGCAGAACAGAACGCTCGCCCTTCTTGTGGCCGGAGCAGCCCTTTGCAGCCTGCCGGTCATATCGCATGCTCCTTTGCATGCTATGTTCACCCTGCCCGTCCACCCATGGCACTTCATCGAATCGATCTGCCTTTACGGTGCGCTTACGGTCATCGTGGCCATACATAACCACATCTGCATGGTGAGCCGTCGAAACTCGGCCATCAGCCTAGGAACCGCCCTGGCGCTTTGCGCGGCCATCGCCGCAACCTACATCCTCGCATCAGGAGGCAACGCCACGGCGCTCCTCATGCTCTCGCTGCTCACCACCGCATTCAAAGTCGCTGTGGCATGTTACCTTCTTGCGACGGCCTGGGTAACGCACGGCATCATCTCGAACGCGCTCCCCCTCCTGGTTGCAGATACCGTATTCGCAACGGCCATCTTCTGGGATCGCCTCATACCGGCGCACGAACCCATCATGGGCGGATGGTTCGTGGAGTGGGCCATGCTGGCCATGGCCATCGCAATAACGTTCATGCTCGCAAGCAACATGACCGCAAGTTATTTGAAGAACGCGTCCCTTGCAGCGCAACGGCGATCCATGAGCCGACAGCTGACCATCCAGGCGGAACACTTGCGGCGCATGGAGGAGCAAGAAGACATCGAACGCAAGATCAGGCACGACTTTCGCCAGTACGCAAGAACCATGGGAGCCCTTGCGCGCGAGGGGCATATTGAAGAGCTTTCCCGGTATGCAGAAGAGGCGGAAGAGGTGCCGTCGCGCAACATCTTGACGCGCCTAACGGCAAACGTCGAGCTCAACGCCTTGCTGCAGCACTATCGGCTTCGAGCCCTCGAGGGAAGCATCGCGTTTGAAACAGACCTGAAATTGCCGGCAGACCTGGGGATATCGCCAATCGATATGGGCATCATCCTGGGAAACGCGCTGGAGAATGCCGTGGACGCGGCAATGTCGTGCCCCGAAAACGAAGATGCAGCGCCCTGCGTTTTCGTAGGAGGGCAGGTGAAAGCGGGACAGGTCGTCTTCATGGTTCGCAACACGTACAGAGGAAACGTGCGCCGCGACAAAGGCGTGTTCCTATCGTCCAAGCACGACGGTCCCGGCATCGGCATCGAATCCATCAGCGCCACGGTGCGCCGTTTGGGCGGCATACTCTCCATCACGCACGAAAACGGATGGTTCGAAGTCATGTTCGCCATCCCTCAAAAAAGAACTCCAACCGTATAAAAGCGGGCTCCTCGCGAAGAAGAGCCCGCTTCATCCCTGCAATCCCCGTGCATTCCGGCCAGCACGGAAAGAAGAACCGCGATTACGCTACAGCGTTGCCGTACGTATCAAGGGTGTCCATAGCTTCGAGCACCTCGGATACCTTGCACGGAGCAACCTGGGCCTTGCCCAAATCGCCCATGTCGAGCATGAGCGTGCCGTCGTCCTGAGGCTGCACTTCAAACGTCAGCGACAGCTCGTTCTCGATATCGGTCACGGTGACCATGTTTCCGTTCGTGGTGGCCGGGCCAACGAAGCTGACCACGTCGCCGCCCTTTTCGGCAGCCATGACGATGCACAGCGACCCATCGGCAGAAGAAGCATAGTAGAAACCTTCGCCCGAATCGGTCATGCCCATATACGCCTCGGACATGGCGGCCTCAAGATCCTTCAAGGACGTTATCTCGGATTCATCGGACGCCGTCGCATCGGCGCTCGGCTTTTCAGCAGCATCGTTTGCCGGCTCGGCAGAATCGCTCGATCCGCCGCAGCCCACCAGCGCCATGCCGGACAAGGCAAGAAGAGCGGTCATAGCGGCAACCAACAAAGCCTGTTTCGCACGCAACAAAGAACTCATAGTCCCATCTCCTTTTCTAGAGTAATCCGGGTATCCCCCCGCTGCCCGGATTATATCGAACGCAAAACCGCGCCCATGACGAACGGCTGCGAACGTGAAAAGCAATGATCTGAACGTGGGCGTCGGCGAACCTTCCGAAACGGACCGCGTCCACGCGCTCAAAAACCAGCGCTCACGAACCGATGCGGAATTCTTTCGAGAGAAACGCCTGGTAAGCCTCCAAAACGGCCGCGCGCCCATTCGCCCTAATGGGGATGCGGTCGCCCGTGGCCAGCACGAATTCGCGTCCATCAACGCGCTCGATGCAGTTCATGTTCACGATATAGCTGCGATGACATCGCAAAAACGATTCCCCCGCCATCTCGAGCAATTGCGCTAACGGCGTGTAGGAAACGATGGTGCGCCCATGCAGTCGGACGATCGCGCGATTGCCGAACACCTCGGCATACAAGATGTCGCGCACAAGCACCCGCTCCCGCTCCCTGTTCACGGTGATATCGATGGTTCGACGCGTAGTGGCCAGCAGCTTCCCGCAGCGATCAAGTGCATCGGCTACCTTTTCGTACGTCAAGGGCTTGAGCAGATAGTGAACGGCCTGCACGTCATACCCGTCGAGCGCGAACTCCGCCGAAGAGGTGGCGAACACAACGGGAACGTCCGGATCCTTCTTGCGCAGCTCCCGCGCAGCCTCGACGCCGCTCATGCCGCCCTCCATGATGATGTCGAAGAACACCACGCCCGCTTCGCCGCGCTCGTAGTTCATGAGCAAGCGCTCTCCGCTATCGTAGAGCTGGGTTCCTATCTCGATATCTCGATCATGGGCATAGCGATGCACCAGCTGATCGAGAAGATCGGCCTCCTGGGGCACGTCCTCGCATATGAGCACCAGAATCATCCGAGGTCCTTTCGTTGGCGTCGCACCGTGGAGGGGGCTTGGTCTGCTTTCTCTATTGTAGAGGAATCCCCTTGCGCAGCCGAAGCGCGCGAATCCACGTTTGCATCGCCTGACATCACGTTCGCATGGCGCGCGAAAGCATCCGTTTTCTCGCTTGGTAAAATTCGTGAGATTATCGACGCGGGCGAAAGGAGCACCATGCAAGAAAAGGCAGCGCACGTAGTCGAGGCGGCGTGGTTCCAGCGCTTCATCATGGCCGTTATCGTGATCAACGCCATTACCATCGGCATCCAGACCATGGCCTTGCCGCCATCGATCGCAATGGCGTTGACCGCGTTCGACGCCCTTTGCCTGGCGATCTACATAGTGGAAGCCATCCTTAAATTGACGGCCTATCGCAGCGCCTATTTCCGAGACCCTTGGAACGATTTCGATTTCATCATCGTGGTGCTCTGCCTGGTCCCCGCAAGCCTGCTGCCCATCCCCGTTCAGATAGCACGAGTTCTCAGAGTGTTTCGCGCATTCCGCGTGCTTCGTCTCATATCGGCGTTTCGCCAACTGCGCATCATCGTGGAGGCCGTGGGCAAGTCCATTCCGGGCGTATGCTGGACGGCGCTTCTGCTCGGCATCGTCTATTACGTGTTCGCCGTAGTGGGAACGTCGCTGTTTGGAGAACGGTTCCCTGAATGGTTCGGCAATCTTGGCGCGAGCTTTTACACGCTGTTCCAGGTCATGACGCTTGAAAGCTGGTCCATGGGCATATCGCGTCCGGTCATGGAAGTGTTCCCTTGGGCGTGGGCGTACTTCGTCCCCTTCGTAGTGGTGTCCGCGTTCATCATCGTGAACGTCGTGGTGGGCATCATTGTTGGAACCATCGACGAAACGCAGAAAAGCGCGCAAGCAGAAGATCGCGAGCTGTCGAATTCTACGCTGTCCCTTGAATTCGCCAAACTGCAAGAGCACATGGCGAACATGGAGGCGCTTGTCAACTTGTACGAGAAGGAACGCATCGAGCGGTCAGCCGTCGAAGCCTCGTCAGCGCATACGCAGCACCTTGGCGCGTCCCATCCGGATCCAGTGAAAAAGGAGAGGTAACCATGGAGTTGAAGATACTGAAATGCCCCCAGTGCATGGGAGAAGTGATTCCTTACGGAAACGGATCGCATGGTCGCTGCGAATGTTGCGACAGCGTGTTTTCCCTGAACGCAGCAGCCGCGGGCAACGCAGACGACGCAGGCGGCGCCAACGATGACGAAGGGACCATCGATCTCGAGAGCCTGTTCGACGATTTCGCCCGCGAGCTGGACGAGGACGATTCGTACGAATTCCTCATAGGCTGCGATCTGGAGAGCCCCAAAGGACAAAGCAAGATCCAAGCGGCAACCAAGTATTTCGAGATAGAAGACGACGAAGATGTCTACCTCGTACTGGACACTACGATGTTCGGCAGCTGCAAGGTGGGATTCGCTTGCTGCACCTACGGCATCTACATGAAAGACGACGACGGAGACATGGCGTTTCTGAACTGGGAAGACTATGCCGATTGCGAACTGGAGCGCGACGGGGGAACCATCACCATCGGAGGCCATCCCTTCATCAGCACGCCCGACAGCGCCAAGGCCCTATACCCGATGCTGCGCAAGCTGCAGCGAGAGCTTCGATAAAAGAAAGACGAGGGGACGCACATGGGATTTTTGAAAGCAGCGGCAGGATCGCTGGGCGGCAACCTGGCAGACCAATGGAAGGAAATGATCTACTGCGATGCACTGGATCAAACCACCCTGGTTGCAAAAGGACACAAGCGTAGCAACGATAGAACGTCGAACGTCAAAGGCGACGACAACGTCATTTCCAACGGGTCGCTCGTCATCGTGAACAACGGGCAATGCATGATCGTTGTAGAGCAGGGCAAGGTGGTCGATCTGTGCGCCGAGCCGGGTGAATTCGTCTACGACACCACGCTTGCCCCCAGCGTATTCACCGGATCCCTGGGCAAGAGCGTCCTTGATACGTTCGGCAACATTGGCAAGCGCTTCACCTTCGGCGGAGACACGGGCGTCGATCAGCGCGTGTACTATTTCAACACCAAGGAAATCCTGGGCAACAAGTACGGCACGGCGAACCCCATTCCGTTTCGCGTTGTAGACCGAAACATCGGGCTGGACATCGACATAGCGGTGCGATGCAACGGCGAATTCTCCTACAAGATCGTCGACCCGCTTTTGTTCTTCACCAATGTATGCGGCAACATAGAGCAATCCTACGACCGCAGCGAGATTGCCAGTCAGCTGAAAAGCGAGCTTCTGACCGCACTGCAACCGGCTTTCGCACGCATATCGGCTCAAGGCGTGCGCTACTCCGCCGTACCCGCCCACACCACCGAAGTGGCCGCCGCGCTCGACGAGATACTGACGTCGAAATGGACCGAACTGCGCGGTATAAGGATAGTGTCGTTCGGCATCAACGCCATAGCCGCCGACGAAGACGACGAGAACCTCATCAAGAACCTGCAAAAGAGCGCCGTCATGCGCGATCCTTCCATGGCCGCCGCGGTCTTGGCGGGCGCGCAGGCCGATGCGATGGTGGGTGCAGCCCACAACGAAGGCAACGGCGGCGCGTTCATGGCGTTCGCGGGCATGAACATGGCACAACATGCAGGCGGCGCGAACTCTACCGACCTGTTCAATCTCTCGCAACAGAACAGCCAATCCGCAGCGTATCCGGGACAGCACGTCACCGGTGCCGGATACGCCCCGCACACCAACCAACAGCCCACACCCGGGGCGGTCCCGTCGGCAACAGCAGCCGTCGCCCCCGCCCCTATTCCCAGCTGCTCGGGAGCGGGTGCCCCCTCCGCAACCGCTCCCGCAGCAGCAAGCGACGCATGGATCTGCGCTTGCGGCACCACGAACACCAGCCGATTCTGCCACGAGTGCGGCTCGCCGAAGCCGGCTGCACCGCGGTATCGCTGCGATAAGTGCGGCTGGGTTCCCGAAGACCAAAGCAAGCCGCCCAAGTTCTGCCCCGAATGCGGGGACCGCTTCGACGAAAGCGACTTCTCGTAAAACGCTAGGAGCCGGGGCGCCTTCGACGAGTTTCGAAGGCGCCCCGGCTCGCACGAATCCGCAACGAAACGCTTTTACTGGTACTCTCGACGAGCCCCGCCCTTGAGCACCAGCTTCACGCACGTTCCCACGCCCAGCTCGCTTTCCACATCCATATAGGTGCCCGGGCCGAAATACCCGCAAATGCGATCATGGACGTTCTTCACGGCAATCCCCAGGCCCGTCGACGATTCAGGATGCAGAATGTTCTGGCGAGACTCCTCCGTCATGCCAACGCCGTCATCCATCACGCGCACGATTACATCCTGGCCTATCACTTCACCCGTAATGGATATAGTCAACTTCCCTTCGGACGGCATCGCGTGACGCACCGCATTCTCCACCAAAGGCTGCATCAAAAACGGCGGCACCATCATGTCGTCGATGCGCGAATCGATGTCCTCGACCATGGCCACGCGGTCGGACCCGAAGCGGGCAACCTCGAAGGTGAAGTACCGGCGCGTCTGCTCCATTTCTCGACCGAACATGATCAGGTCCGCCGAATCCTCCAGCGTGCGCCGGTAGAATACGGCGAACTCGCGCAGCAGCTTGCGCGCGGTTTCCGGATCCGTGCGAATCAACGAAGCAATGGTGTTGATGGTGTTGAACAGGAAATGAGGGTTGATCTGGCTTTGCAGCATTTTCAGCTCCATGCTGGTTGCCAGATTCGTCTGCTCTTCAAGCGCGGCGGCGGCCATCTGCGTGGACAGCAGCTGACCGAAGCCTTCCGCAATGGACTTCTGCGTTTCGCTGATATGGCTTGCCCGACGATAGTAGAACTTGAGCGTCCCTTCCACGTTGCGCCCCACCGTCAGCGGCACGATGATGGCGGCCTTGATGTTGGAGTCCTCATCGGGAAACCCGATGTCCTCAGGCGTGAACAAAACGCGCATTTCGCCATCGGCGATCGTGGCATGCGTGGCATGCGTGCGAATGATGCTGCCCGACGGATTCTCGGACTCTTCGTACCCCGAATACGCCAGAATCCTGTCTTTGTCGGTAATAGCCACGGCAATAGCGGCCGTCGAGGGAAGAAGCAATTCGCATATTTTTTCTGCCGCCGTACGGTCAAGGCCCTCGTTCATGCAGGCCAGGGTACGACTTGCCAGTTTGAGCATGGCGTCAGATTGCCGGGCGCGCACCGAATCAGGATCCATGAGCAGCCTGATGACCACCACAATGGACAGCGTGAACACGATGCCCGCGCAAAAGAGCGCGATGATGTTGTTGTTCGGCGCGATTAGGTTCCAAATAAGCACCAGGCCCGAAAGGACCGTGATCGTGAACATGAACATCTCAAGGGTGAAGAAGCGGGGCAGCGACGCCCGCTCTTGCGACTCTTTCCTCATGGTGCCTCCCGCACAACGCGACATCTGCACACCGCGCTCGAAATTGCTTCTACAGACCGCGCGCGAGTATCGTCACCGAGCGCGTCAGCTCAGTATACCGAATTCGTTCAGCACCAACAGGGCAGCCGCCAGCAGAAGGAAGCATCCGAAGATGAAGCGGAGCATGCGTTCGGGCACCACGCGAACAAGACGAGCGCCTATAACAGCACCGGGAATGGACCCAATGGCTATGGCAATTCCCGCCGCATAATTGATGTTTCCCAGCAATGCCTGCTCGATGACGCCCGGAATGGCCAAAATCATGACCGCGATAAGCGAAGTGCCCGAAGCCTGGCGCATCGAAATGCCCACCAACGACAGCATCATGGGCACCATGATGAAACCGCCCCCTACGCCTACGTACCCCGACGCCACGCCCGCAACCAGGCCGATGACAGCTCCCACCAGCAGCTGCTTGCGCGTGAGCTTGCTCGACGGCGAAGGACCGACGGGACTGCCGGACGCGGTCGCGGACTCGATGGATTTATCAGGCGCCGTTTCGGCATGAACGGCGGCAGTCGCCTGCAACGATCCCACAGCGCTGGGCGACGCCTTCTTCATCTTGAACGCTTTGGACAGCATCTTGAACGCAGACCACCCGATAATGAGCGCGGCGGCCAGCATGATCATCCATGCGGGAGATATCTGGGCAAGCCACACGCCCAACGGCGATGTGATCGCGCCGCCAAGGCCCGCGGCAATGCCCAACGACGGGATGCAGGTTTTGTGCCGAATATGGGAAACCGCGCCCGAAACGGATGTGGGAATGATGGTGAACAGGGACGTAGCCGTAGACATCACAGGGCTCATATCGAACGCCAACCGAAAAATAGGAACCATGACCGTGCCGCCGCCGATGCCGAGCAGCCCTGACAAAATGCCGATCCCCACGCCGACAAGAGCCGGCAGAACATAGAGCATGAAGATATCCATGAACGCTGAGCTTTCCTTTCGCTTGGCGCCCAAGCACGCGCAGCGTCAAGTGTAGCCGAAGTGCAAATGCCTTTCGTCAAATACGGTACTGCTTTTTACAAAGGTAAGCGTTTGGTTTCCGTTTCCGGCCCCGAACGCAAGGCGGCCGGCGTTTCGCCGGCCGCCCAGGCAACGCCCGTCAAGCGCGTTATTCCGCGATGTTCAGGCGAATCTCGCTGGTCACGCCCGGGTCGATAGCCTGTGCCGGGGCAGGCACGGGACGCATGGTCGAAGAGCCGGCGGCGCTCGCGCTCATCTGACGCTGAGCAGACGACTGAAGCAGCGCGGTACGCAGGATCTGGTCGTTTTCCATGCGCGCCATAAGCTCCGGCCACACGAACTGGAACTCGAAGTACTTCGCGCAATTGCGCTGGGCGTACGTGGTAGCTTCGCCGGTCGCGGCACGAGCGGCCTTGCGATACGCGCGCTTGTCGGGTCGAGCAAGGCTGCGCAAAAACGCCGTCAGGCGAATGCGATTCGTGATGCCCGGTTCCAGGAAGGGACCAGGATACGGCTCGAGCGACGAAGGCTTCACTTGCAGCAGGTCAATCTGCGTGCGGCTGTACTCCATCTTGCGATACTCGTAAAGCCAGCGGAAAATATCCTGGCGAAAACGCGTGCCCTCGCTTTCGGTCTCAGGCGGAAGGTGACGCAGGCTCCACTGGTTGTCGAACCAGATGTCCGACCCGTACATGCGCAAGTTCAGCATGTAATCCAGGTCTTCGCCACGCGCAATCCACGGATCGAACGACAGGCGGCGAAACGCCTCTTTATGCAGCGCCAAGCACCCGCCGCACACATGGTTCGAGCGCGACAAGCGAGGACCGCGCATGGCTTTGGTAATCCATTTGTTGAACGCCTTGCCCTGTTGCCAGAAATGGTTGTACCACTTGTCCTGGCTCTTGGACAGGTACGACCCTTCGGAATTGAAGTAGAAACCGGTTTTGGCCAAAATGGGAATGCCCTTTTTCGTAAGCTTGCCCAGGCCGTACATGGCTTTTTGGAGGAAGTCGGCGTCGTCGACCACTTCGTCATCGTCCAGAAACACGACCGAATCGTAGCCAAGCACGTTGGCCATCACCAAGCCGAGGTTGCGCATAGCACCGTAACCCGCAAGCCCAATTTCCTTTTGCAGCTTGCCCAGGCCCAACTGTTCCATGCGCTGCTGGATGAGCGCCAGTTCGGGCGCGCCGATGACCACGATGTTAAGGGACGAGAAGCGCGAAGCCGTGGCCTGCACTTTTTCGGCAGCCTGGTTTTCGATGGACGGCTCGCTAACAACCAGCAAGACGATCTGCCCGAGACCGCGCACCTTTTGAAGCGAAGCAAGCAAGCGAGGCAGCTCGCCAGGCGCCGAAACCGGCGTCGCGTGATCGTACGTGGTAAGCACGCTACCGCCATCTTTTCGGCGGCGGGCTGATATGAAAACTGGAACGACGATAACGGGATTCATGCACGTCCTTCATTCGACCGACACTTTGCAGATTCGCACATGCACCTTCAAGAGCGTCCAAGGGCACGTTCGTTGCGAGTCCAACCTCCCTATTGTAGCTATTTTCAACCAACCCGCTGTTCAATTCACCGAAACAGTGAAGTACCTGGTAAGCACCTATAGAACAGTTGATTTGCAGGCTGAACCGAACACTTTGCTTTTTCTCTTGAACTTAGCCGTACGCGTGCAGCTAAGTTTGAGAATCCTTGCCTAAGGGTGGGCCGAAGGGGCCTGCCGAAAAGGAAAGGACAAG
>NZ_QICD01000016.1 GCF_003726035.1 Paraeggerthella hongkongensis
GCGTGCACGCGGTACTCGGGGTAGTAGCGCTGGAACCAGTCCATGGCCGTGCGGTTCGTGGTCAGGCCGTGCTGGATGAACAGGTCCTTGCCCATGCGCATGACGTCTGCGGCGTCCCACATCGGCTCGACTTCCGTCGTGACGAAGTCCTTGTTGGCGGTGCGCACCAGGCGCTCCTCCAGCGAGATCTTCTCGTCGTAGTAGTTGTGCTTGTAGGAGGCGTCGGTCAGGCGGGGACGGGGGGCCTGGGTCCACAGGAAGTCCGGGTCCTCGTCGAAGTACTGCTTCATGAGCGGCCAGTAGGCCAGGTACTCGAAGTAGCGGCAGCGGAAGGAGTTGGCGGAGGCCATGATCTCGTTGCCGATGGTGAGCAGGATGTCGCGGGGCGGCATGCAGGTCATCATGGAGTCGTTGCGGAAGTCGGGCGTGCCGATGGCCTGGTTCCACTGCAACGGCGTCGGGCGGTCGACGACCACGCCGCGCTCCTCGACGGCCTTGACGAGGTTCTCGAGGCAGGCGTTGCCGACCTCGACCGTGCGCAGCGGGCGAAGGCCCCACATGCCGCGCATCTCGGAGTCGACGGGAACCTTCTCGGAGGTCGCGGGCTCCTCGGGCGGGATCATCGAGTTGTCGCAGCGGCCGATGATGACGCGCTTCAACGGATCCCAGTCGTTCCAAGAATTGACTATCTTCGCCATGACAGTCTCCTTTCTCCGGCAGCGCATCCTGCGTTGCCGCCAAGGTTTTCGGGTGGCATGTCCACCTCTGTGAAGATATTGTGATGGCCGCCGCGCGGCTATTCAAAGGTCGTGGCGCGGCGGGTGTCGTGGGGGGTTTGCACAAGGCCCGCAGTATGTCCGTGTTGCGGAATCAAAGGGACTGTATGTAAACTAGATTGGACAATTGTGCAAGAATGTAACGTGCTGTCAGGCGTTTTTGTGGGGTATGTTTAATTCGGTTGACAGATTTCTTGCAGGAGACTGGATAAGGGAACGTTCAAAGAGGAGGCTTCGCATGTTGCCGGATCTTGCGCACGGCCAGGACATTTTCGGGTCGCCTGAATTGCGAACGAAAATGAAGATACTGCACGCTGTCGACAAGTCGCTCGATCGCATCACGATTGCCGAGATATGCGAGAATGCCGGCATCTCGCGCCAGACGTTCTACCGCCATTTTCAAAGCAAGTACGACATTCCCTGGTGGCACTCCATTTTCTGTCGACAGTTCTACCTGAACGAGATCGGGAGAACCGTGGATTGGAAGACGGGATACTACCATCATCTACGCTTGATCGATCAGGAGCGCGACTTTTACCGTAAGTCGATCCAGTACAGCATCAACACGCCTTTCGGCCAGACGGTCATGCCCGAGAACCGCAAGACGGTTCTTCTGGAAACGCTTGAAAAGTACCGCCATGTTACCGTGAACGACAACATGCGCTTCATCGTGGAGATTTTCTCGAAGCTGGAATGCGAGGTGCTCAACGATTGGTTCCGATCCGATGCGCCGACCGACCTGGTGCGTTGGACCGATGATCTGGTTAGCTTGGTGCCCGATCGCTTGTATCGCGCGTTACGGGTGGAAGAGCCCGGATCGTCTCAGTAGGGGGTTCCGCTCGGTTTGCCGCGCGCTGCGGGGCGCGGTACGCGCGTCGACGTGCGCTGCGCAGGGCTTCGAGGTGCGAAGAATCGGTTCGGTTCGACCGGTACGACTTATCGTGCATTTTTTGCGGGCGCTTTGCGAATCGCGAGCGATGTCGTACAATATTCGGGCACGTTTTCGCAACGGGCCAGTGTGGCGCAATGGTAGCGCAACAGTTTTGTAAACTGTGGGTTGCAGGTTCGAGTCCTGTCACTGGCTCCACGAAACACCGGGCCGGGCGCATGCAGTGTCCGGCTTTTTTGTGCGTTGTGGGATGGAAATCCCACAACACACCACGAGGGACCTTCGCCTACGTCAGGAACTCGCTGCGGCACCATGCTTCGATGGAGACGCGGGACCATGCTTCGTCTCGCTTTTCGATTGCATCGACGCGCAGACGGTTCTCGCTTGGAGGCTGCAGATTCTCGGGGGTTCGCGTGCGCTTCGCCGACGCGTCCGATCGTTAGCGTTTGGGAAGCTGCGCAGCGATCAATTTCTCGAAATCGGACGCATGGTCGGGCGAGACGTTTATGGCTCGCACCGCGCGCGGCTTTCCAAGAAGGGTTCGCATGATGTGCGGTTCGCGCAGCACGATCCAGCAGGGTCGCGCGCCCATGACGGCCATGTTCAGCCGCTCGCTTTTGGGAACGTCGGGTTCTTCCCGGTGGTCGATGCGCGCTATGGAGGCGAAGGGCACGCGCTCGCTGAAGTAGGCTCCCCAGCGCACCGTTACGGACGCGTCGTCCACCAGAAGAGGGTTGAGGACCACCGCCCTCGTGTTCCCGACGAACCAGACGAGCGTGTATGCGGTAAGCGCGGTCAGCACGATGGCGGCCGGTTCGCAATACTTCGCCACCAGCAGATGCGTGACCAGGGCTTCGATGGGAAGCAGCGCTATGATCACTCCTGAAAGCGCCAGGTACCCGCTTTCCTTATGGCAGGAAAACGGACGGGCGCCGTTAGGCACGTCGGCCTTCGAGCGCCATGAGGCGAGCACGTAATACCAGATAGAGCATTCGAGCGCGCAGAGGCGCGATGCGGTTTCGTTGCGGCTGAGCTCGAAAAACGGCTTTTCGAACCATAGTATCGGGCGGGTGGATTCTTTTCGCGCCGCACGAAAAACGCGCACGAAGCGGGCGATTTCGCGTACGAGGATGACCGCCTCCACGGCGAGCATCGTCGGCAGCAGCACGGTCAACAGGGAAAACGATCCGGGCTGCGTGACCAGCATCGACACGACGAAGCCTACGTATATGACGGGGATCGCGGCTACAGGCGATAGTTTGCGGGGTTTGATCACCAGCAAGTAAAAAGCTGCGGGCACGCACACCATCAGGTCGAACGGTACGGCGATATTGGCAGCGAGGGTGCGTCCTTCGTTCGGGACGAACGCAAGGCAAACCGCGTCGACCGTGTAAAGGGCAAGGCATGCAAGCAGGCCCGCCGTCAGGGGTAGATTGCGATTGCGACCAGATGAGGGCGGTAGCGTGAACGTTGCGTTCATGGATCCTCCGATCACGGGAGTCGTTTGATCAAGGATAGCAGGCCGTTTCGGTTGCGAGGGGTTGACCGAAGCGGCTTGCGGTCAACAAGCCCTCGCTTGCGTCAAGCGGCGGCGTTCTCTCATACTGAGTTCAAGCCCGCGCATGCGCTTGGGCCGTGTAACCGCCGCAACGTTCGGAAAGACCGACCATGAACGATATCAACATTGGAAGCGTTATTGCACGAGAGCGTCGAGCGATCGGCGCGACGCAAGAGGACCTGGCTGCGCACATGGGCGTGACGAAGGCTGCCGTGTCGAAGTGGGAGCTGGGGCAAAGCCTGCCCGACACGACCCTGCTGCCGCGCATCGCGGCGTACTTCGATCTTACGCTCGACGAGCTGTTCGACTATCGTCCTCAGGTGAGCAAGGAGCGCGTGCGCGAGCTGTACGCCGAGCTGCTCGAGCAGTTCGGCGATGATCCCGATGCTGCGTACGGGCGTATGGAGGATCTTGCGGCATCGTATTATGCGTGCTGGGATCTGCTCGTGCATATAGGGACGCTCTACGTTCTTCGAGCGACGGCGGACGAAGAGCGTCGGGAAGAGAACGTGCGGCGCGCCGGCGCGCTGTTCGATCGCGTGGAAGCTTGCGCGGAGGACCTTGAGCTGCTCAGGAGCGTGAAGATCATGCGCGCTTCGATGATGACGGTGTCGGGCGACGTGGAAGCCGCGATCCGTCTTTTGGAAACGCTCAAGCCCGATCGGTGCGCCCCGATCGACGACATGCTGGCCGGGTTGTACGACATGAAGGGCGACCGAGAATCTTGCTTGCGCCTGCTTCAAGAGTCGCTGTACTGCGGATCTACCGGCGCGTTCAACAGCATTGTTTTCCAGCTGTCGATCGAGGAGGACCGCCAGCGCGTCGAGGCGCTGGCGCGGGCGGGCGAAGCGATGATCCGAGGGTTCGCCTTCGAGGACGACAATCCGATAATGGTGGGCATGTTCTGGGGAGACGCGTTCGCGGCGTTTCTGCGCGCGGGCGACGAGGATCGCGCTTCGGCGTGTCTCGAGCGGTTCGTCCTCCTTTTGGAAGGCATGGACGAGGATGCGATGCCGAAGCCGCCGTCCGATGTTCTTTTCGATCGGCTTTCCGACGCGAGGGGGCAGGATCCGTCGACGGCGCGCATGGCTCAAGCCCTGTTCGGGAAAGCAGGATTGAAAGGTCGGGTTCGAGACGGCGTCCTGCACGACGGCGTGCTGGATGATCTCGAGCGCTCGCCGTGCTTCTCGGGCTTGCTCGCCCGACTGAAAGCGCTATGATGCGTCGCGAAGGAGCGTGAGAGCATGGATGTCGAGGCAGTGGAGAAGACGCCGGCGCTGCGGGCGGAGGGCCTTTCGTTTCGCTATGCGCGAAGCGAGGTGTGGAACGATGTGTCTTTTCGGATCGATCCTGGTCAGATTGCGTTTCTGACCGGCCCGAACGGGTCGGGAAAATCCACGCTGCTCAGATGCTTGGCGGGATGGAGCATGCCGAGCAAAGGCGTGGTCGAGGTGTTCGGGCGGCCGTTCGACGGCTCGGATCGCGCTGTGCGCCGGGAGATCGCCTTCGTGCCCGACGTGCCGTCCTTTTACGACGATTTGACCGCCGCTGAGCATATTCGCTTCGTGTTGGATGCGAACCGCGTGCCCGATGCCGTCGACGAAGCTCGGCGATTGCTGGATGACCTGGGGCTTGAAGCGCATGCGGATCGGTTCCCTTCGTCGTATTCTCGCGGCATGCGATTGAAGCTGGCGCTCGTGCTGGCCTTCATGCGCAAGCCGCGTCTGTTGTTGCTGGACGAGCCGTACGGGCCGCTCGATCGGGATGCGTCGCGACGGCTGAGCGCGTTGCTGTCGACTGCTCGCGCCGACGGCGCGGCGGTGCTGGTCAGCTGTCACCATAACGTCCCCGATTTGAATCCCGACCTGCTGCTGCATCTTGAGGGCGGGCGGTTGTCGACCGTACGCGACGTGCGGCCGGGCGATCTTTTCGACGGCTTCGAGCGAGGCTGATCGGCATGGGCGATGTGCGATTGCTTCTGAGGCTGCGCGTGCGGCATGCCCGTACGTTCCTGGTGCGGGCGCTGCACGCTACGGGCTCTGATCTGATTGACGATCGCGGGTGGGGAGAGCGGAGCTACCAAGCGTACATCATAGGGTTCATGGGCATATGCTTGGCCGCGATGTGGCTCTGGCTGCTCGATACGGTGCAGGAGGCATTCGTCGCATTGGGTCCTGACCTGGCGTTCGGCGTGCTTCTGTTTGCGTTCGCGGCGCCGGCGGTCATGTTCTCGGTGAGCTCGTTTCGAGGGTTGCGCGCATCGTGGATCAAGCTTTCCCATCCCGATATCGCCTATGTTGCAGCAAGCCCCATCGGGTCGACGGCGCTCGTCGGCGTATCCGCTGCAATAACGATGATCGCGGGAGGAGCCGTGGCGGCACCTGCGGGCTATCTGCTTGCCGTTGGGATGCGGGCGGCTTCGGGGTGGTTCGTCGATCCTTTGACGACGGCCCTGATCGCTTCGCTATGGACGGCGGTTCCGCTTGCGGCAAGCCGGGTCGTGGGGACGGTGCGCCTCGCCTTGCCGCGCACGATTCGCCGTTGGAAGGCTGTCGCGATGCTCGCCCTTGCGTCGTTGGCCGCGGTTGCAGCGTATGGAGCGCTTGCGATTGCCTGGGCTCCCGTTGCGCTTGCGCAATCGAATGCCGTCGTGCAGGCAATCGCTGCTGCCGTGGGACTGCTTGCTGCGGGGTTCTTGGCATTGCTGCTGCTGGCGAAGCGGGTCGATAGGGTGCGCATGGTGGAGGAGAACGCCCTCTACGCCGATACGTGCTCGTTCGGGTTTTTCTCGCTGCTCGATTCTGCGACGGCGGGGGATTACCGTCGTCGCTGCAAGTTGGCCCGGCGCGGTCCGTTTTTACGGTTGTCGCAGGCTGCGGGCCCTGCTGCGCTTGTGGCGCGCGCGGCGCTTTCCTTGGTTCGGCAATACGAGGGCCTGCCGGCGCTTTTGATGCTGGGGGCGGGAATAACGCCTTTCGGCGTGAGCGCGTTGTTCGGCGGATTCGGCGTTGCGGGGCCGATCTTCTGGCTGGCGATGCTGGTGGGCCTGGCCTCGACGGCGCGCGAGGTCACGCGCGCGTTTCGCGACGACATGCGCGTGCGGCTCGTGCGCGATCAGCTGCCTTACGGAACGCTCGCGTTGCTCGTGGGCGACTCCTTGCCGGCGTTTTGCTTGGTGACGGCGGTTTCGTGCGCGACCGTTCCGTTTACGTTGCCCGCGGGCGCGCCTGTAGTGCCGGCGCTGGTCCTGGCGGCTGCGCTGAACGCCGCCGTCGTGCTCAGCTTCGGCCTGGAAGCCGTGCGCCTGCGTTCGGGCAGCATGCGACCGTGGGGCGAAGGGGGCCTTGCGATCGTCGGGTCTTTGTGCGGCTTCGCCTCGCTTTCAGCCGAGCCGTTGCTGGTGGTGGCCGCCGCCATCGTCGCTTGCGCGACGATGGCGCGCATGATTCGGCGCGGATCGGAATGCGTGCGTTAGCTTCGGCGCAGGTATCGCGCTGTTTCCGTTTCGGCTGACCTCAGCTTGGCGGGAGTTCCTTCGAACACGATGCGCCCGCCTTTGCGGCCTCCTTCCGGCCCCAGCTCGATGACCCAGTCGCTGCGCTCTATCACGTGCGCGTTATGCTCCACGACGATCGCGGTTCCGCCTGCGTCCACCAATCTATCCACAAGGCTCAAGAATCGTTCCACATCTTGAGGATGCAGGCCGCGCGTAGGCTCGTCGAGCAGATACAGATTCGACTTCGACGAACCCGTTATCAGTTCTTTTGCAAGCTTCAAACGCTGGGCTTCGCCCCCGGAAAGCGTTGCGAGGGTTTGTCCCAGCTGCACGTAGCCCAAGCCCACGTCTTCGAGCAAACGAAGCGCGCGCGCCGATCCGGGGATCTTCTCGAACGCGCGTGCAGCCTCTTCAACGGAAAGCATAAGCGCCTCGTCGATGGAAAGCCCGTTGTAGCGCACGTCGAGCACTTCTTCGGAGAACCGCCTGCCGCGGCAGGCGGGGCAGGTCGTTTCGACGTCCAGGAAGAACAGCATGTTGCTGCTTACGCGCCCGAGCCCTTCGCAGCGCTCGCATCGCCCGCCCGGGGAGTTGAACGAGAAGCTGCGCGCTGTCAGCCCGGCGGCCTTCGCCTGCGCGGTGGCGGAGAAGGCTTTGCGGATGCCTTCGTAGGCGCCTGCGTACGTGGCCACGTTCGAGCGTTTCATGCGGGCGAGGGGCGTTTGGTCGACTTGGATTATCCGGTCGAAACGATCCAGGCCCGCAACGGCGTTTTGCGTGCCGGGACGGTCTCCTTGAGCTATCAGGTCGAATACGAGCGTCGACTTTCCCGATCCCGATGGTCCGCATACGGTGATCAGGCATTGCTCGGGTATGCGCACGTCGATGCCCTGCAGGTTGTGCACGCGGGCGTTGCGCACTTCCAGCGCCGTGTTCGCGAAGGGGCGAAACGCGGTTTTTCCCGGTCGAGGGGTTTTCAGCCAAGAGCCCGTGATGGAAGCGCTGGAGCGCTGTAGCTCTTCAACGGTTCCTTGCGCTACGATGCGCCCGCCGCGCCGTCCCGCGCCGGGTCCCATGTCCACGATGAAATCCGCTTCGCGCATCACGTCGGGGTCGTGTTCGATGACGAGCACCGTGTTGCCCTTGTCGCGAAGCTGTTTCAGCGTTGCCGTCATGCCTGCGGTGTCTCGCGGATGCAGGCCCGCCGTCGGTTCGTCCATGATGTACACGACGTCGGTCAACTCCGAATCGAGCACGGCGGCCAGGCGCATGCGCTGCAGTTCGCCGCCCGAAAGCGTGACGGTTCGACGGTCGAGCGAAAGGTAATCAAGGCCAAGCGATCGAAGGCGGTTCAGTTTCGCTTCGACGTCGCGCAGGTAGTCCTCGACGAGCAGTCGATGATCGCGAGAAAGCGCGTCCGCCAGGCCTGCGACCCAGGATTGCAGCTCGTCGAGCGTCGCGCTCGCCAATTCCGGCAGGCGGGTGTCGGCGATATGCGCCTGCCGGCCGGCTGCCCCCAGCCGCTCTCCGTTGCATGCGGGGCATTCCGCGCAGGCGAAGTACGCTTGCGCAAGATCGTCGCGCGCGGCGCCCTCTCGTTCGGCAAGACGGCGCATGAGCAGGGGCCCTACGCCTTCGAACCGACCCGCGGCAACGGTTTTCGGCGGATCGACGTTTGGAAGCGCCTGTGAGAGCACGGGGCTTTCCGTGCCTTGCAGCAGGATTTCTCGCTGCAGGCTGTCGAACCGAGCAACGGGCAGGCTCTTTGCGTCGAGCAGACCGTAGTGACGAAACGCGCGCTGCAGCGCATCGGCTTGATAGGCTTGGTATCGATGGTTCCAGACATCGACCGCTCCGTCTTCCACCGACCGATCTTCGTGCAGCACCCGGCTCCAGTCGATGGCGAGCGTCTTGCCGATTCCTTCGCATACGGAACAGGCGCCTTCTTTCGTGTTGAACGAGAACTCGGTGCGCGTGATCTTGCGCATGCGGTGCCCGCATAGGCTGCAGCGCATGAACACCAAGAACTCGTCGCCGTCTCGCTCGGTTTCCTCCTGGCAATCGGCTGCGCAGATCTCTTCGCCGCAGCATGGGCATGCGCGCACGTGCAGCTTTTCGAACACCATGCGCAGATCGGTGTACATGTCGGTTGCGGTGCCTACCGTGGAACGGGGGTTTCTGTTGACGTCGGACTGCGTTACCAGAACGGCAGGGGAAGCCCCCGTGATACGTTCGACGCGCGGCTTTCGAATGCCTTCCATTCCCATCGCTTCCAAATACTGGCGCTGGCATTCGTTGAACAGCACGTCTACGAGAAGCGTCGACTTTCCCGAACCGGAAAGCCCGGTGAACACCGTGAGGGCGTGCTTTGGAATGTCCAGGCAGACGTCGGCAAGCGTTCCTTCGGTGGCGTGGCAGACGGTGATGTTCGGCATGGTCTTCATTCGCTTTCCACAGTGCAGGTTTTCAGGGCGAGTTGGCGAAACGCGGCATGTTCTTCGGCAAGCCGTTCGAGTTGACCCTGCCTTGCGGGTTCGAGGGGTTCCCATAGGCGTATCGAGACATCAAGGGAGCTCTTTGCCGTCCTTGCGTTCCATACCCCGATGATGCGGCCCTCGTCGAGCACGACGCCCGGATTGCCCACGGTTTTCCATGCGAGCCTCCTTCGCTGGGGATCGGGCAGGATGATTTCGCGATCTCGCAGGTCAAGGTAGGGGTCATGCGCCCCTAGCAACAGCAGGCGCGCGGCGGGTTGCTCGGCTTGCAGCAGGTTGTCGATATCGAGAACGTGGGCGAAACGCTTCTTTCCGTCAACGGATACGGCGCAAAGCTCGTCTTCGATAGACGACCAGAGCCGTTTGGCTTGAGCCTTGGAGCTTCCGAGCCACGCGGCGAAGGAGCCGAGCGTGGTCGGTCCGTAGCAATGGAGGAACTTTCGAGCAAGCTGCTTTCCTGCGGCGGGGGAAGGCGCGGGCGCGTCCCTCCGTCCCGTCCATGCCCGGTACGATGAGAACGAGGGGGTGGACCCCTCGCGTCTGCCGAAGACGACGAGCGATTTGAACGAGCATGGGCGCAGCAGAAACGATACGGCGGCCTGGCCGATGGTCTGCTTGTCGGGATTGCCGTACATGGACGGATCGCGCCATGGGCCGAGCGCGCTTCGCGGCAGGTCGGCCTCGACCGCATCCGCAATTGCGCGGTCGAGGGAATCTTTGCCTTCGATCGTTCGGTCGTCGAGCAGTTTCGCGGCCTTCTCCACTAAAGGCAGCAGATCGCCGAACGACATGTCCATATAATCGAGCGCGCCCGACGCGCCGCGCGTGTAGATCCAGGGCTCCTCGTCGGGTTCCGCGACGAGCGCTGTAAGGAACGCGTCGCGTTCGCATGCGGGGAACACGACGGGCGCCCCGCGAAAACTCCATGCCTGTATCAAGGTTTTCCGTTCGTGCAGCTGCTCGCGCAAGTGGGCCGGAGTGCACCCTTCTATGCGGTTGAACAGGGAGGTTTCCCATGATCCGGGCGGCGTGTTCTGCAGTCCGCAGGCTCTGGCAGCTTGCAGCAGCTGATCGATGGAAACCTTCCGATCCAGGTGATGGGCGTGCAGTCGATACGATCGTATGCGCGCGCTGTCGATGGCGTCGATGGTTCCGTCCTCCTTCGGTGGCCGTGCGTTGAAACGGTGCTCGGCGGGGTCTATTCTCGCATGGCAACCACGTCACCGTGCACGGTGATGGCTTGAGCGTTGCCGATGGCCATGAGCGCGCCGCGCTTGCCTTCCGAGAGATCTCCACGCTTTGTTCGGTTGACTTTTGAAACCTATCATGCGAACATTAGTTCGTATGATACGACGAGAGACACGAAAGAGTCAAGGGGGCGTCGAGAACCATTGGAGCGCATCATTCTGCATAGCGACATGAATTCCTTCTACGCCAGCGTGGAGCAGGCGCAACGGCCCGAGCTGCGCGGCAGGCCCGTGGTGGTTGCGGGCAAGGAGGAATTGCGGCATGGCATCGTGCTCACGAAGAGCGAAGAGGCGAAGGCGTACGGCATCAGGACGGCCGAGACGCTGTGGCAGGCGCGCAAGAAATGCCCGGACCTCGTCGTGCTCCCTCCGCGCTACAAGCTGTATCGAGCATATTCGGAAATGGCGCGCGCTATCTACAATCAGTACACCGATTTGGTTGAACCGTTCGGCTTGGACGAAAGCTGGCTCGATATCACCGGTTCGATGCGGCGGCGCGGATGGGACGCGTACGAGGTCGCCCGGGAGATCGGCGGCCGTATGAAAGAGGAGCTGGGCGTGACGGTGTCGATCGGGGTGAGCTGGAACAAGGTGTTCGCGAAATTCGGCAGCGACTATAGGAAACCCGATGCGATCACGGTCGTCGATCGCGCGAACTACCGCGATATCGTGTGGACGGCCCCCGTTCGCTCCCTTTTGTACGTGGGGCCGGCAACCGAGCGAAAGCTGCACGGATCGGGCATTCTCACCATAGGGGATTTGGCTCATGCGTCCGATGCCTATTTGCAGCGGCGGTTCGGCAAGATCGGGTTCATGCTGCGCACGTACGCGCGCGGTGAAGACGATACCCCCGTCAAGCCGTACGATCCTGACCTGCGCGACGTCGATCGCACGGTCAAGAGCTACGGCAACGGGCTGACCGCGCCGCACGATATCGTGTGCGAGCGGGATGCGAAGGCTCTTATCTGGCTGCTGTCGGAGTCGGTGGCGCAGCGTTTGCGCGAGGACGGCGTGCGCGCGAAAACGGTGAGCATCGGCGTGCGCAGCGGCCTTGATCTGTCCGGTTACGGGCGGCAGGCGAAGCTGCGCCGTCCTACGGCGGCCACGCTCGAGATCGCGCAGGCAGCCTGGGATCTGCTGCAAGCCAACGAAGCGCTCGACGAAGAGCATCCGGTGCGCGCGCTGCACGTGCGCGCTTCCGATCTCTCGTCGATGCGCGAGCCCGTGCAGCTCTCGTTCGTCGACGACGGGCGGGCGCATCTGGAGGATCTTGATTTCGCGATCGACGACTTGCGGCGTCGCTACGGCAACACGTGCGTTGTGCGCGGGGCGGAGCTGGCCGACGAAACGCTTGTCGGCACCGACATCAAAGACGAGAACACCGTGCATCCCGTCGGCGTGCTGCATCGCTAGGGGGCGTCATGGTGCAGACGACGATGCGGAAGGCGCCGCCGCATGATGGGCACGGCAGGCGAAAACGCTATGTGGAAGTGGTCGCCCGTCATTTCGAAGACGGCAAGCTGGCTCCTTTGACCATCGCATGGGACGACGGGCGCGTGTTCGCGATCGATCGCGTGCTGGACGTGCGTCAAGCCGCCTCCCTCAAAGTGGGAGGCATGGGCATGCGCTTCATCGTGCGCATCGGTTCGCGAACCACCTGCTTGTTCTTCGAGGGGCCTCGCTGGTTCGTGGAGGAGATCGTGCCGGAGGAAGCGTCTTGCGCGTGCGCGGAAGACGGATGCGCGTGCGGGGCGAATGCCTGGGACGCTTGGGGAGCTTGAGGCGTTCGCGGCGGCTCGTCGCACGCTTTTTTGCAGATTCGGGTAGAATGCGCGGTGCGAGAAAGGATTTCTATGGATGGACAACTGAGCATAACGGTACCGGGGGAGCGATCGGACGACGTGGTTTCCGCGCTTGCTTCGGTATGGGAGGCGTCGGTTCGTGCGACGCACGACTTCCTGACGGAAGAAGACGTTGTGGCCCTTCGTCCCGAAGTGCGGGCAGGGCTTGCGGGAGTGGAGGTTCTTGAAGTTGCCTGCTTGGACGGTGAGCCGTGCGGGTTCTCGGGCGTGCAGGACGGCAAACTGGAGATGCTGTTCGTGGCTCCTCAGGTGCGCGGATGCGGCGTGGGGAAGGCGCTCCTCGCGCGTGCGGTCGAGCTGCACGGAGCGACGCGGCTCGACGTGAACGAGCAGAATCCGCAGGCTGTCGGTTTTTATCAACACGAGGGCTTCACGGTGTCCGAGCGCTCTGCCGTAGACGATGCGGGCCGCCCGTTCCCGCTGCTTCGCATGAGCCTCGACTAAGCGTCGTCGAAAGCCGCCTGCCGCGATCGCTCGCCGGCCGGGGTGCCGTCTTGGGCGAGCAGGGCGGACGGGAGGGCGGTATCCCGTTCGCGCCGGGCTAAGCCCGGCGGCGGTCCGCTTCCTTTTCATCTTGTGCTTTCGGGCTGCATGAGCGGAGTCTCTGCGGGCATCAGGTAGAATGAACGTGATCGGAAGGAGACCGTATGCCCGAAACCGCGCAGCGCCCGCGCCCTGCCAACCCCGGTATTCCCGGCGAGCTTGTCGAAGTTGCCAGCTTGTCTTCGTGGATTGAGGACGGGGACGGCGATCTGCAGATTTCTCACGTGCATGCAGCAGGGGACGGTTCGGTCGGGCAAGATTTCGAGTTGCTCGAACTTTCGGGGTCGCGCATTGAGGGGTGCTCCTACGTAAGGTGCGACTTCGCACGCTCCGCGTTTTCCGACGTGGCGTTTTCCAGCTGCGATTTTTCCAACAGCTCGTTTTCGGAGGCGAATTTCACGCGCTGCACGTTCGCTTCGTGCAAGTTCACCGGAGCGGACCTGTCCGAATCCGTTCTCGCTCAAGTCGAGCTGCGCGACTGCACGTTCGCTTACGCATCGTTCGCGAAGGCTCGATTGGCGGATTTCCTTGCGGATTCGACGGACTTCTCTCAATCCGACTTTTCCGAGGTACGTCAGAAGCGCGTTTCGCTCGACGACGCGCGCTTCGCGGGAACGAGCTTTTTCCGAGCGAACTTGGACGGCGTTGACTTTTCGACGTGCCAGCTGTCCGATATCGTGTTGTCGGATACCATGAGCGAGTTGCGCGGATGTTCGATGGACCTGTTCCAGGCGGCGGGCATCGCCCGGCGCCTCGGCGTGAACGTCAAAGGCTAGGGGATAGCGGGATGGGCGAGGAACGGTTCGGATTGACCGCAGAGGAGGTGTCTCGTCGCATCGCCGAAGGCGCGGTGAACGTCGATGCGGGCGTGAAGACGCGCTCTGTCAAGCAGATAGTTGCGGAAAACGTTTGCACGCTGTTCAACCTGATCAACGTGATATTGGCGTTGTTCGTGCTGATCACGGGATCGTATAAGAACATGCTGTTCATGGGGGTCATCGTATGCAATACGGTGATCGGCATCGTGCAGGAGATCCGTTCGAAGCGCACGACCGATGCGCTGTCCATCGTGGCAAGCTCGAAGGCCACGGTGCTTCGCGATGGGGCTTCCATCGAATTGCCGCTCGATCAGCTGGTGCGCGACGACGTCATAGAGCTGGGCCGCGGCGATCAGGTTCCTGCCGATGCCGTGGTGGTGTCGGGCGCATGCGACGCCAACGAAAGCCTGCTTACCGGCGAGAGCAAGCTCATCAAGAAAGGCGTGGGGGACGAGCTGATGAGCGGGTCGTTCGTGAACGCCGGGACGGTGTGGGCGCGCGTCGTGCATGTGGGCGCGGAGAACTACGCTGCGAAGATCAGCGCCGAGGCGAAGCAGCACAAAGCCGTGAATTCCGAGATCATGAACAGTTTGAACGGCATCATCAAGTTCGTGAGCTTCATCATCTTCCCCTTGGGCGCGCTTCTGTTCGCGCGCGAGCATGTTCTGTCGGGCACCGAGTTCAACAGCGCCGTCTTGTCTACCGTTTCGGCATTGGTGGGCATGATCCCCGAAGGCCTCATCTTGCTTACGTCCACGGTCTTGGCCGTTGCGGTCGTGCGCTTGTCCAAAAGCCGCGTGCTGGTGCAGCAGCTGTACTGCATCGAGACGCTCGCCCGCGTGGACACCCTCTGCTTGGACAAGACGGGAACCATTACGACGGGAAAGATGGAGGTCGTGGCCGTAGAATGCGTTCCCGGGGCTGACGAGGCCGAAGTAGATGCGGCGTTTGCCTCCCTTGCGCGCGCTGACGAAGATCCGAACGATACGGCGTTAGCTATTCTGGATCATTACGCGGGGTCTGCCGTGAAGTCCTGCGACTCTACGCGTACGATACCGTTTTCCTCCGACAAGAAATGGTCGGGAGCAACGTTCGCCGACGGTCGTTCGTATGTCATGGGCGCGGGCCAGTTCATCTTAGGGGAGGCGTTTCCTTCGGTCGAGGCCCAGCAAAATGCGCTTGCGTCCGATGCGCGCGTCTTGTTGCTGGCGCGCGTGGAGGGGTTCGACGAGGACGGCGGGATGGCGGGGCCGCCGACGCCGCTGGGGTTCGTGGCCATCCATGATCAGATTCGCGCGACGGCGGCGCAGACCATCGGCTACTTCAAAGAGCAAGGCGTCGACCTCAAGGTGATATCCGGCGACGATCCGCGCACGGTGTCGGGCATCGCTCGGAAAGTGGGCGTTCCGCGTGCCGAGGAGTTCGTGGATGCTACCACCTTGGCCGATGACGATGCCATAGCCGCCGCCATCGAGCGCTACAGCGTGTTCGGCCGCGTGAAGCCTGAACAGAAAAAGGCCTTCGTGGTGGCTTTGCAGGAACGCGGCCATGTCGTGGCTATGACGGGGGACGGCGTAAACGATACGCTTGCGCTCAAGCAATCGGATTGCAGCGTGGCTATGGCGGCCGGGTCGGACGCCGCGCGCAACGTGGCACAGCTGGTGCTGGTGGACAACGATTTCGCCGCCATGCCGAAGGTGGTGGCGGAGGGGCGGCGCTCCATCAACAACCTGCAACGGTCCGCTTCGCTGTTCCTGGTGAAAACGCTGCTGTCCATGACGCTTGCGGTGCTGTTCATCTTATTGCCCTGGCAGTATCCGTTCCAGCCCATTCAGATGACGCTCATCAGCGCGTTCACTATTGGCATTCCGTCGTTCGTGCTGGCCCTTGAACCGAACAAGGACCGCATCAGAGGGCGTTTCCTCGAGAACGTGATCGTGCGGTCGGTGCCGAGCGCCGTGTGCGCGGTGCTTTCGGTTCTGGCTGCAAACGTTGCGGGGTACGGGCTTTTGCATATCGGCTACGCGCAGGTCTCCACTCTGTGCGTGCTGCTGACCGCCTGGGTGGGCATGCTGCTGATCGTGAAGCTGTCCGTGCCGTTTACCCCGCTGCGCGCCGCTTTGCTGGCGGTCGTGGTGGGCGGCACGGCGTTGGGGGCCACGCTGTTTTCCGGCTTGTTCGGAATCGAGCCGTTTACGTTCGAGATGACCGCGCTGTTCGCGATCATCGCCGCTTCGGCCACGGTTTTGTTCCACGTGCTGTACGTCGCGATGGATGTATGGCACGTGAAGCGGCTGGCGAAAGCAGTATAGGTGCTTTTTGCGGCGATGCGCTACCGCCAGCCGCGGCCTCGGGTGCGCATGGACCGCGAGAACGCTGCTGCGCTTCGGGCCGCCGTTTTGGGCACGAAGCGATTCTCAAGCGCGGTTACCGCTTCCGAATTATCGTAGCTTTTCAGCGTGGTTGCGGGAATCTTCTTGCCGAGCAGCTTCTCGATCTCTAAAAGCTCAGGCTTTGCTTCGGGGCTTACGAACGAGATCGCGCAACCGGTTTTGCCGGCGCGTCCGGTGCGCCCGATGCGGTGCACGTAGTCTTCAGGCGATTCGGGCAGGTCGTAGTTGACTACGTAGGCGATGCTCGACACGTCGATGCCGCGCGCTAGGACGTCGGTGGCGACGAGCACGTCGACCGTGCCCTTGCTGAATGCGTCGAGCGCGCGCTTGCGTTGCGCCTGCGTTTTGTCAGAATGTATGGAATCCGCGCGATAACCGGCTCTGACCAGTTGATTCATGCAGATTTCCGCACGCGTTTTCGTTCCGGTGAACACGATGACGCGCTTGCTGCCGCGCTCTTCGAGCAGGGCGAGGAGCAATGCGGGTTTTTGCATCTGCCCGACTGGGACGATGAACTGATCGATGGTCTCTGCCGTTTCGCCCTTGTGGGCGATTTCCACGAACGCGGGATCACGTAGCATCTGCGCGACGTTGTCCATGATCCGTCGGTCGAGCGTGGCCGAGAAAAGCAGCGTTTGACGGCTTTTCGGCGTTGCGGCCACGATCTTTTTCATGGTCGGCCAAAAGCCCATGTCGAGCATGCGATCGGCCTCGTCGAGCACGAGCACCTCCACGTCGTCGAGCTTGACCGCCCCGCGCTCCATGAGGTCATGCAGTCTGCCGGGAGTGGCTACCAGGACATCGACGCCTCGCTCGAGCTTGCCGAGCTGCTTTTTGTACGGCACGCCCCCTACGACGGTGACCATGCGCCGACCCGATCCTCTGGCGAGTTCCACGCAGGCGGCGTCGATCTGCTGGGCAAGCTCTCGCGTGGGGCTCACCACCAGTCCTCGCGGTCGCCCAGGACGCTTGGCGCGCCCGATGCGCTCGATCATGGGCAGCGCGAACGCTGCGGTCTTGCCGGTGCCGGTGGTGGCGGCCGCCACCACGTCGCGGCCCTCAAGGGCAAGGGGTATGGCTTGCTCCTGCACTTCGGTGGGCGTTGAGAATCCCATTTTGCGAACAGCTGCCAGGGTGGTCTCGGACAGGCCGAGATCTTGAAACGTCGTGCTCAAACCGCATCTCCAAACCATAGAGAGAACGTGTGCCGGGACGCGTTCTCGGGATGTTTCGCAAAGGATCCGAACGGGATCCTTTCTCGCGCGTATCCATGATACTGCATCTTGCGGTTTCGCATGCGCGTCTGCGGCTATTTGCGCCCCAGCGGCCTTGGCTTACAGGGCGAGGCCCAGTTCGCGATGCCGTTGCCGCTTGACCGCGTACATGGCGTCGTCGGCCCGCTCCATGAACGATCGGCGCGTGTCGCCCGCTTCAAGGTAGGCGATGCCGTAGCTTGCCGTTATGCCGAACGGCGAAGAATCGCTTTCGAACCGGTGGCTTTCCATTTCGGACATCGTTGCGTCCAGGAGCTTCAAATCCTCATCGTTCAGTCCGTGCGGGGCGCATATCATGAACTCGTCTCCGCCGAAGCGCGCCGCCCATCCGTCTTCGAGGGAGCGCGAGACTTTCTTGAGCTGTTGGGCCAGGTGCAGCAGCACGTCGTCTCCCGTGGCGTGGCCATGGCTGTCGTTGATGCGCTTGAACAGGTCTATATCGATCGCGATCAAGGCGGCGGGTCTGCCGTCTTCGGCGATCTGCATCGCCGCATGGCTCGTCAAGGTTTCGAGCTCGCTGTGGATGAACGTTTTGTTGTACAGCATGGTGAACGCGTCGCGCACGGCAAGCGTATTGAATCGGTCGATCATGCTGGTGATCTCGATGTTGTCGTGGGCGACCTCGTCCGCCACCATCAAGCTGCTGGTCACATCCTTGATGAGCTCGAGTGCGAAGGCGCGGCCGCGCACCTCGACGGGAATGCTGTTGATCAGCAGTACGCGCCCGTCGAGGTGCTCGATCTTGATGATCTGCTCTTGCTTGTCCAGGCAGGCTCGCGACGTGCAGTTCTCGCAGGGCTTGCTGCGTTTCCATATGCGATAGCAGGCCTCGTCGCTGCACACGGGCTCGGCGCTTTCGCCTTGCTCGCCGTAGGAGTGCACCAGGTTCGTGCCCACGTCGACCAAGCGATAGCTGTCGAACAGCTTCGCGTTGGCGACGTGGGCACGCAGATCCGTATGCAGGTCCGAGTAGGGATACATGATTGGGCTACAGGGTCGCGAAATTCCAGGAACCCATGTACTTGATCTGCTCTTCGGTCAGCGTGTCGATCTCGATGCCGAGCGTTTCCAGCTTGACGCGGGCCACGCCGTCGTCGATGGCGGCCGGCACGTCGTACACCTTGTTCTCCAGCTCGCCGGCGTGCAGGCGCAGGTACTCGGCAGCCAGCGCCTGGTTGGCGAAGCTCATGTCCATGACCGATGCGGGATGTCCTTCCGCGCATGCAAGGTTCACCAGGCGTCCCTGCGCCAGCACGATCACCGTGCGGCCGTCCGCCAGCGTGTACTCCTCGACGAGCGGTTTGATCTCCTCTTTCTTGACTGCGTGCTGTTCCAGCCATTCCAGATTGATCTCGGAGTCGAAGTGGCCGGAGTTGCACACGATGGCGCCGTCTTTCATGTTCTCGAACGCGGGGCCGTCGACCACCTTGCAGTTGCCCGTGACCGTCACCCATACGTCCGCGAAGCGCGCCGCGTCCTGCGCCTTCATGACCTGGTAGCCTTCCATGTGCGCTTCGAGCGCCTTGAGCGGGTCGACCTCGCATACGATAACGTTCATGCCCATGCCGCGCGCACGGAGCGCCAGGCCGCTGCCGCAATAGCCGTAGCCCGAGATGACGATGGTGCGCCCGCACAGCAGGCGGTTCGTGGCGCGGACGATGCCGTCGAGGGTGGACTGGCCGGTGCCGTAATGGTTGTCGAAGCAGTGCTTCGTGTTGGCGTCGTTGATGTTGAACACGGGGTAGGCAAGCGTGCCCTCGGCCGCCATGGACATCAGGCGCACGACGCCCGTGGTGGTTTCCTCGGTGCCGCCTATGACGTGCTGCAGCTTGTCGGTGAACGTGGTGTGCAGCGCCGTATCGAGGTCGGCGCCGTCGTCCATGATGATCTGCGGATTGGTCGCGATGACCGCCTCGAGGTGCTTCTCGTAGGTTTCCATGTCCTCGCCGGCGATGGCGTAGACGCTCACGCCGAAGTCGCGCACGAGCGAGGCGGCGGTGTCGTCCTGCGTGGACAGGGGGTTGGAGGCGCACAGCGCGACCTGCGCGCCCGAAGCCACGAGCGCGCGCATGAGGTTCGCCGTCTCGGTGGTCACGTGCATGCAGGCGCCGATGCGCACGCCCTCCAAGGGCTTCTCGCGCTCGAAACGCTCACGGATAGATGCCAGCACGGGCATGTCGCGATCGGCCCACTCGATGCGCGCCAATCCGTCGTCTGCCAGTGCGATGTCTTTGATGTCGTGATTCAAGGATTTGCCTCCCGATGCTCGTGCGATGGTTCGTTTGGTTGCGTGGGTAAGCGTATCACAGGCGGGCGGCGGAAGGGGAGGTCGGCGGCCGTTTCATAAAACAGACGGACGGCTGTCTCCGACCCCATTTGTGAAGTTCGTATGCAGAACCTGTGTGAAGACCGGTGATTTATTGGGCTGAAACCGAAAGAAACGGTAACGAACGGACCCGGTGCTGCCCCAAAGGGCTTTGTAGTCGCTATACTTTCAAAAGTTTGCTGTGTGCCCTTTGGGCCGCATTTGGCGTGCGCTTCCGCTGGGGGGAGCCGAATAAGGAGCTAAGGTGCTAGACCAGTTTTTTTCGCAGATCTCGTTCGTCGACGTGTTCAACTTCTGCGTGTTCATCACGTTCACGATCTGCTACACGTATCAGCTGTACTACGTGTTCGTTGTGCTTACGCGCAAGCCCAAGGAGCTGACGGCCAAAAAGAACCACAAGTTCGCAGCCGTCATTTCGGCGCGCAACGAAAGCGCGGTCATCGGCGACCTCATCCATTCGATCAAGGTGCAGAACTATCCGTCCGAGCTCATCGACGTGTTCGTTATCGCCGACAATTGCACGGACAACACTGCTCAGGTTGCACGCGAGGCCGGCGCCATCGTGTTTCCGCGTACCAACGACAAGGAAGTGGGGAAGGGCTACGCGCTCGATTACGGCTTCCAGGTTATTCGCGAGCAATACGCCGACCGCGGTTACGAAGCGTACTTCGTGTTCGATGCGGACAACGTTCTTGACGTGAACTACTTCCGCGAGATGAACAAGACGTACGACAACGGCGCGAAGGCGTCCACCAGCTACCGCAACTCGAAGAACTACGATTCGAACTGGATTTCCGCCGGTTACGCCGTGTGGTTCTTGCGCGAAGCGAAGTTCTTGAACCAGGCGCGTCTCACGCTCAACACCAGCTGCGCCGTATCCGGCACCGGTTTCTTCATCGCCGCCGACGTGATCGAGCGCCATGGCGGGTGGAAATGGCATCTGCTTACCGAGGACATCGAGTTCTCCGCTAACAGCATTCTGGAAGGTCAGCGCATCAGCTACTGTCCCACGGCCATCCTCTATGACGAGCAGCCCACGACGTTCCGAGATTCCTGGAACCAGCGATTCCGTTGGGCGAAGGGCTTTTACCAGGTGTTCTGGCATTACGGAGCCCGCTTGGCGAAGGGCATCGTGGTCAATCCCAAGGGAGCTCGCTTCGCATGCTACGACATGCTCATGACCATCGCTCCCGGCATGTTGCTGACCATCGTTTCGGTGACGTTCAACGCGATCATCATCGTGCTCGCGTCCACGGGCATGATGTCCACGGGCATCATGGTGGCCTCGTCGCTGTCGTCGATCTTCTTCTGCTTGATGAACTACCTGGTGTTCATGTTCATGTTCGGCGTGCTGACCACGTTCGTTGAATGGGATTCCATCCGCTCCACCACGGGCAAGAAGGTGCTGTACATGTTCACCTTCCCGCTGTTCATGCTCACCTACATTCCCATTGCTTTGGTGGCCTTGGTGAAGAAGTGCAAGTGGAAGCCCATCCAGCACAGTATCTCGGTGGACGTGACCGAGTTCTCCGATGCTGCGGCGGCGCAGAAGCGCGAGCGCTCTTTGTAGCCTGCAGCTTCTATCAGCTCTGCGAACCCGGCACCTGCGACCTCTTACCAGACGCGCGCGAAGGTGAGGCATCGGACGTGCGGGGCGCCCGCTTCGCGCACGGCGTCGGCGGCGGAGAACAGCGTGGCCCCGGTGGTGCATACGTCGTCTACTACCAGCGCCGCAGTTGGAATGCTTGCGCCGGGCAAGGGGCGAAGTCTTCCGTCCATGTTCTCGAGACGGCCGCGTCGCGCGAGCGTTCTCTGATCCCGGCTGCGGGGGCGAGCTAGCGCGGGGGCAACGCTCAAGGACAGCTGCGCGGCCAGTTCGCGCGCCAAGTCGTCGCCGTGATCGAAGCCTCGCCTTCGACGCGCTGCCGACGTTGCAGGGACGCCGACCACCACAGGGTTCTCGGCCAGCCATGCGGGAGGAACCGTTCGCGCCATGATCAAGGACATGGTGCGCGCGAGGCGCCGCTCCCCGGCGTCTTTCCAGGTTCGCACGATGCGCGCAGCGTCGTTGTCGTATGCGACGGCGCTGACGCAGCCGTCGTGTGCGGGCTCTGTTCTTCCGAGCGCGCTCAGCATCACCGCGTTGCATTCGGTGCATTGCGTAAACCCGTACGGCGCGCCGCATCGAGGGCAGGCGCGCCACCAGTCTATGTAGGAAAGGTTCAGCCGGCAGTGATCGCAAAGGACCTCTCCTGGCTTGTCGCACACTGCGCAGCGCGTAGGCCAGAGCGTTTCCGCAAGGGCCTCGGCCGCGCCGCGTCCGTACGCGGCTGCGACATGCAGGACCCGGTCTTGCATGCCCGCCGTCCGTTTCGCAAAGCGCTGCGCCGCGGGCGCGTTGCCCGCGGCGTACAGGGGCGTCTCTTCTGCGTTCCACGTCATCATAATGGGATCGTACCATGCGCTCTCTAGCGCGAATCCGCACGTTTTCGCGCGCGTTCCCAGCTTCTCTCCAACGTGGATCCAGCGAAAATCCAGCACAAGCCTAGCGCAGATCCAGCAGGCGCTTTGCGCCGATCCGGTACGGGGAGCGCGGGAGGTCCCGTACCTTTCTCGAAACTGCAGCCGCGTCGTATCGCAGCACAAGGGTTTCCCGCAGATTCTGCGGGTGTGCTTCCGGCTCAATTCATCATCTGATACACTAACGGATGCTTCTTTCGAGTCTGTAGTTGCGGGTGAAAACCTTAGTCCACGGCAGATGCGGTCGAAAGGACCCACGTAAGCCGCGTGCACAGCGCGCGACGATCATGGCGTATCCTAGAGGTAAGACGCACCGCCCGTCTATACGCGGCATACCGTCGCGGCGGGCGAGAGGGCAATGGCGCAAGCTCGGTTCCAGTGCGCGAGTGTGGGGGCAAAGACTAGGTCAGTCGGAAGAAGCTATCATGAGAGATGCAGTGGATGGAGGCTCTTCGGTTATGAAGCGTTTGAAAACGCTTGCGACGCGCGGTTTCGTCGTCGCTTGCATGGCGGCCCTAGTCGCCTGTATGACGGGCTGCACATCGCAGCAAACCTATACGCCGCCCGAGGCAACGCCGAAGCTCTCGTCTCCGACGATCGCTAAAGAAGGCGTGCTGCGCGTGGGCGTGAACACCGGCAACGTCCCGCTTGCGGGCACTCCCCAGAACTCCACGAAGATTGTCGGCGTAGCCGTGGACGTGGCGGCTGCTTTGGCCGACAGCCTTGGCTTGAAGCTTGAGGTCGTGGACGTGGGAACCGATCCGGAAGGCGCTTTGACCGAGGGCAAGGTCGACGTGGTCATGGACGTTGACAAGTCAGACACCAGCAATTCCTTCTGGACTTCGGATGCGTACCTGCCTACCGCAGTGGCCCTGTTCTCCGCTCCTTCCAACACGGCGATTCCTACCAATGATTCTCAGCCGAAAATCGCGGCTCAGGTGTCTTCTAAGAGCGCATGGGCGGTTACGAACGAGTTCGATCAAGGAACCATCACCACGACCGAGAACCTGAAGAGCGCGTTCGCCGCTCTTGAGTCCGGCCAGGTGCAGTACGTTGCGGCCGACGCCATCATCGGCACGTACGCGGCGCATAACGAGGGCGACGACGTGAAGATCGTGGCGCTCATGCAGCAGCCGAGCGGGTACGCGGCGGGCGTGCTCGATGGGAACTCCGATTTGAAGCAGGCGATTTCCGACGCGCTGGCCACGCTCGAAGGCAACGGCGTGATTTCGGTTATCGAAAAGAAGTGGCTGGGTTCTGCGCTCGACCTGTCCAGCATTCCGCTGACTGCTGGCGCCGAGGCGCCCTCTTCCAACAAGACGAATGGGACCACGACGAACGCCTCGACGGGCCAGACGGGCTCGAACGCCGTGCAGCCTCCGAATGCGAGCGCGTAGCGTTTCGCCTTGCACTGGGTACGGCCTGAACCGCCTGGAGCCGCGAAGCTCCAGGCGGTTTTTTGTCACTGGCCAAACGTGCGCATTTGCTGGTTTTGCACGTGTGGCCGCCTTCGGTTGAGCTAGCGAGTCACGTTCGTTCCAACGATCTCCTGATCTGGAGAAATACCGTAGCCAATGCGGGTCCTGCTCGATTTTGAAAAAACCTATCGGAATTTCCTATAGATCGCAACGAAACCCCGGTCATTTCCTATTGGACACCCTTGCTGCACCTGGGGCACACTGGGACTATTATAACGCGCCGCGTTTCGCGGGTATCGCAGCCGAGACGTTGCATGCAGAGGCTAAGGAGGACGTATGGGCACATTGACGCAGGAGGAATTCAAGGGCTTCCTCAAGACCTGCCGCGAGCTCGCTGAGGGGCCTTTTGAGGAGATGCAGAAGGAGGTCGAGGTCACGAACAAGTTCCCGCAGGAGTTCATCGACCTCGCGCGTGACAGCAACCTGTATCGCTACGCTCTTCCGGTGGAGTACGGCGGATGGGGCTTTACCGAGAAGGAGATCCTGCAAGTCCAAGAGGAGTTCTCTCGCGGTCCCGGCGGTATGCGCATGCACCTGCATTACGCGGCCGACCTTAACTGGCGCATTCTCGACGATTACGGTTGCCCTGAACTCAAAGCCGAGTACATGCACAAGTTCTGCGACAAAAGCGTGTTCACCTGCTTCGCGCTGACCGAGCAGACCGGCGGTACTGGCGCTGACGTGCATTCCACGGCGGTTAAGGATGCTGATGGCAACTACATCCTGAATGGCGAGAAGTGGCTGATCTCGCACACCGACGTGTCGCAGTTCGCCTACGTTATCGCCGTCACCGACCCCGAGAAGACCGGCGACGAGCGTCTGTCCGCTTTCTTCGTGCCGATGGACGCTCCCGGATTCGAGCTGGTTCCCATGCCTCACATGATGGGCTGTCGCGGTGCCGGGCACGCGGGTTTGAAGTTCACCGATGTGAAGCTGGAACCGAAGTATCTGCTGGGCGAAGAGGGCCAGGGCATGGAGGTCGCCATGCATTCGCTTGCCATTTCGCGCGTGCACATTGCCGATTCGAATCTGGGAATGTGCCAGCGGATGTTGGACATGTCGCTTGCGCGCGCCCGCGATCGCGTGACGTTCGGCAAGACCATCAACACGCGTCAGGCCATCAAGATGAAGCTTGCGAACATGGCTACGATGACCCATGCGCTTCGCACCATGGTGATCGATTTCGCCGAAGATTACGACCTGGATCATCGCAATCCCTATATCGCCGAGAAAGCGGCCATGTGCAAGCTGTTCTCGATTGATGCGGTCAAGCTCGTGTCCGACGAAATGCTCGAGATATTCGGCGGCGACGGTTACTTTGAGGACTCTCCTTACGGACCGACCGAGCGCCTGTACCGTGATTGCCGCGCGCTTTGGCTGGAGGAAGGGTCTCCCACCATCCAGCGCATCACCATTGCGCGCGAGCTTGAGAAGCACAACGCCCATCTGGAGTATCCGGGCCTTGATTGGATTGCCGGCGGCGATCTGTAGTCTTTCGCGATCGCGCTCCTTGTCGCCCCGAGCAGCGTTGAGTCGCTGCTCGGGGTTTTTAGGTTAAGGCTTGGGAGTTCGGTGCGGCCGTGAGCTTTTCGAGATTTCGTGCAGGGCTTGACCCTGACCGGGCTTCAAGTGGTTCAATAGATTTTGCAATCGAACGACAAGGGAGCGCGCATGGATCAACGCGATTTGCACGAACTGCTCGAGCGAGTGGCAGCGGGGACGGCTTCGGTGGACGACGCGGAGCGAGCGTTGCGCATCGCTCCGTTCACGGATTTGGGTTATGCCAAGATCGATCATCATCGTGGCGTGCGCCAGGGCGTGCCGGAGGTGGTGTACGGCGAGGGAAAGACCGCCGAGCAGATAGCAGGCGTGTGCCGCGCCCTCGTCGAGGGCGGCCAGCAGCGCGTGCTGATCACGCGCTTGGAAGCACGGAAGGCTTCGGAGGTCCGCAACGACCTGGCAAGGGAAGGCGGCTGCGATGCGTTGGCGTTCGACTATCGAGAACTGCCCCGTTTGGGCATTCTGGGCGACCCTCCGGAGCCCGATGGCAACGGAAGCGTAGTCGTGGCCGCTGCGGGTACGAGCGACCTGCCTGTGGCCGAGGAGGCTGCGGTTACGGCTGAGATGCTGGGCAATCGCGTGACGCGCCTGTACGACGTGGGCGTAGCCGGTCTGCACCGTTTGCTGGCCCATGCCGACGAAATCGCGGCCGCTCGCGTAGTGGTGGCGGTCGCCGGCATGGAGGGGGCATTGGCAAGCGTGGTGGGAGGGCTTGCATCGTGCCCGGTCATCGCGGTCCCCACCAGCGTGGGCTACGGTGCCAGCTTCGGCGGGGTGGCCGCTCTTCTGGCCATGCTGAACTCATGCGCTTCCGGCGTGTCGGTGGTCAACATCGACAACGGCTTCGGTGCTGGCTATCAAGCGCACCTGATCAACCATGCGAAAGCGAGTGCGTGATGAAAACGCTGTTCTGGAATGTACGGGAGAGCGCCACGCGCGCCGCCCTTCTTGAGGCGACCTGCTGCCAGCTTGACGACGAGGCCTGCGGCGCGGTGGAGGAGCGGTGCTGCGCGGCGGGCGTGCCGGACGGGCATTGCCACGATCTGGCCGAGGTGCATGCCGTGGTGGACGCGCTCTGCGCGAGCGATCGCGTGAAGCAGGATCTGCGCGACGTATACCGCATCCTTGCCGAAGCCGAAGCGGCAGCTCATGGCTGCACGGTCGATCAGACGCATTTTCACGAAGTTGGCAATGCTGCCGGAATAAGAAACGCGCTCCATCTTTGCCTTGCGATCGAAGCGTTCGCGCCCGACGAGATCGTCTGCACGAGCGTTCAGACGGGAGAGGGCGTGGTCGCGTGCGCTCATGGCGAGCTGGCCGTTCCCGCGCCGGCTACGGCCGCCATTCTTGCGCGCGGCATTCCCGTTTGCGATTCCAAGCTGCCGGGGGAGCGCTGCACGCCAACGTCCGCGGCGCTCATCTGGCACTTCGCGGATCGTTTCGAGGCGTGAGAATCCGCCGGCTCCGATTAGGGCGCACCCTGATCGGAGCCGGCGAAGCGATGCTAGTTCAGGAAGTCCTCCAAGATCTCCTGCTCCGCCTCTTCCTCCGTAAGGCCGAGCGTCATGAGCTTGGTGATCTGGTCGCCGGCGATCTTTCCGATGGCCGCTTCGTGTACCAAGATGGCGTCTTCGCTGGCAGCTTCGATGCCGGGGATGGCCGTGACCTTTGCTTTTCCCATGATGATGGCGTCGCACTGCACATGGCCTCGGCAAGCCGCCTCGCCGATGACCAGCGGATTGAACACCTGCTTCGAATTGTCCTGTGCGACCGAGCGCGAAATAACCTGCACGCTGGAGTCGTCGCCCTTAAGCTCTACCTTCATGTTCGACGTTGCCGTCTGCTCGTCATGCGTGAGCAGCTTCTCGATCAGCACGAGCTTCGCGCCTGCAGCCAACTCGGCGTTCGTGTCGCGCACCGTGGATGATACGCCGCGCAATTGCACGAGCTCCATCTCGCAATGCGAGCTCTCTTCCATGATGACGTTCGTGACGGGGTTCAGGATGCGCTCTCCCGTGCCCGAGCCCTGCCCGTAGTGCTTCTCGACGTACTTCACGCGGCTGTTCTTGCCGCAGTGGAACGTGTGGATGCCGTCGTGCTCGGACGGGGCGTGGCTTTCGTTGTGGATGCCGCATCCGGCGATGATGGTGATATCGCAGTCTTCCCCGATGTAGAACGTGTTGTACACCACGTCTTTCAGGCCTGATTGCGTGACGATGACGGGAATGTAGACGGTTTCGCCTTTGGTTCCCGGCGCGATGCGAATGTCGATGCCGGGGTTGTCCGTCTTCGTGGCGATCTCGATGCTCGCCGACGAATGGCGTTCGACGAGCTGCCCGTCTTTGCGGATGTTGAAGGCGCCTTTCGGCATGCCGTGTATATTGGCGATTTCGGCGAGCAGGCCCTCGTCGATGGGGGATAGGTCAACAGCCATGATGGCCTCCTTCGTATGCAGTGCGGCGGACGCGCGGCCCGCGCTAGGGTTAGCAGGTGGTGGGGATCTCCGTGATGTGCAGCTCGGTGGGGGTGCTCAGCTTGCAGCCGGGAACACCCTTCGCTACGAAGCCGAGCGTGGGCATAAGATCCTCGGGCTTGCCGGTTTGGGCAACCTTGCCGTTTTTCAGCAGCACGATCTCGTCGGCAAGCTGAATGATGCGCTCCTGGTGGGAGATGATCACGATAGAGCGCCCGTCGCGTGCTTCGTGAATATCGCGGAACGTTTCGGTCAGGCGATCGAAACTCCACAGATCGATGCCGGCTTCAGGCTCGTCGTAGATGGCCAGCTTCGGGTCGCGCGCCAGGATGGTGGCGATCTCGATGCGCTTCACCTCGCCGCCGGACAGGTTCTTGTCCACTTCGCGCGTGAGGTAGTTCGCGGAGCACAGGCCCACTTTGGCCAGGTATTCGTTGCAAGCGAGCATCGGCAGCTTCTTGCCTGCTGCGATGTCGAGGAGCTTCTTGACTTTCATGCCCTTGAAGCGGGCAGGCTGTTGGAACCCGTAGCCGATTCCCCGCTTGGCGCGCTCGGAGATGGGCAGGTCCGTGATGTCTTCGCCGTCGAGCAGGATCTGCCCGGAGGTAGGCTGTTCGATGCCCATGATAAGCTTGGCGAGCGTCGACTTTCCTCCGCCGTTCGGGCCCGTGATGACCGTGAAGCGGTCGTCGGGGATGCAGAGCGACAGGTCGTCGATGATGCGCTTGGTTTCTTTGGACCCTTCCTGCAAGGGCACCTCGAACGTAAGGTTCTTCAGTTCCAGCATGATGAGCTTCTCCGTCTCTTCTCGTCTAAATGATACTCTATTACTATCATTTAAGCCGGATCTCGTCAAGACCGGCAGCGCGCAAAACCGCCGTGGTGCGCGCTCTGGTTCTCAACGGTTTATTCTAGCTTGAAATAGCTTTGCGAGCGGCGGGAATGTCATCGAAAAAGCGAATGCGCCCCCGCCTGCCGATGCAGACGGGGGCGTACGAGGTGGCTGGATCTTCGGGGCCTTTGCTATTCGTTCAGCAGGTCGATTACCTGAAATCCTGCAGAGGATCCTTCCAGGAGGTCCTTGCTGCCGAAGGCGCAGAAAGCTCCGGCTTCGGCAGAATGGGCAACGGTTTCGGCCAGCTTGCGCACGGCGCGCGCATCGGTGGAGATCATCTGATCGCGCGTTTCGCGACGGGCTTGCGGCGTCCTGCCGGCAATCCAGTCGCCGTCTTGACGGCGCACGAGCTGACGCGTTTTGAGCGGCGTGTCGAACCCGGCCACCGTGCTCACCACGTAGCCTTCCATTTCGTCGTCGGTTGGCTCGAACGCGGCCAGCCACGCGGAGGCCCCTGCGAAGCGCTCAAGCGTTTCGTCAAGGTGCGGGTCGCGATAGGAATAGAACCGCAGATTTCCGGTGCGTGCCGCCTGAAAGCCCGCTCCGTACGCGCCGCCCTTGACGCGCACTTCGTTCCACAGGTAGTCGAACGAAAGCGCTTTCGCAGCTACCTGCCAGGCTCCCGTGTAGCTTGCGCCGAACGAGCGTCGATCGAAGCCGAGCGCTGCATAGCACACGTCGGTGGGCACGATGAAGGCTTCGTTGCGCACGACGGGATCGGGAACCCGCAGCCGTTCGTCTCGCGCACCGTTCGAGCGTCCGAGTGCGCCGCCGCAATCCTGGAAGCGGCGGTAGTCGTCTTCGTCTCCCGTGAAGCTGACCAGACATCCGTCGTCGACGAACAGGCGTGTCGCAAGATCGTTCAAGCGATGCGAAAGGTCGTGCGCGCGCTCGTCGTAGGAGGCAAGCAGGTCTTTCAAGAAGCGGTAGAACTCCACGCCGCCAAGCTGCTCGCGCACGACGCCGGCGGGCAGGTAGTACGATGCCAGCCGAGCCATGGCGCTGGCGTGGCCTGCGGAGGCGAAGCCCTGCTCCATGGCGATGCGGCGCTGCTGCAGCACGTCTTTGATCTTGCCCGTGTCGGAGAAGTCGGTCGTCAGTAGAATCTCGCGCGGGAGGGCGGCCAGATGCTCCACGTTCTCGGACAGCGAACTTGCGCTTACCACGAACATCGGGCGGATTGCGCGCGGGTCATGCTCGTCCTCGTAGATTTCCGAGAAGAAGGACAGGTTGCCCAGCTTGCCGTTCGTGAGCGTGTCCAGCTGCGATGCGGTGCGGGTTGCCGTGTCCAGCTTTCCCAGCACCATACTCAGGACGGTCACGTAGGGAAGGTCCTCGAAGCGCACGCCCTTGAGGTCGAAGTAGCGGTAGGCGTAGGCGATGCCGTGCGCGGCGGCGCGGTGGCGAAGGCACGGGACGGGCGTGCCTTCCTCCAGGCCGTAGGCCGGCTCGTCCGGCGCGGCCCCGATGTCGGACACGGACAAGCGCGGCAAGGTGGCCAGGGCCTCCGGGGAGTCGGGCTCTTCCTGCAGGCGGCGAAGCTCCGCTTCCTCATCGGCTACGCGGGCGAAGTCCTCGGGCTCCATGCGCGCGGCGACGTTTGCCAGGCGCTCGGCCTCGCAGGCGTCCTCGTCCTCGTCGACGGGCACGATCTCCACTTCGGCTCGGTGGTTGTTGGCCAGGAACACGTCGCGGATAAGCTGCTCGAAATAGCCTTCGTCCAGGGCGGTTCGCAAAAACGCGAAGTCGTCTTCGTATCGCAGGTACGACGTTGCCAACTCGTCGTCGTAGAGCCAGCCAGCTAGCGCGGCCATGGACAGCGCCACGCCGTCGGCCATGCCGAAGTCGCGCTCGCGCATGACGAATTCGGCGCGCGAGAGCGATGCTTCCACTAGATTTCGATCCAAGTTCCCGTCGGCCAGCGACTGCAGCGCGCTTTCCGCGACGGCCCTGAAGCGCGCGGGGGCGCCGTCTGCCAGCCCCTTGAGCTGGATCACGGCGAAGGGCTGCAACAGCGAATCGGCGAAGAACGCCTGCACGTCGTCGGCCAGGCCCGCGTCGAGCAGCGCGCGCTTCAGCGGGGCTTCGTTGCTTCCGGCGATGGCATCGATGAGGATGTCCACGGCTACCATGCGCGTGCGGTCCCTTACGTTGCCGATCACGTATCCAAGCCCCATGCATGCGTTTTCGGGCGCGGTCGCCATCGTGCGACGTACGCCGAGCGCTTCCACGGGCATCTGCTCGCGCAGTTCATGCGGTTCGAGCGGCGCATCGCCGGCGGAAAGGCGCGCCTCGTCGCGGGCGGCTTCCTCGTCGGCGACGGGGGAGAGGTAGCGCTCGTCCAAAAACGCCAGCATGGTCTCAAGGTCGAGGTTGCCGTACAGCGTGAGGTAGCTGTTGTTCAGGCGGTAGTGGCGCGCATGTTCGTCGAGGAACTGCTCGTAAGTGAGATCGGGAATGGCGCGCGGCGTGCCGCCCGACTCGAAGCGATAGGCCGTGTCGGGGAAGAGCGCCGCTTGCAGCTCGTCGTAAAGCACCGAGTTCGGATCGGACAGCGCGCCTTTCATCTCGTTGTACACCACGCCGTTGAGCGCAAGCTCGGGCGCGCCATCGGCGGGGTCGGTCGCTTCGCCGTTTCGATCCGCGCTGCCGGCAAGCTCGTAGTGCCATCCCTCCTGTTCGAAAATGGCGCGCTTGCGGTAGATCATCGGATGCAGTACCGCGTCCAAGTACACGTCGGCCAGGTTCAGAAGATCCTGGTCGTTCGTGCTGGCTACGGGGTACAGGGTCTTGTCGGGGAAGGTCATGGCGTTCAGGAACGTCTGCATGCTGCTTTTCAGCAGGTTGACAAACGGCTCCTTCACCGGGAACTTCTCGGATCCGCACAGCACCGAGTGCTCCAGAATGTGGAACACGCCCGTGTCGTCGGCGGGCGGGGTCTTGAACGCGATGGAGAACGACTTGTTGGCGTCCTCGTTTTTCAGGTAGAGCAGCTTTGCGCCGCTCTTTTCATGCACGAGCGTGTAGGCGTTGCCGTCTAGTTCCGGCAGCGGTTCGCACGTGCGCACGGTGAAGCCGTGCAGCTTTTGATCTTTGGCAAGGTCCATGGCTCGTTTCCGCCTTTCGTTGAAAGTTTCCTCCATTGTCGCACAACGCTTCGCGCGCGTTCGGCTTGCGCGGCGCGTTCACCGCTTTCGCAAATTGTCCCGCCCGCCGCCGTTCGAGCGGTTCCGCGGCGCCGCCCGATGAGCCGCCTCGCCGTTCCTTTCGCCGTGCGTTTTGCCTTGCTGCGCCAACCGGCGATTGCCCCCTTCACAAACCGCGCCGGGAGGGTTAGACTTGCCGCGTACCCGGAACGTCCTATCACGAAAGGCGTCTTTTGACCACGACCGCTTGCAACGCGCTTCTTGCCACCGTCGCACCTGCGACGGCGTTCGCTTGCGCATGGTGGTGGAACGGAAGAAATCGATCCCGGGTCTCATAGGCTTCTGTTCTCGCATACCGATCATCAGAAGAGCCCTCGGAGATCCGAGGGCTCTTTTTTTGCGCGTCCAGCAAGCATCCGTTTTTCCTGCAACGTTCGAGCAGGAGCCCATTCCAGGAAAGGAACCAGCATGACCGAGCAAGCCCCTTACCGTCTGTACCTGCGCGAAGACCAGATCCCGACCCAATGGTACAACCTGCGGGCCGACATGCCGGAAAAGCCCGAGCCTTTGCGTTTGCCCGACGGTCGCGTGGCCGAAGCCGCCGACCTGGCACCCGTGTTCTGCGACGAACTGGTGCGCCAAGAGCTCGACGACGCCGCGCCTTACTTCGACATTCCCGATCCCGTTCGGGAGATGTACCGTATTTACCGGCCCTCTCCGCTGTGTCGCGCCTACAACCTGGAGCGCGCGTTGGGCACGCCCGCGAAGATCTACTACAAGTTCGAGGGCAACAACACGTCGGGCTCGCATAAGCTGAACTCCGCCATTGCGCAGGCTTACTACGCGAAGGCTCAGGACCTCGACGGGATCACCACCGAAACGGGCGCGGGGCAGTGGGGCACGGCGCTTGCGGAAGCCTCGGCGCATTTCGGCCTGAATCTCGACGTGTTCATGGTGAAGTGCTCCTACGAGCAGAAGCCGTTTCGCCGCAACATCATGGAGACGTTCGGCGCGAACGTGACGCCCTCTCCTTCCAACACCACCGAAATCGGCCGCAAGATGCTTTCCGAGCGGCCCGATTCGTCCGGTTCGCTGGGAACCGCCATTTCCGAGGCGGTGGAGCGAGCGCTCAACATTCCGCAGAACAAGGGCCGCTACACTTTGGGAAGCGTGCTCAACCAGGTTGCGCTGCATCAATCCGTCATCGGGTTGGAAAGCTACGCTGCGCTTCGAGAGCTGGGGGAATACCCGGACGTGGTCGTCGGCTGCGCGGGCGGCGGCTCGAACCTTGCCGGGCTCATCGCGCCGTTCATGCGCGACAAGCTGCGCGGAAGCAGGCCCGATACGCGTTTCGTGGCCGTAGAGCCTGCAAGTTGCCCCAGCTTGACGCGCGGGCGCTTCGCCTACGACTTCGCCGACACGGGCCGCACCTGTCCGATGGCGAAGATGTACACGCTGGGAAACGGATTCCTTCCCAGTCCCGATCACGCTGGCGGGTTGCGCTATCACGGCATGAGCCCCATCGTGTCGAAGCTCAAGCACGACGGCTTTCTGGATGCGGTCGCCGTGAAGCAGACCGACGTGTTCGCCGCTGCCGTGGAGTTCGCGCGGCTTGAGACCATCCTGCCCGCTCCCGAGAGCGCGCACGCTATCTATCAGGCCATGGAGGAGGCAAGGGCGTGCAAGGAGGCGAACGAGGAGAAGACCATCCTGTTCTGCTTAACCGGAACCGGCTACTTCGATATGAAGGCGTACGACGCTTACAACAAGGGCGTGCTGGGCGATTACGAGCCCACCGACGAGGAGCTGGCCGTCGGCTTCGCCAGCATACCGCGCATCGAGGGGCTGTAGCGCACGCCGTGGCGCTGGCGGCCGCTCGATGGTACCATGGTCGGCATGATCCTTTTTCATGCCGACCATATCTCGGTTTCCCATGTTCGCGATGGGCGGACCGTACCGCTGTTCCACGATGCGTGCTTGCGCTTGGAAGGCGGGCTCATCTACGACTTGACGGGCGCTTCCGGGTCGGGCAAGTCCACGCTTTTGCGCGCGTGCGCGCTCATGATCGCTCGAGATGCTGGCAGCCTGTACTTGCAGGGGCGGTCTTCGGACGAGTTCGGGCCGCAGGAATGGCGACGGCAGGTGTGCCTCGTGCCGCAGCAATCCGCTCTTGTTGCGGGGACGGTGCGAGACAATCTCGTGTTGCCGTGGCGTCTCAAGGTGAACGCCGCGTCCCAGCCTCCGAGCGACGGCGAACTTGCTCGCTTGCTGTGCCTTGCCGGCCTTGAAGAGGTGGAGCTTTCGCGGGACGCGTCGCGCCTTTCGGGCGGACAGCAGGCGCGCGTGGCTTTGCTGCGCTCGTTTGCCACGAAGCCGAAGGTCTTTCTGCTCGACGAGGTGGACGCGGCGCTCGATTCCGCTTCCTCGCAGGCGATCAGTCGCTTGACAAGGGATTACGTCGGCTCCGATGCAACGTGCTTGCGCATCCGGCATCGGTCGGCCGACGGATATGCTGCGGGAACCTATACGCTTGAGGGCGGCGCGCTGTCTTACGTTGCTGCGAGAAGCGGAGGTCGTTCGTGAGCGGCGTGGTGGATATCGGGTACGTGGAGCTGTTCGCCGCGAGCGCGCTCATGTTGGTGGCGGGCCTGGTGTCGTGGAGGCTCGAGCTGGGGCAGACGCGGCGCATTGCCGTTTCCGCTGCGCGCATGTTCGCGCAGCTTTTGGCGGCGGGATTCGTGCTCATGTACCTGTTCGAGCATCAGACCTGGTGGCTTGTCCTCTTGGCGCTGGCCGTGATGGTGACGGCGGCCACGCAGATTGCAGCCTCGCGCGTGAAAAGCTCGGTGCCGGGGCTTCGTGCGGCGGTGTTCGTGTCGCTGTTCTCGTCGTCGATCGCCGTGGGCTTCGTGGTGGTGGAAGGGGTCATGCACGCCGATCCTTGGTACAACGCGCGGCAGCTCGTTCCCATAGCGGGCATGATCATCGGAAACGCGATGTCGGCCATCGCGGTTGCCATCGACCGGCTGTTCGCGGACATGGATTCGCGCTCCAGCGAGATGTTCGCGCTCGTGGCGCTTGGCGCTACGCCGAAAGAAGCGGCGTTCCCGTCGATCAAGGCGGCTATCGGTGCGGGCATGACGCCGGTGCTGGCCACCATGTCGGCGGCCGGGATCGTTGCCATTCCCGGTATGATGTCCGGCCAGCTTTTGGCGGGAGCCGATCCTTTGGCGGCGGCGAAATACCAGATCGTGGTCATGCTCATGCTGTCGGCGGCCAATACGGTGGCCATCGTTTCCGCCTGCTTTCTTACGTATCGCAAGCGTTTCGCGCCCGATGGATATTATTTGGACAAGGGTATACGTCCCGATAATCCTCTATAATCTTGCTGACGTGAAAGGACGACTCCGTGGCTTCTGGCGATACCAAATTCTCCCATATCACCGTTAACGCTGACGACGATGACGATTTTGTGATCCAGGCGGGCGTTCGCCCGTCCGCGCATGCCTCCGAGTCCGTCCAAGCGTACGGCGCGACGCCGTCCGAGCCCTCTTTCGCCGTGGGTCTTTCGACTGAGGACGAGCGGGAGGCGCCGGCGACCGACGACGTGAGGTCTTCGAGCGCAGACTCGAAGAAGGGCTACCGCGAGACGACCGCGGAAGACCTTGAGGTCGAACCGATGCCTGCGATGCAGAAGATCATCATCGCGGTGGCGCTTCTGGCCATCGTCGGCTTCATTGCGTACTATGTACTCTTTATGCGCTAGCGAATGCGCCTGCGCCCAGTAGGAAGGTGCTTCGATGCCCAAACACGCTGCAAACGAACCCAACGGCACTTCGAGCCACAAAGACGATTTCGCCTCCGATGAGCGAATCGGCCTGACCGAGGCGTTCTCCCCGGTGAGCGCCGCCGTCGATCCTGCAGAGGACCGTTCTGACGAAGAGGGGCGAATCGGCCTGACCGAGGCGTTCGCTCCCGTGGCGGACGGCGCCCATGCAGGCGGATTCAGCTACCGCGGGGACAACGCCGACGAATACCCTGACGCCTTCGAGAGCCTTGAGCCCGTGGAGGCGCCTCCCTTGCTGTTCGGGGACGATCCCGTTGCGGTCCAATCCGAACCGGCCAAGGGCAAGCACGGCAAGAAGGAGAAGCCCTTCGTTCCTCCTCATCAGCGCAAATCACGTCGCATGCGCAAGATTCTCATCGCCATTGTTATCCTGCTGATCCTGCTCATGGGCGCGCTGGGCTTTTTCGTGTGGCAGTGGTTTGAGGAGAGCAGGCTGGTGGCCGCTCAGCAGGCTCAAGAGCAGCAAAGCGCCCAGGAAGTCGGCGCTATGCAGCAAAGCCAGAGCGAAACCAAGGACGCCAGCACCACCGTGGCGAAGAAAACGCAGGTCCCCTCGCTCACGTCCCTGCTTGGCATGACGAAGGGCGAGGCCGTGACAGCACTCAAGCGCGGCGCGACCGAAACCAGCTCCAAGGAGGTCAACGAGGAGGGCAACCCCGTCAAGACCAACGTGACGGTGGCGCTTACCGACGAGCCTGCCGATACGCGTTCGGGCACGCCTACGGTGTACCTGGGCCTGAACGAAGAGGGCAAGGTCATTCAAGCTGGCTACTCGGCGGCCACCGCATCGCTTGGCTATGGCTCGCTGAGTTTCGTCGATGCCGTGAAAAACGAGCACATTGTAGAGAAAACGCTGCAAGAGGCCGGCGTGAGCGTGCCGGAGGGCTCCGTGGAACTGCCGTCCGACAAGTCGACGTACTCCGAGTACGCCAGCGATGGCACGACGCTCGTGAAGGAAACATGCTCCTTCTCCGGTACCGTGGAGTTCGGCGGCGCGCCCCATCAGTGGTCGAGCGTTCTTCTGTACAACTACTCTACGGCGAACACCTCGGGCAACCTGGCCGACACCATCCGCATCATCTACGTGTACGTCAACGCGTAAGGATTGGTCCTTGCTACGACAGGGACGGGCTCTGCGAAACCTCTGCGAAAACGCCGCCGCTTCGAGGCGGCGTTTTCGTTTCCTCATTGATTTCGTCTACGCTTACCGTTAGAGTTAGGGCAATCGACTTTCATCGGGAAAGGGGTCCTATGATCGATCGCGACGCGTTCGGGCGCATGCTGGACGAAAGCGCCCGCTTGCTGCTGGAAAACGCCGAGGTGCTAAGCGATATCGATTCCAAATTCGGCGACGGGGATCACGGCATCACCATCACCAAGATAGCCAAGCTCGTCCAAGAGCAGGTTGCGGGACGGGATTCCGACCAGTCGATCAAAGACTTCCTCGATGATCTGGGCATGGCCGCCATGGCGGTGCGCGGAGGATCAGCCGGCCCGCTTTACGGCACGATGATCGGCGGCTTGGGCGTCGATCTTGCCGACGATGAGAGCGTTATCGATGCAGATGCGGCGCGCCGGATGTTCGCTGGCTGCTTGGCCGAGATGCAGGATATCACGAATGCCCAGGTGGGGGACAAGACCATGATGGATGCGCTGATTCCTGCGGTCGAGGCGGCGCAGGCGTGCGCTTCGGACGATCCGGCTGCGGTGTTTGCCGCGGCAGCCGCGGCGGCCGAGGCCGGCGCGAAGGCGAGCGAGGGCTTCGCTTCCAAATTCGGCCGCGCTCGCAGTTACGGTGACCAGACTATCGGTACGCCCGATGCGGGCGCCGTTTCAACTTCGTTGTTCTTGCGCGGTCTCGCCGAGGGTGCGTCGCACTGATTCAGGAATCGGGCCTGCTGCCGAGCGCAGCGGGCCTTTCTTTTTCATCGTCCATCTTGCAAGGAGGAGTACTATGAGCATGAAGAAGTTCATCAACGACCCGGATGATCTTACCGCGGAGCTGCTCGAAGGCCTGGCCTTGGCCAATTCCGACATCCTCGAACTGGGCGAGGATAACATGGTGATCAACAAGAAGCTGGCCGAAGCCGACCGCGTGACCATCGTCACACAGGGCGGAAGCGGGCACGAGCCGGCTATCGAGGGCTTCGTGGGCGAGGGCATGGTCGACATCGACGTGGTGGGCGACATCTTCGCCGCGCCCGGTCCGCAGGCGTGCGTCGACGCCATCAAGCTGGCCGACAAGGGAAAGGGCGTGCTCTACATCGTGCTCAACCACGCAGGCGACATGCTGACGGGCAACATGACCATGAAGCAGTGCAAGAAGCAGGGCTTGAACGTGGTGAAGGTGGTCACGCAGGAGGACATCGCCAACGCTCCGCGCGAAAACGGCGACGACCGCCGCGGTTTGGTGGGATGCATTCCCACGTACAAGATCGCAGGAGCGGCGGCCGCCGAGGGCATGAGCTTGGAAGACGTGGCCGCCGTTGCGCAGCGCTTCGCCGACAACATGGCCACGTTGGCCGTGGCCGTGCGCGGTGCCACCCATCCTCAGACGGGAACGCTTCTGGCGGAGCTGGGCGATGACGAGATGGAAATCGGCATGGGCCAGCACGGCGAGGAAGGCGGCGGCCGCCAGCCCATGAAGTCGGCCGACGAAACGGCGGCGGTCATGGTGAACGCGCTGGTGAAGGACATTGGCATCCAGCCGGGCGAGCGCGTCATGCTCATCGTCAACGGATCCGGGGCCACCACGCTCATGGAGCAGCTTATCGTGTACCGCGCCGCGGTCAAGGAGCTGGCGAAGCAGGATATCGAGGTGGTTGCGAACTTCGTCGGCGAGATGCTGACCGTTCAGGAGCAGGCCGGCTTCCAGATGTTCATGGCTCGCATGGACGACGAGCTGCTGCGCCTGTGGAACGCTCCCTGCAACACGCCGTACCTCAAGAAGTAGGGGTCGGTATGCTCGCTTCCATGAGTGCCGTCCTTGATTGGGCGGAGGAGCGCGGTTGCGCTGCGGCGGCGTTCGATACGCCGAACCTCGAGCTTTTGCTGGCAGCCATCGCGGCTGCCGAAGCCCGCAACGAGCCGGTCATCATTCAGCACGCTCAACTGCACGAGCACGAGACGTCCATCGACGTGATCGGTCCCATTATGGTTGCGCGCGCCAAGGCGGCGCGCGTGCCCGTGTGCGTCATGCTTGATCACGGCGAAGATCTCGACTATGTAAAACGTGCGCTCGATCTGGGGTTTTCTGCCGTCATGATCGATGGATCGCAGTTGCCGTACCAGGAAAACGTCGATCTCGCACGGGCGGCGGTGGAGCTGGCGCGCCATTACGGGGCCGACGTGGAGGCCGAAATAGGGTTCACCACGGGGCATGAAGGGCTTGAAGAGGCTGATGACGACCGCGAGAACGTGTACACCGATCCTGCGCAGGCCGCTCGCTTCGTGGCCGATACGGGCATCGATGCGCTGGCTGCCAGCGTAGGTACCGTGCACGGCTTCTACCAGGCCGATCCGCAGCTTGACTTCGATCGCATAGCCGAGCTCAAGCGCGTGTGCGGCGTCCCGCTCGTCATGCACGGCGGCAGCGGTCTTTCGCGCGAGGACACGCGCGCGGCCATTGCGGCCGGCATCCGCAAGATCAACTATTTCAGCTACATGAGCAATGCGGGCGTGCGTGCCGTGGAGGCGCTCATCGCCGAATCGCACCCCAAGTACTTCCATGCATTGGCTAACGCGGCAACAAAGGCCATGCAGGCCGACGCCGAGGCCGCCATGGATATGTTCTCCATGGCTCCGTCGGCCTGACGCTGCGGACGACTCGAGACGAGAGGAAACCGGCATGACTGCAACCTATATGCACATCGGCATTCCCATCACGGAGAAAAAGCCGAACATGACCTACAACGAGGACATGAAGTTCTGGGTGTCCAACGTGGACGATTACGATATGAAGATCGAGTACCTGAAGTTCGAGGAGGGCACGCCTTTCCCCGAAGAGCTGCACCGTCGCTGGCACGTTGCTTACGCGGTGGACGATCTGGATCGCTACGTCGAGCAGGTCGATCGCGTTATCTGCGGGCCCATGGATGCGGGTCCGGGGATTCGCCTTGCGTTTGTCGAGATGGACGGTGCCGTCATCGAACTGTACGAAGACAAGAGCTAGCATCGAGCCCGGTCTTTGCAGCAGCGAAGGCCGGGCTTTTCCTTTTTGCGGGTGCGGACCCGAGCGCGGTTTTCTATTCGGCTTCTTCAGCTTGACGGACGGTTTGCACGTTTTCCAGCGATATGGTGGGAATGCGCACGAACATGAGGTAGACCAGAAATGCCGCCACGCACCCCAAGATGCCCCAGACGAGGGGCTTTTGAACCAGAAGCGCGCTCGCACCCATAACGACGAACGATACCGTGAGGATGCGGACCTTGGTGGCGGCCGGTATGCCGCCCGCTTCCTTGAATGCCGCAACATAGGACTTGTAGACCCTCGTTGAAACGATCCAGGCATGGCAGCGCGGCGAGGATTTGGCGAAGAGGAACGTGGCTAGCAGAAGCAGGGGCGTGGTAGGAAGCACGGGAATGAACACGCCGACGCAACCCAGGATGCAGGCGATCCAGGCTCCGGCGAGCATGAGGATTCGGGTCAAGCGACTCATGGGTTCCTTCCGTCGAACGATGTGCTCGCCAAAGGGCGGGAGGCTTGTTTGATGCCGTGAGTATAGCAAACAAGCATTCTGGCGCACACGGGGGTTTCCCCGCAGGTCCATAATCTCTACGAATGTTCTGGTTTTTGAGGGCCCTGTGTAGATCGGTGAAAAAGCCGAAGCAAAGTTCTCGATGCGTGTTGCATTTGGATCTCCCTGTGGTATTATGTTCAAGCTGTTTACACAAGTGAGGAGAAATCTTCCACCTGTTTCGGCGCTTCGGCAGCTGACGGGTCGCTCGAATATTCGGCTTCATAGCCTGATCGAAAAGCGAAACCCGCAAGCTCTCGGAGCTGCGGGTTTTTTATTGACGCGCGAAAGCGTGCTAGAAAGGGAGGTGAGCGCGATAGCTGCTCAGGAGCCTCGGCTCAACGAACAAATCAACGTGCGCGAGTGCCGGTTGATCGGGTTCGACGGGACGCAGATGGGTATTTACGTTACATCTGAGGCCCAGCGAATCGCCGATAACGAGGGCCTTGACCTGGTCGAGATCGCCCCGAACGCCGACCCGCCCGTGTGCCGCATCATGGATTACGGCAAGTTCAAGTACGACCAGGCCATCAAGGCGAAGCAGGCTCGCAAGAACCAGAGCAAGATCGAGACCAAGGAAATGAAGTTCCGCCCGAAGATCGACGTGGGCGACTACACCACCAAGAAGAAGCATGTTCTGCGCTTCCTCGACGGCGGCAACAAGGTCAAGATCACCATCATGTTCCGTGGTCGCGAAATGGCCCATCCGGAACAGGGCCTCACCATCCTGGAGCGGCTGGCCGACGATCTGAAGGACGTAGCGGTCATCGAGACCCAGCCTAAGATGGAAGGCCGCAACATGCACATGCTCATCGCCCCGTTGCCTGCAGCGACGTTGGCGAAGAAAAAGAAAGAGAACGAGAAGAAAGAAGAAGGGAAGGACGAAGGCAATGCCTAAGATGAAGACCCATCGCGGCACCGCGAAGCGTTTCCGCGTTACCGGCTCCGGCAAGATCATGCGCTCCAAGGCTTTCAAGAGCCACATCATGACGAAGAAGAGCCAGAAGCGCAAGCGTAATTTCCGTCATGAGACCGAAGTAGCCAAGGCCGATAACAAGGTTATCGCGCGTAATCTCGGCCTTCGCTAGTCTAAAAGGAGCAGTGATACAACATGCCTCGTGTTAAGCGCGCAGTCAGCGCCCATAAGAAGCGTCGCACCGTCCTCAATCGTGCCAAGGGCTACTACGGCGCCAAGTCCCGTTCTTATCGTGCTGCGAAGGAACAGGTGCAGCATTCGCTGCAGTACATGTACCGCGACCGTCGCAACAAGAAGCGCGAGATCCGTCGTCTGTGGATCACCCGCATCAACGCGGCTGCTCGCCTGAACGGCCTGAGCTATTCGGTGCTGATGAACGGCCTTAAGAAGGCCGGCGTGCAGCTGGACCGCAAGGTGCTCTCCGACATGGCCATCAACGATCCCGAGGCGTTTGCCGCCGTGGTCGAGGTTGCCAAGAAGGCCCTGTAGTTTTTAGTTGCGCCGACCGGTAGGTCGGCGCAACCGCTCGACGCTGCGAAGCCCCCTCGCATCGATCCTCGCCCCTCTCTCGCTTGCCCTCGCGTGCAAAGCACGCTCAGCCGCGAGACGGGTCGATTATCGACGCGAGGGGGCTTCTCGCTGTCTTACTACGCCAACCTGCACGAACGCGCTCTAGACGCCGTAGGCCGTAGGCGATCCACTGGCTTCGCGCAAGAAGGCCCCGAGCGGGGCCTTCTTGCTTGGGGCGCGCCGGGCATGGAGCGGTAACCGGCGGACCGCATTCATGCTCTGCACGAACGAAAGGCCCCGAAGAGGGGCCTTTCGTTTGCTTCGAGGGCGAAGGGAGTCTGCGTGGGTCTTTCCGTTCGTGCGTCGATCAGCGCGGCTGCGCCATAGTGCGAAGCGGTAACGGGGCCGACCCCTGCGGTCGCCTTGCGAGATTTCACGCCTCTACGACGTCAAGTTCCTCTTCATCGCTTTCGTCCGAGCCGATCAGGGTGCGGGCCAGGTAGACTTCGGCTGCATGGCGCGCGGTACCGCCCCTGTTGGGCACCACTTCGATGTCGACGGCGCGCAGCGCTTCCGCGGCTTCGCGCTCGATCGTTCCGGTTATGAGCACCCGGACGTCAAGCTCGTGCAGAAGGGAGGCAAGACGGTTCGGGGGAAAGAGTGGGTTCGGCATGTTCTGACATTCAACGATGACGCCGCGCTCGATTCTGTAGCAGGTGAAGCTGGCACACTTCCCGAACACGGGAGATACCTTCAGGCCTTCGCTAGCCACGGCTATGCGCATCTCGTTCCTTTCTTCGATTCGTTGCGCTTACGATACCGTTATTCGTGCAAGCCAAGTTCGCTCTTTCGCCCAACGGGGATAAATAGTAAGCTGAACGACATGGATACTGAATCTTTTCTCACAACGGATGTTGCGATTGTCGGCGCGGGCGTGGCGGGCGCTTGCGTGGCGCGCGAGCTTGCTCGCTGGCAGGTGCATGTCACGGTTCTCGAAGCGGGAAACGATGTGGCGTGCGGTGCAACGCGCGCGAATTCGGGGATCGTGCATGCTGGCTACGATCCCGCTCCCGGCACGCTTAAGGCGCGGTTCAATGCACGGGGTTCGCAGCTGTTCTCCCGCTGGGCCGATGAATTGGGCTTTTCGTATCATCGAAACGGGTCGATGGTGCTCGCGTTCTCCGACGAGGAGCTGGCCGCGGTGCGTCAGCTGATCGAGCGAGCCGCCCGAAACGGCATCGAAGGGGTGCGCGAGCTTGATGCGGCTGCCGTGCGCGCGCTCGAGCCCTCCGTCTCGCCGCATGTTCGAGGCGGCCTGCTTGCCGAGACGGGCGCCGTGTGCGATCCCTACGAGGTGGCGCTGTTCGCCGCCGAGCAGGCGGCTCTGCACGGCGCTGCCTTTCTGTTCGAGCAGAAGGTGACGGCTCTCGACCGTCTGACGCCTGAGGATAGCGCCGAGGCGGAGCGTGTTGCCGAGCAGCGCGGGCAGGTGCGCCGAAGCGCTGCTCCGTATCGGTACCGTGTGAGCACCGCTGGGGGGTTGGCGGTGGCGGCGCGTGCGGTGGTGAACGCTGCCGGCGTGTTCTCCGATGAGATCAACAATATGGCCAGTGCCTGTAAGCTGCGCATCGTGGCGCGCCGGGGCGAGTACTGCCTGTACGACACGGACAAGGGATCCGTGTTCTCGCATACCATGTTCCAGGCGCCGTCGTCGGCGGGGAAGGGCGTGCTCGTAACTCCTACGGTGCACGGAAACTTGCTGGTAGGCCCTAACGCCGTGGATCAAGCTGACAAGATCGACGCATCGACGACGGCCGAAGGATTGCGGTTCGTGCTGGACGCCGCGCGCAAAACGTGGCCGGAAGCGAACGACCGCGGACTGATCACCAATTTCGCCGGGCTGCGCGCGTCGAATGCTGAAGGGTGCGACTTCGTGATCGGCCAGCCCGACGATGCCCCCGGGTTCTTCAACGTAGCCTGTTTCGATTCTCCCGGCCTTACATCGGCGCCAGCTGTGGGAGAGCACATCGCGGGCGAGGTTGCCGCGCTGCTGGATGTTCGGATCAACGATTCATTCTGCGCTCAAAGAACGGTTTTCAAGGCGTTTGCGAACATGGACGAGGCCGAGCGCGCCGCAGCAGTTGCGCGCGATGCCCGCTGGGGCCATGTGGTGTGCCGATGCTGTCAGGTGACCGAAGCGGAATTGGTAGCGGCCCTGCGGGGACCGTTGCCCGTACTGTCGCTCGATGCGCTCAAATGGCGCACGCGCGCCATGATGGGCCGTTGCCACGGCGGGTTCTGCTCGCCCGAGATCGCGAAGATCGTCGCGCGCGAAACGGGCGTGACCCCCGATCGCCTGGACAAGCGTCTGTCGGGGTCGCCCGTGGTGGCATCGGCGCGCAGCGACTACGCGAGCGTCGTTCAGAGCTTCGAAGGGGCCGAAGCTGCGAGCGCTGCGCGCGCCGAGCGCGCGCCTGCTATGGCGCAGGAGTGCGACGTCGCGGTGGTGGGAGGCGGTGCTGCCGGCATTGCTGCGGCGCATGCGGCGTCGATGCGCGGCGCTCGCGTGGTGTTGATCGACCGCGAGGCGAAGCTGGGCGGCATTCTTAAGCAATGCGTGCACAACGGGTTCGGGCTGCATCGGTTCGGCGTGGAGCTGACGGGCCCCGAGTACGCCCAACGCGAGACCGATCAGCTTGCCTTGTTGGACGCATCCGGCGTTTGCGTGCTGCGAGACGCTACGGCTATGTCGATCGATGCGCCCCGGGAACGAGCCGACGGGCTGTTTTCGGTTCACGTGGTGGGTCCTCGCGGCGCGCATGCGGTTCGCGCCCGGGCCGTGGTTCTGGCAACGGGATCGCGCGAGCGGGGTTTGGGCGCGCTCAACGTGGCAGGGTCGCGTCCGTCTGGCGTGTTCAGTGCGGGCAGCGCCCAGAACTTCATGAACCTGCAAGGGTGCTTGCCGGGAAAGCGCGCGGTCATCTTAGGGTCCGGTGATATCGGGCTCATCATGGCGCGGCGGTTGGTTTCGCAAGGGGCCGAGGTGGCGGGAGTCTACGAGCTCATGCCCCATCCGTCGGGGCTTCGTCGCAACGTCGTTCAATGCTTGGATGATTTCGGCATACCGCTGTTCCTGAGCCGTACGGTCACGCGCTTGGAAGGCGAAGGCCGGTTGAGCGCTGTGTACGTGTCGGACGTGGATCCCGATACCGTGCAGGTGATTCCCGGTACCGAGCAACGCGTGGCGTGCGATACGCTGCTTTTGTCGGTGGGGCTGCTTCCCGAAAACGAACTGGCTCGGACAGCTGGCGTGGAGCTGGACGCCGTTACCGGCGGCGCGCGCGTGGACAGCCGGTTGGAAACCAACGTGGCGGGTTTGTTCTCATGCGGAAACGCGTTGCACGTGCACGATTTGGCGGACCATGCGTCTGCCGAGGGCGACTTGGCCGGTGCTTCCGCTGCGGCTTACGCGCTCAGCAAGATCGAGGCGCGCCGCGAGCGTCGGCGTGCGTCGGTGCCCGTGCTGGCCGCGCAGGGTGTGCGCTACGTGGTTCCTCATGCCGTGGACGCGACGGGTTCCCCGAGTGGCAACGTGGCGATTTCGCTGCGGGTTTCGCGTTCCGTTCGCAACCCTCGATTCGTCGTTGAGGGCGTCGATGCGCAGGGACGCGTGCACACGGTGAAGCGGGCGAAGACGATGGTCGCCGTGCCTGCTGAAATGGTCCAGATCCCCGTGAGCGCGGCTGAGCTTGTCCGTTGGGAGAGTGTGCGGGTGCGCGTCGAGGGTGCAGGTGACGAGGATCGAGCGCCTTCCGTCCCGTCTATGACCGGGGGAGGTGCCGACTGATGCAGTTCGCGACCGATGTTGCCGTGTTCACGTGCATTCGCTGCCCGCTGGGGTGTCCGGTCGAGGTGTCGTTTGCCGAGGATGGAACCGTGGCCGAAGTGTCTGGTCACACATGCAAGCGCGGAGCCGAGTACGCGGCGCAGGAGGCCGTCAGTCCCGAGCGGATGGTGACGGCGGTGCTTCCCGTTGCGGGCTGTCTGGAACCGGTGAGCGTGAAGACCTCGCAACCGGTGCCGAAGGGCCGCATGGCCGACGTTCTGGCCGCGCTGAGCGCGCTGCGGCTGGAGGGGCCCGTTTCAGCTGGTGCGGTGCTGATCGAAGATGTTTGCCGTACCGGCGTGGCGGTAATCGCCACGAAAAGCGTGCCGTAACGGCGGTGTAAAACGAATTGTCGCCCGAAACGTACGGAATCGAAGGGGAAACCGTGCGTTTCGGGCGACAATGTGCGCGGTGCGCGGTGCGCGGGCTAGCGACGTTTGCCGCGTCCGCTGGAGCGCTGCTGGGCAACGTCGGCGCGATGGGCGCGTCCCGGACGAAGGTCTGCTCCGGTGCGCTTGGGCGAGCCGCTTTGCGTCGGGCGCCCGCTGCTCGTGCTGCGCCCGGCGGGTTTGGCCGCGTTGCCGCCGGCGCGCTGAGACTTGGCTTGTCCGGGGTTTTGCCTGTTCGGCTGTGCTCCCTGTGTTCCTGCGGGCTTCTTGCCGCCGCGGCGCTTCGGCCCGCCGGTGTTCGGCATCGATTCCGTTTGGGCCTGTTCGCGCGCCTTCGTTTTCTTGCGCTCGCGAGCCGCCTGCTCCTTGGCCGCCTGCTTGATCTCCGGGTCTCGGCGGGCGTCGGCACGCTGCGCCTTGGCAACGGCGTCTTCTTCGGCTTCCTGCATGTCGAACGAGTTGAGCTGCATTTCCGGAATGGGGCGCTTGATGAGCTTTTCGATGTCGCGCAGCGCATCGACGGTTTCAGGGCTGACGAAGGACACCGCGTAGCCTGCGGCGCCTGCGCGACCCGTGCGGCCGATGCGGTGCACGTAATCCTCGGGCTGAGTGGGCAGGTCGTAGTTCACCACGTACTCGACTTCTTCCACGTCGATGCCGCGCGCCAGCACGTCGGTGGCTACCAGGATCCCGGTCGTTCCGGCGGCGAAGTTGTCGAGCGCGCGGCGGCGCTGGTTCTGGCTGCGGTCGGAGTGGATGGCCTCGACCGAGTAGCCGGCGCGCTTGAGACGCCGGCAGGTGGCGTCGGCGCGGCTGCGGGTGCGGGCGAACACGATGACGCGATCGGCGCCTTTCTCGGCGAGCACGGCTTTGAGCAGCGCCGGCTTCACGGCTTGCGGCACGTGGATGACGTACTGGTCCACCGTGTCGGCCGTTTCGCCTTTGTGCGCGATCTCTACGAAAGCGGGGTCGTGGAGCAGCTTGCCCACGCTGTTTTTGATGGAGGCGTCGATGGTGGCGCTGAACAGCAGCGTCTGGCGCGTTGCGGGCGTAGCGCCGATGATCTTTCTCATGGCGGGCCAAAAGCCCATGTCGAGCATGCGGTCGGCCTCATCGAGCACGAGCACCTCCACGTCCCCCAGGCGAACCGCCTGCTGCTCCATGAGGTCCACCAGGCGTCCCGGCGTGGCGATGAGCACGTCGACGCCGTGCTTGAGCTTCTTGATCTGAGGCTCGTAGGACAGGCCGCCTACCACGGTGAGGATGCGATGGTGCGTGGAGGTGGCGATGGTCGTGCACACCTCGCCGATCTGCTGCGCCAGTTCGCGCGTGGGCGTGACCACCAGCATGAGCGGACCCTGGCCGCCCTTCGCATGCTCCAGGCGATCAAGGGAGGGCAACGAGAACGCAGCGGTCTTGCCGGTGCCGGTCTTAGCTGCAGCGATGAGGTCGCGTCCTTCCAGCGCAAGTGGAATAGCCTGTTCCTGAACGGGCGTCGGGGCTTCGTAGCCCAGGCGCGCGACGGCTTCAAGGGCCTGGTCGGACAGGCCGAGTTCGTTGAATTGCAACATGGTTCTCCTTAGCGAATGTGTGCGGGCTTGTCGCCCCAGTAGAAATGTAGGAAATGCTTGCGATAGATGGGGTCGTCGCCGTTTTTCGGCGCAGCGGCCAGGCGCAGCGTGGCGGCTGCGATGTCGCGGGCCGCGTTCGGCCGTCTCAGGAAGCTTCCGTTGACCAGCATGGCGCGGGCGCTGTCGGGGTTCTTCGCGATATGGCGCAAAGCGTCAAGAAGCTCGCGTGCCGTGGTTACGTGCATGGCCGCGCCGAGCGAGGTGAGCATTTGCACGTTGACCTTTTCTTGGCCGTACGCGCGGCCCAGAAGGATCATCGGCACCTGCGAGCACAGGCATTCCGTCACCGTAAGGCCGCCTGACTTGCAGATGACCAGGTCGCTTGCAGCCATGAGCGCGGCCATTCCCTCCACGTAGTCGAGCACCGTGACGTTTTCGATGCTCAGTTCCTGGCACTCTTGGCGAAGGTGCCGCGCGTACTCGGCGTCGTTTCCCGCTATGAACACGAAGTGCAGCGTGCTGCTCAGGCTGTGCAGGTAGGGCAGCAGCTTGTCGAGTGCGGTGCGGAAGTGCACGTAAGGCTGCGGCAGGTACGCGCCGGCCAGCGCGAGCACGACGCGCTTGTTCTGGGGAAGCCCCAGCCGCTCTCGCGTGGCGACGCGATCGTAGTCGCGGCGGAAATCGTCGCGCGTGGGGATGCCCGTGATGAGGATGCGATCTTCGGCGACCTTGCGCGGGCGCAGCGTTTCGGCCATGGATTCGTTCGCCACGCAGAACAGGTCGGCGGCGCGATGGGGCCAAAGGCCTTCGGTCTCGTAGTCCGTGGGAACGCAGACGATGGGGAAGCGCTGCCCGGTTAGCATGCGCGCGGCCGTCGCGACGTTGGCCGCGGTGATATGCGTGCAGACCACCGCGATCGGCTGCTTTTTCTCCACGTAGTCGGTGAACGCGCCGTACATGAAGTGATTCCATATGGTTCCGCCGCCCCAAAGGAGACGGCCCGTCAGCGTGAAACGCCAGGTGAGGTCGTAGATGGGTCGCGTTGCGCCCGTGAACAGCGATGCCGCCTTGTTTCCGTCGAACACCACGCGGCCGAAATCGAGCACGTCGAGCACTTCGACTTCCAGATCCTCGGGCACCAGGTTGGCAAGCGTCTCGTCGGTTTGGTCGGCGTCCGTTTGGGCGTAGGCGTTTCGCTCGTCGCGCATGAGGTCGAACGCCTGAGCCACGGCGTTCGCGGCGCTGCGATGCCCCGAACCGACGGAGGCGTGCATGACGATGACAAGGGGCTTGCGAGGCTCTTTGGGTTCCGGCTCCATCGCGGCGAGTGCGGCATTGGCTGCCGGCTTCGCTTCGGCTTCGAGCGATTGTCCAGCGCGCGCCTCAAGGGCCTCGTCCGAGGATGCGCCGGGTTTTTCGATGTCCGGCGATAGGAGTGTTGGCTTGGTTTCGTTGTCCATGTCGTCTATCATACCGCAAACGGCCGCGCTTCGTTGACGCCGTGGCGCGCAGGAGAAAAAGCCCTGAAATATTCCTCCAAAATTATCTCTTGCAATTTGAGAAAACCTTTGCAATAATATTCAGGCTGCTTTTCGGAGACGAAAACGCAAAGGTCCCCATAGTCTAGAGGTCAGGACGCGGCCCTTTCAAGGCTGAGACACGGGTTCGATTCCCGTTGGGGGCACCATAGCTGATGCAGGAAACCACCCTCCGGGGTGGTTTCTTTTGCGTGAGGCAGAAGGTTGCAGGATTGGGGTTATGTTTCAAAAAGTGTGTCCGATCCAATTATTCACTGCCTGTAATTCGTAGGCATGTGAAACTCCTCCCAGACGATGCCTGAGCCGTACCTGTCGGGTGTGCCCTCACCTTTGCCAGCATCTTTCGATGCACTCGAAAACAACCCATCTATGTCATCGTCAGTGGGCATAATGCGTACGATTCCAG
>NZ_QICD01000017.1 GCF_003726035.1 Paraeggerthella hongkongensis
GCCCGAGATCAAAGCAAAACCCCTGATCGTGAGATCAGGCAACAGACTCAAAACACTTCAAAACGTCCGGCTAACTGCACAAACGCCTATTTAAACAAGGGTGTTCGGCTGACTTCGCAATTCAACCTTCTCATGCGTTCTCGTATGCTTCTGCGTGCGAGGGGGAAGGGAAGGCTCTCGTACGGAATGGGGCTGGCGGTTATCGACGGTAGGCGAATCACGCGTGTTGTTTCGCAGCCTCCTGGGGACTCGCGCGATTGCGCAGCCGTGCAATCGCGGGGCGGGCGAAGCGCTCGCGAGCCCACGCTCTACAACCAGGGGGCGGACGGGGTGCCTGCGCCAAGGCCGCGCTCCGTGATCCTAAGGGGGACGAGGCGCCCGCGGCAACCCCGCAGCTAGTCGCCGTTCCCGTGCTCTGTACGCGGCGCATGCAGGTTCTGTGTTCAAATAAACATTTCGGTACGCAGTATTTAACTCATGTTAAAGTTTAGCAACTAAATTATAGGGGTATGGGAAGGTCCGCCATTTGCGTTGCGCAGAATCTTCCCCAGCATGAGAGGAACGATATGCCTGATTCGTTCGGACAGATCAGAAGCGAGCTTTTCGAGCTCATGGGACGCATGAGGCACGGCAGCTTCACGCCGCCGACCCCCGATGGCATGACGCCCTCGGAGGCGCGCACGATCATGGCTGTAGACGAGATGGTTCGTCGCCACGGAGAGGCGCGACCGAATCGCGTGGCCGAGTTCGTGCGCACGACGCCCAGCGCGCTGTCTCAGACGCTTCGGTCGCTTGAAGACAAGAACCTCATAGAGCGCCGTCGCTTGGGCGGGGATTATCGGGGCGTCACCGTCAGCCTTACGCAGGACGGAGAGCGTCTCGCGCAAGAGGGAAGACGTCTTCGCGACGAGTACATTGACCGGGCCATAGCCTATGTTGGGGAAGGAGACATGCGCCACCTGGTGCGCATCCTGGGCAAGATGGCGGAGTTCCGCGAGCAGCACGGCGGCTTGGAGGCTGCGTCGACATGCGGAGGATGCTCATCCGATCCTTCGCGCGATGATGCGCAGAGGGATTGCCCTGTCGATGCGAAAGGCGGCGACGTTTCGTGCGCATAATTCGCTATCTGAAAAACTGCAAGCTCGCGGTGGCACTCATCGTGTGCTTGCTGGTTGTTCAAGCGGCCACGGATCTGGCCCTGCCGAACTACACGTCGCAGATCGTGGATGTGGGCATCCAGCAATCGGGCGTGGAACATGCGGCTACCGAGGAGATGACCGCGAAGACCCATGATGCCGTAGCCATGCTGCTGCCCGAAAACGACGAGCAGGTGTTTCGCGCTGCGTACGATCAGACGGAGCAGGGCACGTACAAACTCAACGATCAGGGACGCAGGGAGATGGATGCCCTCGACAAGATGGTATCCGTCCCCCTCGTGATCGCCCACTACGCCGACAAGATCCCTGATTTCGACCTCGATCAGGCTTTGCATGCCTATCGGGAGGGAATCGTCACGAAGGAGCAGGTTCTTTCGCTGCGCGAGCAAGCCGAAGAGCAGGTGGGGGACAAGGGCGAGGCCATTGTCGAGCAACAGGCCATCGCCGCCGCGAAAGCCGAATACGAAAACCTCGGTTACAATTTGTCCGACATGCAGATGGGCTACCTCGTTCGCGTGGGCCTGTTGATGCTGGGCCTTGCTGCCGTGGGCATGGTCGCTGCCGTATGCGTGGGCTTCATTGCCTCTCGCACGGCTGCGAAGGTGGCTGCGAGCTTGCGTTCCCGGCTGTTTCGCCAAGTGGTCGGCTTTTCGGACGCCGAAGTGCAAAGCTTTTCGGCCGCGTCCCTCATTACCCGAGGGACCAACGACGTCCAGTTGGTGCAGATGGTGATCGTCATGCTGCTTCGCATGGTGCTGTACGCTCCCATCCTGGCTGTAGGCGGCATCATCATGATCTCGCGCACGAGCCTTTCGATGAGTTGGATCATCATTGCAGCGGTGGTCGTCATCTTCGCGGTCATCATGGTGCTCATGCGCGTGGCGCTGCCCAAGTTCCGCATCATGCAGACGCTTGTCGATCGCGTGAACTTGGTGTCGCGCGAGATGCTTACGGGGCTGCCCGTCATCCGCGCGTTCGACCGCCAAGAGCACGAAGAAGCCCGCTTCGACGAGGCCAGCACGCGCTTGATGAAAACTCAGCTGTTCACGAACCGCGTTATGACGTTCATGATGCCGTTGATGATGTTGATCATGAACGTGGTGTCGGTGCTGATCGTATGGGTGGGCGGCAGCTATATCGATACAGGGGCCATCCAAACCGGCGACCTGATCGCGTTCATCACCTATTCGATGGTCATCATCATGGGCTTTCTCATGATCGGCATGATATCGATCATGCTTCCGCGCGCCGACGTGGCCGCGCAGCGCATCAACGAAGTGCTCGAGGCGCGTTCGACCGTGTGCGATCCTTCCGCCGACGAAGCCTGCGATCAACGTCTGGTCGAGCGTACCGACGGGGCTGCCATCGCGTTCAACGACGTGAGCTTCAAGTACGGCGACTCCAAAGAATGCGTGCTCGAGCACGTCGATTTCGTGGCCGAGCCGGGCAAGACCACGGCTATCATAGGCTCCACGGGGTCGGGCAAGTCCACGATTATCAAGCTGATCGAGCGTTTTTACGATGTGACCTGCGGATCCGTTACCGTGGACGGCATCGACGTGCGCGACGTGAGCCAGCACTGCCTGCGCGCCCAGCTGGGCTACGTTCCTCAGGAGTCGTTCCTGTTCAGCGGTACCATCGGTTCGAACATCGCGTATGGCAACGAGGATATGCCCCCCGAGCGCATCGAGGCGGCTGCCTCCATCGCCCAAGCCGGCGAATTCATCGCCTCAAAAGAGGAAGGGTTGGGCGCCCGCGTTTCACAGGGCGGAACGAACGTGTCGGGCGGGCAGCGACAGCGCCTGGCCATCGCCCGTGCTTTGGCAACCGATGCGCGCGCCTATCTGTTCGACGACAGCTTCTCGGCGCTCGACTACAAAACCGATGCCGCTTTGCGTCGCGAGCTGGCGGCGCGCCTGTCCGACAAGACGGTGGTCATCGTGGCGCAGCGCATCTCGACGGTTTTGAACGCCGATTTGATCGTGGTGCTCGACGAAGGCCGCGTGGTGGGAAAGGGCACGCACGAACAGTTGATGGCGTCTTGCAAGGAGTACCGGGAGATCGCGATGTCGCAGCTTTCGGAATCGGAACTGAACGGAGGCGATGCCGCATGAGCGAACGGAAACCTTCCGACCAGCAGCAGGCCGAGGCGCCGCGCCGCGGCCCCTTCGGCGGTCATGGGCCCGCGGGGCGCATGATGCCCGGCGAGAAGCCCAAGGATTTCAAGGGCACGCTTGGCAAGCTCGTCTCGTTCATGGGGCGTTTCAAGGCGGCGCTCGTGGTGGTCGTCGTGTTCGCCATCGGATCGACCGTCTTCAATATCGTGGGGCCGAAGGTGCTCTCCACTGCGACGACCGAGCTGTTCAACGGCATTGTTGCCAAGATCGACGGCACGGGCGGCATTGATTTCGACGCCATCGCGCGCATCCTGGCGTTCACGCTGGGCTTGTATCTGCTGTCGGCAGCGTGCTCGTTCGTCCAGGGCTGGATGATGAGCTCGATCTCGCAGCGTACGTGCTATCAGCTTCGCCGGGCTATTGCCGAAAAGATCGACCGCATGCCCATGGGGTACTTCGAGCGCACGCGGGTCGGCGATACGCTTTCGCGCATAACGAACGATGTGGACACGCTGGGACAGAGCCTGAACCAGGGCGTGACCCAGCTCATCACGTCCGTGACGACCATTATCGGCGTGTTGGTCATGATGGTGAGCATCAACCCGCTCATGACGCTGATCACCGTGCTCATCCTGCCCGTGTCGGTAGTGCTCATCCTGGTTGTGGTGAAGCGTTCGCAGAAGTACTTCGTGGCTCAGCAGAACACGTTAGGCGAGATCAACGGCTTGGTGGAGGAGACGTTTTCGGGGCACGCCATCGTGAAGGCGTTCAACCGCGAGCAAGGTGCGCTCGAAAGCTTCAACAAGACGAACGGACGGCTGTATGCATCGGCGTGGAAATCGCAGTTCATCAGCGGTCTTATGCAGCCCATCATGAACTTCGTGGGAAACCTGGGTTACGTGGCCGTGGCCGTGGCAGGCAGCTTTCTGGCCGTGCAAGGGGTTATCACGGTGGGCGACATCCAGGCGTTCATTCAGTACGTCAAGAACTTCACGCAGCCCATCACGCAGCTGACGCAGGTGTCCAACGTGCTGCAGCAGATGGCGGCGGCGGGGGAGCGCATCTTCCGGTTCCTGGAGCAGCCCGAGGAAGAGCCCGAGCGCGTGTCCGCGCGCACGGTCGACGTCGAGTGTCGCGTGTCGTTCGATCACGTGCGCTTCGGCTACGATGCCCAGAACCCGGTCATCAAGGACTTTTCGGCCGAGGTCGCTCCGGGGCAGACCGTTGCGCTGGTGGGGCCTACGGGTGCGGGCAAGACGACCATGGTGAAGCTTCTCATGCGATTCTACGACGTTCAGGACGGCGCGATACGGATCGGCGGCGTGGACGTTCGCGACTTCGCGCGCGACGATGTGCGCAGCTTGTTCGGGATGGTGCTGCAGGATACGTGGCTGTTCAACGGAACGATTCGCGAGAACATCCGCTACGGCAGCTTGCACGCGACCGACGAGGAAGTGGAAGCGGCGGCGAAGGCTGCGTACGTCCACCATTTCGTCCAGACGCTTCCCCAGGGCTACGACACCGAGATCAACGAGGACGCCAGCAACATCAGCCAAGGCCAGCGCCAGCTTTTGACCATTGCGCGCGCCATCTTGGCCGACCGGCGCATGCTCATCTTGGACGAAGCAACCTCGAGCGTCGACACGCGCACCGAGGAGCGTATCCAGAAGGCCATGGACAATCTCATGCGCGGGCGCACCTCGTTCGTGATCGCGCATCGGCTGTCCACTATCAAGCGCGCCGATCTGATCCTGGTCATACGCGACGGCGATATCGTGGAGCAGGGGTCGCACGATGAATTGCTGGAACTTGGCGGTTTCTACGCAGAGTTGTATAATTCTCAATTCGTTGCATGTAACGACGGTAGCGAGGGGTAGCGCGCGGCGGGCGGGGGTCCGCATGCGAGTCCCTGTCCGCCGCGCCAAGGGCGCGGCGCCGCCGACACGATGAGAATGGAATGCCATGTCCCGGAGCGGGGATCAGAGCGCGAACGTAGAACCGAACGTTGAAGCGAAGCCGAATCAGGAGGGCGCGGGGGTTGCTGCACCCGCAGGCGCGCGTGGCCAAGCGGGATCGACCGATTCCGACGCGCCCGTGCAGTTGGCGGTGTTCGATTTCGACGGTACGAGCATCGACGGCAACTCCCCGGTCTTGCTGGTGGCCCACCTCATGAAGCTGGGCCTTCTGCGCAAGCGCGTGGTCTCCCGCATCCTGCTATGGGCCGCTGCCTACAAGCTGCGCCTTCCGCAGAACGAGGCGCGCGTGCGCGGGCTGGTGTTCACGGCTTTCGAGGGATGGCCTGCCAAGAAGGTGGATACGTTTTTAGCTGACTTCTACGACCACAGCATTGCGCCGATTTTCCGTCCACAAGCCGATGCCGCCATGCGCGCCCATGCGGAAGCGGGCGACGTGGTGCTGGTGGTTTCCGCCACCTTCGAACCCATTATCCTGCGCGCCATGGAGCACCATCCCTTCGCGTACCAGGTGTCCACGCGCATGTGCGTCGCTCCCGACGGCACCTACGAGCGTCGCGTGGAGGGGCTTCCGGTCGAAGGCGAGGAGAAGCTGGCTGCGGTGCAGCGCTTCGGCGACGAGCATTTCGGCCCCGGCAAGTGGGAGTTGGCTGCCGCGTACGGTGACCATCATTCCGATCGCGTGGTTTTGGGCGCCGCGAAACGGGCGTTTGCCGTCACGCCGGATCGTCCGCTCACCCGTACGGCGCGCGCGTGCGGATGGAGCATCCTCAACTGGTAGCCTCTTTGGTTTCGGCGTTTTCGTTTCGCCCGCCCTCTGATTTCCGGGCGCAGTGTTTTTTGGGTTTTGAGTGCATGCCGTGCCGCATGGGTCTCTATCGGGTAAAATGTGACCTCAACATAGTCATTTTTGCGCACGATGTGCAGATACCATACGCAAAGGAGGTTGGGTACATGCTCGAGAACGACGCGAACAGCTCGCCCAGCCAAAACGACGAGCACGATAATTCATCCAGTGAGTACCTTCGCCGAGCTGCGCAGGCTTGCGCAGCGGGCGATGCGGTGCTGGGGATGCACTTGTACCTTGCCGCTTTCGAGCAGGCGCGCCGCGCCGACGGCACGGCGCCCGACGAGGCGGCGCTCGAAGGTCTCAAGCAAGCATGGGCGCTTGCCTGCGCGCTCAAGGAGCGTTCGATTGCCGAGTACGTGTTCGAGCGGCTGGAACCGTACCTGTCTTCCGACGAGACGGTCTCCTGCGCCGAGCAGCTGCAGGGCTTGGCTCTCGACAAGCTGCAGGAGTTCGGCCTTTCGCGCGAGGATCTGGAGGACATGACGGACCTCATTTCGCAGGACTTTCTGGGTTTTGACGGCGCGCGCCTCCTGCGCGTCGAGCACGTGACCGCCCCGGCGCAGCGCGCAGGGAAGGCGAAGTCCGCTCCCGGAGCGGCGGCGCCTGTCGAAAAGGATGCGTCGGCGGATTCCGAGGCCGCGTCTTCTTCCGACGAGGCCAAAGCAGCGGCGGCGCTTGAAAGCGCGGATGCAGCCGGCCATGACGCCGACAGCGCGGCTGTTCTTTCCACGCTTGAGCGCATCACGTATCGAGAGCTGGTGGGATACGATCGAACAGTGGCGCTCATGCGCGATTTCGGAGTGGGTATGCAGGGCGACCCTCAGTTCCAAGAACTGGTCAGGCAGCTGAACGCGCGGCACGGGCTGGATCGCATGCCCGCCGCCGACGCGCTGTTGTTCCGCTCTCCGGCGCGCGAGGATGCGAACCGGTTCATGGTTGCCACGCTAGGCGAGCTGGGCTTGCCTGCGCTGCGCATGCGCATGGAAGAGAACCTGCAGGGCATGCCCGTCCTTTGCGTGATGGCCCAGGCCGACCGCCAGCCTCAGTTGAACGCGGCTCGCAATGCTTTCGAAGGCGCGGGCGTTCTGCTGCTGGAGGATCTTGACCTGTGGGCATCGCCGGTGTCCGAGCCTGCAGGGGACGACTTCGGCGGCTTCCTCATGGCGAGCCTGTCCCGCGGCGCGCGCGAGGCCATCAATCTCATACGCTCGGCTGTCGAGAACCCCGACGTGTTCGTGTTGGCTTCTGCGTCCGAGGCGGGGGAGATCGAGCCGTTCTTCTACGATCTTCTGGAGCCGTTGTCCATTGTCGACATCGATTTCCCTACGGCGTCGGAGCGTGCGGACATTTGGATGGAGATCGCGCGCGAGCATCCTTCGCTGCGCGGCGTCGACCAGGCGGCCCTCGTGCGCTATTCGGCCCAGATGCCTCGCTACGACATCTACATGGCGGCGCGGGAGGCCGTGGAGGAAGCGTACAAGGCAAGCCTTATGGCGCGGCGCTACGTGCCGGTGACGGCGGACAATCTGTTTGACAAGATGGCGGCCTACCAGCCGCTTGACTCGGAGGAATATCGTGCGCTCGAAAATGCGGTGATCAGCGATTTTCGTCGCGACCTCGAGCACTTGGAGGACCTGCTGAAAGGGGAAGAGGGATAATCGATGGACATCACACGACGCTGCGATTACGCTTGCAGGATACTTCGTGCCGCTTATAAAAGCGGTGACGCTTACGTGTCGGTGTCCGATATCGCCGAAGACGAGGGAATTCCCTACGCGTTTGCGCGCAGCATCCAGCACGATTTGGTCAAGGGCGGGCTTATCAAAACGGTGCGCGGAGCGCGCGGCGGCCTAGCCCTCAATTGCGATCCTGCGGAGGTCACGCTGCTCGAGGTCTTGGAGGCCATCCAAGGCCCGGTGAGCGTGTCGTTGTGCGTGCTGGACCCCGAATATTGCGAGAAGCAGAAATCCTGTGCGTACAACAAGTTGTGGCAGGGCGCGGATCGCCTGCTCAACGATTACTTTGGATCCATTACGCTTAAGGATTTGATCGAGCTGGGGGCAACGCATCCCGTGGTGGAGGCGGCTCTTGCGAAGGCTCGCAGCAAGGAGGCTCCCGCACATGCGCCCGCCGACGCTCGCTCCGAGACATGCAGGGTAGCAAGCTGCTCGGTTTCCTGCGCTCATCTGGCCGTCGAGGCTCCGGACGACGCGGTCCCGGAAAGCTCGCAGCCGTGCGCGTAGCGGGTTTCGATTCGGCTTCGTGGCCCGCCGATGCTCCGTTGGCTCGCGAGACGTTCGAGGCCAAGGTTCGCGAAGAAGGGGCGCTGCGCTATCGGGAGCTGCCTTGGCGCTATCTGGACGACCCTTACGCGGTTTTGGTTTCGGAGGTCATGCTTCAGCAAACGCAAGTGACGCGCGTTTTGAAGCACTGGGAGCGCTGGATGTCGCTGTTCCCCACGGTCGACTCGCTGGCTGCGGCTGGCACCGCCGATGTTCTGGCGCAATGGCAGGGGCTTGGCTACAACCGGCGCGCCCTTGCCCTCAAGCGCGCGTGCGAGGAATGTTCCGCCAACCATGGCGGCGCTCTTCCCGACACGGCCGAACAGCTGCAGCAGCTCCCCGGCATCGGCCCCGCTACGGCGGCCGGCGTCATGGCGTTCGCGTTCGGCAAGCCTTCGATCTACATCGAAACGAACGTGCGCACGGTGTTTCTGCATGAGGTATTCCCCCAGCGCGACAAGGTGTCCGATCGGGAGCTGACGCCGCTCGTGGCCGCTACGTGCCCGCAAGACGATGCGCGCGCCTGGTACTACGCGCTTTTGGATTACGGCGCGCATCTGAAAACGCTTGTCGCCAACCCTTCGCGGCGCAGCGCTCATTACGCGAGGCAATCGACCTTCGACGGGTCGCGCCGTCAGAAGCGTGCCGAGCTGGTGCGCGTGGTGCTGGCCGAGCCAGGCATCGGCTTCGACGATCTGGCCGCTCGTCTAGATGCGTTCGAGCGCGCGGCGGGTCGCGACGGCGTGGATGCCGAGACGTTCGACTCCATCGTAAACGACCTAGTGCGAGAAGGGTTCTTCCGCCAAGAAGAAGGTGTCTTCAGGGCGTAGCGTGCGTGCTGTCTGCCTTCGTCTGCGTTCTGAAGTGGGCGCAAAACGGTACCTGGGGCAATTCGCGGGTGCTTGCGCGCGGTTTGAAGCCGCTTGAGTTTTTCATGACCTGGTGTTTTGCTTTTCGCGTGCGGCGATCCGGTGCATAAAGCGCGCCTCCGCCTGTCATAGGCGGCACTTTGCGTCCAGGCTGAGCGCGCGGCCCGCTAAAAGATGGGCGCGCGAGCGGGTCTCTGTGGTAGAATACCTCAATCCCGTGGGGGAGTAGTCGGCGCCGTACGGCGTGGCTGGGTCAACATACTGCTTCGGACGAAGCTGGCCAGCATTAAATGACAAGACTCGCGGTGTGGCGAAGGCGTCGCACCGTGCATTTCCGTAACCGGCGCGCGCCGGTATTTTTATGCCCTGGTGCGGGGAAGAGGCTGCGCGGGGTTTGCTGGGGTTGAAGGCGGACGAGAGGATTGCGCTGTGGGTTTTGTCGAATTGCTGCTGGTGGGCGTAGGTTTGTCCATGGACGCGTTTGCGGTTTCCGTGTGCAAGGGGTTGTGCATGAAGCGCCTGAACATGCGTCAAGCGTTGGTGATCGCGTTGTTCTTCGGAGGGTTCCAGGCGCTCATGCCGCTGATCGGTTGGGCGTTGGGTACCCAGTTCGAGCAGTTTATCACGCCGGTCGATCATTGGGTCGCCTTCGGGCTTTTGCTGATCATCGGCGCGAAAATGCTATGGGACTCGTTTCACGGCGACGATGACGAACAGCTTTCCTGCGCGGTGGACGGGCGACTTGACCTGCGCGAGCTGACGATGATGGCGGTGGCTACCAGCATCGATGCCTTGGCCGTGGGCATCACGTTCGCGTTTCTGCGCGTTGACATCGTGGCTTCGGTGGTCGTCATCGGCGTGACCACGTTCGCGCTTTCCCTTGTCGGCGTGGCGGTGGGGCACCGCTTCGGTGCGCGCTACGAAAAGCCCGCTACCGTCGTTGGGGGCGTCGTGCTCATTCTCATCGGCTTGAAAATCCTGCTCGAGCACCTGGGGATACTGACGTTCTAACGATTCTCGAGAACCTTCCAGGCAGAACCCGGGCCAGCGAAGAGCTGCCCGGTGGAATGGCCGCGATCGGCGGAGGGGCCGGGGAAGAGGTCCGCCGAGCGAGTTCCGCAGCGAAGCGAGGACTGTCTGAGCGATTGGGCCTCTTTCCCGACCCCGGTTCCCATAGGTTGATGCGCTAGCCGACCGGGTAGCTGCCGAGCACCTTCACCTCGCGCAGCTTGAGGCGCAGGCAGTTGAGCGCGGTTTGCACGGGCAGGTCGTTCACGCTGCCTTCCAGGTCCACGAAGAACATGTACTCGCCAAGCGCCTGTTTGGTGGGCCGGGACTGGATCTTGGTCAGGTTGATGCCCGCGTAGGCGAATTCGGACAAGATCATGAGCAGCGCGCCCGCCTTGTCCGCTTGCAGAAACAATGCGAGCGAGGTCTTGAAGCGCTCTCCCTCGAAAACCGGCGGATGCCCCTGGCGGCCGATGAGCGCGAACGAGGTTTGGTTGCCGTAATGGTCCTCGATGCCCGCTTCGGCTACGCGCGCTCCGTACAGCTTCGCGGCGAACGAGTTGCCGATGCCGGCTACTTCGGGATCGGATGCGGCCAGGCGCGCGCTTTCCGCGGTGGAAGACGTGGTGATGGTGGCGCGCCCCGGAAGCTGCTCGTTCAGGTAGCGTCGGCATTGCGCGAGGCCTTGCGGATGCGAGGCAACCGTCTTGATGCGCGTAAGATCGCTTTCGGGATGCACCAGCAAGCAGTGGTGGATGTCGAGCACTGCTTCGCCCAGGATGGTGGCCGAGCTGCGAAACGCGAAGTTGTCGAGCGTGGCCGTTACCGGACCTTCGAGGGCGTTTTCCATAGCTACGACGCCGTAGGCGCAGCGGCCGCGATCCACGCAATCGAACACCTCGCTGAAAGACGGGCATTCCACCAGGTTCGGCTCGTCGATTCCCAAGCGCGCGGCAAAGGACCGCGCGGCCTCGTCGCTGTACGTTCCAGCGGGTCCCAGGTAGGCGAAAGAAGCTTCTGTCAGCGTCATGTTGAATCCTTCTAGTTCTCAGGTTCTCTTTGCATATCGTGTGCTATCATACCCGTTTTGCGACGGGAGAAGTGGTGCACGACAAGAAACCGAACGGTCGCTTGCGTCGATTTACGGCTGGTTTCTTGCGTCGGACTGTTTGCATAGCAGGGGGCGAAACCCGGCAAATGCTGCATCAAAATGCAGGCATGAGCCGAAATGGTGAATACTGTTTGTTACGGCTTCGGACGGCGGTAACACTTTCGCGCCATTTGCGGGTTAAACGTTGCGCTCGCGCACCTTTTCTCCATTTTTGCATAACCGTCGTGGAGAATGCATAAGCAGGTAAGCAAGACGAGAAGCACCTGAGGAGGTGTGCACATGGGAAAAGAGGCCACCGTATCTGAGTTTCAGGATATGCTGGCGGCTCGAGGAGTAAGCCGCCGCGATTTCATGAAGCTTTGCGGCGCGGTCGCAGTTGCCGCCGGGCTGTCCGAACTGGCTGCTCCGAAGATAGCGCAGGCTCTCGAAAAATCCGTGATCGGCGCAACGAAGGGTAAGTTGTACCCGGTCATTTGGATCGAAGGCGCGTCGTGCACGGGTTGCACTGAGTCGTTCGCCCAAGTTGAGACGCCGAGCGCGGCTACGATCGTGCTCGAGATGATCTCGCTCAACTATTCCGAGACGCTTTCGGCCGCTGCCGGTCATTCCGTCGAAGAGGCGAAGGCGCAGACGATCGAAGCCGGCAACTACATCCTTATCTACGAGGGAGCTGTGCTGGAGGGATGGGGCGGCCAGGCTCTGCGCGTCGCCGATGCTCCGGGCACGCATCATCTGGAGGAGGCCGCTGCGAACGCCAACGCGGTCATCGCGCTGGGATCTTGCGCGGTCAACGGCGGTTGGATGGGCGCGCACCCCAATTCTGCGGGCGCCTTGGGCGTTCAGCAGTATCTGGAGAAGGCCGGCATCAACGTTCCGGTGGTGAACATTCCCGGCTGCCCGGCCAACCCCGAATGGCTCGTGTCCGTTTTGGTGGACGTCGTCCTCATGGACAACACGCTGCCCCCGCTTGACAACCAGAACAAGCCCGTCGGCATCTTCGGCCAGACCGTTCACGACAACTGCGAGCGTCGCGGTCATTTCGAGAACGGCGAGTTCGTGTACCAGTTCGGCTCCAAGGAAGAAGCCATGGGCTACTGCCTGTACCCGCTGGGATGCCGTGGTCCTCAGACGAAGTCCAACTGCGGCGTCGTGCTGTGGAACGACCGTCGCAGCTGGTGCGTCCAGGCCGGCTCTCCTTGCATCGGCTGCTGCGAGGCCAACCCCAACGATCCGGGCCAGAACTGGGTCGAGGTCAACACCCCGTTCTACAAGCGCCATCGCGACCTGCGCATCGGCGACTGGATGGTCCAGCCCGGCACTATCGCTTTGGGCATCACCTGCTTCCTGGCGGGCGCCCTGGTCGTGCACGGCTTCGGCATGAAGCTGTCCGGACGCATGGACGGCGGCGCGGACTTCGAGAAGGTGCGCGCTTGGGATGCCAAGCACCCCGACAAGTCCATCGGCAAGTACGACGATAAGGAAGGGAGGTAAGCCTACATGACCCGTTCAGTCATCGACCCGGTCACCCGTATCGAGGGCCATCTCCGCATCGAGATGGAAGTCGAGAACGGCAAGGTCTCCGACGCCTGGGTGTCCGGCGGCTGCTTCCGCGGTATGGAGCTCGTCGTGCAGAACCGCACGCCCGAAGATGCGGCGCAGATCGTGCAGCGCATCTGCGGCGTGTGCCCGGTGTCGCACGCTCACGCGTCCGCCATTGCCGCCGAAAAGGCTTACGGCATCAAGATCTCGAACAATGCGCGCATCATCCGCAACCTGATCGAGGGCGCGCAGTTCCTGCATAGCCACATCTTGTGGTTCTACAACCTGGCTGCGCTCGACTACGTGAACCCGCTCAACGCGCTCAAGGCCGATGCGGCCGACGCGTACGATTTGGCGCAGGCCGCCGGCACGTCCATCAACAGCGACTTCAACGTGCTGAAGGAGCGCCTGACGAACTTCGCCGACAACGGCCAGCTGTCCATCTTCTCGGGCAACTGGTTCGACGCCGAGGACGGCACCGCCTATCAGCTGCCGCCCGAGCTCGACCTCATCTGCACCGCGCACTATCTTGAGGCGCTGACCATGCAGGCGAAGGCTTCGCAGGTTTCCGCTTTGCTGGGCGGCAAGATGCCGCACGTCATGACGATCATCCCCGGCGGCACCGCGTTCGTGCCCACCGATCAGAAGCTCGACGATCTCAAGGGCCTCGTCGACGAGATCTACACCTGGGTTGCCACCACCATGATCCCGGACACCTTGGCTATCGCTCCGTACTACATGGACGCGCTCACCTGGGGCAAGGGTTGCGGTCGCTACATCGCTTGGGGCGTGTTCGAGAACAAGAGCATGGAGATGGCGGATCGCTATCTGCCCATGGGCGTCGTCGACGACAAGCTCAACCTGTCCGACGTGCAGGAGAACCTCATCACCGAGTACATGGGCCGTTCCTGGTACAAGGGCGACGCGACCATGACGTCTCCGTACTTCGTTACGGAGCCGGAGTACACGTCCTACGACGTGAACGACCGCTACACGTGGGTCAAGTGCCCCGCGTACGACGGCAAGGCTTGCGAGGCTGGCGGACTTTCCCGTATCTTGGCTGCGTACAAGCGCAACGTGCCGTTCGTCAAGGAGCACGTTGACGGTCTGCTGGATGCGCTGGGCGCTCCCGGCCAGATCGGCGTTGCCCAGTCCACGCTCGGCCGTACTGCCGTTCGTCAGATCGAGACGCTCTACATCGCCGGCCTCATGAAGGAATGGACCGACGAGCTGGTTGAGGCCGTCAAGAGCGGCGACAGCGAGTACTTCCGCGAGCCCGCCACCATCACCGGCGCCGGCTCGGGCTTCTGGGAAGCTCCGCGCGGCGCGCTTTATCACAGCGAGACCGTCAAGGACGGCAAGATCGATGGCTACCAGATCATCATTCCGTCCACGTGGAACTTGGCTCCCATGAACGGCAACGGCGAGAAGGGCCCGCTGGAGCAGGCGCTTATCGGCGTGCCCGTGGGTGATGTGGAGAAGCCGATCAACGCTTTGCGCACGGTTCACAGCTTCGACCCCTGCACGGCATGCGCGGTGCACGTCACCGAGCCGGCCACGGGCAAGAGCTTCGAAACCGTCACGAGCCCGTGGGGGGTGAAGTAACATGGCGCACTTGGCACATTATCGCGAAGCGCATCCGATGCCCTTCGTCATCACGCACTGGATCAACCTGGTTGCGATGGTCCTGTTGATCGTCACCGGCTTCGCTATCCACTTCCCGTTCTGGCCGCTGTTCATGGGCATTGCCCGCGGCGTGCATGTGTTCTGCGGCTTCGTGCTGTTCATCAACTGCATCGTACGCGTGCTGATGGCGTTCTTCGTCAAGTCCGCTCCGGACGGCGGTACGCGCTATCAGGTTACGGACTACAAGACGTGGCTGCCGCAGGCTGACAACCGTCACCAGCTGGGCGCGTGGATCAAGTACTATCTGTTCCTGAAGAAGGACCATCCGTTGGGCGCCAAGTTGGGCGTGCCCCAGAAGATCAGCTACCTGCTGATCCCCGTGCTCATCGTCGTCATGTTCTACACGGGTCTTGCCCTGTGGGCTCCTACGATGAACCTCGGGTTCTTCGCTGCCGGCACCGACCTGGTGGGCGGTCTTATGTCGATGCGCATCATCCACTACTTCATGATGTACATCTTCATCTGCTTCATGTTCATTCACATTTACTTGGCGAACATCGAGGGCATTTCCCCGACGCTGCTCATGTTCTTCTGGAAGGAGCACGGCGGCTTGGTCTACGATCCCGAGAAGCATACGATCGTGGGCGAGGACGACCTGCATCACAAAGAGAAGGCGTAAGCACTCTTCGTCGAAAGCGGCATAACGTACGAACCGGGCCGGATCCCTTATGGGGTCCGGCCCGGTTTTTTCATCGGCTGGCAGGTTTTTCGCGCTTGCGTACTCGTCCTTGCGCTTAACGTGCGGCTTCGATGAAGCGGACGAAGGCATCTGCTTGTCGTTCCAGATAAGGGGCGGACGCGTCCAGCTTAAGGACGCCCCCTTTGGCTTGCGAGCCAACGTGCGGTATGCAGAGGCGGGGCTTGTTCATGACGCGCACGTTGAGGTAATTCAGCATGCAGGCAAGTTGCTCTTGTGCATGCTCGGCGCCGCTCATGCCGATGCTGGCTCCCGAAAGGGCTACGGGCTTGCCTACGATGACCGGTCCTTCCGTTGCGCTGACCGGTCGCGAGAGCCAATCGAGAAGGTTTTTAAGCGGCCCGGGAATAGCATGGTTGTATTCGGGGCTGAACAGCCATACGCCGTCGGCGTTGCGAACGGCTTGCCGTACGCGAGCGATGGCGGGAGGCTCGGGGTGTTCGGAGTCTTCGTTCATAAAGGGAACGTCGTCCCAGTTCAGAATAGTGAACGTTACGTTGGGGTGTCGCTGTTTCAGCAGTTCGCCCGCCGCCTGTGCAACTTGGAGATTGTAGCTGCCCATGCGTTTCGACCCTACGATGGCAAGTACGTTCATGTGCTCTCCTTCCGCTTTGCCGGACCCTCCCGTAGAAGGGTGCTTCGTGGACTATAATGGCAGGGAATCATTGAGGTTTCGAAAAGGATACCGAACTGTGGCTGAATTAACCGAAGAGCAAATCGCGCAAGAAGAAAAGTTCTTGGAAGGCGTGCCTCGCGTCAACGTGGGCGCGTTGTTCCTTCCTCCCATCTGGGGGCCGGCTCACGGCATGTGGGCCACTATCTTGTTCTACCCCCTATGGCTGTTCGCGGACAACACGTTCTATGCGGCGTTCGCACAGCGCACGCCCTTGGCCATCGGCGTTGCGGTTCTGGTGCTGCTGACGTTGACGGCCGGGACGGTGGCGTTTTCCATCGTGGCGCAGCCGTTCGCCGCGCATCGGGCGGCCAAACGGGGCGTCGACAAGGAAGCGTACTTGAAGCGCGAACGCGTTTGGGCTGTTGCGAGCGTGATCATCGGGCTGTGCATGCTGGCGGCGGCGACGTACTACAACCTGGTCGTGCGTCCGACGATTGGGGCGTGACGGCCATGATGGCGGATGATGCTGCGAAGGGCTGCGACGACGCCCGCGCTTTGCGTTCCATCGCGGTTCTGTGCGTGGGCAACAAGCTCATGCTCGACGACGGCGTAGGGCCGGCCGTGTACGAGGAGCTGATCGAGCGCTACGAGATTCCCCAGAACGTGCAGCTGTTCGATTTGGGGTGCCTCAGCCTTGACATGCTCGATTCCGTTCGTGCGTTCGACATGATCATCACGGTGGACGCCGTGGACGGCACCGATGCCGAGCCGGGCACGGTGTTTCGCTTCGAGCCCGATGCCATGGCGCGCCGAAGCGGAGCCAGCGCATCGCTGCACGACCTCAAACTGATCGACCTGTTCGATTCCGCTGCGCTTCTGGGATACCGGGCGGAAGGCCTGTGCTTGGGCATGCAGGTGGAGAACGCCTCGCCCGCCGTGGTGACCATCGGGCTGACGCCGCGCGTGCATGCGGCCCTGCCGCTTCTGGTCGATACCGTGGCGGGGGAGCTTGCGCGCTTGGGCTCGCCGCTTTCTCCGAAGACGCTCCGCTAGCGTTCGTTCTGCGCATCGCTGCGGGGTGGCGGCGCGTCAACGCGGCATCTTCGATTCGGTGACGGTCGCCTGGTGCTTCTCCTGCGCGCAAGCATGCGCGCTATCGTTTTCGGGAAACGGTAGGATCGCGCGCTGCGCGGTTAGAAGGAGATGCACGTCTATGCTTATTCACACGATCAGCGCGTACGAAACTTCGGCAGAGGATTTTTTCGGTCGTTTGGCCGACTGGCGGGTCGATATGCTGCTTGATACGCGCCTAAAGAACACGAACCAGCTTTCCGGTTTCACTAAACGCGATGACCTGGCGTTTTTTGCTGACAAAGTGGCGCATGCGCAGTATGCGCACGACAAGCTGTTCGCTCCGGCTCCCACGATGCTCGAGCGCTACCTCAACGGCAACATAGGGTGGGAAGGTTACGCGAGCGCCTATCGTGCCGACATGGAAAAGCGCGCGGCGGTCGCGCGGTTCTTCGAACGGTACGGCGATTTCGAATCGGTTGCGCTTGTCGGCACGGCTACGCGCAAGCGCCGCTCCCATACCGAAGTGCTCGCGAACATGCTTCAGGAGGCTTTGAAGTCATAAGTGCCGATCGTCGCGTTCGGCTTTACGCGGATGGAGCAGGGCTCTTGGATCGGCGAGGACCGGCCCCGGCGGCCACGCACCGATCGGGATGCCATTGCTCCCGTGGCTGCCTGCGCGAGGTCGCTGCTGGACGAGGTGGTGCGACCGTAGCGCTGCGGAGTGCGGTGCGCGCTGTGCCACGCCGATGCGGGATTGCCCATCGTAGCGCTCGGCCGGCCGCCGTACAATGGGCCGGACGGAAGGGAGCGTGCGACATGGTTCGATGCGATGCGGCTATCGCGGATGCGATGATGGTGAACGTAACGGCTCAAAAAGAGCTCGAGAGCTTGGAGATATTCGAAGCCGAGCGGGGGCGCGTGGCGTTTCGGCTCGACGTGCCGCAGGAGGTGCTGAACTATCACGGCACCATCCACGGCGGCTTTTTGGCGACGTTGTGCGAGATCGCCGCAGGTATGGCGGCGTATTCGTGCGGCGTGAGCAACGTGGCGTTGACGAGTGCGGTCAACTTCGTCAAAGCGGTGGGGGCCGGCCCCCTTGTTGTGAGGGCGAACACGTCCCACGAGGGTCGCAGCACGGTGATCGCGCATTGCCGGGCCGAAACGCCCGAGGGGCGGTTGGTGTGCGAGGCTACGTTCACGCTGTTCGTGCTCGGGCCGCTTGAACGAGCATAGTGGTCCGAGTTCTCGGGCGCTATCCGAGCAGCTTCGCGATCTTCTCCATGCGCTCGGCGATCGGCACGCCGAAGGGGCATCGGGGCTCGCACGCCTGGCAGGCAATGCAGTCCGCTGCCGTGGCGTCGAGGACGTCGTAATGCGCCTTGACCGATGCGGGGGCTTCGCCTTGGACGGTCGCCAAGTCGTAGAGCTTGTTCGCCATGGCGATGTCGATGCCGGAGGGGCAGGGGGCGCAGTGCCCGCAGTACGTGCACTGGCCGTAGTAGGCGTGTTTGGGCGCATGGGCCAGGACGGTCGCGTAATCCTTCTGAGCGTCGTTCGCGGTTTCGTAGCGCACGGCGTCGGCAACGTGCTCCGGCGTGTCGAATCCTGCCAGGATGCTGGCGGCGGCGGGCCGCGTGAGCGCGTAGTGAATGCATTGGATGGGCGTGAGGGCCACGCCGAACGGCGAAGCTTCGGCGTTGAACAGGCGGCCTCCCGCGTACCCTTTCATGACGGTGAGCCCCACGCCCTCCCGTTCGCAAAGCGCGTAGAACTCGGCTCGAACGGGGTCCATGCCCTCGAGCGCGTCGTCGTAGTCGAAGGCGAACGCCGTTTCCAGGCTGGTCGTGGCTGGCAAAAGGTCGAAAGCCGGGTTAACGCTGAACATGATGACCTCGATCTTGCCCGAACGCGCCGCCGCCTGCGCCACGTCGGGGCGATGCGTGGACAGCCCGATATGGCCGATAGCGCCGCTTTCCTTGAGGTCTCGCACGTAGGCGAAGAACGGCCCGTTCATGATCTGCTCGAACTCGTTCAGGTCGTCCACGTAATGGATCATGCCCACTTCCACATGGTCGGTCCCCAGGCGCGCGAGCAGGTCTTCGAACGCGCTTTGCGCAAGGTCAAGGTCGCGCGTGCGCACGTACTGCCCGTTTTGCCAGGTGGATCCTATGTGGCCTTGGATGATCCAGCGATCCCGGTTGCCTGCGATGGCCTTTCCCAGGTTGCTGCGCACGGCGGGCTCGGCCATCCAGCAGTCCAGAACGTTGATGCCGGCCTGCGTGCAGGCGTCGACGACGGCCTGCACTTCGTCGGCGGGCTTGCGCTCCATCCACTCCGCTCCGAACCCGATTTCGCTCACTTCCAAGCCGGTTTTGCCCAGTTTGCGATAGCGCATATGGTTCCCCCTTCGATCGTTCGATTCGCTGTTTGCGCGCAAGGTCGAGGTCGCGCGTGCGTTCGAGCCTACGCTTTGCCGCAGTTGGGGCAAAGGTCGCAGATGAAGCACTCGCCGCATTTCGGGCGCCGCGCGATGCAGGTTTCGCGGCCGAACAGCACCCATTGGTGGTTGATGGGCCCCCACCATTCGCGTGGGTACAGCTTGAGCAGCGCATCCTCGGTTTTCGCAGGCGTGTCGGCGGAGGGTCCTGCAAGCTTGAGCTTGTGCGCGATCCGGAACACGTGGGTGTCCACGGCGATGCCCTCCACGATTCCGAACGCCTCGTTGAGCACGACGTTCGCGGTTTTGCGGCCCACTCCGGGAAGCTTCTGCAGCTCGTCGATGTCGCGCGGGATCTGGCCGCCGTACTCGGACACCACCAGTTGCGCGCACTTGATCACGTTCGCGGCCTTCGTTCGGTAGAACCCGATGGTTCGGATGATCTCTTCGACGTCGGCCGGGTTGGCGGATGCCAGGTCGGCTACGGCAGGGTAGCGTTCCCAAAGCGCTGGCGTTACCTTGTTGACGCCCTTGTCGGTTGTTTGGGCGGACAGCAACACGGCGATGGTCAGCTTGAACGGGTCGCCCCAGTAATGCAGGGCGCATTCTGCCGCGGGGTAGTGTTCGTTCATGCGCTGCGCGATTTCGATGGCGCGCTCGCGTTTCGCTTTCACGGTTTCGCGGGGCAAGGGATCCTCCTTTGCGGGATGCGATGCGGATGCGGTCAAGTATAGTGAACTTTCGGGTCGGTGTCTGCTTGCAAGGCGGGCCACGGGTGTTTTCGGCTTCGCTGGTCGGCTGGTTTCGAGGTCGTGTCAAATCGAGCGAGTTTTGCTGGTCCTCAATCAAGAATAAAGCGGGCTGGCAAGACTTTGACCAGGCATGATGAAAAACGTCCTTAGGCGATTTTGCGCGGGAAGGCGAAAAATCGCCTCAAAACTCGTCCGTTTTGGCAGGACTCGGAACCGCTGATGCAAACTGCCTGTTGCGAAGCGGGCGAATCGAAGGCGAGGGAGCGGCTTTCGTCGATGTTCTTTGTCGGTTGCCTCCGCTTTCCGCGCAGGCTTTGAGGTACACTGGTCGACGCTCGTCCGCGCTGATGCACGGCGGGCGCATACGCACCAAAGCTTCAAGCCGCCAGCTGCGGCTTTTCGTGCTGCTCGGATAGAGAAAAGGGAACGACCATGCTCATCGACTCGCTCACGTTCGCACTGGAGAAATCCGCGTGCCTCGACGCGTTTTGGGGCAAGCTGGATGCGGGCGAGGACGGCGCGCTCGGCGTGGCGAACTCGGCGCGCCCCTTCTTGATTGCCGCCCGTTTCGCGCACAAGCCGCAAACGACCCTGGTCGTGGTGGCGGGCGAGGACGCGGCGGTGTCGTTCGCCCGCAGCGTGGCGGCTTATCTGGGCGATGAGCGCGTCATCCGCTTTCCCGAGCGAACCGACTATCCGTTCAACCCCAAGCCCAGCGACGCGAGCGTCGTGGCGCGGCGCATGGAGGCCGTTCATGCGCTTTCGACCGGACGGCCGGCCGTCGTCGTGGCCAGCGCGCGCTCGCTTGTCCGCATGCTGGCTCCTGTGGGGTCGTCGGTTGCGACGCCGGTTGTTTTCGAGGCGGGAAAAGAGCTGGTCGCCATGGAGGGCGCCGACGCTGCGGGCATCGCTTCGTTCGAGGATGTGGCGCGTGCTCTGGAGGAGCGCGGCTATCGCAACACCGGAGAGCTTGACGGGCCGGGCACCTTCGCCGTTCGCGGGGGCGCGATCGACGTGTACCCGGGAAATTTGGTGTACCCGGTTCGCTTGGACTTCTTCGGCGACGAGCTGGACGAGGTGCGGCGCATCGTGCCTTCCACGGGGCAGACCATCCAGGCGCTCGCCTATGTGGAAGCGTATCCCGTGATGGAGTTCGCGTGCTCGAAAAGCGCTCTTGCCCGGGCCCGCAAGAAGCTTGAACGCCCAGCTCAAACGAATGCCGCCCTGCGCGATGCGCTTGAGAAGCTGGACGGGGGCCTGCGCTTCGACGGGTCGGACATGCTGCTGCCCTACCTGTACAACGAGACGGTGACGTTGGGCGCCTATCTTCGTCGCGACGCGCTTTCGGTGCTGGTGGAGCCACGTTCCCTATTCGACGACATGACGCACGTCTACGACGATATCGCGGGCCGCGCGAAGGGCACGGGCATCGCCCTCAAGGGGCTGTACGCCGAACCCGGCGCGGTCAGCTTCGGGGAGGGTCAGCGGGCGACTTACGTATCCATCATGCGCGTGGGCGGGCATGTGGACGACGAGCTTCCCGTGAAGCGCGTGGAGGTGGCGGGGCATCCCGACAAGCTGTTCGGGCGTTTGCGCAGTTTGGTGGACACCGACTACACGACGGTGTTCAGCGCACCGAACTTCAGGGCGCGCCAGGACATGAAGCTGGCGTTCGTGGATCATGGACTGCCGATCCAGGAGACGCTCGATATCGAGCAGGATCCGGGCGAGACGGAGGGCGCGGCCAAACGGCGGCTGCGTCGCGGCGTGGTGAACGTGGTGGACGTGGACGTGCCGCTGGGCATGATCATACCGAAGGCCAAGCTTGCGGTGATCAGCGTATCCGACACGCAAGGTGCCTCGACAGCCCGTCCGAGCAGGCACGTCGACATCACGGAGATCACGTTTCCCTACAAACCGGGCGATTACGTGGTGCATGCCGCCCACGGCGTGGCCCACTTCAAGGAGCTTGTCCGCCGCGATGTGGACGGCACGGCGCGCGACTACCTGTTGCTGGAGTATTCGGAAGGCGACAAGCTGTACGTGCCGGTGGAGCAGCTGGATCGCGTGACGCGCTACGTGGGGCCGGAGGGCGCGAGCCCACGGCTTACTCGCCTGAACACGGCCGATTGGTCGCGCGCCATGAAGAAGGCGCGCGCCGCCACGAAGAAGCTCGCCTTCGATCTGGTGGACGTGTACGCGCGTCGCGCCACGGTGCAGGGCTACCGCTTCGAGGCCGACACGCAAGCGCAGCGCGAGATGGAGGAGGCGTTCCCTTACCAAGAGACGCCCGACCAGCTTGCCGCCATCGCCGACGTGAAGGCCGACATGCAGTCGGCCAAGCCGATGGATAGGCTGGTGTGCGGCGACGTGGGCTTCGGCAAGACCGAGGTTGCCCTGCGCGCCGCGTTCAAGGCGACCCAGGATTCGAAGCAGGTGATGGTGCTGTGCCCGACCACCATTTTGGCGCAGCAGCATTACACCAACTTCAAGGAGCGCTGCGAGCCGTTTGGCGTGACGGTGGAAGTGCTCTCGCGTTTCCGCACACCGGCCCAGCAGGCGGCGGCGCTTGCTGGCTTCGCCGACGGCGGCGTGGACGTTTTGGTGGGAACGCATCGCTTGCTCTCCCGTGACGTGAACCCGCACGATCTGGGCCTGGTCATCATCGACGAGGAGCAGCGTTTCGGCGTGGGCCACAAAGAGCAGATGAAGAACCTGCGCGAATCCATCGACGTGCTGACGCTTTCCGCAACGCCCATTCCGCGCACCATGCAGATGTCGCTTTCGGGGGTTCGCGACATGAGCTTGATCCTCACGCCGCCCGACGAGCGGCGCGCCGTCGAAGTCCACGTGGGCGAATGGGATCCCGACGTGGTGAGCGGTGCTATTCGACGCGAGCTGGCGCGCGGCGGACAGGTGTACTACGTGTCGAACCGGGTGCGCTCGATCGACGAAGCCGTGCGTCGCGTGACGGCGGCTGCGGGCGAGGCGCGCGTGGGCGTGGCTCACGGCCAGATGACGCGCGAACAGCTCGAGCGCGTCATGGAGGATTTCAGCGCCGGCGAGCTGGACGTGCTGGTGGCCACCACCATCATAGAGAGCGGCATCGACAACCCGCATACGAACACGCTCATCATCGAGGATTCGCAGCGCTTGGGCCTGGCTCAGATGTACCAGCTCAAGGGCCGCGTGGGCCGGTCGTCCACGCAAGCGTACGCCTTCTTCATGTTCCCTGAGCACATGGAGCTCACCGAGGAGGCCGCGGCGCGCCTGACGGCGTTGAGCGAGCACACCGACTTGGGCAGCGGCATGCGCATCGCCATGCGCGATCTGGAGATTCGCGGAGCGGGCAGTCTCATGGGCGCCGAGCAGTCGGGCAACATGTCCGCCGTCGGCTTCGACCTGTTCGCGCAGATGCTCGCTCAAGCCGTGACGGCCACGCGCGAAGGCGACCTGAAGGCCGTCGATCAGCTGCCGCCGGCGCTGTCCGACATCACGGTGAACGTGCCGGGCCATACCTACCTTCCTGAGGACTACGTGCCGGAGGCGGACGAGCGCGTGCTGTGGTACCGCAAGATCGCATCGGCGGCGACCGAGCAGGCCGTCGAGGACGTGTACCGGGATATGGCCGACAAGCGGCCCGATATGCCGCAGGCCGCGAAGAACCTGTTCGACAAAGCGCGCATCAAGGCGTTCGCGAACGAGCACCATATCAGGACCGTTTCGGTGACGGCGGGTCGTTTGGTGGTGGAGCCTATCGACGTGTCGCGCGACCAGATGACGCCTTTGCGCCGTGCGGGCGGGCGCTACCTGGCCGACAAGCGCAAGCTCCAACTGCCCCTGCGCTATTTCAAGCTTGACGAGGGCGACAACCTTTTGGGGCCAGTCGCCGAGTTCCTGAAAGAGCTGGCAAAGTGACGGGCGAGGCCGTGCGGGCGGGCGAGGCGTTTTTCCGTCAGCGTTTCTGGCGCGGGATCGCGGCCGCCTTGGTGGGCGCGTCGCTGTGGGGCTTCTCGGGGGCGTGCGCGCAGTTCCTGATCGCGGGGTACGGGGCTTCTCCCGCGTTCATCACGGCGGCGCGCATGCTGGGGGCGGGCTTGCTGTTCTTAGCGGTGCTGCTGGTTCGCCAGCGCGCGCATGTTCTGGCGATGCTGCGCGATCGAGCGACCTTGGCGCGTTTGGCGGTGCTGGGCGTGGCGGGGCTGTATCCTTCCCAGATCACGTACACGATCGTCGTCGAGTACACGAACGCCGGTACGGCCACCGTGCTGCAATGCATGGGTATCGTGTTCGTCATGCTGTACGCGTGCTTGGCTACAAAAAAGCTGCCGCAGCGCCGCGAGCTGGTCGGTTTGGTTTTGGCGATGGCTGCAACGTGGCTCATCGCCACGCAGGCCGATCCCGGAGCGTTCGCGGTGCCGGTGGAGGGCCTGCTGTGGAGCGTTGCCAACGGTTTGGCGGTTGCATTCTACATCGTGTACCCGAAGCGTCTGTTCGCGCAATGGGGAAGCTTGCCCGTAACGGGGCTGGGCATGTTCGCGGGCGGGCTTGCGGCGTTGGGGATGTGGCTGGCGGGCGCGGCCTGGGGCCAGCCGCCGGTCGTGCCCAGCTTCGACGCGATCGGCTGGGCGGTGGTCGCGGCGATCATCGCGGTGGGCACGTTCGCGGCGTACGGCCTGTACCTGCACGGCGTGTCGGTGGTGGGCCCGGTGAAGGGCAGCCTGCTGGGGACGATGGAGCCGCTGGGCGCTACGGTGTTCGCGGCGCTTTGGCTGGGGACGGTGTTCACGGGCGCCGATTGGGCGGGCTTCGCGCTTATGGTTGCCATGGTGTTTCTGGTTACCGGGCAAGAAGCCGCAACCGAAGGGCAAGACCGCTAAACGCTGTCTTTCAGCATGAAGCTTGACGCGTTGCGCTACATCCCGGCCAGTTTCCTGACGGTGTTCGCCGTCCTGATCGTCAGCTTGCCGCTAATGCGCGCACTCGCGGTCTTCGACCACCAGTTGGTCTTGCGGTACTCTTTGCGACTGAAGGACCAAAAGATAGCGTTCCGGCAATGCTCTATCCGTTCCAGCCCTTCTTTGGGTTCTCCTATTTCATGGAAGACATCGGAAAACGTGGCGGGCGGCATGATGAAGATCAAGTTATCGTAGATTTCTTTATCTGCGCCTCCCCACCAGGCGGGTGCGTTTTGCAGAATATCCTCGAGCGCTTCTTTGGGCATGCAAAGGACGGGGATAGCGAAGCCAAAGCAGCCGTGTATCATCGACTCGATCTTATTGGTGCATCTTTCTGCGCTGTCGCTGCTTGAGAACAATGCGTTACCGCTGTTCAAATACGTTTTGACTTCCTTGAAGCCAAGCTCTTCGAAGCGTTTTTTCAGCTTTTTCATAGGAATCGTGTTTTTACCGCCGACGTTCACGCCGCGAAGAAACGCAACATACCTTTTCACCGTGCCGCCTTTGCAAGAGTTTTGATTCGATTGTCACCTATTGAAAGCGTGCGCGCAAGGGGCTTTGCAGCGGTACAATAGCAAGGCTTTGATGCGATTCGCGAGAGAGGAGCGCGGCCGTGGGGCTGTTCATGACGTTGGAGGATGCTTCGCCTGAAGAGGCTGCCAAGCTGTGGGGAGACGATGCCTTCTCTCGAGTGAAGGATGCGAATCCTGATCGCTTGCGCGTGTTCGACCTGCATTGCGATACGCTCGATCGCCTGGCGCTTTCGGGCGATCCCGGGGTTCCGGGCGGATTCGCCGAACATGATGCGGCGATCCCTCGCTCGCGCATGAGCTCGCTGGAGGACAACGTCGCCCATGTTTCGCTTGCGCGCACCGCGCCGTTTTCCTGGTGCCAGTGCTTTGCGGTGTTCGTCCCCGACCAGCTGCAAGGCGATGCAGCGTGGGCGCTGTTCGAGCGCGTGAGAAGGTTTTGGGAGACATCTTTGGAGCGCCATCGCGATGCGATCGCGCGCGTGCGCGACGTGCGCGAGATCGAGGATGCGTTTGCGGCGAGCAAGACCGCCGGGATGCTCACCGTGGAGGGCGCGTCGTTTCTGCAGGATGACGGAAAGGCGTCGGCGCGTCTTGACGCGTTGGCGGAAGCCGGGGTGCGCATGGTTACCCTTACCTGGAACGGCCGGAACGCGCTGGGAAGCGGCAACGAAACGCTTGACGGATTAACTTCGTTCGGGGGCGCGTGCGTGCGCGAATTGGAAGCGCGCGGCATCGTGGTGGACGTTTCCCATCTGAACGAGGCGGGCTTCAGGGACGTATGCGCGATAGCTTCCCGACCCTTCGCCGCTTCGCACTCGAACGCGCGGGCGATATGCGACCATCCGCGCAACCTGGAGGATTGGCAGTTGCGCGAGATTGCCGACTGTCAAGGCATCGTCGGCTTGAATTTCTGCCGGGACTTCCTATCGGACCTGCATGCCGATCCTTCGCCTGACGACGTGCTGCGTCACGTCGACCGCATCTTGGAAACGGCGGGGGAGGACGTGCTTGCGCTCGGCAGCGACTACGACGGCTGCGACGTGCCCAGCTGGCTCGATCCATGCGATCGCGTTGCCGACTTGCATGCGCTGCTCGAGCGACAGTTCGGGCCGAACGTTGCCGACAAGGTGTTCTTCGAAAACGCGCGCGCCTTCTTCGATCGTGCGGGGTAGCGGGCTTGCCTGAAAGGTCGGTTTGGTTATTCTCGGATAAGCAGTGTTCTTGTGTTTATGGGCGCACATGAGGACCTGTGGCAAAAAACCGGGTGCTCAGGGTGCGCTGCCGAATACCTTGCCGGTAAAAGGCCTGGTCGCATTTTGGGAAGCGGTCGGAATGCGGCTTTTCGCGCGTTCGAGATCGTCACAGGGCCCATTCGCGCCCAAATCCCGAGCGCTCCCATGGCTTCCGCCCGTGCTTGCTTATCGGTAGCATGTAGCCGTCATGCGTGCGATCCGCTTGCCCAGGTCGTCCTCGACAACAACGGTGTAGAAGGCCAGGTGGCTGCCTGGTTTGTCGCATGTGGCAGTCGCGGTCAGCTTCGACCCTTTCGTTGAGCGGAGAAAGCTGATGGCATGGTCTACGGAAACGGTGGGGCTTTCGCCGATGTTGCAGGCTATGGCCAAGGCGAAGTCCGCCAACGTGAAGATGGCGCCGCCCATGACGCCTCCCATTGCGTTTCGGTGCACGTCCGACAGCTCCATGTCGCAAACGGCTCGTCCCCTGCATCCTTCGACCACGCGGCAACCAGCTGCTTGAGTGGCGAAGCGGTCGTTCTCGAACACGGCTGCGATTTCTTCAAGGGAAGGGTTTTCGGAAAGCATGGGCGTCTCCTTTTCCGGGATGTTCGATGCAAACGCCCCGACGGAGCCGGGGCGTTTCAGGGTTCTGTCGATGCGCGATCGGGTTTATTCCGCGGGAGTTGCAACGGCGGCGTACAGCTCCAGATAATCGCCGTCCGTTACGGTAACGGTTTGAGATCCCCCTGCAATCACGTATTTCGTCTGCGTGATGGAATCGCTATCGAAGTTGAGATCCTTCATGACGAACGCCGCGCTGTCCTGGGAGGCGTTCGCGGACGCCTCGGTGCTCACCGTGACGGCATACGTTCCGGCGGGGATATCGACTCCCACGCGGTACAACCCGTTTTCGTAGGGGGCCTCGGGGGCGAAGCTCGCCTCTTTGCTCGGGTACATGCGCAGTTCGTCTTTGCCGGGCAGGAAGGCGATCGCGTCGCCGGCCTCAAGCTGTGCGAAGTAGTTGCCGAAGTACGAGACCGCCAGCTCAAGCGAATAGGTTCCCGTGTCGTCGTCGCGATCGAACACGTAGTAGGTGCCCTCGGCATCCGAGCTTCCTTCGAGGAAGTAGAGTCCCGGCTCGATGTCCTTTCCCGGGCCTATCTGGTACACGCCGGCCGTGCAGCGACCGTCCTCGACGGTGCTCGGAAGATCTCCCACCGCTTTTTTGATGTCCTCAAGCGCAAGCCCTTCGTAGCGACTGGCGCCGTAGTCGTCCGGGTTGCCGTTTTCGTAGGAATGGTTGTATCCGTATCCCGGTCCGTCGTAGCGAGGGTCGAACGAATCGTTGTAGCTGCGATCGAAGTACAGGGCGCCGCACGCTACGCAGCCGACGCATCCGCCAACGCCCAAAACGAACGCCAGCAGGCACCCGCATAGCACCCAAGGCCACACCTTCTTCTTTTGCGATGGCTGCGCGGCGGCCGGATAGGCCGGGTAGGGAGGCTGCACGGGGTACGGGGGCTGCGGCTGCGGCGACTGGCCCGCCGCAGCGTAGTGCGGCGAGGGCGCACCGGCGTAGGGGGATTGCGGCTGCTGCGGCTGGGGGCCGTCGTATGCCGGGGGCTGCGGCGGCTGGTTCGTGCTGCTGTAGGGTTGCTGGCCGTAAGGCGGCGCGGGCTGGTCGTTTTGCTGGTCGCCCTCGGGGCGCTCGGGTTCGTTCATGTGACCCTCCTAGAACTTATCGTTGCGGCGTGCCGCAGGTCTCGCTTGCCTGTTCGCACCCAGCTTCTTCGGTAAGGAAAACCTCGGCGCTTTCCTCGATCAATTGCACGGCTCCTTGCGCGCAGGCGCTTGCGCACAGGCCGCAGCCTATGCAGTAGCGCGCGTCCAAGGCAAGCGTCCCGTCTGCGGGGTCTGGGTAGCGCGCACCGGTCGGGCATGCCCTGGCGCAGTCGAGCGCGTTCGTGCAGATCGAGCAGTCCGTCTGCGAGATGACGATTGGGATGTTCGGGGCGATGCTCGAGTCGCGGTCGATCGCTTCAAGCAGCATGCGCCGTTTGGGATGCATGGTCTGTTTCGTGTGGCCTTCCGGGGCGAAGTCGTTGAATTGGCGGCTTTCGTTGAGATTGAGACGGGCGCGTGCCCGCGCGCGTTCCTTGCGTTCGTAGAACTGCTGCAAAACGTCGGAGTTGCGCAGGCGACGCTTGCCGGAAGCGACGTCTGCCACGTCGGCCGCAAGATTCGTGAACGCGCTGCGACGATCGACCCCTTCGGGATTCGCCAGGTCCTTGACCAGATTCTCTTTCTCGGGGATCGCTTCAAGGTAGCCTACTTTGCGGCCGGTCCACTGCTCGGCCGTGGCTATGGCGTGCGTGAACAGCATCTCGCCGAAGTCGCCTGCCCGATCGCAATCGGCGCAGTACGTCAGGTCTCCCGCAATGCTGACCGGGATGTTCTCGGCAAGCACGAGCGTCCAGAACTCGGGCGAAAGGGCGGCAAGGCAGGGAAGCACCACCACGTTGGCGGCGGGCTCCAAGCCGGGGAAGATGTTCTCCTTGCACGTGATCACCACGTCTTCGCCGCGCAACGCGATGCGCCTCACGCGGGCGTGCAGGTCGATCATCGTCACGCGCGTGGAGGTGAACGCGTCGCAGATTCCCAGGCATATGCCGCAGTTCGTGCAGGTTCGCGCGTCGATGACGGGCAAGTTCTCCGCGCTGAACGATATGGCTCCATGCGGGCATGCGCGGGCGCATCGGTCGCATTCCGAGCCAAGGGGGCGCGTGCAGAAGTCCCGCAGCACAAGGATGCGCTGCGGGTGCGCGATCCGGTCCTCCTGAACGTTGTCGGCGACCTCAGCCACCGAACACCTCGCTTGCCACCTGGTCGATGCGCGCAAGCACGTCCTCGCGGGGCAAAAGCTCGATGCTCTCGAACAAAGGCGGCGACACCATGTTGCCGCACACGGCTACGCGCAGGGGCTGGAACAGCAGCTTCGGCTTCAGTTCCAGCTGCTCGCCCACGGCGCGGCATGCTTCCTGCAGCGGCTCGGCTTCCCAGGCCACGCTTTGGTCGGCAAGCACGCCGCGGCAGGCCGCCAGAGCTTCGTCGGCGCGAGCGCACTCCTTCTTGAGCACCTTGTTGACGCTCTTCTCGTCGAGCTCGCGCACTTCAGGCCCCCAGAACATGAAGCCCAGCTTGGAAACCACGTCGTCAAGACGCGTCAGGCGTTCCGCTACCAGGGGATACAGCCCCAGGTAGAACTCGGCGCGCGCGGAGATGTCCTCCGGCGTGGCGCCCAGCTCCAGCAGCCAGGGAAGCGAGGCCTGCACCCAGGCGTTCGCGCCCATGTCCTTGATGTACTGGCCGTTCATCCAGTCGAGCTTCGTCTCGTCGAACACGGCGTCTTTCTTGGTCACGCGGTCCAGGCTGAAACGCTCGCACAGGGTGGCGCGGTCGATGAGCGTCGTCTCGCCGTCGAGCGACCAGCCCAGAAGCGCCAGGAAGTTCACCATGGCGTCGGGCAGGTAGCCGCGCTCGCAGAACTCCTCGACCGAGGCTGCTCCGTGGCGCTTCGACAGCTTCTTGCCGTCCGGCCCCAGGATCATCGACAGGTGCGCGAACGTGGGCACGTCGAAGCCGAGCGCCTCGTAGATGAGGATCTGGCGCGGGGTGTTGGACAGGTGGTCGTCGCCGCGGACGACGTGCGTGACGCCCATGTTCGCATCGTCGCACACCACGGCGAAGTTGTAGGTGGGGGAGCCGTCCGTGCGCACGACGATCATGTCGTCCATCACGTCGGCCGGGAAGCTGACGTGGCCGTACACGGCGTCGTCGAACTTGATGGGGCCGTGGTTCTCCGGCACGCGCAAACGCCACACGTGCGGCTCGCCCGCGGCGATGCGCGCGGCTGCGTCAGCGGGGTCGATGGAGCGGCAGGTGCGGTCGTAGCCGGCGTAGCCGCCCTCGTTCGCCTCGGCTGCGGCGCGCTTGGCGTCGAGCACTTCTTTCGTGCAGAAGCAGGGGTACACGCTGCCGCGCTCTTTCATGAGCTCGAGCGCTGCGGCGTACGTGTCCATGCGCTGGGTTTGGAAGTACGGTCCGGCCTGGCCGCCCACCTCGGGGCCTTCGTCCCAGTCGAGGCCGAGCCACTTCATGGCGTTGAGGATGACCTGCACGTTCTCTTCGGTGGAGCGCTCGGGGTCGGTGTCTTCGATGCGCAGGATGAAGTCGCCGCCCATCGCGCGGGCGAACGCCCAGTTGTAGATGGCCGTACGGGCTCCGCCTACGTGCAGCCGCCCAGTAGGCGACGGGGCGAATCGAACGCGAACTTTCTTCTCGTCTGTCATAGCCGTGGTAATCCTCCAGTTGAATAACGTCATGTTCAGGCCGAAGCGCGCGCTTCGGCGGTGCTTGCAAGTATAGACAACCCGAAGGCCGTCGAAAACCACGTCCGTTCATCCTCACTCAAAATGCTCGACCGCGCAGCAGGTAGGGCGTCGCCGTCGCGCAGTCGCGCGCGCAGGGTTTCCTCTTCGAGCGGCTCGTGCGATCTTACCGAAGGGCGGGCGTGCGTCGCAGGAGCATCCCTCCGATCGCTGCGGCCAGCGAAAGCGTTCCCGTGACCGTCAGCCAGACGGCGCCCATTCCCATCCAGAATGCGGGCGGATACATGGTGATGAGCAGCGACTCGTACGAGAACGTCCAGGTTCCGTCGGCGAAGAACAGCGAATGGAACGCGGCGAAAAAGCCGTTGAAGTCGACGACCACCCAGGCAGCCAGCGCGGCGAACACGGTCAGCACGGCGATCCCCGCGCCGGCCAGGACGCTGCCCACGGCCCGCCTCCCAACGCGCGCTCCCAAGTAAACGCAGAGCGCGACGGCGGCCAAGGCGATCGCCGCGAACGCGACGCCTGCCATGGATATCACGCGGTTCACGTCGTCGAGGTGCGAGAGGGCTTCGGGGTCGAGCGTGTAGACGTCGGGCGCGGCGGCAAGGGCCGCTTCGTCGGCCTCGGCGTAAGGGGTCTGCGCGTTGCGGTTGATGTCGCGCAGCATGGCGAACACGGCTTCCCGGTCGTTCGACCCCACGGTGTAGTCGCGCGTTGCGACGGCGGCTTGCACCAGATCGTCGTGCGAGAACGGCGTCGAGGGGTTGTCCATGCCGCTGAACATGCCGGCCAGCATGCCGGTGGTTTGCGGCAAGCAGCACGCGCCCAGCCCCGCCGCCACGAAGGCGACGGCGAGGGCGATGACGGCGGCAGCCTGCATCAGGCCGCGCTTCGCCGCCCCGTTCTTTTCGAGTGTCGGCATCCTGATCGCCTTAACGCTTGTCGACCCAGATGGTGGCGGCGGTCATGCCCTGCATGTCCTTCGAGATGGTGGGCAGGGGCCCCAGGCGGCTGAACACGCCCTGGAACACGCCGTCGTACAGGTACAGGCCGTTGAGGTTGTTGTACATCTGCGGATCGAAGGGCACCTGGTCGTCGGCCAGCTGGTCGATTCCCGTGTCGGGGGCAAGCGTAAGCGTCTTGAAGGGACGGATGTAGCGCTGCACGATGAAGGGGTAGCCCGCGCGGCCGTTCGCGAAGCGGTCGACCAGCTCTTCCCAGCGTTCTTGGGAAACGGCGCAGCCTGCGTAGACGTCGTCGGCTCCGTAGTGATCGGTGGGCTTGATGATCCACTCGTCCTTGTTCGCGCGGATCTGGGGCACGTTGACGTGGTCGTCATCCAGAAACGCGGTCAGGGGGACGGTCTTCTCGATGAACGATATCTCGTCGGAATCGAGAAATTCCATGGTGCGCTTGTCGAACAGGGCCTTGAATATCTGCTTGTCATGCACGATGTGTCCGGCGAAGCTGCCGATGAGCGCAACCTTCTCCGCGCGGACGGCTTCGATGAGCTGTTGCGAATCGTCCCAATGGTCGATGACGTCGTTCGTAACGCAGCGCCGCCAGATGGCGTCCACGCGCTCGCCGTCGGCATCGCGCAGCGTTTCGCCGTCGAAGGTCAGGTCGCGCACGTCGGTCACGACGCAGTCCACGCCGCGATGCCTGAACAGGTCGGCGTAGATGTGGAACTCGTCGACCACGCCGTTTTCCAGGTAGTCGCAGATGGCGAAGCGAGGATCGTCCACCTTGCGCTCGTAGGTATCGTAGATGGACAAAAACGCGTCGACCCAGGATTCGAACAGCTCGCAGCCTTCCACTCGATGGTTGCGAGAGAACGCTTCGAACGCGGGCGAGTTCGCGATGGAGGCCGTGATCTCGCGGTTCTCGTTCATACCCGAGGATCCGTCGCCGTTGAACTCGCAGAACTCCATGCGGTAGTCGTCTTCGTTCAGGAAGGTGTCCACGCGCGCGAAGGGCAGCAGGGAGTCGTAGCCGCGCGGCAGCAGGATGAGCTCTTCGAGGCGCGGATCGAAGTCGAACACGCGGCGGTACTCGGGGTCTTCCAGGTAGCGTGCGATCACCTTGCACAGAATGCGGTGCGAGGTTTCGGCCGTCTCCTTCATGGTGCGGTACGTTTGCGCGTTGAACAGGCGCGGCACGTACGAGCAGGCCACCACGCGGTGGTGCACGATGGCGGTGGAGCCCTGCATGTAACGGTATGCGGCGCGTCGGCCGGCTGCGTCGCCGTCAAGGCGCTCGAGGATGTCGAAGTACTCGCGGGTGTATGCGGCGTTGGTTGGCATGGCGATCCTTTCGCAGACCCGCCCCTGGAAGCGTCGGGGCAGGGGGTTCACGTTTGGAAAAAGTGTAGCACGAGCCGCTCGCCCGCATCGGGGCGGTTGCCGTATCGCCACAGGAACGGCGGCGGGCCTTTGCCGGGTTGCCGTTTCGGGCGCAAAGCGGCATCTGTGACGAAAAGCAGCACGACGAAGGGTGCTTCTTCGTGCAGCTCGCCGGCAAAAGTCCTGGTCGCATTTTGGAGCGCAGTCAACGCGCAGCCTTTCGCGCGCTCGAGGTCGTCATGGGTCCCGATTCGCGTCCAAAAGCTTGGGCGGGTGCGGGCTCAAGCCCGAGGACGGGGCCGGCGCCTTCGTCTTCCGGCTCGATGGCCGCCTCTTCGTGGGGACTCCGCGGGGCCGGGTATTCTCCTCTTGCGCGAATGGTTCTTTCACGGTACCATCGGCAAGGTTTCACGGGGATTCCGGCCATGCGCGCGGTTCTCTGTTTTATCAAGAGTCGGGGGAGAGAGTTGGCTCTGAGATCCCGACACCAACCTGGCGGATACGCCAAGGTGGTCCGGCCTACAGCGATGAAGGAGGAACTTATGGCCGAAGAATGCTCTACGTACCTGTTCACGTCCGAGTCCGTCACCGAGGGTCATCCCGACAAGGTGTGCGACCAGATATCCGACGCCGTGCTCGACGCCATCCTGGCCAAGGAGATCGAGCTGGCGGCTCAGGGCTACATCGCCCCCAGCGGACAGCCCGCCGACCCCGCGCAGGTGCGCTGCGCCTGCGAGACCATGGCCACCACCGGCATGGTCATCGTCACGGGCGAGATCCGCACGCAGGCCTACGTCGACGTGCCCGCCATCGTGCGCGAGGTGCTGCGCGACATCGGCTACGACCGCGCGAAGTACGGCTTCGACTGCGACACCTGCGGCGTGCTCAACGCCATCCACGACCAAAGCCCCGACATCGCCCAGGGCGTCGACGAAAGCTGGGAGGCCCAGCACGGCCTGGCCGAGGACGACCCCTACGAGCGCATCGGCGCGGGCGACCAGGGCATGATGTTCGGCTACGCGTGCGACGAGACGTCCACGCTCATGCCCATGCCCGTCTACCTGGCGCATCGCCTGGCCGAGCGCCTGACCGAGGTGCGCAAGAGCGGCGCCATGCCGCATCTGCGCCCGGACGGCAAGACCCAGGTGTCCGTGCGCTACGAGGACGGCCGCCCCGTGAACGTGGAGAAGGTGGTCGTGTCCACGCAGCACTCCGAGGCCATCGCCCATGACGAGCTGCGCGCGCAGATCATCGCGAACGTGGTGGAGCCGGTGTTCGCGCACGAGGGCGTGGAGCTGGCCGCCGACGCCGAGATCCACGTGAACCCCACCGGCCGCTTCGTCATCGGCGGTCCCATGGGGGACGCGGGACTCACCGGTCGCAAGATCATCGTCGACACCTACGGCGGCATGGGCCGCCACGGCGGCGGCGCGTTCTCCGGCAAGGACTGCACGAAGGTTGACCGCTCGGCTGCCTACGCGGCGCGCTGGGTGGCCAAGAACGTGGTGGCCGCGGGCCTCGCGCGCCGCTGCGAGGTGCAGGTCGCCTACGCCATCGGCATGGCCAAGCCCGTCTCGGTGATGGTGGACACCTTCGGCACCAACGCGGTGCCCGAGGCCGACATCATGGCCGCGATCGAGCGGACCTTCGACCTGCGTCCCGGCGCCATCGTGGACGCGCTCGACCTGCGTCGTCCCATCTACCGCAAGACGGCCGCCTACGGCCACTTCGGCCGCGAGCTTCCCGAGTTCACCTGGGAGCGCACCGACAAGGCCGACGAACTGCGGAAAGCCTGCGGGCTGGCATAGCCTGCGCTTCGCTGATAGAAAGAGGCCGCCCGTTGCGCATGCATGAGGGCGGCCTCTTTCTTGTCATGAGAAGCGATCGGGCCGGCCGAAAGCGCATCGGACGGCGGACGGGGAAGCGCGCGGGCGCGTTTCGGAGCGAACGAGGACATAGGATATACTGAAGTCATGAAACTCGCATCGGTCATCCTGGACATACCCACGCAAGCGCTCGACGCGCCCTACACGTACGCCGTGCCCGAAGACGAAAGCGGCGACCATCCCATCGAGGTGGGCTGCGCCGTGCTCGTGCCGTTCGGCCATCGCCGTGCGGTTGGCTTCGTGATCGGCCTCGAGGAGCGCGAGGACGGCGACTATCCCGCAGGGCTCGACCCCGCCAAGCTCAAGGTCATCGTGCAGGCGGTGAGCCGCCCGTATTTCGACGAGGAAGGGGCTGCGTGCGCCCAGTGGCTGGCGCGGCGCTACATCGCGCCGCTCTCGTCGTGCGCGCGCCTGTTCACCCCGCCGGGCGGGGTGCCGCGCATGGTGCGGTCGCGCGAGGGCTACTGGCGTTTGAAAGAGCCCGCCGTGGGGGAAGTGGACGATCGTTGGGTGCTTCCGGGCGCGGCCTTCGATACGTTCGAACCCCGTAAAAACGCCGTCAAGCAGACTTCCATAGTGGAGGCCCTGCGCGCGGGCGACCTGCGCGTGGCCGAGCTGTCGGCCGAGTTCGGCGCGGTGTCGGCTCCGTTGAAGGCGCTCGAGAAGCAAGGCGTCGTGCGCATCGAGCATCGCCGCCGCATGCGGGGCTTCGCGACTCCGCCGGCCTGCGGACCGGAGGGGTCGGTTGACGCTGCGCACGCCCTTGCCGGTTCGCTGCGCCAGCCTGCGGACCTGCCGCCTGCAGGCCTGCAGGCTGCAGGCGGCTTCACCCCCTCTCCCAAGCCGCCGCTCACGCAGGGGCAGGCGGCGGCGCTCGCCGTCATCGATGCGGCGCGCGAGCGCGGCGCGGGCGAGGTCGTGCTGGTGGACGGCGTGACCGGATCGGGTAAAACGGAAGTGTATCTCCAGGCTATCGAGGCGGCGCTCGCCGCGGGGCGCACGGCGTGCGTGCTCGTGCCCGAGATATCGCTCACGCCGCAAACCGTGGGGCGCTTCCGCGGCCGCTTCGGCGACACCGTGGCCGTCATGCACTCGCGCATGAGCCAGGGCGAGCGCTACGACCAGTGGGATTTCATCCGCTCGGGCGCTGCGCGCGTGGTGGTGGGCGCGCGCAGCGCTCTGTTCACGCCGCTTTCGAATCTGGGCTTGATCATCATCGACGAGGAGCACGAAGGATCCTACAAGCAGGACAGCTCGCCGCGCTATCATGCGCGCGACGTGGCCGTGTGGATGGCGCGCCGCGCGGGCGCCGCCGTGGTGCTCGGGTCGGCCACGCCTTCCATCGAGGCGCTTCATGCCTGCGCGAAAGACCCGGCATGGCATCACGTGGAGCTTCCCGAGCGCGCGAACGGCAAGCCGTTGCCGGCGGTGCGCGTGGTGGACATGGCCGTGGAGTTCAGCGGCGGCTCCCGCTCCATGTTCTCGGGAGCCCTCTCGCGCGCGCTCGCCGAGGAGCTGTCTGCCGGGCGCAAGGCGGTGCTGCTGCTCAACCAGCGCGGGTTCGCGAAGTTCTTGCTGTGCCGGGAGTGCGGGTTCGTGCCGGAATGCCCGTCCTGTTCCACGTCGCTGACCTATCATGAACGCGGGAATTTCCTGATATGCCACCATTGCGGGTTTCGCATTCCCGCGCCGCCCGTGTGCCCGGAATGCGCGAGCCCGTACCTCAAGAAGTTCGGCGCCGGCACGCAGCGGGTGGAGGCCGACCTCCGCGTTCTTTTGGACGAAACGCCCGGGGTGGGCCCCGGGGTTCCCATCGTGCGCATGGATGCGGACACGACGTCGGGCAAGGGCGCTCACCAGCGGCTTTTGGAGGAGTTCGCCGCCGCCGACGCCGCGGTGCTCCTCGGCACGCAGATGATCGCGAAGGGCCTTGACTTCGAAGACGTCACGCTGGTGGGCGTCATCAACGCCGACACCATGCTGAAGCTTCCCGACTATCGAGCCGCCGAGCGCACGTTCGACCTTGTGGAGCAGGTGGCCGGACGCGCGGGGCGCGCCGAGCTGCCGGGGCGCGTGCTCGTGCAGACCTACGAAGCGGACGCCGCCCCCATCCGGGCCGCGGCGTCGTACGACCGCGCGCTGTTTCTGCGCGACGAGCTGCCGAAGCGGCGCCTGTTGGGGTACCCGCCGTACGTGCGCATGGCGAACGTGCTGATCTGGGGCAAGGACGAAGCGGCGGTGCGCGGGGCGGCCCAGCAGCTGCAGCAGGGGATCGAGCAGGTCGTGCGCGATTTCGGAGGCGACGATTGGACGGTCCTGCCCGCTACGCCGTGCGTTCTCGCGAAGCTACGGGGCACGTACCGCTGGCACATCGTGGTGAAGTGCCCGCCGGAGGCCGACCTCTCGGCCGTGCTTCTTCCGTACTTCAGGCACCGCAAGCCCGACAAGGACGCGAACGTAGTGATCGACGTGGACCCCGACGACTTGCTGTAGGCGGCCTTTGGCGGGTTCGCTGCTCGTAGGTTTACAGTTTCAGCTGCGTCTTCCGTTGTCGTGGTATTCTGGGTGCCCTACAGCTGATTCGACTGAAAGCGGTGTCGCAGGCGATGGAGGAGGTTCGAGCCGTGGGGAAATGCGCGAAGCGCATCGCGTGCACGCTGGTGCTCTCGGCGATGCTGGCCGTCGCGTTCGTTGCTCCTGCGGTTGCCGACGAGCAGGCTTTGTCGTCTCGCGGGCGCGTGGTGAAGGTGGCGTTTCCCCCGTCCGAGGGCTTGAGCATGGTGGACGACCAGGGAAACCGCAGCGGGGTGCTCTTCGACTGGCTCACCGAGATCGCGAAGTACACCGGTTGGGAATACGAGTTCGTCGATGGAGACGTCGACAGCTTGATCGGTCGACTGCGCGATGGCGAAATCGACCTGGTCGGCGGCATGTTCGTGCGCGAGCAGCTTGTCGATTCCCTTGACTACTCGACCTACAGCATGGGCTCGAACCGTTCGCTGCTGGCGTGCGCGCAGGACAACGATGCCGTTGCGAGCTTCGACTTGAGCACCCTGAACGGCGCGACAATCGGCGTGTACGAGAAAGCCGTCGACAAGAACAAGCGGCTTGCGGGCTTCCTGAGCTTGAACGGCCTTTCCTGCACGCTTCTTCCGCTTGACTACGCTTCGTACAAAAGCTGTCTCGACGACGGCGCAGCCGACGTCATGTTGACTGGGGACACGGATCTTCCCGACAACTGCAAGGTCATCGCATCGTTTGGCGGCGAGCCGCAGTACTTCGCCCTTGCGAAGGGAAGCGACCTGCTGCCCGAGCTCGATGCCGCAATGGCCCAGGTGTACGCAGCCGACCCCGGGTTCGCCACCAAGCTTCACGACGCCTATTTTCCCCAGGCGTACCGGTTCCCCCTGGAGCTTTCCGCCGACGACCGCGCGTACATTGCAAGCCGGGGCGAGGTCAAAGTGGCCGTGGTGGCGGGGCAGTATCCTTTGTATTACGACCTTGAGGGATCGTACCGAGGCGTGGTGAAGGAGATCTTGGGCCTGGTGTCCGAGCGGACGGGCTTGACGTTTCGGTTCGTCCACGCAGGCACGTACGAAGCGGCGCTCGAGCTGGTGGAGTCGGGCGAAGCGGACGTGCTGGGCGGATTCCAGGGCGACGAGCGCACTGCATCCGAGCGCGATCTAGCCCTGACGGCAAGCTATGCGTCCTTGGACGGGGTGGTGCTTAGGAGCAAGGCGGGATCCCAACGAAGCGAGGGCCTGGTGTTCGCGCAGCTGGAAGGGCTTGCCGACCCGAAGGGCCTCGACGTGGCGCGCGTGGTGCGCTACGCGACGTACGAAGAGTGCTTGTCGGCTGTGAACGAAGGACGCGCCGACCTAACCAGCATGCCCGCTTCGTGCGCCGAGAGCCTGTTCGTCGAGCGCTCGTACGCCAACGTTGCCCCGGCAACGTCGGAGCACGACGACGCCGTGTTCTCCTTGGCGTTGCCCAAGCCCGTGGATGCGTCTTTGTACGCCGTGCTGAACAAGGCCGTGAACAGCTTGTCGAGCGACGAGCTTGGCGCCATCGTGTCCCGCAACTCCACGCCGGTGACCTCGCATCGCGCCACCATCGAGTCATTCGTGGCGCAAAACCCCTTTCTCGTGGTCACCATGGTTCTTGTGTTCGCCTTGCTTTTGGGGGTCATCGGCGTCGTGGTGTCGTTGTCGAAGGTGCGCGCCCGCATGATGGCGATCAAGCTGGAGAAAGCCGAGGAGGCCGGTCGCGAAAAGGCGGACTTTCTTTCGCGCATGTCGCACGAGATACGCACGCCCATGAACGCCATCATCGGGCTTTCCAGCGTGGCGTCGCTGTCGGGAGAGGCTACGCCCGCCATCCGCTCCAGCCTTGAGAAGATCAACACGTCGGCCCAGTTCCTGCTCTCGCTTGTCAACGACATCCTGGATATGTCGAAGATCGACAACAACAAGATGCGCATCGAGGTTGCTCCTATGCGCCTTCGTTGCCTGGCCGAGCGCCTGGAGAGCATGTTCTGCATGCAGGCCGAGGAGAAAGACGTGCGCTTCGAGGTGCGCTGCTGCGTGGACGAGGGCGTGGTGGGAGACGACGTGCGTCTTCAGCAGGTGCTGGCGAACTTGCTGTCGAACGCGTTCAAGTTCACCGACGGCGGCGGCTTCGTTCAGCTTTCCATCGAGGAGCTGCGCCGAGACGACGCGAGCGTGCGCATTCGCTTCAGCGTGAAAGACGACGGCGCGGGCATTCGCGAAGAGGATCTGGGCCGTATTTTCGATTCGTTCGAGCAGGCCGCTGAGAACCGTCGCAATGCCCAGGGAACCGGCCTCGGACTCGCCATCAGCAGCAGCCTCGTGCGTCTTATGGGCGGCTCGCTTGAGGTTCGAAGCAGTTTCGGACGGGGGTCGGAGTTCTTCTTCGCGATTGATCTGCCGCTTGCCGAAGAGGGGCAGGCCCCGTTGAACAAGGCTGTACCGTCGCCTGATAATGCCCCTGCTTTGAAGGGGTCGCATGTCCTTTTGGCCGAGGACAATGACCTGAACGCCGAGATCGCGGTTGCTTTGCTTGAAATGCAAGGCATGTCGGTGGATCGAGCGGCGGACGGACGCGAGGCGATCGATCTATTCGAGGCCTCGGAAGCGGGAGCGTACGATTTCGTGCTCATGGACGTGAGAATGCCGGTGCTCGACGGGTTGGCTGCTGCTCGCGCCATCCGTTCGCTCGATCGTGCTGACGCGCGAAAGGTTCCCATCGTCGCCTTGACCGCCAACACGTTTCAGGAGGACCGGGAGGAGGCGCGGGCCGCCGGCATGGACGGTTTCGTGCCCAAGCCGTTCGACGCCAACCAGCTCTACGATGCGCTTCGGGGATTCTTGAACGGATAGCGAACGAATTTGTCTGGGAGGCTTTCCCTTGCGCTGTGCGGCGCGCTTTGGAATAATGTGAAATCAAGTCAGCAAGCAAACCGCATAGCCCGACCGCGTACTGGACGCAGCCTGGCAAGGGCTTGTTTCATAGCGAAAAGGGGATAAGGGTGAAAGCGATCCTGCAGAGGAGCTATCTGCGCGTGTTCGCAGCGGTGTTCGCGGTCGTCGCGCTTGTTACCGGAGCAGTTTGCGCGATCACCTTGGTTCGCGGGGAGCAGGTGGTCATGGGGGAGACCGAAGGCTATCTGGCCGAGCTGTCCCAGCAGACCACGTACAAGATCAACCAGCGCATGGCGTTCAACGTCGAGTTGCTGGAGCACCTAGGGCGCCAGCTCAATGCGCTTCCCGGTGACGACCAATCTCGTTCCGCGGCCGTGGGGGCCGTTGTGGAGGGCAGTCCTTTCGGCTGGATAGGGTACGTCGATTACGACGGCATCCTGACCGTTCCCGGAAAAGGGTCCGTCGATGCGAAGGACTACGAGGTCATCGCGAACGCCATCGTGGGCCAGGCGAACGTCGGGTCGGAGCTGGTCGCCATTCCCGAGTTCGGCGAGGGCGCAGGCGCGCTGTACGCTGCGCCGGCCGTTGGCCCGAGCGATCTGGGCGCGGTGGTGGGATGGATCCCCCAGGACTCCATGCGCCTGCTCTACAACACGGATACGGCCGACGGCGTGGGCTTTGCGCACATCGTGACGAGCGACGGGGATTTCATCCTCCGTTCCGACAACGCCAATTCCTTGGTGACGGAGCGCAACTTCTTCGAAGGTCTCGAAGAGGAAGCCGTGCTCGAAGAAGCCGACCTCGATCGGATGATCCAGGATATGCGGCACGGCATGAGCGGTCGCGTGGGGTACACGGTGCAGGGCCAGCGCCGCGAGGTGAACTACTACCCGCTCGACTTGGGCGGTTGGTACTCTCTTTCCGTGGTTCCCCCTTCGCTGTACGCCAGCGCTGTTTCCGGCTATGCGAACCAGGCCATCGTGGGCACGGCCCTGCTCGCCTTGGTGTCGTTCGGCGCGTTCGGGGGCTGCCTTGCCTGGGCGACGTCGCGCAAGAACCGCGAGATCAGCGATCTGGCTTTCGTGGACCCGGTGACGGGCGGGCATACGGTGGCGCGATTCGACATGCTGGTGGCCGAGCGCATCGAAAACCGCAGCCCGTTCTCTTTGGTGGCGGTGGATATCGAGGATTTCCGCCTGGTCAACGACAGTTTCGGAAAAACTCGCGGCGACGAGCTGCTGTGCTACCTGCATCGGGCGATCGTCGAGGGATTGCGCGAGGGGGAGGCTGCCGCGCGGGTGTCGGCCGATGTGTTCAACGTCATGCTGAACGATACCGAGCAGGACCGCGTGCGGGCTTGGCTGCGCGATCTGTCGGAGCGCGTGAACGCGTTCAACGGCGAGAACAGCACGCCGTATTTCGTCAAGCTGAACTGTGGATCGTGCCTTGCCGAATGGCCGAACGACATCGTTACCGTCAGGGATCGGGCCAACACCGCGCGGAAGTCCCCGTCTGCAACGGGCAGCCGCTTGTACCGGTGCGCGTTCTTCAGCGACGTGGATCACGAGCGCCTGATCCGGGAGAAGGAAATGGAGAACGAGATGGAGCGCGCGCTCGACAACGGCGAGTTCATCTTGTTCCTGCAGCCCAAGATCAGCTTGGAAACGGGGCGGGCCATCGGCGCGGAAGCGCTTGTCCGTTGGGATTCCCCGAAGCGCGGCTTGATCCCGCCGGTGGATTTCATCCCCCTTTTCGAGCGCAACGGCTTCGTCATGAAACTCGACCTGGCCATGTTCGAGAAATCCTGCGCGCTCATACGATCGTGGATCGACGCGGGGATCGAGCCGCTGCCCCTTTCGGTCAACCTATCCCCGCTGCATCTGCGCGACGAAGGCTTCCTTGCCGCCTTCGAGGCGTTGCGCGAAGCCTACGACGTCCCCGCGGGGCTCCTTGAATTCGAGCTGACCGAAAGCGTTGCGTTCGAAAGCCTCGATCTGCTGCGAGAGACGGTCGATAACATCCACGAGCTGGGATTCCTTTGCTCCATGGATGATTTCGGCAGCGGATACTCGTCGCTCAACGTTCTGAAGGACATACCCGTCGACACCTTGAAGATCGACCGTCAGTTCTTCCTGGGCGACGAAAGGCGTTCCGAGATGGTGGTGGAGTCGGTCATCGATCTGGCGAAAAAGCTCAACATGGGAACCATTGCCGAGGGCGTCGAGACCATTCCGCAGATCGAGTTTCTGCGCAATGCCGAATGCGATGCCGTGCAAGGATACGTGTTCTCCGCCCCGGTTCCGATCGATCTGTTCGAGAAGATGACGTTCGGCCGCGTTGGATCGGATGGGGGAGCGCAGCCGGCAAGCTTCATGTCGCTTTGAGCGCGGGCGGTTTCGAGCGGCGCGCGGCTGTGTTCGGCTCGCCGGCCGCGCATCGGCCGGAAGTTTCAACAGGAAGCCGGTGGCGGCAGCAGTAGGTAACGGTTATAGATTGACCTGCGCATCGCCTGAGTTTTGTGATATAGTGTTCGGCTGTATCTTTGCGCCTAGAGCGTGCATGTCTTCATGCCCTGTGCGCCATCCTGTTGGAAAGGAAGATCACGTGGCCCAAGCCTCTAAGAAACAGCCGGTACAAGCGAATGACCAAGCGAAAGCCCCGATTGAATCTGAGGAGATGCTTGACGACGACGCGCTCGACGTCGAACCGGACGTAAGCGCTACCGATACGCTCGAAGACGATAAACTCGAAACGCCTCTGTCCGAAGATGGCGAAGAGGACGAGGACCTGCTTGCGGGCATTCCCGAAGAAGAGCTCAAGGCCGTCAGCGAAGTGCAGTTGCCGAAGGTGGGGGCTAAGAGCGGCCGCGTTCGCTCGTCGGTGCGCAAGCGCAACGCCGATGCGTCCGTGACCATGCTCACCGGCGACCCCGTGCGCATGTACCTCAAGGAAATCGGCAAGGTTCCGCTGCTCAACGCAGCTGAAGAGATCGACCTGGCCATGAAGATCGAAGCCGGCGTCGCTGCAAGCGAAGAGCTGGACAAGGCCGAAGACGAGGGCATCGAACTCGAGCGCCGCGAGAAGCGTCGCCTTGGCCGCATCGAGCAAGTGGGTTTGGACGCCAAGCAGCAGCTCATCGAGGCGAACCTGCGCTTGGTCGTGTCCATTGCGAAGCGCTACGTCGGTCGCGGCATGCTGTTCCTGGATCTGATCCAGGAAGGTAACCTCGGTCTTATCCGCGCAGTCGAGAAGTTCGACTACACGAAGGGCTTCAAGTTCTCCACGTACGCCACGTGGTGGATCCGCCAGGCCATCACGCGCGCCATCGCCGACCAGGCGCGCACCATCCGCATTCCGGTGCATATGGTCGAGACTATCAACAAGCTGGTCCGCATCCAGCGTCAGCTTCTGCAAGAGCTCGGGCGCGAGCCAACGCCGGAGGAAATCGGCAAGGAGATGGGCTTGCCGGCCGAGCGCGTGCGCGAGATCCAGAAGATCTCGCAGGAGCCCGTGAGTTTGGAGACTCCCATCGGCGAAGAGGAAGACTCCCAGCTGGGCGATTTCATCGAGGACGACGCCGCCGTGGTGCCGCCCGACGCTGCATCGTTCAGCATGCTGCAGGAGCAGCTGTCGAAAGTGCTCGACGGGCTGGCGGAGCGCGAGCGCAAGGTTATCGCTTTGCGTTTCGGGCTGGAAGACGGCCATCCACGCACGCTTGAGGAGGTCGGACGCGAGTTCGGCGTTACGCGCGAGCGCATTCGCCAGATCGAGAGCAAGACGCTGGCGAAGCTGCGCCACCCGTCCCGCTCCTCGAAGCTCAAGGATTACCTGGAAGACTAAGGGCTTGGGCGGCTCGAATGCCGCCCAAGTTGTTCGACGCCGTAGCGCGGATCGGTTTTGCCGACGAGGCCCCGCGATGTCCGAGTTTTCGCCTTGTTGCCCTTCCCGCATGTCGCACGGCATGCGGGCTGCGGAGCGGAAGGCGGCGGGCGTCGCGGGGCCTCTTTGCCGGCGCGCTGTTCCAACCTGCGATTTTACGATGGGACGTCATGTATGGAAAAATACAACCTCGAGTTGTTCGCAAGCTGTCTTTCCGGATTGGAAAAGCCGCTGGCCGACGAACTGAAGTCGCTTGGAGCTAAGCGCGTGCGCCCCCTTGGCGGGGGCGTTGCCTTTTTCTGCGATATGCGCGGCGCGCTCAAGGCGTGCTTGTGGTCGCGGCTTGCCTCGCGCGTGACGCTCGTGGTCGGTCGCGTGAACGCGTCCGATGCCAACCTGCTGTACGAGGGCGCGCGCCGCTTGCCGTGGGAACGGGTCATTGCTTCGGGAGCGAGCATGGCCGTGCAAGCGCACGGCATGAACGACCAGCTGCGCAATACGCGCTTCACCGCGCTCAAGGTGAAGGACGCGGTGTGCGACCGCTTGCGCGAGATGCGCGGCGAGCGTCCTGATGTGGATACCGATCAGCCCGACGTTGTGCTCGACGTGCGCATACGCGAAGGGCGAGCGACTATTTCGCTCGATTTGTCGGGAGAGTCCCTGTATCGACGCATGTACTTGGCGGCCGACGACGGGCCGGACGCTCCTTTGGAGTGCGCGCAGGCCGCCGGCCTGCTGGCCTTGGCCGGCTGGCACGACATAGCCGCATCGGGCGCTGCATGCGTCGATCCGACGTGCTCGGACGGCTCGCTTGTCATCGAGGCCGCGTCGGTCGCATGCGACCTTGCGCCCGGCCTTGCTCGCTCGCGCTGGGGGTTCTTCGGCTGGGCGGAGGCGGACGAGGACGCATGGGGCGATCTTCTCGCCGAGGCCGACGAGCGTTTCGAAGCGGGGCTGGCGCGCGTGGCGGCGTGCGATGCGCAGGATCCTTCGGCTCCGCCCGATTTGGCGTACGTGCGCTTTGCCGGGGCGACCACGTCGTCGCCCGCTATAGCCCGTGCCCGTCAGCGCGCCAAGCGCGCAGGGTTGCGTCAGGTTGTGAGCATTGAGCTAGGCGATGCTCAAAGTGCTCCTGACCTGGTTGGACGCGTAGGATCGGCGGCGGCGCGCGCAATGCGCGAAGCGATGGCCGACAGCGGCGCGGACAGCATGCAGGTTTCCGGGTTCTTGGTGGCAAGCGTGCTGCCCACCGGCGATCGCGCGCAATCCGAGGCGCGGCAGCAGGCCGAATCGGCCGCCTTCTCGCGCGCGTCCACGGCGGCGGGTCCGGGCGCGACGTTCGCGGTGGCGGGCGGCGAGGGCATCGAATCCCGGTTCGGCGTGGAGCCTTTCGAGCGGACGACGCTCGGCGCGGGCCGGGTTTCGGTCGAGGTGCTCGTGTTCGACGAGCCTCCGGTGGAGCCCGTGATCGTGATGGTGCCCGACTCCGCGGGCGGGGCCGAGCATCGTGTCGAGGTGTTCGAGTCTGCATCCGAGCAGTTCGCTTCGCGTCTTCGCAAGGTTGCGAAAGAGCGCCGCAAGTGGGCGAAGCGCGAGGGCGTGTCGTGCTATCGCATCTACGATGCCGATCTGCCCGACTACGCGGTTGCCATCGACCTGTACACGGGCGCGGGCCAGGCGTCGGGCAACACGTATGTGCATATAGCCGAATACGCCGCGCCCTCCACGATCGATCCCTCGAAGGCGCAGCGACGCTTCGACGACGTTCTGTCCCTGGCTCCCGTGGTGTTGGGCGTGCGTCCCGACCACGTGTTCTCCAAGGTTCGCTGCCGCGACAAGGGGGGAAGCCAGTACCGCGGGGCGGGAAGGCGCTCGTACGTGACTCACGTGCAGGAGGACGGGTACCTGCTCGAAGTCGATTTGTCCGGCTATTTGGATACGGGCATGTTCCTGGATCATCGTCTGACGCGCGAGCTGGTGGGCGCTCGAGCCGCGGGCAAGCGGTTCCTCAACCTGTTCGCGTATACGGGCACGGCTACCGTGCACGCTGCGGGCGGGCAGGCGGAGTCCACGTGCACGGTTGACCTTTCCCAAACGTATCTGGATTGGGCCGAGCGCAACATGGAGCAGAACGGCTTTACGGGCGAAGCGCATGCATTCGAGCGCGCAGACGTCATGACGTGGATAACGGAGTGTCGCCGCACGCCGCGCAGGTTCGATCTGATCTTCGTCGATCCGCCCACGTTCTCGAATTCCAAGGCCATGGGCAAGCGCACGTGGGACGTCCAGCGCGACCATGTGGAGCTGCTTATCGGCGTGACCCGTTTGCTGGCCGAAGGGGGCGAGGCCGTGTTCTCGTGCAACCTGCGCAATTTCAAGCCCGACGAGGAAGCGCTTGCGAAATACGGCGTGGTCATCGAGGATATCACCGCGCAAACCATCCCGCACGACTTCGAGCGCAATCCGCGCATCCATAAGTGCTACCTGGTGCGCCGCGCGTAACGGAGCCGCTCGCATTGCTCGCTTGCAGCCGCTTGCCACCCGGCAAGCGGCTTTTTTGCGCGACGGGGAAGGGACGGGCCGGACGGTTGCGCTCGCTATCGCCCGGTTCGATGCTGCGGCGCTTCTTCGAGCACCGTGTCGGATAGCCCGATGGCCCATAGCATGTAGGCGTTCATGATGCGGGGCGAAGCTTCCGCCAGCGCGGTGGAGCCGCTTGCGGCGGCCACGGCAAGGGGGTCGGACGCTTCGCGGGGCAGGTAGCGTTCGCGGGGCGCAAAGCCACGCTGCTTGGCGATGAGCAGCGTGGGAAACGTGCGCCCCGCGTTGCCGTACATGGTGGCGCGGTTGTTGTAGAGTCCCTTGCAGGTTGTCATGCGATCTTCCAGCTTTCCCAGATCCTCTAGGAGAAGCGCGAAGGGCGCGCGCTCGAGCAGGGCAGATGCGCGCCCTTCGATAAGGTCGAGCAGGTTGCGATGCGCTACGCAGAGCGCATCGTCGGCTTCTGCGGCGCGCGTCGGGTCTTCAGCGGCCTGCGCATCGGCAAAGGCGCGCTCGACGGCTTGCAGGGCGGAGGGGTCGTCCACGCCGTTTGCCCGTGCGGCGTCGGTTATCCGCGCCATGACGTCGTTTCGGCTGCGGCGGGTCGCTTGCAGCTGCTCCCACATGGCGTCCGACTCTCGACCAAGGCTGGCAAGGTTGCGTGCGAGGATGGTCATGACGGCGAAGGCGCCGGCAAGAAGGAAGGCGATGGGGATAAGCAACGTCAAGGCGTGCTCCTTCGGTTGGAGGGCCGCAGCGGGAACCGTCCTTATTGTAGGGTCGCTCGACCGCTCTGTTCCATACCGCAGGAAGTATGGTTTCGGGTGCTCATCTCCCTCGGAGGGTGGTAGAGGCATGCGTGCAGAGCCGCGTTTGCGGGCTGCTTCGGCCGCCGTGCTGGGAAGGGGGGAGCGGGTGGGCGTGGGTTAAGTTTCAAAAAGTGTGTCTATTTCTACCCTGTATTACCAGTTCATCAATAGAAAATAGACCCTAGAAGTTGTTTCGCACCAACTTCTAGGTGTTTCAAAAAGTGTGTCCGATTTCACCTT
>NZ_QICD01000018.1 GCF_003726035.1 Paraeggerthella hongkongensis
CAAGGTGAAATCGGACACACTTTTTGAAACACCTAGAAGTTGGTGCGAAACAACTTCTAGGGTCTATTTTCTATTGATGAACTGGTAATACAGGGTAGAAATAGACACACTTTTTGAAACTTAACCCCCTATTTCACTATTGCCGTCAAGAAAAAAGAATGCCCTGATAGAATCCGCTTGAAAAACCGCCTGGCCAGAGAGCTGGCGCTATTCTTCCGAGACTATATGGACTACTTCCTCGCCTTCGATAAAGTCATCGTCTACTACGATAACGGCCAATCTCCGATAACTGAGCTTATCGGTACAGTATGCGGATCTGTTTTCTTCGAAGTGGATTACCGAAAAGTTGCACCGTCTGATTACCGTCTTTTTCAATCAGCAGACTTGCTCTGCACGCTTGAGCTGGCTGGCATTAAAGCTGACGCAGGAAAGCTGTCTCGTTCAGAGGAGATATTCTTTGAAAGCAGGCGAAAGCTTAAGAAGAACTACTTGGACAAGCTGGAGAAGCTAAGGTTTTCTTCTCGCTAGGGAATTTCCACCTTGTAAGCTAAGGGCGCATCACCATTTTAGTTACTAAATCAATTGTGATGGTATACGTACCTTCTGGGAGAGCATCACGTTCGCAACGTGGGGGTCGTGGGTTCGAATCCCATCATCTCCACCACGGAATTTAAATGCAGGTCGGGAAACCGGCCTGCATTTTGGTGTTATCGGACGATTCCGGTGTCGTTGAGCGATGGTTTCTATGATACTCTATTTCCCAATATTAAAACGAAATCAATTTTGGGAAATGAGAATCAACGATGAAGCTTATCGAGAGGAAGAACTATCTGCAGAAGCTGATAGATGTCGAGGGAACCCCCGACATCAAGGTGGTTACCGGCGTTCGCCGCAGTGGCAAATCCAAGCTGCTCGAAGCTTTCAAGCACCACGTCATGAGCTCGGATTCCGGCGCGAACATCATTCACGTCAACTTCAACCTGACCGAATTCGAGGGCCTCATGGAGTATCATGCCCTGGACGAGTTCGTGCAGGCCGCCTACGTTCCCGGAGCGAGCAACTATGTCATCATAGACGAGGTTCAGATGTGCGAGGGATTCGAGAGAGCCATTAACGGCCTCCACGCATCGGAGAACTTCGACATCTACATCACCGGCTCGAACGCCTTTCTGCTCAGCAGCGACCTTGCCACGCTGTTCACGGGCCGTACGTTCGAGATCGAGGTGTTCCCGTTCTCGTTTGCCGAGTACCTCGCCTACTTCGGGGAAGAAGAGGGCATCGACGGCGCCTTCGACCGCTACGTGCACACAGGGGGCATGTCGGGCTCCTACCCCTACAAGAACGAAACCGACCGCTCCACCTACGTGAAGGATGTGTTCGAGACCCTCATCATGCGCGATATTCGCCAGAAGTACGACGTGCGCAATCCCGATCTGCTCAACCGCCTGTCCGAATTCCTGATGGACAACGTCTCAAACGTGACTTCGGCGAGGAGCGTGGCGTCTTCGCTGGAGGGCGACACCGATGCGAACCACAAGACCGTCGGCTCGTACATTGAATACCTTTGCAGCGCCTACGCGTTCTACAAGGTTCGCAGATACGACATCCGAGGGAAGAAGTACCTGTCCTCGGGCGATAAATACTATCTGAGCGACCACTCCTTCCGGTTCGCGAAGCTTGGCACGCGCAACATGGATTGGGGCCGGGTTTACGAGAACATGGTCGCCATCGAGCTTTTGAGGCGAGGCTACGAGCTTTATGTCGGCAAGCTGTATCAAAAAGAGGTGGACTTCGTCGCCATGCGCGGGAGCGAGAAGATGTACGTTCAAGTGAGCGACGACATCTCGGCCCCCGTGACGTTCGAGCGGGAAGTCGATCCCCTGTTGAGGATACGCGACGGATACCCGAAGATTCTCATCGCCCGCACAAGGCATGAAACCTACGATCACGAGGGTATCAGGATCCATGACCTTGCCAGGTGGCTGTCTGCCGAATAGCGGCGATGGCCGCTTTGCGAGGTATCGGAAGATCAGGCTGGCCGTATGTGCCGAAATTCCGCCTTGCCAAATCCCGAAAGAAAGTGATGGAGATGGATTTCCGTATCGAATTAGAGAGCTATTTGGAACTCGGCGCAGAGGACGAGCGGCCAACACCATGTAAAGCGGCTCGGATGGTGAAATGCCCCTGAATTCTGGAAATCTATTTAGGAAGAATTTTAAATTTTCCTAAATAAGCGAAGGGGTTCCCGAATGAGATTTCATACCTTAAGCAAGCGAAGGACGCACCACCATTTTAGTTACTGAACCAATTGTGATCGTATACGGATGACGTGGGAGAGCATCACGTTCGCAACGTGGGGGTCGTGGGTTCGAATCCCATCATCTCCACCACGGAATTTAAATGCAGGTCGGGAAACCGGCCTGCATTTTTGATTTTCTGGACAGGGAGGGTGCGAAGCTGCGAGAGCATACTCGCCCACAGCATAGCCGCGTCGCATGCGGCTCGCCCGATACGGCGCCCGTCGCCTTAGCTCCTCTTCTGCTCGTACATCCTGGAATCGGCCAACTGAAGGACTTCTTCGAAGCTCGACCCTTCGGTCGGGAAGGTGGCGTAGCCGAAACTCAAGGCAATCGGCAATTCGGTCTGCCCGATGTTGACGTGTTCGTTGTTCAGGTTTTCCAGCTTGGAGCAAAACGCGCGAATCTCGCTTTCTTCGGACACGCCTCGAAGCACGATCGCAAGCTCGTCTCCGCCCAGTCGGATGGCCAGATCGTCGCTGCGTATCATCGACCGAATCCTGGCGGCAACGCTGGTCAGCAGTCTGTCTCCGGCATCATGGCCGTAGGTGTCGTTGATGTTCTTGAAGTTGTCGAGGTCCAGGTAGAAAACCGTGTAGGAATCGGAGCCCTCGGTTGTCAAGGATTCGAATTCCTTGAGCTTGCCTCTGTTGCCAAGCCCGGTCAGGTTGTCGACGAACGCTTCGTTGCGCGCGCGGTCGAGTTCGTCCTCTTTTCTTCTCAGGTACCTGAATCGCATGATGGACATAAGCAGGCCCGATAGGAACACAGTCAAAACAACGGTGCCTTCCAAGCTGTCCGGAGGCTTTTCGATGTCAAGCTGCCAAAATCCGTTCGCCAGAGGAATCTCGACGGACACGGCGCCCCGCCCCGTATAGTTATCGCTGGCCTCCATGAGCGTCTTTTCTCCTGCATTGACCGTGGCGCTCAGTTCGTACTCGCATCCCAGCATGTCGACCGTTTCCAGATCGATGGTTTCAAGCACGCTTCGAGTGTCCATCACGAGAGACACCATGCCCCAGAATTCTTCCGTTCCGTTTTCGTCCGGCAGAAACACTGCCTTTCTCAAAATCAGCCCCGACCCTCCCTGGGTAAGCTCGTAGGGTCCGGATAACACGGGTTCGCGGGTTTCCAGGGCGATCTCCGCTTCTTTTTTGCGCTCGGGCATTTCGAAAATGTTGTCGCCGATAGCGCTTTCGTTCCCTTCGCGGGGGAATACGTGCTCGACAATGCCATGAGGGAGAAACGAGATATTGCGCACTTCCGGCTGGCGCGCTATGGGGTCGAGCAGAATTGCCAGTTCGTCGTCGGAAAGCGTATCGTAACTGGATTCCACTACGGCTTCCGCAAGCTCGATCCCCAGGTAGGCTTGGCCAAGGGTGCTCTCTATACGACCGCTGCCAAATTGCAGGAATGTTCTCAGGTCGCCCTGGTCCCTGCTCAGGAATCCAAGGGATACGACAAGCACGACCAGGATGTCGATGGCCAGCATGGCGACCAGCGAAGCTGTCGAGTTTCTGATTCCTGCACGCATGGGGCTCCTATAGTTGAAGCAAGGCCCGCCTGGGCACAAAGTTCTTAGACATGGGAAAGATATGCGCGTCACTCATAAGTCCATGATACCGCATAAACGGGTTGCGGCATTGAGGATCGAAATCGCATTGGCATAGGGCCGATGCAGCGCGTAAGGGTTTTTCCCTAGTACGCAGGGTAAAATCCCCGCAGTTGATCTTGGGATGCTCGCTTTATGTTGAGAAAGCTTGTATATTTTGTGGAGGAGAGATCGTCAGTCAGTCAAAGGGAGGAGATTTGTATGACTAAGGTCAAGAAGAACAAGCTCGCTCTCTGGACCGCATCGCTGTGCGCGTTCGGTATGGTCATGGGCCTTGTGGCATGTGCGCCCCAGGCCGCTACCGACGACAAAGCGGACCAGAAAAACGAGAGCAAGACGGAAAAGGTGGAAACGCCTGCTGCAGACAAGTTCGGAGTTGTTGTTGCCGAGTCCTGGAAGGATATCTATCCCGACCAGTACAAGACGTACATGGAGAACGAGGCGAACTCGCCGGATTCCGGCAAGCATAACTACTTGGAGCTGTATCCGGCTCTGAACACCATGTACAAGGGCTACGCGTTCGCATTGGGCTACGACGAGGCTTCCAGCCACGTGTACTCGCTGAAGAGCGTGAAGGAAACCCCCCGTACCATCAAGAAAGAGCAGCTTGCCGGCTGCATCACCTGCAAGACGCCGCAGTTCACCGCTATGGTGAACGAGAAGGGCGAGGGCGTCTACAAGGAGAAGTTCAACGACATGATCGGCCAGTTCACCGAGCCGATCAGCTGCTACAACTGCCACGAGAACGATCCGTCCCAGGTCAAGTTGACGCATTCGTACTGGGTTAACTCGCTGGGCAAGGCCGCTAACGACGACAAGGCCGCCCCGTTGGGCGCCCAGGCGTGCGGCCAGTGCCACAACGAGTACTACTTCGATGGCGAGACCAAGGCCACCACGAACCCGTACACGGGCCTCGACCAGATGACCCCCGACGCTATCCTGGCGTACTACGACGAGCGCAACTTCAAGGATTGGGAGCATGCTGACACGCTGGCCCCCATGCTGAAGGTGCAGCACCCTGAGTTCGAGACCATCTACGGTGGCAAGCAGACCACGATGGCCAAGAACGGCTACAGCTGCGGCGATTGCCACATGGGCACGGTTGAGGGCGAGAACGGCGAGTACACGTCTCATAACTGGACCAGCCCGCTTGAGAACAAGCAGCTGCTCGAGAACGACTGCAACAGCTGCCACAAGGATCTCAAGAAGCAGGTTGCCGACTGGCAGGCCGAAGAAGAGACTCGCGTGACGGCTATCAGCGAGAAAATCGAGGCTCTGACCAAGGGCATCGCCGAGAAGTACGCTGACGAGATCGCCGCCATGAAGGCTGCCAAGGAAGCTGGCGCCGAGGTTCCCGCGGCTTCCGAGGAACTGGCCTCCTTGCAGAAGATTCAGCGCAACGCTCAGTTCTACTGGGATTTCGTGATGGTCGAAAACAGCGAGGGTGCTCATAATCCCACGCTGACGTTCGAAACGCTTGACAAGGCCGAGAAAGCTGTCGACGAGGGGCTTGCGAAACTCGCATAACGCGACAGGGACGTTCTCTCCAACGTTTCTGAGGGCAGGGGAAGGGGGCGCATGCTTCCTTCCCCTGTTCCAGAGGAACCGGATTTCGGGCATGCGGGGTTATGCGAGGTTATGCAAAAAATTGAGCGAAAAAAGCCGAATCACACGAAAAATGGGGGCAATCCGGGCTAATTCCCCCCAAATGGGTGATAGGTTTTTTCCCGGTTGACCGGTAGTATGCATGTGGTAAAGTTCTTGTGTTTCCGTTTGGTATCGAAAACGATGCCTCTATACGGAAGAAGACGGGAATGCAAGAGACGAGTATGTTCGAAAGGGGGTTAAAGAGTATGAGCGAAGAGGAAACCAAAGTGGAAGCCGCCACCGAGGCAACTGAGGCTGATAACTCCACGACCAAGGAAGCCGCTCCTAAGAAAAAGGGAAAGAAGTGGCCGATCGTCGTGGGTGTCGTCGCGGTTGTTTTGATTGCAGCCGGTGCCGGCTTCTGGGTTTGGCATGAGCAGCCGAGCTTCTGCAACGCCATTTGCCATACGCCGATGGATCAGTACAACGCTACGTACGACCAGGAGCCGAACACGGCAGGCGTTGACAAGTGGGGCAACGAAGTGAAGAACACCAGCTCCATGCTGTGCGTGTCGCATAAGATGCCGACCGATCAGGGCGGCGCCGGCGCAACGTGCATGAGCTGCCACATTCCGACTATGTCGGAGCAGATGTCCGAAGGCATCAACTGGGTTACCGGCAACTACGTGTATCCGCTCGAGGAGCGCACGGGTGCCGATCTGGTTGAGGCTCGCGGTCTTGAGGCTGACCAGTTCTGCCTGAACGAGAGCTGCCACAACCTGACGCGCGACGACCTGGTGAAGGCTACGAGCGGCATGGAGTTCAACCCGCACGTGCCGCAGCACGGCGAGATCGAGTGCACCGAGTGCCATAAGGCACACCGTGCGTCGGTGATGTACTGCACGTCGTGCCACAGCGAGGCCGAGGTGCCCGAGGGCTGGCTGACGGTCGCTGAGGCGAAGAAGCTCCAGACGGCGTAAAGCTTTGCTTTGCACGCTCGCGTTTCGAGCGAACAATTGAATAGCACGAGGGAGCCCGCCTTAAGCGCAATGCGCTTGGACGGGCTCCTTTTGTCAAAGGTCCGAAGAACGAAATGGCTGGCTGTACCGGAGAACGCGGCTTTTGCGTTGAACGCGCGAATGTTGCAGCCGGTTCGCATGGCGAATCCTTGGGCGTTGCGCCATGACGCTCCTCGGAACTTTGAGACAAAAGAGTGGCGGTACGGGAAGAGAACAAGAGGAGGCGAGCGTGAACGCGAAAACGAAACGTCGTATGGTCGTGGTGACGGGGATTATCGTCATGGTGCTGGTCGTGGTCTTGGCCGTGGTCGGGGGATCGAGCTCTGCCAAGAGCGTTTCGATTGCAGAAGCTGCAACCGGGGGATACGCTGACCAGAAGATCCAAGTGAGCGGCAACGTGGTGGAGAATTCCTTCGAAACGAAGGACAACGTGCTGACGTTTGCCATCTACGACCCCGAAGGCGACAAGTCCCAGCAGGTCAAAGTGCGCTTCGAGGGCGGCGTTTCGGCTACGTTCGGCAATGACGTGACGGCAATCTGCACGGGCAAGATGACCGAAGAAGGCGTTTTGAACGCGTCTGAGCTGGTTACGAAGTGCCCCTCCAAATACGAGAACGCTGCGGACGCTCTCACGGTGGCCCAGCTGGTCGGGTACGGGAGCGAGGTGCTCGACAAGCCGGTCAAGGTGGCCGGCGCGGTGAAGGGCGGAACGCTGACCGCCGCCGGTTCGGGCGATCGCTTCGTGCTTGTCGATGCGGAAAGCGGGGAAGAGCTGCCGGTTCTGTTCGACGGCGCTATCTCTGACGAGATCAAAGACGGCACCCAGCTGGTGCTGACGGGCTCCATCAACGCTGGCGGCAAGTTTGCCGCAACCGAAGTGGCTTTGCAGGGCTAGCGGAAACGCGAATCTTAAGACGATAGGCGGCGGCTTCGGCTGCCGCTTCGGAAGGAAACTACATGGCAACTATTGGTGTGATCGGGCTTCTGGTCGCCTTTGCGGGCGTGGCGGTGTCCGTCGCGTGCTTGATTGCGGGCGCGGTGCTCGCGCGCAAGCGCTCCGGCGGCATAGGCGAAACGCTGACTTGGGGCGGCCATATCGGCGTGATCCTGTCGGCGGTGGCGCTGACGTTCTGCTGCGGCATCCTGGTATTCTGCTTCATGACGGGCGACATGAGCATCGAGTACGTTTTGCGTCAGCATAGCGATGCTTCGGGCGAGCTGGCCTGGCTGTACAAGCTGTCCGGCCTGTGGGCCGGCCGCGAGGGCTCGCTTCTGTTCTGGGCGTGGCTTATCGCCGCGTTCAACGCGGTGGTCGCCGTGCGCAACCTGAAGAGCCCGCGCAAGCTGGACTCCATGGCGCTGCTGGTCAGCCAGCTGGTGTTGGCCGCGTTCGTGGGCGTGCTGCTGCTTTCCGAAAGCAACATGCCGTTCACGGCCACGCCGCTCAAGTACTTCAACTCCGATGGCACGCTGACCAGCTCGGCTTCCATGCTGGGTATGAATACGCTGCTGGAACACTGGGCTATGGCCATCCATCCGCCTACGCTGTTCATCGGCTATGCAGGTTTGACCATTCCGTTTGCGTACGCCATTGCTGCGCTCATCGTGAACGACTCCTCTAAAGAGTGGGTGGTTCGTTCGCAGCGCTACACCCTGTTCTCGTGGTTCTTCCTGGGCGTGGGCATCGGCTTGGGCGCGGTGTGGGCGTACGTCGTGCTGGGTTGGGGCGGCTACTGGGGCTGGGACCCCGTGGAGAACGCAAGCCTTTTGTCATGGCTTGTGGGCGTGGCCCTCATCCACAGCTTTACCGTGTATCGTCAACGCGGCGCGTTCAAGCGCTGGAGCGTCATGTGCGCGTGCCTGACGTTCGCGTTCGTAATCGTGGGCACGTTCATCGCGCGTTCCGGCTTGGTTCAGTCGGTTCACGCGTTCGAGGGCGACCCTGTTTCGCTCGTGCTGTTCGGGGCGTTGATCGTGCTGTCCGTTGTGGCCGGTATCGTTGGACTGGTCATCCGTTGGAAGAGCTTCGGTCCCGGCGCTTCGGGTTCCGACGATGTCGAGAACATGTTGTCCAAGGACGCCGCCTACTACTTCAACAACGTGATCATGGTGGTGTTCGCCACGTTGCTGGCGTACCTGACCATCGCCTCTGCGCTGCCCAGTTGGATGCCGTTTGGCGGCCAGGCTATTTCCGCTGGCACGTACAATGCCATCGCGCGTCCTTTGGGCATAGTCTACCTGGCCATTTTGGCTATCTGCCCTCTGCTTTCGTGGGGCAAGACCGAGGGCAAGCAGTTTTGGAAGCGCGCTCGCATTCCGGGCGTCTGTGCGCTCGTGCTGTTCGCCGTGCTCATGGTGTACTTCGCGACGTATCTGGTTCCCAGCTACAACGCGGTCATCGCAGCAGGCGGCATCAATGCCGAAGGCCTGATGGAAGAGGGCCCGGCGTGGTATTACAACGGCTTGGCGGCCGTGGGTCTGCTGGTGGCCAGCTTGCTGTTCTTCAACTCGTTGTTCATGCTGGGCCGCGCTATTCGCGGATACCAGAAGGGCCATGGCGGCAATCCGGTGTCGGCTGCGTTCGGCATGCTGGTGAATCGCGCGTCCACGTTCGGCGGCTTCGTCGCCCACTTCGGCATGGCCGTGATCCTGGTCGGCTTGATCGGCTCGTCCATGTACGTGACCGAAAAGGTTGCCTACGTCGGCTACGACGAGGCCACCGACACCGCTTCCGAGGATTTCGTCATCAAGGACTACACGCTCAAGTACACCGGTAACGAGATCGTGCCGCAGGACAACAAGGACGACATCCTGTACACGGTGCGCTTCGATGCGTACAAGGATGGCCAGTTCCTCGGCTCGGTTGACCCGACCGTGCAGTTCGTGCAGTCCACCCAGCAGCAGAAGCTGGTGGCCAGCGTCATTTCGCTTCCGACCGAGGACCTGTTCGTGGTGTATCGCGGTGTGAACGAGAACGGCGACTTCTCGATGGACGTGCGCGTGAACCCGTTGATCTCCCAGGTTTGGATCGGCTTCTTCCTGCTGATGGCTGGCGTGCTGATTGCCACGGCAGGCAAGCGCGGCGCCAGCCGCAAGCTGACGGGTGCGGATGCCGAGTCGGCAGAGGACTCGCAGGGCGAAGCTGAGAAGCCCCAGTCTGCGAAAGCGGAGGCGTAAGCGCTATGACCGATGTGGAAGCGGCTATCAAGACCAAGAAGCTTTCCAAAGTGTTCGGCAATCGCCGTGCGGTGGACAACGTGTCCATCGAGGTTCCCCAGGGTGCGTTCCTGTCCATCTTCGGGCCGAACGGTGCGGGCAAGACGACGTTTCTGCGCGTGCTGTCCACGCTTGCCCGCGCGTCGTCGGGGTCGGCTACGCTCATGGGCATCGACATCAAGGAGGAGCCTGACAAGGCGCGCGACCACATTGGGCTCATTTCGCACAACTCCATGTTGTACCCGGATTTGACGGCCGAGCAGAACCTGCTTATCTACGCGCGCCTCTACGGGGTGGAAAAACCCGAGGCGCGCGTCCTCGAACTGCTGGAGTCGGTTGAGCTGAAGCATCGCCGCTTGGACGTCGTGCGCACGTTCTCGCGCGGCATGACGCAGCGCCTGAGCATTGCGCGCGCGTTGATTCACGATCCTGACGTGGTGTTTCTGGACGAGCCGTACTCGGGTTTGGATCCGCATGCCGTGGAGATATTCGACGAGCTGATCGAGCAGCAGCGCGAGGGCCGAACCTTCGTCATGGTCAGCCATGATCTGCAGAAGGGTTTTGCCATGTGCACGCATGCGCTGGTGCTGGCGAAGGGCAAGGTGGTTGCGTTCGACCAGAAGGACGCGCTGGATTTCGACGAGTTTTCCGGCCTGTATCGCCAAACCGTCGGCATGGGGGTGGCGTGACATGTCCGTGGTTTTGAAGAAGCCTTCCACGTTCCAGCAATACAAGACGTTGCTGCGAAAAGATCTGGAGCAGGAGTTTCGCACCAAGGAGATGCTCACGTCCATGGGCATCTACGCGCTGCTGGTGCTCATCGTGTACGGCGCTGCGCTCGGACAGACCACGAGCGCCCTTGACGTGCTGCAGATCAGCGGCGGGCTTTTGTGGGCGCTGATCGTGTTCACGTCGCTTTTGGGCTTGAACCGTTCGTTCTCGCACGAGAAGGAGCAAGGCTGCATGGAGGGCATTTTGCTGGTGCCCTTGGATCGATCGGTCATCTTCCTGGCGAAGGCCACGTCGAACCTTTTGTTTTTGCTGGTGGTAGAAGTTTTGGCCGTGCCGCTGTTCTACTTCTTCTTCCTGACAACGGTTTCGCCGTCGGAGCATTTTTGGCTGCTCGTAGTGCCGTTGCTCGTGGGAACCGTGGGCATGGCGGGCATCGGCACGCTTTTGTCCACCATCACCATCAACACGCGCGGCAAGGACGTGATGCTGGCGGTGCTGTTCGTGCCGCTCATCTTCCCGCTGCTGTACGCGTGCGCGTCGGCCACGACGGCCGTGATCGTGGGGGCCGAGGGGTATATGGACGCGTTCTCGCTGTCGCTTATGCTGGCGGGCGGCTACGATGTGATCATGCTGCTGCTGAGCTGGGTGCTGTACGATTTCGTTATCAGCGCGTAGGCGCTTCGCCGACCTGATGGTCGCCGAAGCCGCTCAATGCTGCAAGGTGTTGGGGCGCTCGACAAAAGGAGGGTTTATGACTGACGAGAAAAAGCCGATCAGGCTGCCGGAGGCAGGGCAGTGGCCCGACCGGGTGGCGCCATGGGCGTTGCTGGCCGGGGCCGTGCTGACCACGGTCGGCTTCCTTATGGCGTTTCTTTACGCGGGGCCGGTGAACGGGGCCGCGGTGAACGGCGTGGAACTGATCGGCGGCCAAATGGTGTCGTCGAAGCTGCTGCTGTCCCAGAAGATCTTCTATTTTCACATGCCGGTTGCCTTGGTTTCGTTCGGCGCGCTGGCGTTTGCAGGTTATTACTGCGTTCGGTTCCTCATGACGAAGAACCAGCGTTTCGACACGTGCGCGAAGGTGTGCATGGAAATTGCGCTTTTGTTCGTGACGTGCACCATGATCACGGGCGATTTGTGGACGCGCTTCGAGTGGGGCGTGTGGTGGACGTGGGATCCGCGCTTGACCACGTACCTTATCCTGATGCTGATCATCATTGCGTACTTCGTGCTGCGCAATGCCATCGACGAGCCTGAGCGACGTGCTACGTACGCTTCTGTCCTGGGCATCATCGCGTGCGTGGACGTGCCCATCTGCTACATGGTGACGCGCCTTATTCCGTCGAGCATCCATCCCGTGGTGCTGCGCGAAGGCGGCATGTCGGCCGATATGGGCATGACGGTGGGCGTGGTCATGGCCGGCATGATTTTGGTGGGCTTCGCGCTGTACCGTCTGCGCTTCCGCCAGGTGCGTTTGGCGCAGCGCGTGGAGGCCGTGAAGGAACAGCTCGAAGACTAACGTGCTCGACTGCCGCGTCTGGCCGATAGGCGATGCGGCAGCGAAGAATTGCGCGAACATGACGAACGACTCGTTGATAAGGAGCATCCATGAATCCGGTTCTTGTTGAAATCTACAGCACCATCATTCCGTCGGCCCCGTATATCATTGCGGCGTATGCCCTGATGTGGGCTGCAATTCTGGTGTACGTGTTCATTATCGTGCGCGGTCTGAAGAAGACCGAGGCGCACATGGCCGTGCTCGAAGAGGCCCTGGCCGAGAAGACCGCGGCGAAATAGCGAGACGTCCGACGCGTCTTGCGTCCGTGCTACAATAGCGAAACGAATGAGACGAAGCGCCGCTCTTGCGGCGCTTCGCGTGTGAAATGCGACTCAAGAAAGGTCCCGAAGCCATGAAAGCTCTGATTCCCGCCGCCGGTTTGGGCACGCGCTTCCTTCCTGCCACGAAGGCGCAGCCGAAGGAAATGCTGCTGGTTGTTGATCGTCCGGCCATCCAGTACGTTGTCGAAGAGGGCCTTGCATCCGCCGCCGACGAGGTGGTCATCATCAACAGCCGCGAGAAGCAGGCTATCGAAGATCACTTCAGCCCGAACCCGGAACTGGTCGCTACGCTGCGCGCCCGCGGAAAGGATGCGTACGCCGACGTGGTAGAGCAGGTGGGCAGCTACAACGTGAGCTACGTGTACCAGGATGAGGCGCTGGGCTTGGGGCATGCGGTGCGCTGCGCTCACGAGAAGACCGGCAACGAGCCGTTTTACGTGCTTTTGGGCGATGTGCTGGTGCCGGACAACAAGATGCTGCCGCGCATGCAGGAGGTTTCGGATGCGCACGGCGGAGCTAGCGTGATCGCGGTCATGCCCGTTTCCGAGGACCAGGTGAGCCGTTTCGGCGTGATCGCGGGCGCTCCCGTTGCCGATGACGTATGGAAGATCGATGCCTTGGTGGAGAAGCCGGCGGTCGAGGATGCGCCGTCGAACCTGGCCGTGTTCGGCCGCTACCTGCTGTCTGCTCGCGTGATGGAGCTTCTGGCCGATGTGGAGCCGGGCGTGGGCGGCGAGATCCAATTGACCGATGCGCTCGATGCCGTTCTGCGCGAAGAAGAGATGTACGCGCTGGTTATCGATCCGAGCGACGGCTTCGATACCGGCACGGTCGAAAGCTGGCTGGAAACGAACAATATTCTATTCGAGCGCAAGAACGCAGGAAAGTAGTCGCTGGCGGGCGAGGCAAAGCCCCTGGGGCTGCTGCCTCGCCGACTGAGACAAAGGGACGGGGTCAATGACTCATTTTCTGGCCTGCGGCCGAAAATGAGTCATTGACCCCGTCCCTTTGTCTCAGCCTGAAAAAAAGATCGGCCCGGGGAGAGGGGAGCTCCGCCGGGCCACAAGGAGGGGTGTACGGTGCCTCTTGGGCACCGACTCTGCTTTAAGGGGTAAGCAGAAGCAAATTGAAAAGGAGGGGAGCCTTTCATTTGCTGGTACCCAGTATAAAAGTTGACCTTGAAAAACATATGTGTCGACCGTGCACGTTTTGTGAATTGATCCCTCTTAAAGTAACAAAAAGGTAACCATGAGGGAAGAGCGTGGGGAACGCTAGCTTTCTTCGGCCGCGCCCGGTTCTTCGCATGCTGCGTTGCAATCGATTCCCGCGGCTACGGGGACGAAGGCTTCGGCTTTCGCGGGGTGCTCAAGTGCGTTCGATCCGCGCTTGAGGTACGCTCTGAGCGCGCGTAGCGCTGCAGTTTGCTCGGGGGCCAGCTTTCCGTTGGCGCGGTCGTTCTTCAAGCCCGCCGCAAACATGCCGAGGAAGCGTGCGTACACTACGGCTACGATGGACGTGGCCAGCAGCAGCTGGACGCCCTCCACTTGCTGCACCATCGACGCGGCGCTGGCGAATCCGGCGGCGGCGAGCGTCGAAGCGAACCCGTGGGTTGCCAGCAGCCCTACGGCCATGGGAAACGTCATGCCGGCGAATCCGGGGTGAAACTGCACGCTGAAAAACTTCGGTAGCTTTGCTACCACGTACGCAAGCGATACGGCCACGCAGGCGAACAGCGCTGCGAGCACGATGAGGTTCGGCTCGCTTGCAACGTTGACGTACGATACCAGGCACATGCTGCACGGACCGAGCATGATTGCTTGCGAATGCATGGTAGCTTCGGCAACTTCGCAGCGCTTCATGCGCCAAAGCATGAAGGGCGTAAGCGCGACGTACGCTGCGATGCCCCAAACCACTATGCCTATTGCCAGCGGCTCGGGCATGAACGGCATGCCGACGACTGTGGCTACCATGACGCCGTTGGTGGTGACGTACCAGCTGGGCATGAACGTCTTCCACTCGAATCGCCGCAGGAAGAAGCGGACGAAGAACACCGCAACGTGCACGATCAGCAGCCCGAGCATCGCGAAGAACACCACTCGAGCGCCGTCGTGCAGGACGGGCGCGAGATCTGCGTAGTATACGCACAGCACCATGATCAGCATGGGGAGGGTGGGGTACAACGCGGCGAGCATGGGGTTCGCGTATTCTGCTGCTATCACGCTTTTGAGATGGAAGGCGATCTTCAGGCAATACGCCAGCGCTACGACAGTCGAGATTACGGCGGCTATCCCATGGACGAACGGGTATCCGATCGTTTCGTAAAACCCTCCCAGCACAAGCAGGCCCAAGGTGGCGGGCACTACGGGAAGCGGGAGCCGTGAAACCTTGTCTTTGAGGTACTTCATGAGGAGCCCTTCATCGCGGCTTGCGGACGCATTCCTTCCCTGAAAAAGGATCGGCCCGGGGAGAGGGGAGCTCCGCCGGGCCACAAGGAGGGGATGTACGGTGCCTCTTGGGCACCGACTCTGCTTTAAGGGGTAAGCAGAAGCAAACTGAAAAGGAGGGGAGCCTTTCATTTGCTGGTGCCTAGTATACGTGCCGAGGTTGCAGATGATATGTGACGCACGTGCGCGTTTTGTGAATTGGTGGTCTTGTAAGTAACAAATAAGCAAATTTCTTGGCAAATCGTCGCAAGCCCTCGATGCAGCGGCGAAAGCGCGGCACGGGTCGGCGGCGGTTTCGCAGCGGAATTCTAGGGTTATCGCGAAAAAAGATCGGGCCGCGAAGAGGGGAACTTCGCGGCCCACAAGGAGGGGGATGATGCGACGCTCGATGGCGTCGCTACTGCTTCTACGCAGTGCAAACGGAAAGGAGGGGAGTCTTTCGTTTGCGGTACTCAGTATAAAAGTCAGCCTTGAAAAACATGTGACCGGTACATGTTCGTCTTGTGTAACGGGTGCGGACGATCGGTGAACGTCAACTCGCGCCATGCAGCACCGTTCTTTTGCTATCATAAGCACTCGACGAAAGGAATCTTCCATGCCTGATATCGATCTTCGCTTCCACCGGGATATGCTGGTTTTGTCCGCTCCGGTTGCTGCCGTGCTGCAGCGACAGGGCTTCGACATCGACCGAGATCTGGAGTACGCCACGCTGGTGGAGCCCGAGGCTGTTCGCGACGCGCTGCGGCTCAACAAGGTTGCCGGCGCTCAGTGCCTGGTGACTAGTACAGCGGGCATCACGGCGGCTCGTCTGGCGCACCATGGCCTGGAGGAGCGCGCGCAAGAGGTCGTGAAGGCGGGGCTGGATATCGCCTGTCAGCTGAAGCCCCAGCACGTGCTGGTAGAGGTGGGCCCGTGCGGGCTGCCGCTTGATCCTTCCAGTAAAACGTCGTTGAACGAGAATCGCGGTCAGTACGCCGACGCTGCGCGCGCATGCGCAGGGGCGTCGTTCGACGCGTTCTTCTTGAACGGTTTCGCGAACCCGTCGGATCTCAAGTGTGCGCTCATGGGCGTTCGTCAGGTGAGCGATGCGTTGGTGTTCGCTTCGGTCGACGTGGACGCTGGCGGCGTGCTTTCCGACGGCCGCCATACGTTCGCAGAGGCGTTGGAGGTCATGGTGGACTTCGAGGCGTCGGTTGCGGGCTTTGCGACGCGCGCTCCCCTTGAGGCCGCAACCAATTTGGCCCGGCAGGCATGCGCGGCCGGCTCCCTGCCGGTCTTGGCTCAGTTGATCGTGGGGGCGCACGACCCGAAGCAGGGCGGCGTCACGGAGTCCAATCCTTATTTCTGCCCGGATGTCCTGGTGGCGGCCGGTGCGCAGCTGCGCGGTGCGGGCGTTCAGTTCCTGCGCGCTTGCGGCGCCGCCACGCCGGCGTACACGGGCGCCCTTGTTGCCGCAAGCGAGGGGTTCGATGTCGTTCGTTCGGACGTGGAGGCGTAGTTCATGGCTGGCTCTTTTCGGACGAATACGGTGCGCAGCCCTCACTACGGTGCATTGCAGAGCGTGGTCGATTCTTTGTTCGCGGATCGAGACGTAAAGTCCGTGCGGCGACTCGATGTGGTTGTCGCGGCGGAATCGGCGGATCTTCCCGAAGATCTGGCCGAGATCATCGCGCTGCTGCCTCCGGGCACGTACACTCGCCAGCGTTTGTGCGATCAGCTGAACTCGGCTATCGGCGGACACGCGTGGGGGCAGGTGTACGGGACCGTCGAATAGCGGCGACCGAGCCTGTTTGCTGCGTGTAATAACTGTGTACGCCTTGCACGGGCGTAGGCGGGCCGGTACTATATCTGAACGTTTGAAACGCATTCACCCACTATATATTGTGGAAAATCTTGGGTAGATCCTGTGGAAAGATTGCGCATAAACCAAGCGAAACCACAGATCGCGCCCTTAAAAGCACGCATTTGGAAGCGATTGAATAAGACTGGCGAAGAGAGGATCAGGCGCATGGTCACGACCATAGTAAAGCGCGACGGCCGTACGGCGGAGTTTAAGGCGGACAAGATCGCCGAGGCGGTGGAGCGGGCGTTCCAGGCATGCGGCGCCATGCAGGACCGTTCGGTTGCCGACGGCATCGCTCAGGCTGTCGTGGACAAGCTCGAGGCCGGCGCCATCGAGGGCATTCCCACGGTGGAGGGCGTGCAGGACCTGGTGGAAGAGACTCTTATCGAAGACGGCTTCGTGCAGACCGCCAAGTCCTACATCCTCTACCGCGCCGAGCGCAACCGCGCTCGCGACGTGAACAGCCGCCTCATCCAAACGCTCAAGGACATCACGTTTTCCAAGGCGTCCGATTCCGACATGAAGCGGGAGAACGCCAACATCGACGCCGACACGGCCATGGGCACCATGCTCAAGTACGGCTCCGAGTCCGCCAAGCAGTTCTACGAGATGTGCGTCATCGATCCGAAGTTCGCCCGCGCCCATCGTGACGGCGACATCCATATCCATGACATGGATTTCTACACGTTGACCACCACGTGTTGCCAGATCGAGCTGAAGAAGCTGTTCAAAGGCGGCTTTTCCACGGGCCATGGCGTGTTGCGCGAGCCCAACGACATCACCAGCTACGCGGCGCTTGCCTGCATCGCCATCCAGTCGAACCAGAACGACCAGCATGGCGGCCAGGCCATCTGCGACTTCGATTACGGCCTGGCCGAAGGCGTGCGCAAGACGTATCGTCGCCTGTACAAGAAGCATTTGGCGGAAGCGGTCGATCTGCTGATGAACGCAGAGGACGCCCGCGCGTTCGCGCAGGACACGCTTGACGCGGTGGAGGCTCAGACGGGCACGATCGCCAGCCTGCACAGGGACGAGCAGTTCGAGGCCGCCGTGCGCGTCGCGCTTGTAGAGGCGGGTGCCGACGATGCTACGGCCGATCGCGCGCTTGCGTATGCCGTGAAGAACGCCACGGCCGACACCGATCGCACGACGTTCCAGGCTATGGAAGCGCTTGTGCACAACCTGAACACCATGCATAGCCGCGCCGGCGCGCAGACGCCGTTCAGCTCGGTCAACTACGGCATGGACACCTCTCCCGAAGGCCGCATGGTGGTCAAGAACATGCTGTTGGCAACCGAGGGCGGCCTGGGATCGGGCGAGACCCCCATCTTCCCCGTGCAGATCTTCCGCGTGAAGGAGGGCGTCAACTACAATCCCGAAGATCCGAACTACGACCTGTTCAAGCTGGCCATGCACTGCTCCGCGAAGCGCCTGTTCCCCAACTTCAGCTTCCTGGATGCGCCGTTCAACATCCAGTACTACAAGGGCACGCCGGAAACGGAAGTGGCGTACATGGGCTGCCGCACGCGCGTCATGGGCAACGTGTTCGATCCCGATCGCGAGGTGACGCCCGGTCGCGGCAACCTCAGCTTCACGTCCATCAACCTGCCGCGCTTGGCCATTCGCGCCAAGGGCGATCTGGACCTGTTCTTCGATCTGCTCGACGCGAAGCTGGCGCTGGTGGTGGGGCAGTTGGACGAGCGTTTCGAGATCCAGGCGCGCAAGCGCGTGTACAATGCGCCGTTCTTGATGGGCCAGGGCGTGTGGATCGACTCCGAGAAGCTTGCGCCCGACGACGAGCAGCGCGAAGTCCTCAAGCACGGCACGCTGTCGCTGGGCTTCATCGGCCTGGCTGAAGCGCTGGTGGCCCTGACCGGCCAGCATCACGGCCAGTCGAAGTCGTCGCAGAACCTGGGCCTGGAGATCATCGGGCACATGCGCGGATACCTGGACAGGCTGTCGCAGGAGCGCGGGATGAACTACGGCTTGATCGCCACGCCTGCCGAGGGCTTGTCGGGTCGGTTCGTGCGCATGGACCGCGCGCGCTACGGCTCCATCGAGGGCGTGACCGATCGCGACTACTACACGAACGGATTCCACGTGCCGGTGTACTATCCCATCAGCGCGTTCGACAAGATCGAGATCGAGGCGCCCTACCATGCGCTCACGAACGCGGGCCACATCTCCTATGTGGAGCTTGACGGCGACCCGTCCGACAACCTGGAGGCCTTCGAGGCGGTCATCCGTCATATGAAGGACAGCGGTATCGGCTACGGCTCCGTGAACCATCCGGTCGACCGCGATCCGGTGTGCGGCTACAACGGCATCATCGGCGACGTGTGCCCCAAGTGCGGCCGCACGGAGGCCGAGCACGGCACGTCGTTCGAGCGCATCCGCCGCATCACGGGCTACCTGGTGGGCACGCTCGATCGCTTCAACGACGCCAAGCGCGCCGAGGAAACCGACCGCGTGAAGCACTTCATTGCGTCGGCTGATCAGCCGACGCAATAGCCGACGCTGCGGAGCGCTCTCGCACCCCATCTTCAGGCGATCCCGGAAGCTCGCGTACGCAGTACGCTTCGCTTCCGCGATCTCCCGAATCTGGGGCACGAGAGCGCTCCTCGCTGACGTACTACGCCCACCTGCGAGATCAGTATGCGCCCTTCGGGCGCATGCGAGGTTGCCCATGACTACGCCTGCCACCATTCGTCTGTACGGTACGGCCCCGGACTCCATCGTCGATGGCCCGGGGCTGCGCTTCGCCGTGTTCGTGCAAGGATGCACGCATGCTTGTCCGGGTTGCCACAACCCCGACAGCCAGCCGTGCGCGGGCGGCGAGGTTCGCCGCATCGACGAGCTGGTGGCGCAGATCGTCGCCAACAAGCTGGCGCGCGGCGTGACCATTTCGGGCGGCGAGCCGTTCGAGCAGGCGGCGGCATGCGCCGAGTTGGCTCGTCAGCTGCGGCGGCGGGGCCTCAGCGTGTGGACGTATTCCGGCTATCGCTACGAGCAGCTTGCCACCGGCGTGCCGGACCCTGCCGCGCTTGACCTGCTCGCACAAACCGACGTGCTGGTGGACGGTCCGTTCGTGCAGGCGCTTCACTCTTTCGATCTGCCGTGGCGCGGCTCTTCCAACCAACGGTTGATTGACGTTCCCGCAACAAGGAGCCAGGGACGTATCGTTTTGTGGGAAACTCAAGAAGACGTGTTTCAAAAGCCTCCGTCATGGTGAGGCGTTCGCCTTTCAGGGCGATGAGGATTGCAAGAGGGTAGGACGGCGGCATGGGACAACTCGAACAAGCCATCGAAGGCTTCGTGCGAAGCGATTGGGTTATCACGGCGATAACGGTTGTGGTGATTCTTTCCTTGACGGCGGTGTGCGCGCGGTTGGTGATGCGGTTCATGCGCAAGCTGCTGCATTTCAACGAAGAGAAGAACCTTCCTTCAAGCTCCATTTTCGTCAACATCGCACGTGCTTCAGTGTGGGTCTTGGGCATCTGCATCATGCTGTCCACCTGCTTCAACGTAGACGTGAGCGCCGCTATAACGGCCATGGGCATTGGCGGTATCGCCATTTCGCTTGGCTTTCAGGATACGATATCCAACCTGATCGGCGGCTTGCAGGTAAGCCTCATGCGCATCGTCAAGCCGGGCGACAACATCGAAGTGGGCTCGTCTTCGGGCGTGGTCAAGGATGTGACGTGGCGTCATACGACCATCAGGAACAGCGCTGGCGCAGAGGTCATCGTTCCCAACTCCATCATCAACAAGACGGCGCTCGTCCATCTTCCTCCCACCAATCAGGTATCGATTCCCGTTGTCGTGGCAACCGACGGGTCGCGTCTTGACGATTTGGCGGAGGCTATCGAACGGGTTGCCGCCGAGGCCGCATCCGAAGTGGCGAAGCTGACGAAGCAGCCAGCCCTTTCCTTTTCGGCTGTCGAAGATGCGGGCTTCAAGGGGTCCCTTGTGTTTCGCGTGGCGGATAGCCGCACGGGTGCCCGGGCAGGCGATGCCGTGTTGCGTGCCATTGCTCCATTGACCAGGGAGGACGGTATCAACCTGATCGACGGTGTTTTGGCGGGGAAGCAGCAAGCAGCCCAGGATTCCGCAAACGAGGGAGGGAGGACGAATGGCTGAAACGCGATTGACCGAAGGCCCTTTGCATAACGACGATGGTTCTCTGGCCCAATGCGGTTGGGCTACCACGCTCGTTCGTTCCTACGACCGCGCACGTGTGAAGGCACCGGCTTTGCGCATCAAAGAATGGGACTACTACCTGGTGAACGACGACGAGTACGCCGTGGCGCTCACCTTGGGCGATTTGGGGTACGGCGGGCTTATCTCGGCGTCCGTCATGGACTTTGCCGAGGGCGTTTCGCATACGGCCAGCACCATGGTTCCCTTGATCCTGGGTCGGTTTCGGCTGCCGTCCTCGTCGTCTTCCGGCGTGTCGCGGTTCCAGAACGGGCGCGTGTCGTTCGACTTCGAGGTGAAGGGCGGGTGCCGTCGCATAAAGGCCCAGTTCGCTCGATTCGACGGGCGCGACGACCTGACGTTTGAGGCGGTGCTTGACGAAGAGCCGCGCGACACGATGGTGATTGCCACGCCGTGGGCCGAAGACCCGCTCGCGTTCTACTACAACCAGAAGATCGTTGCCATGCGAGCGCAAGGCAGCTTCAAGAAGGGCCTGCTCGTACATGGCTTTTCTCCGGAGCGTTCGTTCGGCTTGCTCGATTGGGGCCGTGGTGTATGGACGCGCGACAACACGTGGTACTGGGCCGTCGCGCAAGGTTGGCAGGATGGGCGCGGAGGGGCGCAGCCCGGTGCTCATCGGTTCGGACTCAACTTGGGGTACGGTTTCGGCGACACGTCCGCTGCGTCCGAGAACATGGTGTTCGTGGACGGCGTTGCTCACAAGCTGCATCGCGTTGACTTCGGCATTCCCGAGAAAGCGGGGGCTGCGGTTGCGAAGAAGACCGAGGATCGTTACCAGCTTGACCAGCCTTGGCATGTGACCGACGACGAGGGTCGTTTGGATATGGTGTTCACGCCGATGCTCGATCGCGTCGACTGGATGGACTTCAAGGTGATCCGCACCGATCAGCACCAGGTGTTCGGGCGTTTCGACGGTACGGCGGCGCTCGACGACGGCACCGTGTTCGAAGTGGCGAACCTGTTAGGTTCCGCCGAGGTCATCCACAACGTGTATTAAAGCATGGCGAAGGGCCGGCCGGATCTTCCAATGGCGAAGGCCTTCCATCATGCGCCCGATCACGCCAAGGCTGACCGGGCGCGGATGCTACTACAGCCCGGATGCTTCCAAGCGCTTCTTCAATGCTTCCTGGTGGATGCTGTACTGCAAGGCCATGTCCTTTGTCACACGACCTTCTTTTACCAGGTCGAACAAGCTTTGATCCATGGTTCGCATGCCTTCCGCGCCGCTGGCGGCTATCACGCTGTCGATCTGGTGCGTTTTCTCTTCGCGGATGAGGTTGCGAATGGCGGTGTTCGCGAACATGATCTCGAACGCGGGCACCGCGCCGCCGTCGATTGCGGGAACCAGCTGCTGGCTGACGATAGCTTGCAGCACCATGGACAGCTGGATGCGGATCTGGCGCTGCTGCGAAGCGGGGAAGGCGTCGATGATGCGATCGACTGTGCTGGCTGCGCCCGTGGTGTGCAGCGTCGACAGTAAAAGCTGCGCCATTTCGGCAGCGGTCACGGCGGTGCCGATCGTGTCGTGGTCGCGCATCTCGCCAAGCAGGATCACGTCGGGCGCCTCGCGCATAGCCGACCTCAGCGCTTCGGAATAGCTGGCCACGTCGGTGGGCACCTCGCGCTGCGTCACGATGCAGCTGCCGTGCTTGTGCACGTATTCGATGGGGTCTTCCATGGTGATGATATGGCCGCTGCGCTCGTGGTTCAGGCGATCGACGATGCAGGCCAACGTGGTCGACTTGCCTACGCCGGCAGGGCCGGTGACCAGCACCAGTCCCTTTTGCAGTTGCGAGAGGCGCAGGACTTCCTCCGGTATTCCCATCGCTGCGGGGTCGGGCAGTCCGAAGGGAATGACGCGGATCACGGCGCCGAGCGATCCGCGCTGACGGAAGATGTTCGCGCGGAAACGCCCGATTCCGGAAATGGCGAACGAGAAATCCTCGTCGTGATTGCCGTTGTCGAGGAAGCGATCCATGCTGCGCCCGGATACTTCGTAGATCGCGCGCACGAACGCTTCGGTGTCGGCGGGCTTGAACGGGGGCGTGTCCAGCCGAACTTGCTGACCGCTCGCTTCGTAGGCCAGGGGAAGCCCTGCTATGATGAAGACGTCGGACGCCTTCGCGTCAACCATCTCCTGCAAAAGCTGTTCCAGTTTCATGGTGTCTCCTATCGTGTTTGAGCGGCGCCCGACCAGAGCGTTTCGCCCGAGCTCGCGTTCGTCCACTGCGTCGTTGCTTTCCATGCCGTTATCTCGTACGTTGCGTCGGCGCGCACGGTTAGTTCGACGTCCAGCGCGCGACCGCTTTCGGTGCTGAACTTCGCCGAAACGGTCGCTCCTTCGCGCTTGGCGTTGCTCGGCAGCATGCCGTCCACCGCGGCGAGGGCGGCGTCGAGGTTGCCGCCGGTTTTCCGTACGCTTGCCAGCGTTTCATCGACGTTTGCGAGCAGGTTCTGTGCCGCGCTTTCGTTGGCGTAGGTGTCTGCGGCGAACGCTGCCTGCTTCTCCGCTGCCGCGTACGTTGCCTGGGCCGTGCTGATGGACAAAACTCCCAGTACAGCCAAACACAAGACGGTCATCAGGGTAAACAGGCTGATGGGCCCGATGCGTACCGATCCTTTCGATCTGCTCATCAAGCCTCCTCTGCACCGGTCGAGTAGCGGGACGTGTCCAACGTGTATACGGTTTCAGTGCCTTGCGTTACCGCGATATGGGCGGTGTACAGAGTTCCGCCGCCCTTGTCATGTTGCTCTACCGTGCGGTTAACCTGGTACGTTGGGCTTTCGTTTCCAGCATCCGGCGTACCGTCGACTTCCACCAGGCTGCCGTTTGCAATGGCGAACGATGCAGTCATGTTCCCGGATGCGGGGTCGGCTGCGAAGGCTTCGGCGTTGTTCGCGGCAATCGTGACGGCGTTCGAAAGGCGGTCGGCTTCCGTTCCGCGCTCGTGCGCGATTCCCGTAAGCTGAACCACCACGGCAAGCGCGGCCATCAGAAATGCAAGAAGCACAAGCGATTCAACGATGAACGCGCCGCCGTGCCATGAACGGCGGTTCTCTTCGCGTGCGCGCCCGTGGCGTGGAATCTGCACGACCATCATGAACCTCCTCGCACGCTGCGCAAGGCGACGGAGGTCGAGCCCTGGTCGGTGTACACGGTTAGCAGGCCGTTCTCGTATGCGAAGTCGAATCGCTTCGATTTCACGATTTCACGCGCTTTTTCCGGCGTGAAGGCGGCGTCGGCGCGAGCGTACTCTTCGACGATCGATCCTTGGTAGGCGTACAGCCTTGTTTCGTACACGCCGCTTTCCAGGCGCTCGGTCAGCACGAGCGCCGACCCCTCCGGTCCTTCGGCCACTCCTACGGCGTCGGTCGCATCGTTTGCGCGAATGGAGTTCCCTATGAGCGACAATCCCAAGCGCGTTTCATCGGAGGCGGTGCGTACGGCGTTGATGGATTTGTACGCGTTCGTTCCTACAAGCAGCGAGATCAGGAGAAACAGCGAAAGCACCGCGAACAAAACCGTGATGAACACGCGGTCGCGACTTTGGCTCGGGCGGCTTGCGGCTTGACCGGGGTGCGTGGCCCGAACAAGCGCTTGTGCTATGTTGTCGTTGCTTCTCATTTTGCCAACACCACGACGTTGGGCATGACGTTGTCGGCGAACACCTCGTAGGTGATTGCGTAGTCGCTCCGGTTTACGACAAGCCCGTAGTTTTTCTCGAGATACGCCAAGGACGGCGGATACGTGCCCTCGATTGCGCAGCACTGTTTCGCGCTGTTCAGTATGGCGTTTCGCACCGAAAGCTCGCCTTGCTCGCGTAGGGTTGCGCTGACGAAACCGTAGGCGACCCAAATGAGCGCTGCTGCTGCAACGATGGCGAAAAATATCGACATGCGTTTGCGCGTTCGCTTTCTGATCTCCTGTTTTGTCATCTCGCGGTACATGGCGTTATCCGATCGATCCCATGATGCCGATAAGGGGGAGCATGACGGCTATCAGCGTTGCCCCCACGCTGACGGTCAAAAAGGCCGCCAAGGTGGGCTCCACGCTGTCGATGAGGCGATCGAGGCGGATGGAGGAGTCGTCGAAGAACGTGTCCGACAAGCTGGCCAGCACGGTTTCCAAGCTTCCTGAGCGGGTGCCTACCACAAGCATGCGCGCATAGACGGGTTCGAACACGTTGTTGTCGAATACTGCTTGAGCCAGGCTTTTGCCGAGCGACGGGTCGATCATTTGGCTGCGCACGCTCTCAAGCTGGGATTTCAAGGCGGAATGGTCGACCATGGCAACGGCGCGCTCCATAGCGGTGTCGGTGTTTACACCGGCCGCAACGAAGGTGGCGAGCGCTGCCGTGAACCGTCCGACGGCCATTTGGCGCAGCGGTTCGCGCGTGAGCGGCATGCGTTCGAGCAGCCGTACAAGCTTGCTGCGGCCTTGGGGCGAGCGGCTGGCAACGATGCCGGCAAACACCAGTACCGTGCAAAGCAGCGTAATGCCCAAAGCGGTCCATCCGATGATGATGGACGCGTTCACGTAAGCGAAAGATCCGCTGGTCAGGTTGCCGGTCAAGCCGGTGTAAACGTCAACGAACACGGGCAGGATGACGGCTACGGTGAATAGCAGGATCACCGTCATCACGGATAGGAGCGCGGCGGGGTAGGCAACGGCGCTTTTGGTTTTAGCGTACAGGCGGTCTTCTTCGTCGTAGTACTTCGCCAGGCTCCACAGCACGTTCTCCAAGCGTCCCGAGTGTTCGCCGGCGGCAACCATGTCCACCACGTGATGGGGGAAGCTCCCTGACTCTTCCAAAGCCTCAGCCAGTGATTTCCCGGAGATCAGCTTCGCGTATACGCTGTCGCAGGCGTTCTTGAACGCGGCGTCCTGCATGTTTTCGCCTAGCAGGTAGACGGCTTCGTCCATCTGAATGCCGGCTGAGTGCATGACGGCGGCGCTTTCGCAAAATGCGGCGATCGCACTGCTTTCGAGCATCTTCGTGGCCATGTCCCTACTCGCTCCTTATCTTGCCCTCATGCGCAAACTAGCATGTCAGTACGTGTAACGATCGGTGTAGCCGGTTCCGTCTCCGATGAAGCTTGACGCGCCCCCTGCGGCAAACGTGGTATCGATGCGCGTCCAGGTGTTCTGCCTGACGTCGATACCGGCGCCGATCCACGTGCCATCAATATATATCATGTTCCATGCATGGTATATATTATCAGGCGAGACGTTTCCGGTGATTATCTTGCAGGGAACGCCTTGGCTACGAAGCATAGCCGCTGCAAGGGATGCGTAGTCGAAGCAGATGCCGGTTTTGGCGTTGACGGTTGCGTCAGGGGAGGGAACGTATCCGGTTGCGTCGGCAAGCGCAGCGGCTTTCTCCTCGTCGTACGCTACATTGTCCACGATCCAAGTGTAAACGGCGCGCACCACGTCCCCTTGGTTCTGCGCGTTGGCGCATAACTCGTTCGCCAGCTTTGCCGCGGCGCTGTCTGGCCCGTAGTTGCAATAGACGCTGGGCCTGATGAACGGTTGGAACTCGTCGGAAAGGGCCACGTTTTGGTCGGGCAGGCTGGCCAGTTCGACATAGCGGTTTCCCGACGTGTTCTCCCATACGGTGAAAGAGTAGGTTGCGTTGCCCTCGCTGAGCGGGCACGATATGGGCGTGCCGTCGTTGGGAAGGTCGTAGTTGTACTCCAGGCCCCCGCTTTTCACCTGGAATTTCAATCGAGATTGCGATGCGGCGCTGACCGAAACGTAACCCTCCGAAAGATGGGAAGCGTCTATGAGCGCCCCGTTGAGGTTGATGGCGGCCGATTCGTCGAAGGAGGAGAGGGCGGGTTCGGTTTGCGTGAAGGCTGGCCCGGATGTTTGCCCCCCATTGCCGCTTGACGGAGAGTCGGTTTCTCGACCGCCTCCGTTGCAGCTTGTCAAAAGAGCCAGGAGAGCGCAGGCGAGCGCAGCCGCGCACAGGCAGCGAAGGATGCGGTGCGCGCGAATCCTCCGGGGCATGGAAGCCGCCGATTTCGCAGACTGTCGACAAGGGACGACTATCGCAGCGTCTTCCTGCATGCACGCCTTTCTGGGGTTGAGCCGTATTGGGCATTATACCGCTATGCTGCAGCGCGCATCGCAGGGTACGCCAAGCTGCGGGAAAGGCATGGAGGATGCGTTGTTTCGAAGAGCGTCCCCTGGCTCGATTCGCTTGTTTACGTGCGTTCATCGGGTTTTACCGCTTATTCAACAGTTAGGTAAACAGCCGAAAAATGCACCCGGCAAAGAGACATTTTAACGCTTGCATGGTAAACTAATTAAGGGTTTGTACGGTTTCCGCATGAACGGAAGCGCGGGCAAGCCTACCACGGAAGTCACGAACACGAGCATGCTCGATAACGTAACGGCACACTGACAGGGGAAGCGCTGGTCGCGCTTCATATCGTGCGGGCTAGTTGCCCGGCGCAAGCGTCAATCCGGAATGGCGATCCGGTAGAAGTGTGGGTGATACGCATGTTAGAGAAAATGCTCGATCTCAAAAACACGTTTGAAGGCAAATGCCTGGCCGTGTTCATGGCGGTTGTCATGGTGCTGACCATGACGAATTTCGCCGCGTTTGCAGAAGGGGGTGCCGACGGAGCGTCGGCTGGTTCTTCTGCGCAGAAATCGGCGGAAACCATTGAAGCCTCTCAGGATCGGCAAGCGGTTCAAGACGCCGTGCAACACGGTGCCGATGCCGCTGGATCCGACTCGTCCGCATCGCCGGCCGGGCCTATCGTTGCGCCCGAGGTTGACGAAGCGGTGGTCACGTTTGAGGTTGAGCATGCCTACGTGTCCGTGAAGGACCAGATTCTCTACGCCAAGACGCTTACGACCGAGCTGCATAAAGAGCTGAAGTTCGCCGCTTCGGCTGATGCGGGCTACAAGGTTTCCCAGGTTGTTGCCCGGAATTCCGCGAACGCGAACGTGCCCGTCCAAGGGATCGACGGCGGCTGGGCCATTGCCGCCGAGTACGTGGACAGCACGCTGGTGGTTACCGTGAACGCAGAGGCCGCAGAGGCCGAGCAGCCTGCGGCCGAGACTACGCCTATTACCGGCGACTCGAAGGTTGATACGACTGGGAATTCCAATGCTCCGGCTGTTTCTCTCTCCCAAACGGTCGGTGCGACCACGGTCTCTTTGGAGGCGCCCGCTGGCGTGCTCCCTGCGGGCGTTGCCATGAAGGTCGTTCCGCTTGGGGGCGAGGACGTTCGCCAAGTTGCCGAGGAGAAAGCTTCGGCCGAAGGAAAGAAGCTGGTCGGCTTTGTCGCCGTGGATGTGACACTGTTCGACGCCGCGGGGAATCAGATCCAGCCTAAAGGCGACGTTTCCCTGACGTTGGCGAACGCTGATTTGAAGGCCGGGTCCACGTCTTTGTATCACTCCGAGGGCAATATAGCAGACGTTATTAGACCGTGTGGCAAGGCGCGTCGTACCGTCGAATACGCATGCCCTTCCTGAGTGCGTTCCTCGATCTTTAATAAAATACGATAATAGCCGACCGTTTCGAAAAAGTCTGCTATTTCAGCCGGAAGATGGGCAAGGGCAGAGGGAGGAACGCTTGTTGTGATCATGTCCCTGCTTGATTATCTGGTTTTGAATACATCCGCCGCTTACCTGTCTGATCTGCGCTTTAGGCTGGGGGAATGCGCTCATGCCCTGCGGGAGCTTGACAGCCCGGAGGCATTCACCCTTGACGAATGGAACAGGACGGGCACCTATCTGGTTTCCGCATACAAGCCCCAATCTTCATGTCGTGCCGCTCAGGACGCGATTGTGCGCTCTTTGGACGCGGTTTCGTTGTAGCTTTTTGCTTCATCGGGGCTTGTCGCATTGCGAAGTCGGTGCGTCGGCGAAGCACCTGCTTTCTGAAAACCGCCGTGAGATCGCGTGCGGTTTCGATGTGAGCCGAATCCTCAAGGGCAGCCATTCTTGAATTCGCCATTGTTCAATGAGCGGGCGAGGATCAGGCGAAAAAGGCGCATTGTCGCGCCACGTTCCGTTTTGTCGTTCGTAAAAAACCCCTTTCGACATCTATATGTTGACAGCATGCATGTTGAAAGAGTATATATGTTCATGTCATATAGTACCCTGCACGAAGGAGGCGCTATGTCGCAAAGCGATTGCGAAACGTCGGGCGCCCGAAATGGCGCTTCTTGCGGTGGATCCAGCTTGGGAGCGGGCCGCAAGCCTTGTTGCCGCAGGCGAGGCGGCGGCGGTGGCGCGTTGGTGGAGCCGGCGGCGCTAGCCGCTCTTTTGCATGCGGGTGGATACGGGTACGACATGCGCAAGATCATTCTTGAGAAAACCGACGGTCACGTGGACGTTGACGTGGGCGGTCTGTACCGCAGCTTGCGTCGATTGGAAGAGGCTGGCGCGGTGGTGTCTCGTTGGTGCGACGAGGAGTCGGGCCCGCGAAGGCGGGAATACGAGTTGACGCACATCGGCGTGGAGATGGCCGAGCAGTGGCTTGAGGCGCTTCGCGATCGGCAGCGTCTTGACGAGTTGCTCGTCGGGTTGTTGGAGAGCGGTTTGGAAGAATCCGACCGGAGCGTTTCCGCGTCGGATGATGCGGATCGAAGCAGCATCGCTTCGAAGAAAGAAGGAACAGATGAGTGAAACCATGAAGCTGGCCGTGCCCACGATGGGCCAAGCGGGACTCGAGTCTCAACGAGCGGGCCACTTCGGCCATTGCGATTGCTTTACGGTGGTCGAGATTGCCGACGGAGAGATTACAGGAACGACCGAGGTTGCAAATCCGCCGCATGAGGAGGGCGGATGCTTGCGCCCGGTGGGCCTTCTTGCCGACGCCGGCGTGGACGCGATCGTGGCTGCCGGCATGGGGATGCGCCCGCTTATGGGCTTCAACCAGGCGGGCATCACGGTCTACTTCGACAATCAGCATCCTATGGTGGGCGATGCCGCCAGGCTGGTTGCAGCTGGCGACGCTCCGGTGATGTCCGCTGATCAGGCATGCAACCATCATCACTAGGATTCCTCCCGTCCGGCGGTGTCCTTGCCGCCAACGGCGATGCTCTTCTTCTGGAGGCGCCCCCGGAAAGCATGTGCGATCCGGGGGCGCTCGATGTTGTACGGTGCTTCTGTCGTGCTATGCTGCTCGGATACGACCAGGAAGGAACATCCGTGCAGCAGGTAGCAGGGCAGGACGGTCTGTATCGCATGAATGTGGGCGACAGACTCTTTAACAAAGTGCATGTGCTTGAGGCCGGAATGCCTCCCATTCCGGGTGCGTTGGACGAACCCGGTTCGTACGGGTTCGTCTCTCGAGGGCTGCCGACGCCCGGTACGGGCGGATCGTACGTTGTTGCGATTCCCGACAAGCTTACGGTGCGCGTTCTGGCTTACATCGATCCGTACGGACGCGTGTTTTCGACATCCGAAGCGTTGAGCGCGCCGCCCGCGCGCCAGCCCGATCTCTCGTTCGCTCGCTACTCCGATCAGCCTTCTTCGTCGCGCGAAGAACGCGGTTGCGTGTACGTGCACGAAAAAGATACCAAGCGCGAGGTCGCGCAGTACCTCAGCGCTCAGGGGAGGTACGCGCTGTTCGACTCCTGGTACGATTTCGGGCCTTATGCCGGAGGACTACGCTACGATCATGCGATGGCTCGGGCGTACCTGGCTTTCGTGCATCGGCCTTCCTTGGGCGCGCCGGCGGTACCCGAGCGTGGCCTTGAGAGCGTGTTCGAACGCTTGCGCGGCGACAAGCCTTTGGCGGCCATGCGTTCCGTTGTTCTTGATGCGCGCAAAGCCGAGAGCGATCCTGCGTTTCGTCCTCCTGCGCTTGTGCGGTGCTTGGCGCAGTGGCTGGAAGACGCGGGGTTGGACGACCTCAAGCGCGATGCGGGGGACGAGTCGGTGCGTCTTGTGCGGACTTCTCGCTACGCTGATACGTATTATGTGGCGGTCGATGACGAAGAAGCGCGGATACCTGCGCCTACGATATGGGCGCTTGAAGCTGCCCTCAATAGGTTTTTGCTGGTCAAAGAGGCGTTTGGGGATCGTGCGGCGTTTGCTACCGACATTGATTGCGCGCGATGGGACGCGTACCTCATCGAGGCGGTCGCCGTGCAGCGCCCGCAGCTCGATCGGGCGGTTGACGCGCCCGAAGGCGAAGAAGGTGGCGAATGGGATGCTCGCTGCAGGATTGCCGCTGCGATCGAGCGTCTGCGTTTGCCGTTTCGGATCGACGCGTCCTTTCGATTGGACGTTGCAGCAGGCGCGGTTGCCTTTGACGTGACGGTTCCCGACGCCTTGCTTATGCCGACGTGGATTTGGAGCGAAGGCGTCGGTCAGGATTCGTCGGGGAGCTGGGTCGAGGTTGATGGGGAATTTCGCGATGCGCAGGCGCGCCGGTACGCTCTGCACCTTGGTTTGGTCTTGGTTTCGATCGCGTTCGAGGCGGTAGCGTCGGCGAGCAGGGTGGACGTGGTGGTGCGCCTTCTTCCCCGGAAGCAGGGCGACCAGGCATCGGAAGGGGGAGAGTTCCCGCAGGAAGATCGGGCCCCCGCGTATGTTCAGGCTGCGTTCGACCGTGCGACGTACGAGCGTTTCGACGGCTTCGAGCAGGCCCGTGCGTTCGATCCCCTGCCTGCGTATCAAGCGTGTGCCGCCTGCTTTGATGGCGATGATGCTCAGGCGTTCGCGCACCTTGAAGGGCTCGCCTCCAGTTCCTTGCGCGCCGATCTTCCTGAAACGTGCGACAAAGAGCTTTCTGGCAGCGCCCGTCCCGTGTTGGGAGCGGATGGCAGCCGCGACATGCGCATCAGCTACGATGCGGCGTACCGTCGGTTGGCGGAAGGGCTAGCCGATCGTATCGTGCAAGCTGAAAGCGCTTCCGATGCCATTCGCATCGTTCGCGCAGCCCAGGAAGAGGCGGCTGCGGCTTCTGACGATCGTGCCGTTTCTTCGTGTACGCGCTTGATGGCGGCGCTGGCCGCTGGCAGCTTGGATGCACGCGACCAAAACGTCGTGGTTGGCCGGTATTTGGGGGAAGATCGCTGTTTGGTTGCGCTTGGCCGTGCGAAAGCGCTTGCCGAGCATGATCTTGGTCAGGCGGTTGACGTGTTGATCGATGCGGTGGCCGAGGCCGCCGCGCTTGATGGATTCGTCGACGGATCGTCGACGGTGTACCGAACGTTCGACTCGTACGTTGCCCGCGTTTTGTACAACCGAGCGCGATATGCAGGCACGGGCTATCCGTCGCGCGCCGCACGCGATGCGGGCAAGCGCGTGCGGCTTGCCACGGATACGTTCTACCTCTGCCATCTGGAGATCGTGCGCCTGCTGGAGCATTCGTTCGAGCGTGCCGACGAGGCGCAGCGATACGGGCGTCGCGCCGTTGAGATAGCGCCCGCGACGGCCGCGGGCTATCGTCAGCTGGGCCGCGCGTACATGTTGGTAGGGGACATGGAGAACGCTTCCGCAACCCTTCAGGAGGGTTTGCGCATAGCTTTTCAGCCAAGCGATATAGCTATGGCTTACTACCAGTTGGCGTACGTGCTGTGGAAGATGGGGCGGGTGCGCGATGGCGCGGCTTGCTATTTGAAATCGCTCGCAACGTCGTCTATGGTGGCCGTTCAGGCTACGGCCGAGTTGCAAGAGCTTGTCGGGGAAACGGGCATCGATCTTCCCGCGCGCGATCAGGTGGATCTTGAATTGACGCGTGCGGGGATTCCCGTGGCGCCAACGTCGGACGTGGTGGAAGCTTTGGGGGAGGCCGCGGTTGCGGCCACCGACGAGGGGATGTTTCGCGTGGCTCGCAGCTTGGTGGCCGCGCGGTCGCGCTACCGGCCAGACGATGCGCTCGTGAACGTGCTTCGTTCTTTGGAGAGCTCGTAGGTCTTTTACGTTACAATAGCAAAATTCCGAACAATAGAAACGAAGGGTCGACCCATGGCAATTCAATCTCCCGAGGGAACGCGCGATCTTCTGCCGGACGAGGCGAAGTTCTGGACGCATTTCAAGGCGACGGCGGCGGAGATTTTCGGTCGCTACGGATACCTGCCGATCGAAACGCCCGTCTTCGAGCAGACGGAGCTGTTCGTGCGCGGTATCGGCGAGGCTACCGACGTGGTGTCCAAGGAGATGTTCACCGCAATATCCGGCGAGAACCTGAAAAAGCTTCTGGAGGGCGGCAGCGTGAAGGCGAAGAGCCGCTTGTCCATGCGTCCCGAAGGAACTGCCGGTACGGTGCGAGCCGTGGTGCAGCACGACTTGGTTCCTCAAGGAGCTGCTCCTGCGAAGCTCATGTACGCCGGCCCGATGTTTCGCGCCGAGCGCCCCCAGAAGGGCCGTCAGCGCCAGTTCAACCAGGTGGGCATCGAGTGCTTGGGTGCCGAAGATCCCAGCGTTGACGCCGAGGGCATCATCATGCTCATGCGGTTCTACGCCGCGATTGGCATTCCCGTGCGGGCCACTCGCCTGCTGGTGAACTCCATGGGGTGCGAGACGTGCCGTCCGGCGTACCGCGAAGCCGTGAAGGCGTACATGGACGCGCACGCCGACGAGCTGTGCGACGAATGCAAGCGCCGTGCGGAAATCAACCCGCTGCGCGCTTTCGATTGCAAAAACCCTGGTTGCACCGCCGTTATGGAGAGTGCTCCGAAAATCACCGAGCATTTGTGCGACGATTGCCGTGAGCACTACCTGTCGGTGAAGACGTATCTTGACGGCGCGGGCCTGTCGTACGTCGAGGATCCGACGCTCGTGCGCGGCTTGGACTACTACACGCGCACGGTGTTCGAGGTTCAGGTGACCGAAGGAATGGGAAGTCAGAACGCTATCGGCGGAGGCGGTCGTTACGACAAGCTGACCGAAGAGGTCGGCGGACGTCCGACGCCGGGATTCGGCTGGGCTCTGGGTTACGAGCGGTGCGTGCTGGCGCTCGAGGCGGCCGGGCATGCGTTCCCCAAGGCGCAGCGCTGCGATTTCTTCGTTGCGTGCGTTGACGCGAGCGTGCGCGCCGAGGCGTTCTCTTTGGTGCAGGCGTGTCGCGATGCGGGGCTTGTGGGCGAGATGGACCACCAGCGTCGCAGCTTGAAAAGCCAGTTCAAGCTTGCCGACAAGCTGGGGGCCTCCATGGTTGCCGTGTTGGGACCTGACGAGCTTGCCCGGGGCGAAGTGACGGTTCGCAACATGCAGACGCATCGCGAACGCGCGATAGAGCTGCCCAAGATCAAGGCTCTGCTCGCTCATTTCGGCGGCGAGCCGTTCGATGGGCGTGCGCCTTCGGTTGATGAGGTGTTCGGCGGTTTGGACGACGCGGAATAGACGCGCTTGCGCGTTCGGGGCGTTTGGGCGCGTTGTTTGAGGAGGCTTGGAATGGCTGCTGGCAAATGGAGCGGTGTTGCGAAGGGCGCGGGCGCCGCGGCGAAGTTCGTGGCGACCCATCGAAGCGAGATCAAGGTGGCAGCTGAAGTTGCCGCAGGGGTAGCTGCCGAGGTGGCGCCCAAGGTTGCCCCGGTTGCCAAGTCGGCTGCGGACAAGGCGGCCGCGGCAGCCAGACAGGCCCGGGCAAGCGTCGAGCAGGCTGCGCAGGGAGTTTCCGATGCGCGGACGGAGGCCAAAGGGCAGAGGGAAGAGCAGCGGGTTCGACGCTCGGCAGTGAAAGACGTGCTCCAGGCGGCCGCGGTAAAGCTGTCGTCGCGAGAGTTTTTGGAATCTTGGGACAAGATGGCGGGCTTCGATCCGGAAGGCGTGGCCCATTACCTGGAGATTCCGGGGTGCTACGTGATCCTTCGTTGCAAGCACGCCGTGAGGGACGACGACTACTCCTCGTACCACGGCGTGTACGTAGGGAGCTCGGTCAATCTGGGAGCGAGCATTCGCGAGCACTTGATCGGGTTGGGCAATCCGGACGTGTACGCAGACGTAAAGTATCGCCAGCCCGTTTACGTTTTGGCGTTCACCCAGGCAGAAGGAATCGAGGAGAACCGAAAAGGTTTGGTTGATCTGCTGGGTGCGGACGAGTCGTACAACAAGCCGAAAGCATAGCATTCGCCGGTTGCCTGTCGGTCGGTTCCTGCGAGCGGTCATTGTCGATCCTAAAACACGTTTTTCCAGCAAAAAACGTGTTTTAGGATCGACAATGCTTTTCCGGGGCGCATTTTGCATGAAAAGACGCGATAGCGCCGCATGCGCGGCAAGTGTCTTGCGCTTGCGGCTGGTCCCTTGCGTTCGCGATTCCGGCGTTCTTGGTAGGTTTTGACGGGTCGCGGTCGTTGGAGCCCCTTTCCTGAGCACGCGAAAAATCGATCCGCATTTCCCCAGGTAAAATACCATCTCCGATAAGGGCGGCATGCAAAGCGGCATCAAGAGCCTATCGCTACGACCTCAAACTGCAAGAAGTTGCTACGCAGGACGGTTTTTCGCGTGCAACCTCTTGGCAGCGGGGGCGCGGGCAGGGCGTCGGGCCCGTGGACGCAAGGTGCTCTGCCTTCCTTTTCGAAAGCGCTGCGAGGCCCGAACAGGTCGGGCCTCGCGCAAGGGAGGGAGATGGTGGTCAGGGTTCTACCACGTGCCGGCGTGCAGGTTCTTTCCTAGGAGGTAGCCGAATGTAGTGCACGCGCCGCCCAGGTTGATTCCGGGCACTTTGTAGTCGTACACGTCGCCGTACATGTCGCCCACAACCGTGCCTACTCCGTACAAGCCCGGGATGGGGTCGTTGTTGGAATCGCAGACATGCATCTGGACGTCGGTGTTCAGGCCTCCCGTGATGCATAGCGTGTAGGGTTCGTTCTTTATGCCGTAGAACGGCGGCTGCTTGACGGGAAGCAAGAAGCGCTTGTCCTTGTGGAATTCGTCGTCAAGACCCGTTTCGCAGTATTCGTTGTAGCGCTTCACTTGGGCGAGGAATGCCTCACGAGGCAGGCCCAATCCATCGGCCAATTCTTCGAGCGTGTTTGCCTTGACGGCGTTCTCGGCCATCGTAGCGTCGAATCCGGCGTATTCGTCAGTGGTTGTCCAGTCAGTGTTGGGATCGAACAATGCGGCGATGGCATCGTAGACCTCTTGCGTGTCGCGCGGCTTGCCCCCTACGCGATCTCCCTGCCACGGGGCGGAGTCGCGCACCCAATTTTCGTCCCAAATCAGGAAGGCGCATCCGTCCGGCTGAACGCGCTGAGGGTACGGCATGTAGCCATACGTGCAGTTTTCGTTGCTGTAACGCACGCCTTTGCTGTTGACCAAAAGGCCGGGGAACGTGGTTAGCGCGCCCTCTGCCCACCAGCGACAGGGCAGCACTTCGTCGCCCATGGTAGCCAGCATAGGTGCGTTGGGCGTGTATTTTTGCCATGCAGCGCCGATCCATAAGGCGAGTTTCAAGCCGCTTCCATCGTAAACGCCGCCGTTGCCGAAGGGCAGGGCGATGGGGCAGTACTTTGCCACCATATCGCGATCTTGGGAAAAGTCTCCCGTAGCCAACACGACGCCTTTTGAAGCGGTGTATCGGGTGTATTCTCCATTGTGTTTTGCCACGCAGCCGGTAACGCGCCCGGTATTGCCTCCTTCGCGATCGAGCTGCACAGCGGTGGTGCTGTAGAATAATTTTCCGCCTGCTTTCTGGATCTCTTCAGCGAGCGCTTCGACCACGATTTGCTGCGAGGCGCCTGCGGCCTGCGCTCCTTCGGCGACGAACGAATGAGAAACGTTAAGCGTTTTGAGCGGGCCGCCATCCCACCAGTCCGTGCCGCCGTCGCGCTGGTTGTTCTCGATTACCGCAGATATGCCGTAGGGTTCCATTTTGTCCATGAGCCAGTTCATGGCATTGCCAGATTCGTCGTAGACCAGCCACCGTTTCTCCTGGTCGAGACGGAAGCTGTTCGAGGCGAATATCTCTTGGAAGATGGGTTCGATCTGCTCTCGGGTGAAGTCAAGTCCCAGTTCGTGGGTTAGACGCGTGTTGAAGGCGGCATTCGATCCACCTCGGGAAACGGGACCGTCACTCGAGGCGATCATGACCACGTTGGCACCTTCTTCGACGGCAGAAGCGGCGGTGACGAGGCCGCCCACGCCGGCGCCGATGACAAGGATCTCGCATTCCACGGTGTTCGTGATTTTGCTCTCGTCGATGGGCTCGGGCGGAATCTCGAAGTTCCACTTCGCGTTCGTGAATTTCTCGGCGTCCAGGACGAGGTCGCCTGACGAGGCTGCGACGCTTCCCTTATCCTGCGGCGCGCATCCGGCTAAACCGAGCGTTCCCGCTGCTGCGGCGGCCGCTCCAGCCACAGCGGTGCCTTTCAGGAAGCTTCGACGATCCATCGATTTTGCTGTCCCCATGATTCCCTCCTCGTATCGGTGATTCGACGGGGCCAGCTTAGACGCTGATGCGCTGACGCGCGTCACTCAAAACGTGGCATTGGCGTTGTTTGTGCTTTGGAACTGCGGTATCACTCGAAATGAGTTATTTTCCGTTGAACCCATCCTCTATACTGGCACTACGGGATCGCGCCCATGGAAGGGGAGTCATGGATAAGGGGATTGCCGTACGCGACGAAAAGGGCGAGGGAGCCCCCGTGCTTTTCGTTCGCCCGACGATACTTGATGTGGGAATTGGGGTGCTGTACTTCTTTACGTCACACATGGTCATTCGGGCTTTGTACTTCATCGGGGTTGATCGCACCGCCGTTGAGCTTTCGACGTTTTTTCTCGTAGTTATCGTATCGACTATTCTGGCGCACTTGCTGGCGCGTCCCTTGTTGAAGGCACGGCGGTTCGCGGAGTCGGCATTAGGGGTTCCGGCGGTTAGCGTGGTTGCGGCATTGGGGGCGACGCTTGCGCTTGTGTCGATGCTGCCGGTAGTGAGTGTATTGCTGTTCTATGTAGCGGGGGCGTTGCTGGGGCTGGCGTGCGGATGGATCATCGTTATTTGGACGTCCACTATCCATGTGTCGCGCCTCGAGAGCGCGTCGTTCTTTCTTGACCCCGCATTGGTGGTAGCCGTTGTGTGCTACTTCCTCTTTCGTTTTGTCAGCTCGTTTTCCGAAACTATTACGCAAGGGTTTTTGCTGGCGCTGCCGCTCGTTACCATCGCATGCATCATTCGCGCCAGTCAACCGACGGACGGGGGCGAGACGACGGGCTTGGGCGAGGGCGCTCGCGCGTTGCAAGTGCTCGTGGTGGTGGCTGCCGCATTTGCTATAGGGTGCGCTGCATGCGTGTATCTATCGGGTCGCGAAGACGACGTGCTGTCGTCGGGGCTTAACTATATGGTGCTGTTTGAGGTTCTTGCGGTGATCCTCATGGCATTTTGCTGTTGGTTGATGGGGAGGATCGCGCAGCATCGCACCACGCTGTCGTCGCGGAGTTCCGCTGTGCTCGCGTTTTGCATATGCTACGTGCCCTTGTTTTCCATTGGGTTGGTGATGGGCAGCGCAGCCATTCCCGCGAACGCACCGGATGCGCTATGGGAGAGCAACATGTGGGTACTGCTCATCGCTATCTTCGCTTACGACATTCGTGAGTCGGTGTACGCCATCCGCGGGCTGGCGGTGGGCCTTATGTTTGAAGCGATGTGCATCGGCCAGCTGATCGCGCATGTGTCAACATTGGATCTATCGCCGTATGCGCTCGCGGCAGCGGGCGGATTGACGGTGCTGTATTTCTTCAGCGTGGGACGGCAGCTCGCCCGTTCGGTGCCGAAGCGGAATCCGAAACGTACGAAGGAGACGAAGGTCGAGGAGCTGCGAGACGAACTTGCGGTTGCGGAAGGGGATGGCAACGTGATCGGAAGCGGAAGCGAGGAGCTGCCGTCGGAATTGCTGGCGTATTGCCAGAAACTTGCGATGGAGAACGGGTTGACGCCCCGCGAAGTAGAGATCCTTGGGCTCATTGCGATGGGGCGCAGTGCGAAGTACATCGCCGAAGAGCTGATGATCTCGCATAACACGACGCGCACTCACATCAAGCACGTGTACGAGAAGCTTAACATCCACTCCAAGCAAGAGCTGCTCGACCTTGTGTTGTTTGGTTCGGGGGTTATGTGAGGGCGTCCGTGCTGCCTTGATTTCGACGCCGAGGGAGAGCGCGATGCGGTGTGGCCGCATCGTCCGCACTTGGCCGCAAGTTGCAGCTGTGCCTGCGCAGTGGAGTGAACCGCATGTTGGCGGATACGGCGTTCTGGCGGGTTGTTCGCGCGCATTTTGCATGAAAAGACGCGATCAGGGGTTTGTTTTCCCTCGTTTGCCAGTACAATGACTAGGTTTGAGTAACGTCTGCCGCAACTACGAACGGCAGATGCAGATAGCAGTGCCAAGGAGCAAGGAACCATCATCATGACGGACTTCAGGAACGAATACTGCATGCATACCGCCACGTGCGGCGAGCTGCGCAAGAGCGACGTGGGACGCGAGGTCGAGCTGTGCGGCTGGGCGTGGCACAATCGCGACCACGGCGGTCTTATCTTCATCGATCTGCGAGATCGTACGGGCTATACGCAGGTGGTCGTCGACCCCGATTGCGTGAGCGTTGACGACTTCGCGAAGGCCGAACATCTGGGTCGCGAGTACGTGCTCAAGATTTCCGGCACGGTGCGCGAGCGCGGCGCCGAAGCCGCAAACCCCAATATGGCTACGGGCGAGATCGAGGTTCTGGCGAAGGCCGTGGAGGTCTTGAACACGTCCGTCACGCCTCCGTTCTCGATCGAGGACGGCATCGAGACCGATGAGACCACCCGCATGAAGTGGCGCTATCTGGACATTCGCCGTCCTGAAATGTTCGAGGCGCTGCACTTGCGCCACAAGGTTGCCCAGGCCATGCGAGGCGCGCTCAACGATCGCGGCTTCCTGGAGGTGGAAACCCCCATCCTGGCGAACTCCACGCCGGAGGGCGCGCGCGACTACATCGTGCCCAGCCGTCCGAACCCGGGTCGTTTCTACGCGCTTCCTCAAAGCCCTCAGCAGTTCAAGCAGATGCTCATGGTGGCCGGCGTCGAGCGCTACTACCAGATTGCCCGCTGCTTCCGCGACGAGGACCTGCGCGCCGATCGTCAGCCCGAGTTCACGCAGGTGGACATCGAGATGAGCTTCGTGCGTGGCGACGACGTCATCGACATGATGGAAGACGTCATGGCCGAGACGCTGAAGGCGGTAGGCGTGGACCACGAGTTCCCGCTGCAGCGCATGCAGTACGCCGAATCCATGGAGCGCTTCGGCAACGATCGTCCCGATACGCGTTTCGGCATGGAGCTCAAGGATATCACCGACATCGTGAAGGACACGGGCTTCAAGGTGTTCTCGAGCGTAGCCCAGTCCGGCGGCGTGGTGAAGGCCATCAATGCGAAGGGCGCGGGCGATTGGAGCCGCGGCGAGGTCGAGAAGCTGGCCGACATTGCTGCTGAAAACGGCGCGAAGGGCATGGCTTGGATTGCGTTCACGACTGACGGCAACGAGAAGAGCCCCATCATCAAGTTCTTCAGCGACGAGGAGTTTGCAGCCCTCAAGCAGGCCATGGACGTGGAGCCGGGCGACCTGCTGTTGTTCGCGGCCGACAAGCCCGCCGTGGCGAACGCCGTGCTGAGCGCGCTTCGCTTGCGCATGGCCGACGCGCTCAACGTTCCGCGCGAGGGGCATCAGCTTCTGTGGATCGTGAACTTCCCCATGTTCAAGTACGACGAGGACGAGAAGAAGTACGCTGCCGAGCATCACCCGTTCACGCATGTGCTGGACGAGGACGTAGACAAGATCGAATCCGCTCCGCTCGAGTGCGGCAGCTACTCCTATGACCTGGTCATGGACGGTTTTGAGGTGGGCGGCGGCACCATCCGTATCCACAACGCCGACGAACAGCGTCGCGTGCTGCGCGTGTGCGGTTTGACCGACGAAGAGATCGACGAGAAGTTCGGGCACCTGATCCATGCGCTGGAGCTGGGTGCTCCGCCGCATGGCGGCATCGCTCTGGGCCTCGATCGTCTGGTCATGCTGTTGGGCGGCAAGTCGTCCATCCGCGACGTTATCGCCTTCCCGAAGACGTCGAGCGCAAGCGACCCGATGACGGGTGCTCCGAGCGCCGTGACGGGTCGTCAGCTCAAGGAAGTCAACCTGCGCACGCTGTAAAGGCGCGTAGTCTCGCATCTTGTCGGGAGCCCGCCATGTAAAAGGCGGGCTCCCGTTTGTCGGGTCGGCGTCTACTGTAACGGGGTCGATGACTCATTTTCTGGCCTGCGGCCGAAAATGAGTCATCGACCCCGTCCCTTCGTCTCATCTCCGGTCTGTGTGCTTTTGGTTGCTTCAAATAAGTCGGTTGGCTTGGGTTTTGCGAGATCGTATATACTAATGCCTCGCATGCACGAGCATGTTCGAGAATATCTCGGATGGGCCGGGGCGGCGCCATGTTCCGAACCTGGTCAGGTCCGGAAGGAAGCAGCCATAAGGGACCGCTGACGAGCGCCCCTGCCTATCCGGGATATTCTTTTATCTTGACGGCTTGCGGCCGACGGGTTGGCCTGCCTTTCTAGCCGACCGGGCGCGACTGCAGTTTCGAGTGCGCTTCGAGGAAAACCCCATGGAAATCATTCAGTTTTTCATTGACTTGCTGCAAGACCCTCGCGGCTTCATTGCCGAATGGATTGCGGCGTTCGGCATGGGCGCGTACATCCCCATCTTCTTGATCATCTTCATCGAGACCGGCGTGGTTATCATGCCGTTTCTGCCCGGTGACTCGCTCCTGTTCACGGCGGGTTTGTTCGCAGCCGATGGCGGCGGCTTGAACTTGGCGCCACTGCTTCCGGTGATATGGGTGGCTGCGATCTTGGGCGATTCGTGCAACTACTGGATTGGTCGCGAATTCGGCAAGCACATCATCGATTCCGGACGTGTCAAGTCGATGACACCCGAGCGCATCGAGAAAACCGAAGGTCTTATTAACAAGTACGGCCCGCTGGCGATCTTCCTGGGTCGTTTCTTCCCGTTCATCCGCACGTTCGTGCCGTTCTTTGCGGGTTTCGGGCACATGCACTACCGCAAATTCTTGCTGTTCAACATTATCGGCGGCATTACGTGGTCCACTGTCTTCGTGCTGTTGGGCTACTTCTTCGGCGGCATCCCGGTGGTGCAGGAGCATTTCGAGCTGGTGATCGTGGGAATTGTGGCCATTTCCCTCATACCGGCCGTAGCGGGCGCGATCAAGGCGAAATTGAGCTCCTCCAAGGCGAAGGCCGGTCAATAACGCGACCGCAGCCTTGCAACGCCGCCCCTGCTGATGCTGTGGTGGCGGGCTGCGGCGGCTGCGCGGAAAGCGCGCTTCTTCTATAATGGGCAAGAACGCAGAAAACGCGGGCGCATGCCAGTGCAGGGCGCCCGCGTTCGCATAACCACGGATGCATACGGGAAAGCGGGAGCCGCGCGCTATGGCAGAGGCATTGTACAGAAAATACCGGCCGCAGATATTCGAGGACGTCGTTGGCCAGGAGCATATCGAACGCACTATCAAAAACGCGATCGAGCAGGATAAGGTAAGCCATGCGTACCTGTTCACCGGCCCGCGCGGCACCGGCAAAACCACCACGGCGCGCTTGCTTGCCAAGGCGCTCCTGTGCGAGCACGGCCCTACGTCCGAGCCTGACGGAACGTGCGATGATTGCACGATGATCGCCAACGGCGAGCATCCCGACGTGTACGAGCTGGACGCCGCAAGCCGCACGGGCGTGGAGAACGTGCGCGAGGAGATCATCGGTCGCGTTCAGTTCGCTCCTACGCGCGGTCGGTACAAGATCTACATCATCGACGAGGTTCACATGTTGTCGACGGCGGCGTTCAACGCGCTGCTCAAGACGCTTGAAGAGCCGCCGAGCCACGTGGTGTTCGTGCTGGCTACCACCGATCCCCAGAAGGTTCCCGAAACCATCCACTCGCGTTGCCAACGCTTCGATTTCCGTCGTATTTCCGCCGAGTCCATCGTGTCGCGACTGGGCGCTATCTGCGTGTCCGAGGACGTGGAGTTCGAGGGAGAGGCGCTTGACCTGATCGCTCATCGCGCTGAAGGCGGGATGCGCAACGCGCTGACCTCGCTCGAGCAGCTTATCGCGTTCGGCGAGGGCAAGGTTACGCTTGAGGTGGCCGAGCGCATGCTGGGCGGGGTGGACACGAACGACCTGGCCGAGATCATGCAGGCCATTGGCAAGCGCGATGTGGCCACGTGCTTTCGCTGGACGGCGGAGTTCGTGGAAACAGGGGCCGATCTTGCTCAGTTCACGCGTGATCTGGCTGAGCACGTCCGCAATCTGTACGTCATGTCGCTGACTGATGCCGACGTTGCCTTGGAGGTGGGCGATACCGAGCGGCGCGAACTGGTGAGCGAACTGCCGCTGTTCGGAGCGGACCGTCTGTCGCGTTTGCTCGGCGTGTTGGGCGACTTGTCTGCCGAGTTGAAAACGTCGACGAATCCGCGCCTGTCGTTCGAGATTGCGCTCACGCGTATGGTTCGTCCCGATTCGGATCTGACGCTCGAGGCGCTTGCCGAGCGCATCGAAGCGCTGGAAAGCGGGCATTCGGCCGTTGCCCACGTGACGTCGGCGGCGGCTTCGGTGGCCGTTCCTGCGGCGGCCCCGGCATCTGCGCCTGTCGCCCAGCCTGTCCAACCTGTTCAGCCTGTTCGGCCTGTTCAACCCGTCGCGGCTGTTCACGTTGCGCCCCAGCCTGCGCTCGCTGCCCAGCCTGCGCCCGTGTCGCAGAGTCCGGTGTCTGCGCCTGCTCCGTCCGTGTCCGCTTCTTTGGCTTCTGCCGCGCCTGCGGCTTCCGCGTCCGCCGCGGCCGTCCAGGTGGATCCCGGCGTGCAGGCGTCTTCGGGCCAAGTTGCCGACAGCCTGCAAAACCCCGCAGCTCTCCAGCGCGTTTGGCAGGCTGCTCTCGCCACGCTCAAGAAGAACAAGGCTGCTTACGGCGTTTTGTTCCTTAACACGAAGGCCGTGTACGATGCGAACAAGCGCATCCTCTTGATCGAATTCCCTGCGGAAAACGCCTTCGCGTTCAAGGCCGTGCAGAAGCAGGATGTCCAAGATGCCGTGTCCGCCGCGTTGGCGCAGGCGTGCGGCTCCACGGTGCCGTTCGCGTATTCGCAGGCCGGTGCGAGCGCCCCTGCATCTCCGGTTGCCGCTTCTGCTGCTCGGCCCGCTTCTGCGACCGCTGCGTCTCCTGCGGCCTCCGCTGCGCCTCGTGCGCAGGCGGCCGCATCCCACGCGCAGGCTCCGGCCGCTTCGGCATCTCGTCCGCAGCCCCAGTCCCGGCCCCAGCCGCAGCCGTCTGCGGCGATGGCGGCCTACGACGTTCCTCCGTACGAGGACGAGCAGGTGCCCTACGACGACTTCGACGTTCCTGCGCCCTCGCCTGCGATGCCCGACGTTTCGCCGGCGCCTGCCGCGCAGTCGGTTGGAGCACCGCGCCCGCAGAGCGCGCTCGCTTCCATCCCGGCTTCGGCACCTGCTTCAACCCCCGCGCCCGCGCAGGGCGCTCCGGCTGACCCCAGCGATCTGCAGGCCATTCTTGCCGCCGGTTTTGGAGCTGGCGTGGTTGTGGAAGAAGTGAAAGAATAGGAATCCGCGCCGTTCGAGGTTCGGTTGATGTGCCGGACAAGTCGATCGCGTGCTAACGAATCTGAAAGGAAACCGTACCATGGATATGAAGAAGATGATGAAGCAGGCTCAGAAAATGCAGATGGAGCTTGCTCGCGCGCAGGAGGAGATCAAGGACATGACGTTCGAGGCTACGGCCGGCGGCGGCATGGTCAAGGTTGTTGCGACGGGCGACATGGCCATCAGCAGCATCACGATTGACCCGGAGGCCGTTGACCCCGAGGACGTGGAAATGCTTCAGGATATGGTGACGGCTGCCGTCAACGAGGCGCTTCGCGGCGTGTCCGACATGAGCGCCACGCGTCTGAATGTCGCGACGGGCGGCATGAACATCCCCGGCCTCATGTAGATCGGGCGAAGGGAAATTTGTCATGCACGCAGCGCCGTCTATCCAGAAACTACTCGACGAGCTGGAGCGTTTGCCTGGAGTTGGCCCGAAGTCCGCTCAGCGCATAGCGTACTGGATATTGAACGCCGACAAGGCGACGGCGCTGCGTCTTTCCGAAGCTATCGCCGAGGTGAAAGACCAGGTTTGCTTCTGCAGACGCTGTTTCAACTACGCCGAGAACGATCTGTGCGAGATATGCCGCTCATCCAAACGCGATGCGAGCACGATCTGCGTGGTAAGCGAGCCGCGCGATATTCCTCCCATCGAGCGAACGACCGTCTACTCCGGGGTCTACCACGTGCTGGGGGGCGCGCTTTCTCCTATGGAGGGCATCGGGCCGGACAATCTGCGCATCGCCGAGCTTATGAAGCGCTTGGCAAGCGACGAGGTTCAGGAGGTTGTGCTGGCGACGAATCCCAACGTGGAAGGCGAGACCACGGCCGCGTACCTTGCGCGCCTTATCAAACCGTTGGGGATTCGCGTCACGCGCCCCGCAAGCGGTTTGCCCGTGGGCGGCGATTTGGAGTTTGCCGACGAAGTCACGCTTGGCCGCGCCATCGAAGCAAGGCGTCCGCTGTAGCAAGGACAAGGCGAGCGTTCGCGCGTGACGGTTGACGCTTACGTGACGGTGTTTTCGGGGTTATAGGCAGAAATGTGTGTCTGGTTTTGTGCATATACCCTGATGAACCACCGGAAAATCGGGTTTTAAATTTCTGGCCGCTTTTTAACCGCCCGGCAGGAATGTGTGTCCGGTTACGACTTGA
>NZ_QICD01000019.1 GCF_003726035.1 Paraeggerthella hongkongensis
GGCCCATGGGGCCGTGTCCATGATAGGCGAAAGCTGGCTGGGCGAGCGCCTGGCCGGGGCCGCCGAGCCCCGCGAACACGGCCTGATCGGGCTGGCGTCTACTGTAATGGGGTCAATGACTCATTTTTGGCCGCAGGCCAGAAATGAGTCATTGACCCCGTCCCTTTGTCTCATCTTTCGCTGGTGCTCCTTTAGCGATTACCGTTACAACGGTAATTGTTCTGCGTCGTGTACCCCCCGTTGCTTCCTACAATGCATGATGCTGAACGATCTATCACAACACAAGGGGGTATGTACATGGCAGCGAAAACGGCCGCATCCGCGGCTCAGGCGAAAGACGGGGCTTCGAAGTTCCTCGTTCTTCCCATCATCATTCTCATCATGGCCCAAATGGGCACATCGGGCGAGAACAGCGCTCTCAGCTTGGCGAACACGGAGCTCGTGAACCAGCTGGGCGCCACGGTTCCCGATATCCAGCTGGCTAACATGGTCTATTCGCTCATGGCCGGCGCGCTGATGATCGCCGGCGGCCTGCTGGGCACCGTCATCGGCTGGAAGCGCAACTTCCGCATGGGCGCGCTTTTGTGCGCCGCCGGCGAGATCCTGATGGCGTTCTCTCCGAACATGCTCGTGTTCATCTGGGGCGGCCGCGTCCTGGTGGGCTTCGGCGCCAGCTTCATGATCCCGTCGGTCCTGGGCCTGATCCCAAAAATCTACCAGGGCAAGAACCGCGTGCAGGCATACGGCTGCATCGGCGCCGCCTCCGGTTTGGCCGCCGTGCTGCCGCTGCTCTTGGGCGTGCTCATGGAAATGGCCGGCTTCCGCATCACCTATGTGGTGCTGGGCTGCTACTTCCTGGTCGTGTTCCTGCTTTCCTTCAAGCTTCCCGCCATCGAAGAAGGCGGCGAGCGCGCCAAGTTCGACGGCGTGGGCACCGGTATTGCCGCGGGCGGTCTGTTCCTGTTCCTCGTCGGCCTTTCCCGCATCTCGGTTTGGGGTCTGTTCGAGCCCTTCGATGCTGCTCCGTTCACCATCTTCGGCATGTCCCCGGCCCTGCCGATGACGCTGCTCGGCCTGTTGATGCTGGTCGCGTTGGTGTTCGTTGAGAAGCGCATCGAGAAGAAGAACGGCAGCGCGCTGCTTCCGCAGGTGTTCCTCAAGACGCCGCAGGTGCTTGCCGGCCTGGTGGCTTCGGCCTTGACCTTCTTCTTCATGGGCATCCAGTCCATCCTGTTGGCTCCGTACCTGATGCTGGTCGCCGGTTGGTCGCCGGTCACCATGGGCGCCATGTCCCTCATGGTGGGCATCCCCACCTTCCTGCTTTCGCTGGGCATCCCGAAGCTGTTCCCGAACGCCAACCCGCGTCGCGTGCTGCAGCTCGGCTACCTTGTCATGGCGGGTTCGCTCGTGCTCATGTGCTTCTCGATTTCCGAAGAGGGCGTTGGCTTCGGCATGTACGTCGGGTTCTTCCTGGTGGGCGTTGGCGCCGGCATCTCCAGCTCGCACACGAACAACGTGGTTGCGCTGGCGCTCAATGATCGCGATGCGGCGCAGTCGGGCGGCATCCAGACCACCATGCGCAACGTGGGCCAGGCCATCGGCGTTGCCGCGCTGGGCGCCGTGCTGCTGTTCGGCATCACGTCCAATATCGATTCTGCCATGAAGGCCGATCCCGCCATTTCCCCCGAGGTCCGTCAGGCCGTGTCGCAGCGCTCCATCACGCTCATGAGCGACGACAGCTTCCTGGCCACCATCGAAGACATCAAGATGAGCGATGCCGAGCGCGAGAGCCTGGCCGCCATCAACGCGACGGCGCGCGTCGATTCCACGAAGACCGCCTTTATCGTGGCCGCCATCATCATGGCTTCTGGCTTGCTGACCACGCCCTTCATCACGGTCCTTCGCAAGGACGAGGAGGCAGAGGCTGCGGTCCAGGCCGCCGGCGCCGTGTCCGACCAGCTTGAAACAGCTCGATAAGCAGCGAAATCCACGGAAGCAAGGAGAGCACACGCTATGAAGACACTGTATTACAATGGCGATTTCGTTCCCATGACGCAAGAGGATGCCACGTTCGAGGCGCTGCTTGTCGCAGATGACGGCACGATTGCGTTCACGGGTTCGTTGGACGAGGCGCGGTGCCGTGCGGCCGGCGCGCAGGAGATCGACCTTGAAGGCAAGGCCGTGCTGCCCGGATTCATCGACCCGCACAGCCACCTGACGGGCACCACCCAGTACATCTCCACGGCCAGCTTGTCGGACTGCACGTCGTTCGACGACATCGTGGACGCGCTGACCGCTTTCATCGAGAAGCGCGGGATCACGGCCGAGGGCGTGGTCATGGGCACGGGCTACGACCAGAACTTCCTGGTTGAAGGCCAGCATCCGACGAAGGACGTGCTCGATCGCGCTTCCCGCGAAATCCCCATCTTCATCGTTCATGCGTCGGGGCACATGGGCGTGGCCAACTCCCGTTCGCTCGAACTGGTGGGCGTGACGGCCGAAACGCCCGATCCCGAAGGCGGCCTGTACGGGCGCGTGGAGGGAACCACGGAGCCGAACGGCTATGCCGAAGAGCCTGCGACCCTGTTCAACTTCTACGCCATGTGCCAGCCCCGCATGAATCTGGACGTCCCTGCGATGTTCGGGGAAATGCAGGACTACTACGTGGAGAACGGCGTGACCACCGCCCAAGACGGTGCAACGCAGCCGGACTTCGCGGACATGATGGCGGCATTCGCCCGTGCTGGGAAGATGAAGCTGGACATCGTGGGCTACCCCATGGACGGCCACGGCGTGGAGGGCATGCTCGAGCGCAACGCCGATTTCGACAGCCAGGACTACATCGGCCACTTCCGCTTGGGGGGCATCAAGATGTTCCTGGACGGCTCTCCGCAGGGCCGCACCGCCTGGATGACCGAGCCTTACGAGCCCGGCGAGGACGGCGCCACCGACTACGTGGCGTACGGGACCATGACCGATGACGAGGCGTACGCGTTCATCCGCAGCGGCATCGACACGAACCACCAGGTCCTGTGCCACTGCAACGGCGACGCCGCGGGCGATCAGCTGATCGCGCAGTACAAGCGCGCGCTGGAGGACTCCCCGAACCCGGACAAGCACAAGCTGCGCCCGGTTATGATCCACTGCCAGACCATTCGCCGGGACCAGTACCAGGCCATGGCCGAGATCGGCATGATCCCCAGCATGTTCACGTCGCACATCTGGTATTGGGGAGACATCCATCTTAAAAACTTCGGTCCGGTTCGCGGAGGCCGCATCAGCGCCGTGCGCGACGCTTTGGACGCGGGGCTGCCGTTCACGTTCCATACCGACGTGCCCGTTATTGCGCCGAAGATGCTCGAAACGGTTTGGTGCGCGGTCAACCGCGTGACGAAGGGCGGCGCCCAGCTGGACGAAGACCAGAAGATCGATGTTTTCAACGGCTTGAAGGCCATCACCATCAACGGCGCCTACCAGTACGGCGAAGAGGACCGCAAGGGCACGCTCGAAGCAGGCAAGCTGGCCGACCTGGCCATTCTTGACGCGAACCCGCTCAAGGTGGACCCGATGGACATTCGCTCCATCAACGTGCTCGAAACCGTCAAGGAAGGCGAATCCGTCTACCGCCGCGCGTAACGGCGCACCTCGTAAGGCACCCGGTGCCAGAAGCGGGCTTTCGCCCCAAAGCCCGCTCGACCTCCTGGAGCCCGCATGCGCAGCATGCGGGCTCGTTGCATGGCGGGGGTTTCGACGATCAGGCCGAGAAGTACGCGGTGAGCGCGTCTTGGGGTTCCGCGCGCTCGGCCAGCACGCGTTTGAACTGCTCGGTCAGGGAGGGGACCGACGGACGGTCCGCCTCGGAAACCAGGAGGACGGCGATGGTTTTGATCAGCGTGCCGATCATGTTGAACTCGTCCGCTCGGAAGAACACCGTGCAGGTGCCGGTGACGCTCGGGCTGAACACGGGCAGGATCAGCGTGCCTCCCGATACGAAATACGAGGTTTCGAACACGCGCGCGAACCGGTCGTTTTCCATGTGCAGCACGTTTTTGCGCTCGAGCTCCCGATGCACGGCGTGCGCCAGGCTGGCCAGGTCCTTCTCCTGGACCGGGTCTTCTACGTCCATGCGATGCAGCTGCATTTCAAGGCTGTTGCCCAGCGTCGGGATGGACGTCATCAGACGCATGATGTCCTGTTCGTCGATGGCCTCGGAAATGGTCACGCTTGGAAACGTGCTGTTCAGCGGCTCGAACGAGATAAGGAAATCGAAACGATCGGAAAGAGGCGTTGCCGAAGGGGCGGGGCGCTCCACATCGTTTTCGGTGATGACGTCCACGATGCGCACCTTCGACGTCAGCTTCTCAAGGCGGTACTTTCCGTAAGCCGCCTGCTCAACGCCGGCGTTCACCACCAGCCCCACGCGAAACACGCGCTCGGCGCGCACGTGGTCGAGGTATTCGAGCATGGCCATGACGATGCGGGTATGGTCTCCGCCGAACACGTCGAAATCCCTCAGTTCGGGGGCTTCCAGCAGGGCTTCGGTCAAAAGCAGGAACCCATCCATGTTGTCGTATTTCACGGCGTGTTCGATGGGCCCGGGAATGGACAGGTTGCAGGCCTTCCTGAGCAGCGCCCCGTCGACCAGCACCAGCAGGCGCTGATGCAGGCTCGTGTCGGGCGCGTGGCCGAACTTCCGCTCCAAGACCGCTTCGATGCGCTTTACCAGCTTGACGGTGGAGTCGGAGGGCTCGTATTCCTCGATGTTGCGATTGCTCCATTGCCATGTGCCGCATGAGAACAGGTTGGATGCCAGCGCGATCTCGTGATCGTTCACGGGCGTTGCCAGATGGCGCTCGAATCGCGCCTTCAACTTGCCGGCAAGAGCCGGATGGGCCGCCTCGAACTTGAAATCGGCTTCAAGCGCGTGGCCCAGCCTCAGCCGCGCGCACATGACCTTGAGGTAGAACGACGTTTGCTGGCGCGAGTTTTTGGAAAGCTGCAGCCCCATTTCCTGTTCGGCCTCGTCGACGATGGTTTTCAGGAACTGGGTGTCCTGGCTCATGAACGTGGGCTCGATGTGGTTCTGCATCATGCGCCGGTCCAGCTTGTAGAAGAAGTACTCGATGAAAAAGCGCAGCGACAGTTCGGGTCCTTCGATGACCAGGCGTTCCTTTTTGCGCAGGGCAAGATGGAAGGGGTTCAGCATGAAACCCCACCACTTCATGTCCATTTGCAGCTGCTGCTTGTTGGTGAAGAGCGCGTGCGCCAGCGTGTCCACGGTATAGGCCTTCGGAGAGCAGGCTATCAGGAGCATGCCGCGATAGAACCGCTCCAGTCGCGGGCGCATCTCGATGGCGCTGTCGGCCACCATGGCCTCCAGTCGTCCCCGTTCCCCATGCGCCAGCACCATGCGAATGCCGTTGCCGCGCTTGCTGCCGATGCGGGATGAGAATCCGGCGTGGATCAGGTGCTCGTTGACCACTTTCGCATCGGTGCGCACCGTTTTCTCGGAGCAGCCGATGATGCGGGCCAGCTCCCCTACGGGGGTGTAGTGCTCCAGGTACAGCACATGGTTCAGCAACGTGCTTTGGCGTACGTTCACGAAAGGGCCCTTCCTTCGGGGTTGGCTTGGGCTTCAGCAGGATGTGCAGGATGCGCGGGGCATAGCGAAGGGTATTTTACCGAAGATACGGTAATTCTTCTACAAAAGGCGGGAAAAAGCGTCGATACAATGATGCGAGCGAAGCGTTCAGCCTGCGAATTTCAGGGGGGTGCCGGCAATGGCTTCAGAGAGTGGGTCTTCTGTGCGGGAGACACCGAGAAAGACCCCGTTTCTTCTGGGTCCTCTTATCGTTATCGTGCTTGCCCAGATTGGGACGTCGAGCGATAACGCCGCGCTCGGCATCGCCGTGCAGGAACTGGTGTACGCTCTCGGCGCTACGGTGGCCGACGTGCAGATGGCCAGCCTTGCGTATTCGCTGATTGCCGGATCGTGCATGATCGCCGGCGGCATGGTGGGCATGGTCATTGGATGGCGCAGGACGTTGCGCATCGGATTGGCTCTGGCCGTGCTCGGCGAGATCGTGGTTGTGTGCGCCCCCGACATGGAGGTGTTCACCTGGGGCGGCCGCCTGGTGGTCGGCTTGGGTGCAAGCTTCATCACGCCTTCGGTGCTCGGCTTGATCCCTGCGCTTTACGAGGGGCATGCCCGCGCGACCGCTTTTGGGTTCGTGGCGGCCGCCTCGGCTTTTTCCACGTTGGTCCCCATTCCGTTCGGGCTGTTGCTCGATGCGGCGGGATTCCGAGTGACGTTCGGCGTGCTCGCCGCGTATTTCGCCATCGTGCTCGCATGCACGCGCTTGTTGCCGAAGCTTCCGAAATCCAGCGCGTCTACGGGCATTGACGTGCCGGGGATCGTTTTGGCGGCAAGCGGGCTGGCGCTTTTGCTGTTCGGCATCGCTCGTGCGGTCTCGTGGGGCTGCATCGAGCCCCTGCCCGATTGCCCGTTCACGATTTTCGGCGTTTCCCCTGCGCTTCCGGCCATGGCGGCGGGCTTGATGCTGCTTGCGTGCCTGCTTGCGTTCGAGCGCAGGCGAGAGGAGCGGGGCAAGGCGGCGTTGCTGCCGCGCGCGTTCGTGGGCTCGTCGCGCGTTCGCGCCGGGCTGCTTGCCGTGGCGGTCCCGTTTTTCTGCATGGGCGCCCAAGGGATTCTCATGACGCCGTATCTGCAGTTGGTGGCTGGTTTCAGCGCGCTCCAAACGGGCCTTCTGTCGTTGCTTTCGGGCATGCCCATGCTGTTGTGCGCCATGTTGGTCCCGAAGCTTTTGAAGACCGCCCGCCCCCGGCTGGTCATCCGCATCGGCTATGGATTGGTGATTGCGGGCATCTGCTGCATGGCCTTGTCCCTTGAGCCTCATGGCGTGACGCCGCTGCTGTTCTTGGCCACGTCTTTGGTCGGGGCCGGCTTGGGCGTTGTCAACTCGCAGGCGAACAACGCAGTGGCGTCGGTAGTGGATCCTCTTGCGGCGCAGCAGTCCGGCGGCATCCAGGGCACGGCGCGCAACGTGGGCATGGCGTTGGGCACGGCGGTCGTCGGGTCGCTGCTGCTGGGCGCAGTGCAGGTGGGCGCGGCGGCTCAGCTGGGTTCGCTTGGGGACGCGGCCGCGGAGCCTGCTGCCATAGTGGTTCGCCAGGGCGTTTCGTTTTCCGGCGACGAGGATTACTACGAGTCCGCCTTGCAGGTTGGGGCCCAGGACGAGCAAGCGGAGGCGATCGTCGAATCGCTCGCCCTTGCGCGCAGGGATGCCGCTCGCGTGTCGATGCTCGTCTTGGCCGGTGTCGTCGCGCTTGCGTTCCTCGGCACCCGCAACATCGTCAAAGAGTTGTGAGACAAAGGGACGGGGTCAATGACTCATTTTCGGCCGCAGGCCAGAAAATGAGTCATTGACCCCGTCCCTTTGTCTCATTCGGGGCTCTTACAGCAGCTTGCACACCTTGCCCAGCAGGGGCTCGAAGCTGACGCCGCGGTCCTCGAAGTCGGGCTGCTTGGCGCTGACGATCATGGCGTCGTGCACGAAATCGCCCGCGAACGCCACCGCTTCGGCCAGGCTGCGTCCGGCCATGATGGCCGCCAGCAGGCAGGAGGCGTACAGGTCGCCCGTACCGTGCAGCATGTAGGGCAGGTACTCGTTGCGCACCTCGACCGTTTCGCAATCAACGCCGCCCACGAAATTGCGAATGCACGTTTCGCCTTCGCGCTGGATGCCCTTCAGCACCACGTGCTTGGCGCCCTTGGCCGCCAACGCGTCGATCATGCGCTTCGCTTCGTCGTCGGATATGTCGGTGCCCTGCCATTCTTCGCCCAGGATGATGGCGGCTTCGGTCAGGTTGGGCGTGAGGATGTCCGCGCCGCAGGCCAGCTCGGCCATGGCTTCGCACAGCTCGGGCGTGTAGGTGGGGTAGATTTTGCCGTGGTCTGCCATTACGGGATCGACCACGCGTAGCGCGTTCGGATATTGGTCGTACAGGTCGCGGATGCGGTCGACCTGCTCGGGCGCTCCCAGGAAGCCCGAGTACACGGCGTCTATTTCCACGCCGATCTTCTGCCATGCGGCCGTGTAGTCGGCCAGCATCTCGGTGGTGTCGTGCATGTACCAACCGGGGAAAGCCGTGTGGGACGAGAACAGCCCCGTGGGGACGGGGCACACGTCGCAGCCTGCTGCAGACAGCACGGGGATGGCCACGCCGAGCGAGCATTTTCCGTAGCCGCACAGATCGTGAACAGCCGCCACGCGGGGGATGTAGTCGCCTTCGCGGCGATATAGATACGTATCAGATTCTGACATGGGTAAACCTTCCTGTTCGAGTTTCGCCGTCAGGCGGGAGCTTTTTCGGCCGCGTGCAGCCGCTGAGCCTCCATGCCTATGGTGAAGCTATGCGGATCGGTTGACGGGTCGAAAACGACGGATTACTTGCTTTCGCCCTCGTCATCGTCGTCGAAAAACGACCAATCGTCTTCACCGGGCTCCCGGTTGACGAACGTTTTGCGCGTACGGCGTTCCATGATGATGCATGCGATCAGGCTGATGACAAGTCCTGCGCCCACCAGGCATCCAATGCCGGCGTACGTTTCGAAAAGAAAGTGGTACAACGCACCGAAATCCATGATTACCTCGTTGTTCTGCCCGTGGCGACCGCTGTCGTCGCGGAAGGTTTGCACTCCAGCGTTAGAGTATACTATGCCCAACCGATTCCGATATGGGTTGGTTCCGAGATTCCTTTATTCTTTTCGCTCATCAAAGAAGGGCGTGTGCATGTCGGCTGTGAACAGGGGGAAGGGAGAGCGCCGCGCAATTGCGACGGCTGTCTCCGCTGCGGCCGTCCTCCTTGTGATCGTGGCCGTGTTCAGCTTGACCGCGTTCATTGATCAGAAGCTTAACGAAAGCGCCGAGCAGCAAGTGGTCACCTTTACCGAGCAGGCTGCGGGAAACGTATCCGATCGCGCGGTCATGATGGAGGACGCGATCGGCGCGTTTACCGTGCAGTCGTCCGATCCGCAGGATCTTCTTCCTGCTCTTTCGGCGTTGCAGGAGCGCTTGGGCTTGGCGGGCGCCGCCTTTGCGGGCATGGACGGCACGGGCGTGGAAAGCGACGGATCGCCGTTCAGCGTCGATCAGATCGAAGGGCCTGAAACGGCCTTGTCCCAGGGCATCCCGTCGTATTCCGGAACCTTCGCGACTCAGGACGGCGTTCGCGTGCGCACGGTGCAGCGCCCGCTGTACATCGACGGCCAGCAGGTGGGCGCGCTGTATGCGCAGATTCCATTGAGCCTGTTCGCCATGCCCGAGCATTTGGACATGTTTGACGGGCGCGGCTACTTTATTCTGTTCGAAGCCGATACGGGCGAGATCCTGGTTCCTCCCGCCGACAAAACCAAAACCGTTCTGCCTTCCGAGGTCAATCTGTACGAGTTTCTGGATGAGGCTTCTCGGTACGAAGAGCCCTTGTCTCTTGCATCCCCGGAGAGTTTGAACAACGCTCTTTTGTCGCTTCAGGCCCGGCAGGGAAGCGATCTGGAGGGCCTGTTCAACATCGTGTACGACCGCTCAAGCGGCTTGGTTACCGCGCCGGTTGACGGCAAGGTCTCGTACGTGTGCGTTGCCCCGGTGAACAAAGGCCCTTGGTACGTGTGCAGCGTGGTGCCGGTCGAAAACGTGCGCGCCGAAGCAGCGGTGGTCACCACCACGTTCCAGGCGGTATTCGGAATCGTCATGGTGTGCCTTATCGTGGCGGGCTTCATGGTGTTCGCCGCGTATCGCCGCCGGGTGCGCGAGCGAAACGTTGCCATGATGGCCCAGCTGTACCGCGCGCTTTCCGACAGCGTGGACCTTGCCGTTAACCTGTACCATCCCGAGGATCGTCAGGTCACGCCTATCGTGGCGAAATCGGCGGACATCATCGGCTACGCGCTGGACGATTTCCTGAAAAACGAGCGCTTGGCAAGCGAGATGGGGCTTTCTGAAAAAGGAGTCGATCTGTTCAGTCGGATCAGAAAAGGGCTGGTCGACGAATTCGAGCACGGCGAATTCTCGTTTCGCAGTACGCGCACGGGCTCTTCCCGCTGGGTTGCCTATTCGGTTCGGCCTCTGGTGTTCGAGGGCAAGCAGCAGGTGCTTATCGTTTTGCGGGATTCCACGCCCGACAAGCAGATTCAGCTGTCCATGAAGGATGCCATGAATGCTGCAGAAGCCGCCAACCAGGCAAAATCTGATTTTCTTTCGCGCATGTCGCATGAGATTCGCACGCCTATGAACGTGATTATCGGCATGCTCCAGATTGCGCGCGGCAACGTGGACGATCCTGAGAAAATGCGCGTGAACCTTGCCAAGATCGGCACGGCATCGGATCATTTGCTGGGCTTGATCAACGACGTTCTGGACCTTTCGAAGATCGAAAACGGGAAGATGACCCTAGCCAGCGATCCTTTCCGTCTGGCCGACCTGCTTGACCATGTGGAGGAAGTCATTCGCCCGCAGTGCGAGCAGCGCAGCCAGGAGCTCACGGTGCGCGGGCCTGCTTGTGCGGATGCCGTGTACGTGGGCGACACGGTGCGTTTGAAGCAGCTTCTGATCAACCTTTTGTCGAACTCCGTCAAGTACACGCCCGAGGGCGGCCATGTGAAGCTTGAGACGAACGCTGCCGCTGCTCCGGTCATGGGGTATCGCCAGGTGGTGTTCGTAGTGTCCGATGACGGCATTGGCATGTCGGAAGAATTCATCGAGCGCATGTTCGAGCCGTTCGTCATGGAGGGCCGTTCGCACGAGCAGGGCACGGGACTGGGCATGTCCATCGTCAAGAATGTCGTAACCATGATGGGCGGGTCGATTGAGGTTGACTCCGCCATAGGGAAGGGTACGACATTCACGGTTACGTTGAGTTTGCGAATCGCGTTCGAAGCTGAGCTCAAGTCGTTTGAAGACGACGCGCGCGACCGTGGCTCTAACGGGCCTTCGACCCCTCGCGGCAATGCGCCCGACGAAGAAGGCTCGCTTTCCCTTGCGACGCTTTCCGCCCCTCGCGCAATTGAGCGCAGCGAGCTCGAAGGGCTGCGCGTGCTGATTGCCGAAGACAACGATCTGAATGCGGAAATAGCCTGTGAGCTTTTGGCGACAGAGGGTCTTTCCATCGAACGCGCACGGGACGGCGAGGAGGCATGCGCCCTGTTCGAGGCGTCTGACGTGGGGTATTACGACGTGGTGCTTATGGATGTGCAGATGCCCAGAATGAACGGCTACGATGCTACGCGCTGCATTCGTGCCCTTGATCGCGAGGATGCGCGCACCGTGGCTATTGTGGCTATGTCGGCGAATGCGTTTTCCGAGGACGTGAACGCGTCGCTTGCCAGCGGCATGGACGCGCATCTCTCCAAGCCCATCGAGGTTCGCCGCGTTCTGTCCACCATCGTGGAGCACACGCGCAAGCGCCGCTAGCCCGCTTTTCCGCCGCGCGCTCCGACGCGCTTCCGCGGGTGCCGTGCGCCCTGACGCGCTGCCGCGGGTGCCGTGCGCCCCGACGCGCTGTCAAAATGAACGAGTTTTGCGGCGATTTTCCGCCTTCGAGAGGGCTTCTTCTCGAAGGCGTTTTGTATCGCACCAGGTCACAAAGCTGCTAGGGGCTTTTATTCTGGTTTGAGGACCAGCAAAACTCGCTCATTTTGACAGCGCATCGGGGCGTGCGGTTTGCGGGCGCGGCCGGATCGCGCGGACACAGCCGGGTCGCGCGGGCATAGCCGGGTCGCGCGGGCAGGCAGTTCGCGGGCGTGTACGGCCCTCGGACATGCGGCCGGGTCGCGCAAGCCCTCGGACATGCGGCCGGGTCGTGCAAGCGCGTGGGCATGCAGCCCGTGGACCCGCGGCGCACGGCCCGGGCGCTCGAATGCCCGGGCTCGAAGGCGGGCCGAACATGCCAACGGCGTGAAGGACCGGCAAGCTGCGTCGGGCGTGAGGTATACTGGTTCAATTATCGTATCCAACCAAGAAGGAGCGCTACCATGCTCGACATCAAGTTTGTCCGCGACAACCAGGAAGCGGTCGCTGAAGCGATGAAGAACCGCAATGCTTCATGGGACGCGTCGCGCTTCTCTCAGCTTGACGAAACGCGCCGCGCGGCCATCGCGAAAGAAGAAGCGCTGCAGGCCGAGCGTAACGCCGCATCCAAATCTATCGGAGCCATGATGGCCGCAGGCCAGAAGGACCAGGCTGAAGCCGCGAAAGAGCGCGTGCGCGCCATCAACGAAGAGATTGCCGCTATCGGCAAAGAGCGCGAAGCCGCCGACGCCGACCTGCGCGAGCTTATGATGAGCGCGCCCAACATGCCGGCCGACTCCACGCCCGTGGGCCAGAGCGAGGATGACAATCCTGAGGTGCGCCGCTGGGGCACGCCCCGCGATTTCGCCGCTGAAGGCATCGAGGCGAAGCCGCACTGGGATCTTGGCCCTGAATTGGGAATCATCGACTTCGAGCGTGGCGTGAAGCTGGCCAAGAGCCGCTTCTACCTGCTGGGCGGCCTGGGCGCTCGTCTGGAGCGCTCGCTCATCAACTTCATGGCCGACACTCATGCCAGCCGCGGTTACAAGGAATGGTGGTGCCCGGCTATGGCGAACGGCACCACGCTTACGGGCACGGGTCAGCTTCCGAAGTTTGAAGAGGACCTGTTCAAGACCACGAACGGCCTGTATCTCATTCCTACTGCCGAGGTGCAGCTGACCAACATTCATGCGGGCGAAGTGCTCGACGCCGATCAGCTTCCCCTGCACTACTGCGCGTTCACGCCGTGCTTCCGCGAAGAGGCTGGCAGCGCGGGTCGCGATACGCGCGGAATCATTCGCGTGCATCAGTTCAGCAAGGTGGAAATGGTGAAGTTCGCGAAGCCCGAGGAAAGCTTCGACGAGCTTGAGGGCATGGTCGCCGATGCCGAGCGTATCCTGCAGAAGCTGGAGCTGCCGTATCGCGTGATCAGCCTGTGCACGGGCGACATCGGCTTCTCCGCTGCCAAGACGTACGACCTTGAGGTGTGGCTGCCCAGCTACAACGGCTACAAGGAGATATCCTCCTGCTCGAACTGCGTTGATTTCCAGGCTCGCCGGGCGAACATCAAGTACCGCGATCCCGAGAACTTCAAGGGCACGCGCTACCTGCACACGCTGAACGGTTCCGGCTTGGCAGTGGGCCGCACCATGGCCGCCATCATCGAGAACTATCAGCAGCCCGACGGCACCATCAAGGTTCCCGACGTGCTGGTTCCCTATATGGGCGGCGTTGAGGTCATTGCGCCGGAATAGCGATTTCCAGGCGTTGTAGAGGAGTAACGCAAGCGTGGTAACGAAACGCAAGCGCACCGTTGAATCGAAGAAAAAGCCGGGAGATACCGGCAAGGTCGCGCGGGTTGAAGAACCCGCGCGCCGCGTTGCGCCGAAAAAAGTTGAGGCGGCGGATGATCGATCCGCCAAAGAGCAGGCGCCGAAGACGCCGCCCGCCAAGAAGCCCGCCGGAAAAGACGCGGCGGCCAAAACCCCTACGCCGCGAAAGCCGAAGCGCGTAAAGGGCAAGCCCTCGGTCAAGGCTGCTGGAAAGCCGGTTGCCAAGCCCGCCGCGCAGGCCGTTTCGGCTCCGAAAGCCGCCCCGGTTTCGAAAGTTGCTCCGACGTCGGTTCCGACGTCGGATCCTGCAGCATCTTCGTCGACGCCTGCGTCCGCCCAAGATGCTCGGACTGCCGTGCCGGCTTCCAAGGAGGCCGGCCGTCCCGCGCAGGCATCGGCTTCCCAAAGCGTCCCCAAATCTGCTCCCAAGCCTGTGTACAAGTCCGGCGCGCAGGCGTATGCCCAGCCGGGCGCCAAGCTTTCGAACGAAGGCGATTCCGTCGACGCTTCCGACCAGGTTGGGAACCGGCGCAAGAAGGCGAAGACGACGAAGTCGTTCAAGCTTCGCTGGCCAGCGGTTGTGGCGTTGTCTATTTTGACAGTGCTAGTGCTGATCGTTGGCGTGTTTTCGTGGGATCGATGGCTGCGTTACAACGATGCGGCCGAGTTTCAGGGCGAATGGAGCACGCCCGGCTCTACAACGGTCGTCGTTATTGACGGCCAGGTCATTAAGCTTACTCCCGATGTGTCGTACACCTATGCTTTGGATACGGGTGCCAAGACCATCTCGTTTACCTTCGGGAACATGCAGGGCGAGGGCCGCTATCGCTTCTCGCTCGATCGGTCCCAGCTGGTCATCACCGACGGAAAAGAGTACACGTGGTTTTCCACGCTGATCGACGATATCGGTTGGATGTTTGACCAGGCGTTGCGCTCGTTGCAAAACCAGCCTGCCGAGAATCCGACGCCAGGCGAAAACGTGACGGTGCTCGATCGTTTGTCGGGCGACGCTTCGGCTTCCCCGCGCGAAGGAGCTTCCGTTGCTTCGGGCGAAGATTCTGCTGCAAGCCAGGACGCAGGTGCGAACAAGGGCGAGGGTGCATCCGCCGATGCGAACGCGGGATCTGCCGAAGGGGCGGCATCCGCCGATGGAGCGGGTGCTTCCGAAGGCGCAAACTCGACCGACGCCTCGAACCCGGTTGATCCTGCAACCGCTGCTCCTTCGCAGCTTTTCGATGTGCGCGATGTCTAGTTCTCGGATTCATTGCGGTCGCGATGCGGCGCCCCTGTCGTCTTCCGACCCTTTTCGCGCTCCCAAACTCTCTCTTGAACGCTTGACCGTTCGGGCCGATCGCGTTGTGTGCGACGTGCTGCTGGCGCCCGGATCGCCGCGCATGACTTCGCCGGCGCTCATGGCTTGCGTGTGCCAAGCGTACCCGAACCTTCCGCGTCATGCCTGCGTGAACGATGCAGGCGATACGTTCGCGGATGTCATGAACCGCACGTCGATCCCGCACCTTCTGGAGCATTTGGTCATCGACGAGCAGGTTCGATCTGCTTCCTCTCAGGCGTCATCCAATGCGTCGGCCGATGTCGGGCCGGTGTTTGTCGGGACAACCGAGTGGACGGACGAATTTGAGGGCCGAGCGCGGATCGAAGTGAGCTTCACCGACGATTTGGTTGCTTTGCGGGCTTTTCGCGACGCGGCCCGTTTTCTGAACGAGACGGTGGTACCCTGACCCCATGACTACAGCTCATCTGACATTTGACCAAACTGACGACAAGATAGCCGATCGCGTCAAGAAAATGCGATCGTCCGCCGTGCGCGACCTGTTTGCCGCCGCCACGCGACCCGATGTCATCAGCCTGTCGGGCGGCATGCCCGACGTATCCCTGCTGCCCCAGGCTTCCATCAAGAAGGCCGTGCGCGCCGCATGCGACGACCAGCGCTCCGTTGCCTTGCAGTACGGCGCAACCGATGGTCGCAAAGAGACGAAGCAGGTGTTCTGCGATCTCATGCGCGATATAGGCGTGCGAGCCAAGCCTGAGAACATCCTGATCACGTCCGGTGCGCAAGAGGCGCTTGACCTCATTTCCAAAGCGTTCATCAATCCGGGCGACATCATTTTGGCCGAAGGCCCCACGTACCTGGGCGCGCTTCAGGCGTTCAGTGCGTACGAGCCGGACGTGCGCTGCATCGCGTTCGACGAAGAGGGCATGCGCACGGATCTGCTGGAAGCCGAGCTGAAGCGTATCGGCAAGGGCAATCCGCGCCTTAAGTTCTGCTACACCATCCCCAATTTCCAGAACCCGGGCGGCGTGACCATGTCGGCTACGCGCCGCAAGCGTTTGCTGGAATTAGCTGACGAATACGGTTTCATGGTGGTTGAGGACGACCCGTACGGGCGCTTGCGTTATGACGGGGGCCACATGGTTCCGCTTAAGGCTATGGATGATCGCGTGGTGTACCTGGGAACCATTTCCAAGGTGTTTGCTCCGGGGTTGCGCACGGGATGGATCGTGGCGCCGCGGGACGTGCTGGCGAAAGTCAACCTGGTCAAGCAAGGGACCGATCTGTGCGGAAGCTCGTTCGACCAGGTGGTCGTGGAGCATTACTTCACCGATACCCCGTGGCAAAAAACGCTGCAGAAGTTCGTGCAGACGTACCATGTGCGTCGCGACGCGATGCTGTCTGCGCTTGAAGAGCATTTCCCACCGGAGGCCTCGTGGACGCGTCCCGAAGGCGGCTTTTTCGTGTGGGTGACGCTTCCCGATTATTTCGATACCGGCAGCATGCTGAGCGAGGCGCTGGAAGCGGGTGTGACGTACGTGCCGGGGGACAGCTTCTTCCCGGGCGCGGCTGCGGGCAAGAATTCCATGCGCATCAACTTCAGCTTCGAGAGTCCCGAGAACATCGCGGAGGCTGTCCGCCGCTTGGCTCACGTGATCGAGGATCGTTTGGAGCTGTACCGTGCATTCCTGGAGGCCGGCGCCATCCAGGCTCCGTCCGCCAGTCAGCCGACGGACTGACGCCCTTGCAACGTTGGCGCACCAGTGATTTTGAGAACCGATTGTAGGAGCAAACATGGGCCTGAAAGTAGCAGTTTTGATGGGCGGCGCCTCGTTTGAGCGCGAGTTTTCCCTGGCCAGCGGCAAGCATGTGTGCGCAGCCCTTGAGGAAGCCGGCCACAAGGTAGTTCCTTTGGATACCACGTCCGACCTGGTCCCCACGCTTCGAAGCGAGCGTCCCGACGTATGCTACAGCGCGTTGCACGGAAAGCACGGCGAGGACGGCACCATTCAAAGCTTGCTCGAATTTGTGGGCATCCCCTTCGTGGGCTCCCCGGCCAGCGTGTGCCAGCGCACTTGGAACAAGGACTCGCTGCATTCGGAGATGGCCACGTATCGCGCTATCACCGGCGATGCTCCGGTTGCTTCGTGGCCGCAGGGTCTTTACATCGCTCGTGACGCATTCAAGAGCATGGGCGCTGCAACGGCCCTTGACCTGGTTGAGGACCGCGTGATCGGCGGCTATCCGGTGGCGGTCAAGCCCGCTCACGGCGGGTCTGCCATGGGCGTGCATCGCGTGAATTCGGTGGATCAGCTTGGCGAGGCTATTTTGGACGCGTTGTCGTTTGACGAAGCTGTGGTCATCGAGCAGTGGGTCGAAGGCGTCGAGATGGCCGTGTCCGTGCTGGGCAACGGCTGGGACGCGTACGCCTTGCCGCCGGTCGAGATCGTTGCGAAGAGCGGCATGTTCGACACCGAAGCTCGCATGACTCCCGGTGCGGTCGAATATTTCGCGCCCGTGCGCCCCTCTTCTCTTTCGCAGGACGAGGCGGAGGCTCATGCCATTCGTGCGGAAATAGAGCGCGCGGCTCTCGAGGTGTATCGGGCCTACAATGTGCGCGACCTTGCCCGCATCGACCTCATCTGGGACGGTGCTCAGGCGCGCGTATTCGAAGTGAACGTGTCTCCGGGTATGGCGGAGTCTTCTTTGTTCCCTGCTGCGTGCGCCGCAGCGGGGCTTTCGCTTCCGGCTGTGCTTGACGAGCTGGTCAACAACGCGCTTGCTCGATAGCGCGGAACAGGGCACGCAAGCAAGGTGAGACAAAGGGACGGGGTCAATGACTCATTTTCGGCTGCAGGCCAGAAAATGAGTCATTGACCCCGTCCCTTTGTCTCACCGGTTGTCGGCCTGCTCTTTTGCTGCATCTGCCTTCGTCACTCAACAAACCGGCAACCGAATAATAGAGCGCTGATGTTTTCCTATCCGGGCGGGTAAGGGTGCGCCTATAATAGTTGCACAGACAAACGTCCAAAAGGAGGCCGTTATGGGCAACAAATTCGGAGTTTTTCTCGCTGGCGGACTTGCCGGCGCTGTGATCGCGCTGCTGTACGCTCCCCGTTCGGGTCAGGAGACGCGTGCTCTTGTGACTGACAAGATGAACGCCGCATGGGGCGAGGCTCAGGAGTTCGGCACCCAGGCTGCCGGCAACGTTCAGCATGTGTACCAGGATGTTGCCAGCAAGGGCCAGCAGTTCGCTCAGGACGCGCAGGCGAAAAGCCAGGAGCTGTACGGCCAGGCCAGCGCTCGCGTGCAGGAGGCTGCCGACAACATCAAGCCCGCGTTCTCTCAGAAAAACGACGAGCTTCGCGACAAGATCGAAGCTGCTCGTCAGCGCATTGCATCCCAGGTAGCAAAGAATGCGGAAGAGGCTCAGGCAACTGCCGCCGAGACTATTCCGGTTGCAGCGGATACCGCCCATGACGTGGTCGACGCCGCGCAGGACGCCGCAGAAGAGGCCGTTGATGCCGCTGCTGACAAGGCGCAGGACGCTGCCGACAAGGTTGCCGGCGAATAAAGCGACGCGAGATATAGGCGAGGTGAAGCGGTTGCGCGGTTCAAGCGGTCGGAAACGGTCGCGCCGCGCGCCGCTTTTTACGTAGAGGTGGTAGTGAAGGCACCGGGACTGCGGAGGAGAAGCCGTGCGGTGTGCCCGATCGTTGCGGAGAAGAAGGTTATGGCAAGCAAACTTATCACGACCGACGAACTCACGGGGGTTCGCGTTATTGGCGGGAAGAACGGCACGAAGCGTATTGGCAAGGTGCGTCGTTTCGTGTTTCACCCGAAAGAAAAGCGTTGCGTCGGCTTCATCGTGAAGCGCCCCGACCTTCTATGGATGTTCCGACGGAAGGACAAGTTCGTGTCCATAGAGGGATACGACCTGGTAGATGGCCGTATTTCTATTCGCAACGTCCCCGAGGCGACGGATCGCGCTGCTTGCAAGGCGCTTGGCGTCGATTGGGACGAATGCGTGCTCTGGGTTGGCCTGCCCGTGATGACTGAAGGCGGCGACGCGTTCGGAACGGTGGGCAACGTCACGTTCAACCGCATTACGGGAGAGGTTGTTTCGTTCGACACCGATTCCGGTGCTACTGCAAACGCGCTCTTGGGCAAGCGAACCGTTTCGGCGGACCTTATCAAAGGCTTTCGTCGTGGCATGGGGGCAGCCCTTGCGCAGGTTGGGCAGGAAGGCGTGGCTTCCGACGACGTCGTGCTGGGGGCCATCATGGTTTCCGACGAGGTGAAAGACCTTGCAGCTGAGGGCGGGGTGGCCGAAAAGGCAGGTCAGGCTACGGCTGTTGCGATGGACAAGGTTCATACGACCGTCGACAAGGTGAAGCCGGTTGCTTCCGAGGCGGCTAAGAAAACGGGCGAAGCCGTGAACAAGGGCGCCTACGCCACTGGGAAGCAAATTGCGAAATCCAAAACGATGTTCTCCGATTTCAAGGATGAATACGACAAGGCTCGCGGCCCGAAGCCGAGCAAGCAGGAGAACGCCATCGAAAAGACGGCAAGCCCCTCCTCGTCAGCTGCCGAAAAGCAGCCGGCCAAGCAGTCTGCGAAGAAGCCCGCGTCCAAGAAGAACATGTTCGCGGCGTTCAAGGACGAATTCGACAAAGCACGTCACGAGGATTAAATGGGCAATCATACAGAAGATCACGACTCTCGGTTTGATACGGGAAAGCTGAAGCAGAAAGCGGCCGAGCGCAAGCAGGAGCTGCATGAGAAGGCCGAGCAGGAAGTTACTGTGCGCGGCCACAAAATGGAGAAGGGCGACATCTTCAAGTTCGTCGGCCTGATCGGGTTCTTCGCGATCATGGTTTTGATCTGCGTGCTTCTGTGGCCGTACGTTCACGATGTGTTCGAACCCGGCGGCATCGATCGCATTATAAACGACGTGCGCGGCGCGGGCCCGGTCGGGTTTCTTATCCTGCTGGGGCTGCAGTTCCTTCAGATAGTGGTGGCGTTCATCCCCGGCGAGGTTGTTCAGATTGCGGCTGGCATGCTGTATGGCCCTTGGATTGGCGGGCTGATCATCCTGACGGGCTGCGTCATATCGAGCGCTTTCATTTTCTCGCTCGTGCACAAGCTGGGTGCGCCGTTCGTGCAAAGCATGGTGCCCACGCAGTATTTGGATAAGTTTCGCAGGTTCGAGTTGACCGGCAAATTGAACATCGTGGTGTTCATCCTGTTCCTGATCCCCGGTTTGCCGAAAGACGTGTTCACGTATCTGGTGCCGCTGACGGATATGCGCATGCGCACGTTTCTCGTTCTTTCGAATATAGGGCGTATTCCCGGAATCATCGTGTCTACGTATGCGGCTGACGGCCTGGTGGACGGGCGCTTCATGGAGAGCGCCATCATCTTTGTGGTGGCCGGCGTCATCGCCGTGCTGGGCATCGTTTTGCGCGATCCCATCATGCGTTTTCTGGAGAAGCATTCGAAGGGCAATCGCTAGCGGTTCTCTTGCGCTGCGCTGCGGGCGCTTTTCGAGTCTACGGCGCGGGCTGCTTCGCATACCTTAAGAAACTATGAGGACGTTAACGATATTATGACGGAACCCTCTGCGACGTTACGTCGCGCTCTACTATGACGCTGAAGAACAACGATGTTGAAACGCAGGACGAAAGAGGTCGCTATGACCAAGAAAAAACCTTTGAACAGCGCCGAGGACGCGGTTGCTGCTGCGGAAGCCGAGTTGAAGGCGGCCCAGGAAAAACTCGAGGCGGCAAAAGCGAGGCTGGCTGCCGAAGCGAACGAAGCGAACGACGCGGAAACGGCGGATGCCGTGGGGGAGTCCACCGGGGAGCTCGTCGAAGAGCCTGTTGAGCAGGAAGCCGAAGTGGACGAGATTGCGGACGTGGTTGCAGTGGAAGCTTCTGCCTGCGCCCCTGATGATACTTCGACCGGTTCGGCCGATATCGAATCCGTGGTCTTAGCCGAGGAAGTCGAGGTGATCGAGGAAGCCGAGACGGCCGAGTCGACAGGGACGGCCGAGCGGGAGAGCGCCCCGTTCGCTCCGGAGCCTCCTGCGTCCTCGGCGTCTGGGAACCCCCAGTGGGTTCCGTATTCGAGCGCGCAGGTCCCCTCGTACGGGGCTCCCGCACAGCAGCCTTCTTACGGCGCGCCGCAAACCGCACCGCAGGTGCCCGCGAGCGGTTCTTATGGTGGGCCCTCCACATCTCAGCAGCCTAGTTACGCCGCGCCCCAGACGCCGCATGCCGGTCCTGGCGCCGTGCCGCCGCAGCAGCCCTATTATGGGTATCAGCAGCCGTACTACCAGCAGCCGTACGCGCAGCCGGTTGTGGCTACGAAGGATCATGTGGCTGCCGGTTTGCTGGCCATCTTCTTGGGATGGCTGGGCATTCACAAGTTCTACCTGGGGTACAACACTTCCGGTTTCGTCATGCTGGGAGTTTCTATTTTGGGCGGAATCCTTACGCTGTCGCTTGCGTGCTGGGTGATCTGGGTCATCGCTATCATCGAGGGCATCATTTACTTGACGAAATCGCAATCCCAGTTTGAGCAGATCTACGTCCTCAATAAGAAGGAGTGGTTTTAGCGCATCGGCAACCAGCTGTTTGCTCGCGGTTGCATTGCTTCGCCGCTCGTCCAAATGTTCAGGGGTTTTTCCATGAATAGGGGCGGGCGGCTTTTCTTTTTCGCTAGAATGGCGGTATCGATAAGGCCTAAGCGCAGGAATTCGCGCGCAGCCTTCCCGAATAAGGATCCTATAAGGAGGAAATCATGCCCAAAATCACTCGTGACCAGGTGAGAGTTCCGGCTGACGTCATGCCGGAATCCCGTGACGAGTACATTGAGAACTACATGAAGGCCACCCGTGGCACGGGTCGCCTCATGCTGTTCGCGTGCGATCAGAAGGTCGAGCATCTCAATGCCGACTTCTACGGCGAGGGCATCGACATCGCCGACGCTCAGCCGGAGCACCTCTTCGAGATCGGTCGTCAGGGCGTGTGCGGCGTGCTGGCTGGCCAGCGTGGCCTGATCGCGCAGTATGCTGCCGACTATCCCGAGATCAACTATCTGGTCAAGATGAACTCCAAGACCAACATCGTAGGCGTCAAGCAGGACGATCCCTATTCGCCGCAGCTGTACGATTTGGACGCTGTTCTGGCCATGCGCGAGGCTGGCGTGAACATCGTGGGTCTGGGCTACACGCTGTATCTGGGCAGCGAGTACGAGTCCACCATGATGGCCGAGGCCGGCGAGCTCATCGCTCAGGCGCATGCGAACGGCCTGCTGGTGGTGCTGTGGATCTACCCGCGCGGCAAGGCTGTTGCGGCAGAGAAGGATCCGGACCTCATCGCTGGCGCCGCTGGCGTGGCGCTGTGCCTGGGTGCCGACTTCGTGAAGGTGAACCCGCCGAAGCCCGAGGACGGTCGTACGCCGGCCGAGGCTCTGAAGATCGCCGCCATGGCTGCTGGCCGCACAGGCCTTGTGTGCGCGGGCGGTTCGACGGTTGACGCCGAGACGTTCCTGACCCAGCTGCATGACCAGATCCATATCGGCGGTGCCTGCGGCAACGCAACCGGCCGCAACATCCACCAGCGCTCGCTGGCGGAGGCTGTGCGTTTGACGAAGGCCATCAGCGCTATCACGCTGGCTGACTACTCCGTGGAGGATGCGCTCGACGTCTTCAACGGCGACGAGGATTTCTCGCTATAGGTTTCACTGCATAGAGTATGCCGACGGGCCCCTTTCGAGGGGCCCGTTTTGGTGTGCCGGGCATGGCGCTCTTGGCGTACGGGACGCGCAGGTTGCGGATCGCGTGTGGGGCGTGCGGGGCGCACGGCGGCATCGCTTTGCTCGCGTGGACCGCGCACCTCGTGGGGAGCCCCCCCCCCAAATCTGGGCGCGAATCGGGACCTGTGACAATTTTAAACGTGGAAAAGCCGCGGTTTAACAGCGGACATACGCTTTTTGGCAGAGATTGGGAGGTTTGTGGCTCCTGAACGCGAGGGGTTTCACCTATAGCGAACAAGTGGTCGCATAATGCCTGGTCGCAGATTACGTCTTCCCTTTTCGTGCGCGCCGTCGCGAACCGAAAGCCACAAACCTCGGAATCTCTGCCATCTTCGAGCCCTCTGCGGACAGGTTGCGGCAGCGTCTCGATTTTTTGGGCGCGAATCGGGACCCGTGACAGAGAACGGGTTGCCGAATGCAGGTTTCGGCAGCGCCTTGTCGGCAAAAGGTCTGGTCGCGTTTTGGGATGCAGCCGATTGGCGGCTTCGTGCGCTCGTGAAATTGTCACAGGGGCCCCGATTCGCGCCCGCTTCCGCAGCGCAGCCGCTGCGAGGCGGCCCGCAACTACCACCCCGCTCTGCATCCGCCGTCCCGCCTGCATCCGCCGTCCCGCCTGCGTCCGTGCGGGGATGGGCTCACCCCGCCTGATCGGTGAACAGGTCGATGATCTCTTGCTTCGAGTGCACTTCCAGTTTCGCATAGATGTTCTTGATATGTCCGCGAACGGTGTTGGGGGACAAGTACAGAGCCTCGCCGATGTACGTGCTGCTTCTTCCGCGAGCAAGTAGCAGCAGTATTTCCGACTCTCTATCCGTTAGCTTGCAGCGAACGGAAATCTCTTGTCCCGTCGCGCAAAACGAGCCGTTCTCGGCAGAAGAGGGCGCGCTTCCTTCCGTATCGTTGCTGCTGGTTGTTGCGGCGGAGCGTTTTCTGATGCGCAGCATGAATAACAGTGCAAGGGAAAGGAGATATACGGCGATGCAGAATACGAGCATGGTCTTGAACGGCGGGTTTATGTCCAGTCCCGCTATGGCCGAGCCGCCCACGATCCCCAGCATCGATGCCAGTCGAATAAGCACGACCGACGTTCCCATAAACACGTACGGGTTCAACCGGCTTTCGTGAGACTCGCGGACGATCAGGAACATGACGCTCGTCGATATCAGGCTATGGCCGGCTACGAACGTGGCGCTTACGAAGTAGCCGTATTGGAAGTTCGCGAACGGCCACGCAATCAGCACTCCGGTCAGAAGGGGGAAGAGCGCGCGGTACGCGCGCGACGCGCTGAACGTCTTGGGGAATCCGTACGCCATGATAAAGAAAGCGACCGATGCGGCGATGACTCCCAAGGAGGAGGCAAGGGACGATCCTTCGAAGTTGTAATGCTGCGCAACCATGAACCCGTTGATGATTCCGACGGTGCATCCCAGCACCAAAAGCGACAGCAATCCCTCTCCGATCGAGAGAAACCCCTTCAGGTACGAGCGCGTCGCGTTGGCTCCAAGCTGCGGCGCCGATCCGCGGGAAGGCTCGTTTTGCGGCGCCGTATTCGCTTCGCATTTCGCCTTTCGACAAAGAGCCACGTTCGCTAGCAGCAAAACAAGAACAGCGATCAGGATGACAGGAGAGGGGGCGTGCCGGAGAGCGTAGGAAACCAAAGATGCAAGCAGCATGGCGAAAGCAAGCGCCTTCATGCTGTCGGCGGGTTTCATGGTGGTGAACAGTTCTGCCCAGGCCAGGGTCAGCATGGCGGTGGAGGCCCCTTGGGCCAGCGCAAGAACCAGAAGAGAGATCGTTGGATTCATCATGGAAAAACTACCGGCAAACGAAAAGCATGCTGCGGCTGCGAGAATCGCCGAGGGAACGACGGTCGGTATAGACATTGCGGACAACCTCCCGCGCAGCGCAGCTATGACGATGAGAGTATCGGCCAATAGCACAAACAGGGCCGACGCAACACTGAAATCAAAGCCGGCAATAAGCACGGTGGTTGTGTCGGACGTTAACACGGCCGTTGAATACAGGACCGATTGGGCCGCTTTGAATGCCGAGAATCCAAGGGCGCACTGCATGACAAGAAGGTGGCGCTGTTTAGAACGCACGTCGTCCATCAACCGCTCCCCTCCCTGGTCGTGTTGTTGGATCGCGATCCATTGTGCGGCAGGAACGAGCTCGTGCCAACCCTGTTTTGGCCGAAAAGGTTGGGCGAGGGCGTATTCAACCCAAAATGAGGGAGGGGTTGAGCGGCGTATTCGACCCAGAATAGGAGATGTGCGAGCTTCGAGGGCGCTTTACCCTGAGTTTGTCGAAGGGCCGTGCGTGCTTGTTTTCGACAGACGAATTGGTGTGGTCAGGACGGCGGTTTGCAGACGAAGTGCTTCTCGCTTGGTCTTGATCGGAATGGAGGGCATCATGCAGCAGGGGATTTCACGACGCAGTTTCATTGGAAGTGCTGCCGTTGGAAGCGCGGTCTTGGCTTTGGGGGCGTTGGCCGGCTGCGCTCCACAGGCGGATCAAGGAGGTTCCAGCACGTCGGCTGCCTGGGATCAGGAGGTTGATCTTTTGGTGTGTGGTGCCGGTGGGTGCGGATTGGCGTGTGCGGTAGAGGCGAAGGACAACGGAGTAGAAAACGTTCTTGTTGTCGAAAAGAGCGATATGATCGGCGGCACTACGGCCATGTCTCAAGGCATGATCGCTGGCTACGATACCAAGTTTCAGAAAGAACAAGGTATCGAGTTGACGTTCGACCAGATGTACGCGAACCTGATGAACAATGCGTCGTATCGTCTGGATCCCGCGTTGACCAAAATCACCGTCGAGAATTGCGGTAAGACCATCGACTGGTTGGCGGATCGCGTGGGCGTCTCTTTCCTTGACAGGATAGACATTTACTACGGGCCGTTGCAGATGATGCATAACGTGGACGGCGCGGGCGGCGGTTTCGCGATTGCCTTCTCGGCTTGTCTTGACGATTTGGGCGTGCAGGTTAAGAAGGGCACGAAGCTGGTGGAAGTGCTTCTGGATGCCGAAGGACGCGTTGAAGGCGCGGTTGTGGAGTCCAAGGGCAAGCAGCGGCGCATCAAGGCAAAGGCGGTTATGCTGGCAACGGGCGGGTTTGCTCACAACGCCGAGCTGGCTGCTCGGTTCGATCCCGAAAAAGCCGGCACTTTCGGCATAGGGCATCCTAACTGCGAAGGCGATGGCTTGGTGGCGGCATCAAATTCCGGGGCACTTCTGTCGCACATAAACCATATGATGTGCATCCTCAAGGATTACACTATCATGAGCGAACACGAGGGAACCTCGGCCAGTGCGAACTTGAATGGGTTCACGAATCTCCCGAACATGATTTTGGTTGGCTCCGACGGCAATCGATTTGTTGACGAGACCAGCAAGGGGTACATGAGCCAAGATCTCAACAGCCCTATTTTTGACAAGATGCATCGTGACGGCGCGGGGTATGTGTGGGAGATATCCGACGAGGCCACGGTTGCAGCTGCTGGTGGCAAGGTGGTTCGCGGCGAAGGTCTTGAGTACGTGAAGGGCTCCGATGCTGCAGAGCTTGCGAAGAGCATGGGCGTCGATCCGACTGCCCTTGCCGCTACGATCGATGCATACAATGCCGCGGTTGACGCTGGCGTAGACAAGGAGTTTGGCGGCTTCCCCACGACTAAGCTGGTTGCGCCGTATGTGGCTGTTCCCGTGGTTCCGTGCGAAATCATTACATATGGTGGCGTTGCTCGAAGCGAAAAAGCCGAGGTCCTGCGTGCTGACGAACAGATTATTCCCGGATTGTTCGTAGGTGGCGAGGCAAGCTGCAATTCCGCCTACATGGGATTCACGCTTTCCAATTGCTTTACCTGGGGGCGTATCGGCGGGCAGAGTGCCGCTTCGTATATTCAGAGCTAATTACCCTCCTCCCTCCCTTTGGCGAAGAGGTCTGCTTTTCCAGATCTTCTTTGCTGGGCAGCCGCGCACGCAGATCGTGCGCGGCTGCTTTTTTGCGAACAGGTGCGCGTTCGCCGCCCGCCCCCGTCCGCCTGCGTCCACCGTGGCGGTCGAAACCCCAGATGCATTTCTTTGGCCGAACGCCGACATAGTTCGATGCATGATCGTGTTATGGTTCGAAGCGACGATACGCCGCCCTTTCAAGGGCGCACGGTGCGGGATGGCATCCACGCGCCTCGGCCATCGGCAGGTCGCGTGTGAAATTCGCATACGAGGAGGTTGCATGATGAAGGACAGGCTGCTTCGCAGGGGCGCATGCGCGTTGGCGCTGGCCCTGGCGGCGGGGATGACGTTGGCGGCTTGCGCGAAGCCGGCTGGCGACGTTGTGGCTTCGTACGATGGCGTGGCGACGGTCCTGCAAGCTTCGCTCCCGCAAAAGCCGTCGGTGGACGATTACGAAGCCCAGAATGCTGTTCTTGATGAGAATAGGCTCGACCAGTCGTTTCTTGATCGATTGAGCGCGTTTTCCTATGACAGCGCGCCGGTCGTGCTTGCGGACGACTCCAAGCCTAACGAGAATTATTCCCCCGTGAGCCTTTATTATGCCCTGGCGATGACCCAGGCGGGCGCTGCGGGCAGCACGCAGGATGAAATCGCGGCTTTGCTCGGTTCGCCCGACGTCGCTGGGACTGCCCGTCAGTGCGGCAACCTGCTTCGTCTGTTCGCCGCAGATCAGCACTCCAACGTAACGTTGGCGAATTCCGTATGGATGCGTCCGGACGAGCAGTTCAAGCAGGGGTTCGTCGATGCGATGCGGGATCAGTTCTACGCATCGCTGTTCCAGACCGACTTCGGAACCCCTGAAGCGGATCGGGCCATGGGGCAATGGATCGCTGACAACACCCAGGGCACGATCGCTCCTGTATTCAAGACGCAGGAGCAGCAATTGATCTCGCTCATCAACACGGTGTATTTCAAAAGCGAGTGGGCCAAGGCTTTCGACGAGAAAACGACGGAATCGGGCACTTTCTCTGCGAAGTCCGGCGACCTCGCAGCGGACTTCATGGTCCAACGCCTGGACAAGCCGCAGGAGATTCGCGTGACCGACGCCTACACGCGCGCGAGCCTGGATTTTGCAGACGGCAGCAAGATGACGTTCGTGCTTCCTTCCGAGGGTTCGAGCGCGCCCGCCCTGCTTGGCGATTCGGCTGCGCTCAAAGAGGCGTTTACCGCCGAATCAACGGGCGAGGCGTTCGTGACGTATCGCGTGCCGAAGTTTGCTTTCGACAGCTCTTACGACCTGATCCCCTCGCTCGAGAAGCTGGGCGTGCGCACGGCTTTCAGCGATCGAGCCGATTTCTCTAACCTGACGGATACTCCTGCGTTCGTATCCAGCGTGAAGCAGGAAAGCCATATCGGCTTGGATGAGAACGGGGTGGAGGCGAGCGCTTACACGAAGGTGGACATCATGGAGATGTCGGCTCTTCCTGATCCGGCGTTGGTGGGAGAGCTTGACTTCAACTTGAACCGCCCGTTTTTGTACGAGATCCGCTCGAAGCAAGGAGTCGTCTTGTTCGTAGGCGTGTGCGGAGATCCGTCTGCAGCGAAGTAGCGAGCAGGCGTGCCAAATAAACAATACTGTGTAGTAAATAAGAATAAGTATCAATAATGCTCCAAGGAGGGGTCCCTCTTGGTATGATCGCCACAGCAGACAAGGCGATTCCCTACCGCAAGAAGGAGCCCTCCCATGACCGATCAGTTCGATACCACCAGGCTTACCAACGAGGTCGGCAACCCCGTTGCCGACAACAACCATACGCTCACGGCAGGCGAGCGCGGCCCCATGATGCTCCAGGACAACTGGATGATCGAGAAGTTGGCGCACTTCGATCGCGAGGTTATTCCCGAGCGTCGCATGCACGCGAAGGGATCGGGCGCGTACGGCACGTTCAAGGTGACCGGCGACATCTCGCGCTACACGAAGGCCAAGGTGCTTCAGCCCGGCGCTGAAACCGAAGTGTTCGTGCGCTTCTCCACGGTGGCCGGCGAGCGCGGCGCGGCCGACGCCGAACGCGACATCCGCGGCTTTGCCATGAAGTTCTACACGCCCGATGGCAACTGGGATCTGGTGGGCAACAACACCCCGGTGTTCTTCCTGCGCGACCCCAAAAAGTTCATCGATCTCAACCATGTGGTGAAGCGCGATCCGCGCACCAACATGCACTCCGCGCAAAGCAATTGGGATTTCTGGTCCAGCTTGCCCGAGGCGTTGCATCAGGTGACCATCGTCATGTCCGATCGCGGTATACCGGCCAGCTATCGTCACATGCACGGCTTTGGCAGCCATACGTTCAGCCTGATCAACGAGCAGAACGAACGCGTGTGGGTGAAGTTTCACCTCAAAACCAACCAGGGCATCAAGAATCTGACCGATGCCGAAGCCGGTCAGATCATCGCGGGGGATCGCGAGAGCCACCAGCGCGATCTGTTCAACGCCATCGAGCGCGGCGAGTTCCCCAGCTGGCGCTTCTGCGTCCAGATCATGGACGAGGCTACGGCGAAGAGCTACAAGGAGAACCCCTTCGACATCACGAAGACGTGGAGCCAGAAGGAGTTCCCGCTTATCGAGGTGGGCACGCTCGAGCTGAACCGCAACCCGCAGAACTATTTTGCCGAGGTGGAGCAGGCTGCGTTCGCGCCGACGCATTTAGTGCCGGGCATCGGCCTGTCGCCCGACAAGCTGCTGCAGGGCCGCCTGTTCGCCTACGGCGATGCGCAGCGCTATCGCCTGGGCGTCAACCACAATCACATCCCGGTGAACAAGCCGCGCTGCCCGTACGCCGAGTTCCATCGCGACGGCGCCATGCGCACGGACGGCAACTTCGGCGGAACCATTGGCTACGAGCCCAACAGCTACGGCCAGTGGCAGCAGCAGGCGGATGCGGCCGAGCCGCCGCTGGACCTGTTCGGGCCGATGGACGCATGGGATCCCGCCGATGATCCGACCGACGACGCCTTCTATCAGCCGGGAGACCTGTATCGCCTGATGGACGAGGCGCAGCGTGCGGCGCTTATCGCGAACACGGCCGCGAACATGCAGGGCGTGACCGAGAACATCCGCCTGCGCCATGCCGCCCACTGCTACAAGGCCGATCCCGAGTACGGCGATCGCCTGGCCGAGGCGCTCGGCGTGGATGCTGCGCACGTGCACCAGCTGGCTGCGATGACGCACGAGGAGCGCATGGCCGCCACCGGCCAACAGGTTCCGGCTCGAAAGATCGGCGGCGAGGCGCGTGCTTAGCGCGAGGGCGCATCCCCTGACCCAAGGGGATGCGCCTGTTCGCGGCGCTTCCCGCGCGCGCCGTGCCCCGCGCGAAGCAGCTTTCGGCCATTTGCGCACATTCCCTTACCGGCATTCGTTTCTCTTGCTACTATGGCATCGTCGGTCGATGCCGTTCGCAGAGGAATGAGAAACCATGAGACGACTTTTTTCACTCGTTTTGGCTGCGACGCTCGCGTTCGCGGCCGTCCCCGCGTTCGCCGAGCCCCTTCCTCCGCAGCGCGACGATCCGGTGGTGGGCGTTGGCGACGAAGCGCGGTCGATCGACAGCCTGCTGCAGGCGGGCGACTACGCGCCGGGGCGGGTGCTCGCGCGCGTGACGGACGAGTTCGCTCCCATCGCCCCCTTCTCGAACGACGCGGCTGCATGGTCGATGGAGCCGCTGTTCACGTACGCTTCCAGTGCCTCCGAGCCTGCCGCGCGTTCGTTGTCGGGTAATAATTCCGTAGCCGACCGGGTACTGCTGATCGAGTCAAGCACGATGACCACCGAAGAGCTTCTGCGCCAGCTGGCGGGCGCCCCCGGCGTGGTGGCTGCCGAGCCCGATTACGTGCGCACGATCGGCGATCCCGAGGCAAAGCCCTCCGTCGGGCTGGAACCGGAGCAGGATGCTTCCGCCGCCGCCGCCGCGGCGCGCGTGGTCGTTCCCGCTGAAGCCGCCACGAACGACCCGCTGCTCGACAAGCAATGGCAGCTGTCCTCAACCGCCGAGGCGGCGGGCGGCTCGAATGCGCGCGAACTGTGGCAGGAGCTGGGCATCCCCCAGGCATCGGCTGGACTGAAAAGCGTCGTGGTGGCCGTGATCGACTCCGGGGTGGATTACACGCACCCCGATCTTCAAGGCGTCATGTGGAGCAACCCTGGAAATCTGGGGCTGCCCGGCGCCGTAGGGAGCGTTGGCTACAACTTCGGCGAAGGCACCGACGATCCCATGGATTTCGATGAGCACGGCACGCACGTGGCGGGCATCATCGCCGCTGCGAACAACAACGCCGAGGGAGGCTCCGGAGTGGCGCCCAACGTCCGGATCATGGCGCTGCGCATCGCCGATAAGGCAGGCCAGATGTACAATTCTTCCGGGGTGGGAGCTTACGATTATCTGAAGCGAGCGGCGTTGGCCGGCGTGCCGGTTGTGGCTGCGAACAATTCTTGGGGCGGAATGGGAGTCTCCGGTCTTTTGAACAGCGTGATGGATGATGCGTATCGCAGCGCCAACGTCGTGTCCGTGTGCGCATCGGGAAACAGCTCCCTGGACAACGACCTGTCTCCCATCAATCCCTCCAACGGTCCTTCGGAAGGAGTCATTGCCGTGAACGCCGCCGACCGCACGGGTGCGCTGGCGGGCTTTTCCTGCTACGGTGCGGCGACGACCGATCTTGCCGCGCCTGGCGACGCTATTTTGTCAACCGTGCCGGCGTCGGGGGGAATGGTCGATCTCGAGAACGCCAGCCTTGTCGCCTTGCAGGATGACTTCGAGCAGGCTGCGGGTCCTTTTGAGTTCGCCACAGCCGGCGACGTCTCGGCATCGGTTGCGCGCACCGACGAGGACTGGGCCGGATCCGCTGCATCGGGGCACAGCCTGCAATGGGGCGTGCATGCGGCGAAGGAGGGCCAGGAGGCAAGCCTGGTTTCGGCGCCCATTGATGCGGCGGCGGCAATCGAGCAGGCGGGCATGTCAGTTGATGACGTGCGCTTCCTGGGCTTCGATGTGAAACTGACGGATTCCGCTGCATCGGGCTACGGCCGCGTTCTGCACCTGTTCCTCTCGTCGACCGATCCGAACAACCCGTGGATAGAGCTGTTGTCGGACGAGCCGGGCAAGAACCCGGCCACCACCTACGGTTCGTGGTCGACGGTGGTTGCGGCCATACCCGACGATCGGCGGGGATCGGTGGATTGGCAGAACCTTTCCATCAAGGTCACTCGCAATCTTGTGCCGTTCGATAACGGGCTTGACCTGCGGTTTAATATCGACAACGTCTCCCTGGTAACCTCGACCATCCCCTATGCCTACCTGAGCGGAACTTCGATGGCCGCGCCGGTGGTGACGGGCGCGCTCGCTTTGCTGGCCGGGGCGTTCCCTCATGAGGACGCATCGGTGCTGCGCGCCCGCGTGCTGGGCGGTGTCGAGCGTACCGAGGCGCTTGCCGGCACCTGCACTTCGGACGGCCGGCTCGATCTGGCGCGGGCGGCAAGCGATCCGTATCCCGTTGTGGACGCCTTGGAGCCTGCTGCGAGGGCCGATGCGGGCGCGCGCTCTTCGGCGATCGTTCGGGGAAGCTGGTTCGGCGACGTTGCGGGGCGCGTGCTTCTCGACGGCGAAGAGCTTCCCGTTGCCTCGTGGAGCGCGCAGGGCATCGTCGTCGAGCTGCCCCAACAACTCGAGGCGAAGATGCGTTACGTGCAGGTGGTGCGCGCCGACGGCGAATCGGGAAGGCGCCTTTTTCTTACGGGGCAGGAGGCGCCGCCCGCTTGCTACGAGAGCCTGCCGGCTCCTGACTTGCAGGGCCTGGGAATGGCGGACGTTGATCAGGGCGCATCGTGGCAGGTGGCGTCCGCGCATGCGACTGTGTACGCGACCAGCGACAAAGCGCGCGTGGAGCAAGCGGGCGGGGCGTTCTACGCGTTGTTGGCCTACGATCCGTCTAGCAGGGCGTGGTCGATCGAACACGCCCTCGACGGCGTGTTCGATTCGTCGTTTCTTATGGCGGCGCACGATGACGTGCTCTATCTGTTCGACCTGAGCAGGTATCTGCTGTATCGATACGATACGGCTTCCCGCACGTTGAGCGACCCGCTCGACTGCTCTTCGTTGGCGGGCTGCGGGGACGAGGAGACCAATCTTTCGTTCAGCGGTGCAACGTGCGACGGATCATCGTTGTGGCTGTGCGGCGGAACGCTGTCGGACGGCACCGGCTCGTCGCTCGCCGCGCGCGTTGACGTGCGAACGGGCGAAGCGACCGCCCTGCCTCTTCTGGCGAACGGGCGCGCGACGCCCTCCGTGCAGATGCTCGACGGGACGTTGACGGTGGCGGCGGGCAATTCGTCAGTCGAGTTCGGCGAAGCGGTGAATTCGGTCGAGCAGCTGCGCGCGGACGAGTGGACGCGGGCGAGCCTCCCTGATGCCGTCGATCCTTCGCAGAGCGGGGCCGTTGCTTCGGCGGTGCTTCCGGGCGGCGTGGGCGTGAACGGCATCGCGACCGAGGGCGAGCGGCTTGTTCTTGCGGGGCTCATCGGGGCGGGCGATGCGGGCAGCGCGGGCGCCGCGGAAGGCGCAGGCAGCGCGGGCGCCGACACGTACGTGTTCGACCCGGCGACGGGGTCGTGGCAGACGGTTCGGGAGCGTCTTTCGGTGGGGAAGGTGGTCTACGGCGGCGCCACGGTGCTGGACAACGCCCTCTACGTGGTGGGCGAGGACGTGCTGTCGGGCTCCACCGTGTTCAAGCGCCTGGTGCTTGATGCGGCTCCAGCGCCTCAGCCTCCCATGCCGCCTGCACCCTCCATGCCGTCCGCGTCGCCCACGAGCGATGCCGGGGATTCGAAGCCGCTCGTTCGCACGGGCGATGCCGTGCCGTTCGCGTCGATCATGGTTTTGGGCGCGGTCGCAATCGCCTGCGGTGCGCTTGCGACCGTCCATCGCAGGCGCCGCTAGCCCGATTCGAGGGTCGCGGCATGCGCGCTGCGGTCAGCCGGAAAGAAAGTATCCCCGCGAAGCCCAAGGCTTTGCGGGGATACTTGATGAGCGAGATGGTGCCCGAGGCGAGAGTCGAACTCGCACGTCGTTAGACAACGGTTTTTGAGACCGCCGCGTCTGCCATTCCGCCACTCGGGCGCAACACGAAAGTATACCCGAAGCAAAGCGCGCCGTCGAGAAGAAAAAACAGCGTTCTGGAGTTGTGCGCCCAAACGCCGTCATGCGAAAATCGGTTAACAGATAGATGACCGTCTGGCGCGGCATCTTGTCAACGCGCATAATGAAGGCAACTGCCCTCAAGGCGGATGGCTGCAGTAGCCGACGCCTTGAACGTGCGCACTCGACAGAGAGGCGGAGTCCTTATGGAACAAGCGGAGCTTATCAAGAAGATCGACGCGTATCTTGAAGACAACTGGGAAACGATGGTCGGCGACATCGAAACGCTCGTGCGCATTCCCAGTTTCGAGGAGCTGGACAAGAAGGCCGACGGCTCCCCGTTCGGCCCTGGTCCCAAAAAAGCCCTTGCTGCGGCGCTTGACCTGGCTGCCGGCATGGGATTCGAAACCCATGATGCCGAAGGCTATATCGGGTTCGCTGATTTCCCCGGTAAGAGCACGACCCAAATTGGAATCATCGGCCACATGGACGTCGTGCCCGCCGGTCCCGGCTGGACGTTCGAGCCCTATGCCGTGACGCGCAAAGAGGGCTATCTGATCGGCCGCGGCACTTTGGACGATAAGGGGCCCAGCGTGGTCGCGCTGCATGCGGTGAAGTTCTGGAAAGACCAGGGCGTGGAGTTTCCCTACACCGTCCGCTTCCTGTTCGGCGCGAACGAAGAATCGGGCATGGCCGACGTGGCGTACTACCACAAGCATTACGAGGATCCGGCGTTCTTGTTCACGCCCGATGCCGAATTTCCCGTGTGCTATGGCGAAAAGGGCGGCTTTGACGGAACCATCAAGAGCAAGCCTATCGAAGAATGCGCGCGCGTTATCGTGGAGTTCGAGGGCGGCGCGGCCACGAACGCGGTGCCGGGCATCGCGCATGCGGTCGTGAAAGCCAACGCGAACGAGCTTCCGGGCACCGATCGCATCACGGTGAGCGAAGCGGGAGAAGGGCTTGCGCGCCTTGAGGCATCGGGCAAGGGAGCCCACGCCTCGATGCCCGACGAAGGCATCAACGCCATCGGCCTTATCGTGGACTATCTGCTGGAGCACGGGTTGTGCGGTGCGGACGAGCGTGCCTTCTTGGAGCTCGATCAAAAGCTTCTGAACCACACCGATGGCAGCGGCGTGGGCATCAAGAGCTCGGATGAGTACTTCGGCCCGCTCACCGTGGTCGGCGGCACCATCAAGTTGGAGGGCGATTGCTTCGTCCAGACGCTGGACAGCCGTTTCCCCACGTCCATCACGGCGGACGAGATAAGCGCCCGTCTGCGCCAACTTACCGATCAAATTGGCGGTTCGTTCGAGAACACCCTGCTCATGGAGCCGTTTTTGGTGAAGCCGGACACCCCGGTCATCCAGGCGCTGCTCAATGCGTACAACGAGGCGACCGGAGAGGATGCCAAGCCGTTCACCATGGGCGGCGGCACCTATGCGCGCGAGTTCAAAAGCGGCGCGAGCTTCGGTCCCGAAAAACCGTGGATCAAGGATCCCGTATGGGTGGGCATGATGCACGGCCCCGACGAGGGTGTCAGCGAAGAGTTGCTCAAGCAGTCTTTCAGGATTTACGCGCTTACGCTCGACAAGCTCATGAAGCTCGATCTGGAGTAGCAATGTCGTTCGAGCCCCGACGCTTCGAAGGCGTCGGGGCTCTTTTAGTGTGCAGGGGAGAGAAAGGTCGATGGTCGATACGGTTCCGAATGATTTTTACCCGGCTCTCGACATCGTGGACACCGAGGGCTTCGAAAGCGCCTCCGATGGCCGCATCGAGTTCGAGGGTCTTCCGAACACGCGGGATCTGGGCGGCATCCCCGCGGCCGGCGGATTGTTCGTCAGGCATGCGCGCCTGCTTCGCTCGGGTGCTCTCGACCGCGCCACCCAGCGCGATTTGGAAACGCTTGCGGACGAGTTCGACGTGCGCACGGTTGTGGACCTGCGCACCGAAGAAGAGCGCCGCGAGCACCCGGACCCCGAGGATGCCCTGCTTGGCGTGCGGTTTTTCTGCGCGCCGGTCCTTTCGGCCGCAACGTTCGGGGTGACGCATGAAGGCGGGGTTCTTTCGGCCCTCAAGGCGCTTCGGGCGGTTCAGAAGAACCCGGCCGGCATGATGATGGACGTGTACGCTCGCATGGTGCTCGACGAGCGGAGTCAGCGCGGGTTCTCCCAGTTCTTCCAGGGCGTTTTGACTGCTGATCAGGGGGCGGTGTTGTGGCATTGCACTATCGGCAAGGATCGCGCCGGTTTGGCCACCATGCTGATGCTCCACGTTTTAGGCGTGCCTCGCGACGTTATAGTGAAAGACTACGAAGCCACGAACCGTTACGTGGAGGCGCGCTCGCAAGACATCATGGACGCGCTGGCCGCCTACGGTTTGGCGGACAAGCTAGATGCAAGCCTTAAAGTGCTCAACTCGGCCGACCCTCGTTTTTTGCAGGCGGCGTTCGATGCGGTGGATCGGGAGTACGGAAGTCTGGATGAGTACGTGCGCGTTGCGCTTGGCGTGGCGGACGATCAGCGCGACGCTTTGCGGCACCGGTACCTGACGGACAGCCCGCAGGGCTAAGGCATCCCTGCGCATTCGCAGTTGCCCACCGCCCATCGCGAGGCGCGTGCATGCGCAAAGGCCTTTCGCCGCCGATTGCGGCCCTTGTTGAATTGGTTGCCCCTATATTTCTGCTTTTGCGTGGTTTAGGCTTACCATGACTTATAATGAAGGAATCTTTAAGCATTTGTTCGGAATCTAGGAGGTATTAGTGTTGAAAGCCATGATTGTCGACGACGAGGCCCCCGCACGTTCTGAACTCAAGTTCCTGTTGGACGAGCTTGGGCAGACCGAGGTCGTGGCCGAAGCCGCCAGCGTGCGCGAGGCCATTGAAAAGCTCAAGGAGTATCCCGTTGACGTGATGTTTCTTGATGTCAACATGCCCGAGGCTACGGGATTGCAGTTGGCGGAGGCCTTGCAGCATCTCAAGTTCCCCCCGGCGGTCGTGTTCGTGACCGCGTACAGCGAATATGCGTTGGACGCGTTCAAGGTCAGCGCGATCGACTACCTGGTGAAGCCGGTTGAGACCGAGCGTCTGTCTCAGGCTATCTCGCGTGTTCGCGAGCATGTGTCCCTGCATTTGCAGGCCCAGAAGTCCGAGCGCATTCCGGTTGAAAAGGGCGGCAAGAAGATTCTCATCGGCATCGATAAGATCCGCTTCGTCATGGCACGCGATGACTACGCGTACCTGCAGACCGATACGGATCGCTACTTTTCGACGGTCAGCTTGGCCCAGTTGGAGAAGCGTCTGGACGGGCATGGCTTCTTCCGCGTGCATCGCGGCTATCTGGTGAACCTGTCGATGGTGGAAGAGATCGAATCGGTTTCGGGCGGCACGCTGCTGCTGACGCTCAACGCCGTTGAGGAGAAGATTCCCGTATCCCGTCGCCGCGTTTCGGCGCTCAAGAAGGCGCTCGGCCTATAGCGCCGCTCTCGATGCTCGTTTGAGCAGGTGTTTTAGCTATACTCAACAAGGCGTCGCCGACAACCGCGTGGATTGACGGCGGCGCCTTGGCACGTCCTGAGCTGCTAGCACACGTCTCCTGCGAACAACAGCACGTGGATCGTCGCCGCATGGTCGTCGATCTGCCATCTGTGCCGGCTGCCTCGCGTCGTCGTCCGCTGCATCGTGGAAGCCTGCGCCGTCGACCTGGACAGGGCGTGGGAAGGGTTTAGGGAAATCAGGGTCAACCCAACACTCTTTACAGCTCTTTACAGCTTGGCAGGTGGGCCGTAGTATTGGAAAGGATCGGTTCTGTTTTTGCCATGCCAGACCAGCAGTCCCTCATCAACTAAGCTCTTCAGCACGCGAGATGCCGTTGGTTTGGACACTCCCGCCTTCTCAACGAGGTTCGACGTGGTTATTCGACCCTCCTCAGCAACGAGCCGAAGAGCGAGTCTCTCGTTGTCGTTCAGCTTTGCAAGCGTTTCAAGGGACACGGCTTGCCCCTTGCCATGGGGCAAAACATCTTTAGCCACAACCCCTTCTCGCACTCGTCTGAAAATGTTCACTCGAAACATATTGTGAGGCGCAATAAGCGAGAGCCCCCGCTCGCATGAAACGAACGGAGGCGCTTTTTCCTGTGATGCAGCAGGGGTGCCCGGCATGCACACGTTGTCACTTGTTAACAGGCGACCGCTGCAAGCGCGCTCGGCAGCAGCCTAGTACGCCGTGAACGAGCTCTTCGGTGCCAAGCAGATGGGGCAGGCGGTGAAGTTCTCGCCCTTGTGGATATAGCCGCAGATGGGGCACAGGTAGTATTTCCCGTCGAAGGGCGTGTCGATGGTGGTGTAAGCGTCCATGTACAGCTTGGCATGGTAGGCTTCCGCAAGCTTGGCGCGCGTGAACACCTGCACGGCCTTGTTGTTGCCCTCCTCTTGGGCCTTCTTGATGAACGAAGGGTACATGTCGGAGGTTTCGTAGATCTCGCCGTTTGCGCCGGAGATCAGGTTGACGTCGCTCTCGTGGCCTTCCACGGTGGGAGGTTGGGGCTTTTCCGTGCTGGGATCCAGCTCTTTGGCAAGGTTGTATTCCAGATCAATGTGAATTTTTTCGGCATCGGCCGTGCACTGGAACAGGCGCGACAGCACCTCGAAGCCCTCTTTTTTAGCAACTTCGGCATACGCTTCATATTTTGTGGTGGCTCCGGTTTCGCCTTCGATGGCGGCTAGCAGGTTCTCGTAGGTGGTGCCCACGACGGTCTTGCTGTCCGGCACGATGTTGAAGTTGCTGGCAGTGCTTGCCTCGGGGATCGAGGCGGGGTCCAGCACCTCGGCTACGTACTGCTCGGCTGCTGAATCGGTCGAGGCGGCGGGCTGATCCGTGCTGGCGGGCTGGCTTTCGTTGGCGCATGCCGCAAGCAGTCCCAACGTCGAAACCGATGCTGCTCCCACAGCGGCGCCCTTCAAAAGATCTCGTCTGGTGATCTCGGACATGGTGCTTCCTCCCTCTTGTTTTGAACGGGCGTAACGCCCGTTTCTTAAACGATACTTTATATTAATTAAAAATAAAAATCAATAAAATTGATACAAAAGAACTAGATGATCGTTCACAAGTCCACCACAAGAGATCCCCTCTTATACGCGCTGACCTCCTGCGTTTGCTAGAATGAAAAGACTTACGTGAAAGAAGGTATCATGCTGTCCGGTGACATGGAAAAACTGTATCCTTCCGCAAAGATACTCGTGAAAGAGTGCGTAGCCAGCAGGCTGCACGCGAAGGATGCTACTCTGTACGGCTTTTCCGAAGAAGCGCGCGCATGCGCCGAGAACTATATGGGGTGGACGGATCTTGCAAGCAATCCGCCTTGCCCCCTGTCCGAGATCCAGTCGTTTGCCGACTCGATCATCGCGCAGGGCCTCGAGACGGTCGTGCTCATTGGGCAAGGCGGTTCCACGCAGGCTCCCATGACCATTACCAAGTACAACAAGCCGGACTCGTCTGCGGTCACGTTCCGCACGCTCGACTCCGATTCCCCGGTGCGCGTGCGCGCGATGCTCGCTGAAGCCGACCCGCATACCACGCTGTTCATCATCTCCTCGAAAAGCGGCGGCACCATCGAGCCGCGCCTGGCTCTGCGCGCCGTGCGCGACGCCGTGGCGGATCGTATTGGCGAGGAAGAGCTGGTGCAGCATCTGGTTGCCATCACCGATCCCGGCTCTCAGCTTGAGCGCCAAGCGCGCGAAGAGGGTTGGGCTGCGGTGTTCTCCGGCGAACCCACGGTGGGCGGGCGCTTCTCGGCGCTGTCGGTGTTCGGCCTGCTTCCCGCAGCGCTTGTGGGCATCGATCTCCAGGAGTTCATGCGGCACGCGGTTGAAGCCGAGCATCAATGCAGCGAAGACGCCATCGACAATCCGGCCATCGTGCTTGCGGCGTTCTTGTACGACAACTACCTGCAGGGCCGCAACAAGTTCTCGTTCCTCACGCAAAAGCGCGGCCGCGTGCTTGGCTTGTGGATCGAGCAGCTGGTTGCCGAGAGCCTGGGCAAGGAAGGCCAGGGCATCCTGCCGAACATCGAGGTTGACACGCTGCTTCTCAAGAAGGATCCGGGCGACCGCAGCGTTATCACGTACCTGACTAAAACCGACCTATGGGACGAGCGTCGCAACTTCGAGATGAGCCTGTCCTACATCGATCCCGCCATCCCCCGCCAGAACTATCGGATCGACTCCGTCGAGGAGCTGGCCGAGCATTTCGTGATGTGGGAATGCGCCATCGCCATGTGCGGCTACCTGATGCGCGTGTGTCCCTTCGATCAGCCCGACGTTGCATCGGCCAAGGCGGTTGTGCTCGACATTCTGCGGGACGGCCAGCCTGAGCCCGATTTCGTACAGGACTTCATCGGGGACGTGCTCATGGGCGAAGCAGAGGTGCGCTTGGCGCCCTGCTTCAAAGACTGCACCGACATTCGCGGCGCTTTGCGTGCGCTGCTGAGCAGCATCCAGCCGGGCGATTTCTTCGCCCTCAATGCGTTTTTGCCGTTTACCGGCGAAGGTCGGCGCGAAGCGCTCGAGACCATTCGTCATGGCGTAGCCGACAAGCGCGGCGTGGTATCGTGCTTGGAAGTGGGACCTCGTTACTTGCATTCCACAGGTCAGCTTCACAAGGGCGGTCCGAACTGCGGCGTGTTCCTGATTCTTTCGGCCGACGAGCTCAAGGATATTCCTCTGGGCCAGGAAGCCGAGAGCTTGGGCTCGTTGGCTAAGGCGCAGGCATCGGGCGACCTGCTCACGCTCGCCGATCGGGGCCGCCGCGTGGTGCACCTGCATCTGCCCGACAACTCGGGCGTTACCTTGCGGGCGTTGGCCGAAGTGGTCACCAGCATCTTGGAGGAACTTGACGCGCGATAATCTTTGGGAGGCGTATTCATGAAAGAAGCGCTCAACATACAAGTCAAAGGTATCGTACAAGGGGTGGGTTTCCGCCCCTTCGTCTATCGTTTGGCTAAAAAATATCTGATCAACGGCTGGGTTTTGAATGCCACCGACGGCGTTTTCATCCATGCCGAAGGCGAATCGAAGCTGCTTGACGAATTTGTGATCGAGCTGTCGGAGAATCCGCCGGCGGCGTCGCAGGTGAACGAGATCGAACTCAAGGAAGTTCCGCTGGAGGATTTCGAGTCGTTCGACATTCGCTTTTCCGATGCGGGCGAAGTCGAGCGGACCACGCTTGTCTCGCCCGACCTTGCGACGTGCGACGATTGCGTGCGCGAGCTGTTCAACCCCAACGACCGCCGCTATCGCTATCCCTTTATAAACTGCACGAACTGCGGGCCTCGTTTCACTATCATCGAGAAGCTTCCCTACGATCGCAAGAGCACGTCCATGAAGGATTTCCCGATGTGCGAGCGCTGCTCGTCGGAATATGCCGATCCCCTCGATCGTCGTTTTCACGCGCAGCCCGACGCGTGCTTCGAATGCGGCCCTCATATTAGTTGGCGCGAGCACGACGGCGGGGTTATCGACGCTCCGTTAACCGAGACGCTGTGGGGATCGACGCGCGAGCAGAGCGATGCGATTCTCGCGCGTGCCGTCGAGCTGCTGCTGGCAGGCAAGATCATCGCCGTGAAGGGCCTGGGCGGGTTTCACTTGGTGTGCGACGCCAACAACGCGGACGCGGTTGCGCTGTTGCGCTCTCGCAAGCACCGCGAAGGAAAGGCGTTCGCGGTGATGACGGACGGCGTCGAATCCGTGCGCGCTTTGTGCGAGGTCGACGAGGCCGAGGCGGGCGTGCTCGAATCGACGTCTCGCCCCATCGTCTTGCTGCGCAAGCGCGCCGACGTGCAATTGGCGTCCGGTCTTGCTGACGGCCTCTCCGAACTGGGCGTCATGCTGCCCTACACCCCCCTCCAGCACCTGCTGCTGCATGAGACAAAGGGACGGGGTCAATGTCTCATTCCGCTGCTCGTCATGACATCGGGCAACATTCACGACGAGCCTATCGTCACCGATGACGAGGATGCGTACGACAGGCTGTTCTCGGTCGCGGATGCGTTTTTGGGTCACGACCGCGCCATCCGCACGCGCTACGACGATTCGGTCGTGCGCGTCATCGGCGCTGGCAGTTCGGGAGATGCCGTCCAGTTCATACGCCGGGCCCGCGGCTTCGCCCCCTTGCCGCTCCCGCTTGCCGGTCGGCAGTCGGAGGATCTCGATGCCGACGGCTCCGCATCCCGTGCGGCCTCGTCCATCCTAGCGGTCGGCCCGGAGCAGAAGAACACCTTCACCCTGACGCGCGACGCCGAAGCGTTCGTGTCGCAGCATATCGGCGACATGGAAAACGCCGAAACCTACGATGCCTGGCTGGCGGCAAAGGATCGCTACCAGCAGCTGTTCGAATTGCAGCCTACGCGTTTGGCTTGCGATCTGCACCCCGAATACCTGACGTCGAAGTGGGCGCACGAAGAAAGCCGCACGCGGGATCTGCCGCTTCTCGAGGTCCAGCATCATCATGCGCACGTGGCATCGGTGCTCGGCGAGCACGGGCTGTTCGGTCCCGTGTGCGGCATCGCGTTCGATGGCACGGGTTATGGCGTTGACGGGGCTATATGGGGCGGCGAGGTCCTGCTGGCCAACATGCAGGCGTTCGAGCGCTTTGCGAACTTCGCGTACGTTCCCATGCCGGGCGGCGCGGCCGCGGTGAAGCATCCGCTTCGCATGGCCTATGGTGTGCTTTGGGCGTTCGACCTGCTGGAACATCCGGCGGCCGCAAGCATGATCGAGGCGTTGGGGCCGCAGGCCGCCCTGTGCGAGCAAATGATCGAGCAAGGGATAAACACGCCCATGACCTCGTCGGTCGGCCGCTTGTTCGATGCAGCGAGCGCTCTTTTGGGGGTGTGCGCGGAGTCGCGCTACGAGGGTGAGCCGGCCATCTTGCTCGAAGGAGCCCTTTCTGCGCCGGCTTCGCGCGATGCGAACGGCGAGGCATCCGATTCCGATGCGGGCGATCGTTACGCCATCGCGGTGATCAAGAATACGGCAACCGAGAACAGCACGGCGCAGGACACGTCGGTCGTCCTGTTCGACGCGGCCCCTACGTTCGAGGCGTTGCTTGACGATAAGGCCGCCGGCGTGCCCGTTGCGCTTATCGCGCGCCGCTTCCACGATGCGTTCGCGCAGGCCATCCTTGCTGCCGCCGAGCTGGTGCGCGGTCTGTACGGCATTGGTGCCGTGGCTTTGTCGGGAGGCGTTTTCATGAACCGATACCTGACCGAGCATGCGCTGGCGTCCTTGGAGTCCGCCGGCTTCACGGTTGCCGTCAACCGCGATCTGCCGCCCAACGACGGCTGCGTTTCCTTCGGTCAGGCTGTGGTAGCATGGGCCTCGAACGACGAGGGCGGGCAAGCGTAGCGCTCGCATATACAAGAAAGAAGGCATGACCATGTGCTTGGCAATACCCGCGAAAGTGATCGAGCTCAAAGACGATCGTCTGGCAACGGTCGACATCTTGGGCGTGACGCGCGACATATCCCTTGATTTGACGCCGCAGGCGGCCGTCGGCGATTTCGTGCTGGTGCATGCAGGGTTTTCCATCGAGGTGGTCGATCCCGATTTTGCTCAGGAAACCATTGACCTGATCAGGGAGTTTCCTGATCTTGCTGGCGACGAGATTCCTGCCTAGGGGGAGTTATGGCCAATCTTGAACAAGAGCTGGCAGCGTTCAAGGATCCGAAACTGGCGCGCGGTTTGATCGACTCCATAGGCAAGCTGGCGCCTGTGCAGGGCGCCACGCTTATGGAGGTGTGCGGCACCCATACGGTGGCTATCGCGCGCAACGGCATTCGAAATCTCATGCCCGAAAGCGTGCGGTTGGCATCAGGCCCCGGTTGCCCGGTGTGCGTGACCTCGAACAAGGATATCGACACGGTGATCGCGCTCACGCATGTCCCGAACGTCACCATTGCTACTTTCGGCGACATGACGCGCGTGCCTGGCTCAACGTCAAGCCTGCTCAAAGAGCAGGCGTCGGGACGTTCCGTGCAGATCGTGTACTCGCCGCTTGATGCCATTGCATTGGCTCAGCAGCAACCCGAGCGTCAAATCGTGTTCGTGGGAGTGGGCTTTGAAACCACAACGCCCTTGGTGGCTATGGCCATCAAGCGAGCGGCTGCGCTGGACCTAAAGAACTTCAGCGTATTCGCCGCGCACAAAAACATGCCGGGCGCTCTGGAGGCTATCATCAACGATCCCCGCCTTTCGGTGGACGCGCTTATCCTTCCTGGCCACGTAAGTACCATCATCGGCGTGGAGCCGTACCGCTTCCTGGCTGAGAAGTATGGCATTCCGGGGGTTATTACCGGGTTCGAGCCCGTTGACGTGCTGCAAGGTATCGCCATGATCATGCGCCAGCTTCACGAGGGCCGCGCTGACATCGAGATAGCGTATGCGCGCGGCGTGATGCCTCAGGGCAACCCCGTTGCGCTGGCGGCCATCGACGAGGTGTTCGAAACCTGTCCTGCCACGTGGCGCGGGCTGGGGGAGATTCCCGGGTCGGGGTATCGCATTCGAGAGCAGTTCGCGCGGTTCGACGCGGTAAGGCGATTCCAGCCGCTCGTGGAGCCCACGCAGGACCCGAAGGGCTGTCGTTGCGGCGACGTGCTGCGCGGTATCATGGCGCCTGACGAGTGCCCGTTGTTTCGTACGGTATGCACGCCCGAAAACCCTGTGGGTCCGTGCATGGTTTCAAGCGAAGGCAGCTGCGCCGCTTATTACCGATACTACTAGCGTGCAAGGGCGCGCCCCGGTGCTTGCAGCAGGGCGCGCCTTTGTTCGAGGATTTTGCGGTGCGCTGCGCCGTGCGGCGTGGCGCTCAACCGCGCGCCCAAAACCGATTCGTTTTGGCAAGGTGCTCAACGCCGTGTTTTTTCTTGCACGCCGCTTAAAGCTGGCAATAATTTTTTTGCTTCGATATTGTGCAGGCGGGGACGGTTTGAGGGGCATTTTAGAGCCGCATCGTTGTGCATGCCCCTTCGATTTTTTCACGTTTTATACGAGCGCTTCTGAATATAATCGGGAAATATCCAATATAGGGGCAAAAATTGCATAATGGCCCGAAATGGCGTGTTCTCAATTATTGTGCAGTTGAACAATAATGATTTCAAAATGGTTAAAACTATTCGTAAATTTCATGTTGCAGGTGAACAAAAAAGATGGTATAACTTGCTCATCGGCAAATCTGGCAAACACGCCACGGTAGGATTCCGAGGAGCTTTCATGAACCATCTGTCTCCAAAGTTCTCCTGCAGCCGCGGCACTTTTGCCGGCTGAGCTGCAGTACACAATAGTGTGCCACCCATTTTAGGCAACGCAGGATGCGCTGCCGGAGAAAGGAGACTGTCATGGCGAAGATAGTCAATTCTTGGAACGACTGGGATCCGTTGAAGCGCGTCATCATCGGCCGCTGCGACAACTCGATGATCCCGCCCGA
>NZ_QICD01000020.1 GCF_003726035.1 Paraeggerthella hongkongensis
CCCGAGATCAAAGCAAAACCCCTGATCGTGAGATCAGGCAACAGACTCAAAACACTTCAAAACGTCCGGCTAACTGCACAAACGCCTATTTAAACAAGGGTGTTCGGCTGACTTCGCAATTCAACCTCAACCCCTTATAACCTTTTTCATACAGAATCACTCGCGTGTTCTGCGCAATGTTTTCTTAGGTAAACTATGTCGCTTTCGTTTTGCTCGTTCACAAACTTCGTCCTTATATGATACCTTGTTGGCATCATATAAGGACGAGGACGAGCAGGAAGCGCCATGGGAAAGAAACGCGATCAGGAGAAGAAAGCCGCCAAGAAGAAAAAGTCCGCGAAGGCCGTCGAGAAAAGCAAGAAGGCTTCCGCGAAAAAGAGCGGAAGCCCGATTGAGGGGCGGACATGCCCCTGCTGCAAAAAGTCGTGCCCGCTCACAAAGCCGAAATGCGGAAAAGGCAAGGCGCTCAGAAAGAAGCTGCTGCAAGCCTTCGAGAGCGCAGCCTGAAGCGCATGAAAAGGGCGGGCCGTTACCCGCCCGAATGAGACGAAGGGACGGGGTCAATGACTCATTTTCGGCCGTAGGCCAGAAAATGAGTCATTGACCCCGTCCCTTCGTCTCATTCCCGCTTGTCGCTACACGACTCGCCGCAAAGCGGCTCCCAGCTTGATGAACTCCTGCAGATCGAGGGTTTCCCCGCGGCGCCTGGGATCGATGCCGGCACGATCAAGCAGCTCGGGCAGACGTTCGATCGCGCGCGCGCCCTCGACACCGCGCCCGCCGAAATACGTCTTGCACGAATTCGCTATGGTTTTGCGGCGCGTGGCGAACGATGCGTCCGCCATCACGGCAGCAGCCTTGAGGGCAGCGGCGTCAAGCGGAACGCCGGCCTCGTCGAACACGGGACGGCGATCGAGCCGCAGGACCGCGCTCTCCACGCGCGGAGGCGGGAAGAAATTGCCCGGCCCCACCGCAAAACGACCCGCCGGCTCCGCGTACAGGCGCAGCTTAACGGTGTACGCGCCGTACGTTTTGGTGCCGGGCTGCGCCGCCATGCGATCGGCAACTTCCTTCTGCACCATAACGGTGGCGCTCTCCAACGACGGAAAGCGCTCGAAATAGTCAAGCACCACGGTGGCGGCAACCGCATACGGAAGGTTCGCAACCAGCTTGGTCGGGGAAAACGGCACGTCCTCGGTGCGCAGATCGAGCGCATCCTTGCTGATCAGCGTAAAGCGATCCGCCCAGGGCGCAAGCGTTTCCGCCAGCACGGCAGGCAAATCCGCATCGCGTTCAACCGACGCAACGCGCCCCGCATGCTTCAGCAAAGCGATGGTAAGCGTCCCGATTCCGGGCCCCACCTCCAGCACGTCGTCGCTTTCGGACACCTGGGACAGCGCGACGATCTTTTGCAGGATAACATCGTTGATCAGGAAGTTCTGGCCGAGCGAGTACTTGGTCGTCAAGCCATGCGCTTCCAGAACCGCACGCGTTTCAGCAACGCTCGCCAAAGGCGAGAGCTTGGTCATAGCGAATCTCCTGTCACAGTTTCGGCGCGCGGCTCAACCGCACGCGGATGAATGCCGTCGGGGCTCGAGCATGTGTAAGCCGAGGCGGGATGCACGCGCCCGCCCGTCAAAACGTCTGTGCCTTCGGGCACGCTGCCATCAGGCGGAATGAGGCCCACCCAATCGTGTACCGCATCAAGTCGAAGCCCCGCCACGGCCAAGGCCGATCGCACGGTACCCACAAGCGGACCGAATCCGTGGGGGTCGCCGCCCTCCCCCACCACGTGCAAGTCGACGGGGCGCTTTCGCCCTTGGCGGCGATCCGTCCAAAAGTAAGGTTGCAGCCGATCGAGAAACGCCTTGAACTGCGCGGGAGCCCCGGCAAAGTACACCGGCGTCACCACGGTGAGCTGATCGCACTCGTTGAGCAACCGACGAACGCGCACCATATCGTCGGCAATGATGCAGTACAGCTCGTCGCGCCCGGGCACGTTGCGTCGGCACACATCGCATCCCGTGCACGGCGCGATATGCACGTCGGACAGCATGACCACGTCAACACGATCGTCGGGGCACGCATCCTCGTACGCCCATCGGATCGCCTCGCACAAGGCCGCGCTGCGACCTCGCGCACGGGAAGATCCGCATATGATCAGGCGATTCACGCTCATCACAACCCTTCGTGCGGCAAGGCGGCCCCCGCGGAACCGGCTGCTCGAGCTTCGGACGCCGCCTTCTGCCATGCCGTTGCAGGACGATCAAGCAGATCGCGCGCGTTCTCCATCATCTGGCGCAAAAGCTCCGCGCGCTCCTCCCCTGGAGCGCAGGCGCGCGCTTCCGCCATGCGCGCGGCCGTGAAGATGACGTGCTCGGGACCGCAGGTCATGCCGCGCATGGGTTCAGGCGTCATATACGGAGCATCCGTTTCGGTAACCAGGCGGTCAACGGGAACCCGCGATGCCGCGTCGCGCACGTCGTCGGCGTTCTTGAACGTGAGCGGCCCGCCAAAGGCCACGTAGCACCCCTCTTCGACCCACGGCTCCAGCACGTCCCAGCCCAAATTGAAGCAATGGAGCAACGTCCCCGCCTCAGGGAACCCCTCCTCGCGCATCAGGGCAAGCGCCTCGTCGTGCGCCTCGCGCACGTGCAGCACAACGGGAAGCCCCGCCTCCTTCGCCAGGCGAACCTGACGGCGAAACGCGCGGCGCTGATCTTCGCGCGGCGAGAAATCATAATGGAAGTCCAACCCGATCTCGCCGACGGCGCACACGCGAGGGTCGGCCAGGCGCGCGCGCAAATCGGCCTCCAGCCCGTCGTCAAAGTACTTGGCATTGTGAGGATGGCACCCTGTCGCAATGCGAATCCGCGGCACGCGCGGAAACGGATCGCTTCAAGTCCATCCCGTGAAACGTTTCGCAGCGGCAGCCGCTTCGAAACGCCACGAATTCAAACGATCGAAGGTAGTCGACCCATCCTCGAACGCATCCACGATCGTGCAGAGAAAACCCACCTTGTGAGCAGCGCAGCGCGCAATGGCAAGCGAAGGATCGGGCAGCAGCTGCAAATGAACATGCGTATCGGCCGCTTCGGACTCCAATTGCGGCGCCTCGACCACGCGGTATTTGCCATGCTTGCGCTTCTGGCGAAACAACGGGTCGTCGAAGACGGGTTCTTGCTGTGCGTCGGCCATGGTCACGTCCTTCCTTTTCGCAGGCTGCCCGATGATCCCGCCGGCCCTTCGACCGGCGGGACGAAGCTATTCCACGCTCAGATCGATGGCATCCATGTCCAGACGAGGGAACAGCGGGTCGCCGATCTCAACTTCGTTGCCAGCGGGAAGCTGGCCCCATGCCGTGGCGGCCTCGATATCGGTCACGGCCGTGACGTCGCCCAAGCTCAAACGACGGAACACCTCGGCCGACGTGTTCGGCATGAACGGCGCCATGTACAAGGCGATGATGCGGATAGCCTCCAAAGCGTTGTAGATAACGGCTTTCAGCTGGTCAGCCGTTTCTTCGGACTTCGCCAAATTCCACGGCGCGGACTCCTCCACGTACAGGTTCACGCGACCGGCAAGCTTCTGCACGGCAGCCGCCGCGCCGGTGAAGTCCACCTGGGACATGCACGCATCGTATTCGGCGTACAGCTCGTCGGAAATCTCGCGCAGCGGGTTTTCCGCAGCGAACGCCGGCGCCTCGGGCACCTTCGAATCGAAGTACTTCTTCGTCATGTTGAACACGCGGCTGCACAAGTTGCCCCACGTGTTCGCCAAGTCGGCGTTGTACACCTGCACCATGCGCTCCATGGAAATGGAACCGTCGCTGCCGAACTGCACGTCGCTCATGAAGTAGTAGCGATACGCGTCCACGCCGAACACCTTTACCAGATCGGCCGGCTTGAGGGCGTTGCCGCGAGACTTCGACATCTTCTCGCCCTTGGTCAGCAGGAAACCGTGCCCGAACACGGTATGCGCGATGGGCAACCCCGCCGCCATGAGCATGGCGGGCCAGATCACGCAATGGAATCGCGTGATGTCCTTGCCCACGAAATGGTACTGCATGGGCCAGCGCTGCTCGAACTCGCCCGGACGCTCGTCGTCGGCGTATCCGATGCCCGTGAGGTACGCGATCAGCGCGTCCGCCCACACGTAAGCCACATGGCTCTCGTCGAACGGCAGCGGCACGCCCCAGTCGAAGGTGGAGCGGCTGATGGAAAGGTCCTTCAGGCCGCCGGCTACAAACGAAACGATCTCATTCCTGCGCGTTTCGGGACGAATGAAGTCCGGGTGCTCCTCGTAGAACTTGAGCAGCGGCTCCTGGAACTCGGACAGCTTGAAGAACCAGTTCTCCTCGCCGCCCGCCTTCTGCACGGGACGCTTGCAATCGGGGCAGACGAACGCGCCTTCCTCGTTCTTCTCAAGATCGCTCTCGGCATAGTACGTTTCCTCGTGCACGCAGTACCAGCCTTCGTAGCTTCCCTTGTAGCACCAACCCTTGTCGAAAAGATCCTGCCAGAACTTCTTGACCGAACGCGCATGACGAGGCTCGGTGGTGCGCACGAAATCGGTGTACGTGATGCCCAGCATATCCCAAGCGTCGCGAAACGCCGGCTCCATGGAGTCGCACCAATCCTGCGGGGTCATGCCCTTGGCCGCCGCCGTGTCGGCCACCTTCTGGCCGTGCTCGTCCATGCCCGTCACGAACGCCACGTCATAGCCGTTCATGCGCTGATAGCGCGCGACGGTATCCGGCGCGATGGTGGCGTAGGCCGTGCCCAAATGAGGGGCCGCGTTTACGTAATAGATCGGAGTGGTGAACGAGTAGGTTCCCTTTGACATGGTGCTTCCTTTGTTCTCGGGGCCGCGCGGCGCATGATGCCTCGTCAGCCGGATGGTCGGCGCGCTCCGCGGATGGTGCGGGCGCCTGCATGCACTGTTCGCGCGGACAAAGTCGCAGCGCAACAGCAACTGGTTATTCTAACACGGGCGTTTGCCGCTGCCGCAAAGCACGCCGAAAACGCACGGCGCGGAAATCCTGCGCGAACACGGGCGCAGGCGCGCACGCAACGCACCGATATCGTGCGGCGCGGTCAACCCGTTGCCGTAGCGAACACGGGCGCAGGCGCGCACGCAACGCGCCAACGAACCCGGCTCCGCGCGCCAAGCCGCCACCGACGCCCCGCAGACCAACCAGCACCTGGATCGCCGGTCCGGCCGAGCACGACCCAGCCGGACCGGTGCCAACGCGAAGGCGGTCCCCGACCGATCGATTCTTGCAGCAATGTTGCGCACGGTTCAGCGCCCCCGAACGCCACACCTTCTTGAACTGGGACGATAGAATGGGATTTTCAAGAGAAGACTGACGAAGGGGATCTGCGGAGTGGAAAACGCAACATTGGAGGCAAAATCGAGCAAAAAACACCATGCGCGCCGCCGAACCGCCTTCGGCATCCTGCCAATCGACCGGCGCTTGGGGAGACGACCCGGCCCGATGCACGGCGAAGGCGGTTCGGCATAGAGAGCCGACTCCGCAAGCGCAAGCCGGCGCAAAGACGGCCAAGCACGCCGAAAACGCACGGCACGGCGCTTTTTGCGCAAACGCCTTCAAACCGATCCCGCAAAAGCGTACGCTGGAAACGTCGCTTCGCGCTTTTTCGACGAAGCGCGGCAAACCCACCCCGAAGGAGGCGTCTCATGGCAAGGCAGGCATACGAAGGTCGTTTCGACGGAAAAGTCATGATCATAACCGGAGCCGCACGCGGCATCGGACGAGCCACCGCGCTGCGCGCCGCCGCCGAAGGGGCGAAACTGGTGCTGGTCGATCGCCTTGAAGACGAGGGCGCGAAAACGCTTGCCGAGGTTCGCTCCGTAGCCCCGGACGCGCTGTTTCTGCCCCTCGACCTCTCCATAGAAGAGAACGCCCGGGCCATGGTCGCGCGAACAGTCGAAGCGTTCGGACGTCTGGACATCGCCGTGAACAACGCCGGCGTCATGGGCCAGCCCGACAACGTGCACGAGCTGACCAAGGAACAGATGGACTACACCATGGCGAACAACCTGTACACGGTGTTCTTCTGCGCAAAGCACGAGCTTCGGCAGTTCATCGCGCAGGGCGACGGCGGATCCATCGTCAACGTCGCCTCCATAGCCGGCATGACCGGCCTGCCGGGCAACCCCGCCTACGTCGCGTCGAAGCACGCGGTCAACGGATTGACCAAGAACCTGGCGCTGGACTATGCGCACTATGGCGTTCGCGTGAATTCGGTGAACCCGGCCGGCACGGCGACGCCCATGGTGGACGAGGCGTACGCATATGTGATGGAGAAGCAGAAAGCGGCCGTGGCAGCCGGCGCGGATCCGGCCGAGGCAGCATCGATGGCCGGACAGAAAACCGAGTCCATGCTCAAACGCGAAGCGACGGCCGAAGAGCAGGCGGCGTCGATCCTGTTTTTGGCCTCGGACGACGCATCGCACATGACGGGCGAGATAGTCGCCACCGACGGCGGTTGGACGTCGTTTTAAGCAGCGGTCGGCCACCGCGATCAGAAACCTTAAGAAACGCTAACAAAGTGCTTAAGAATGGTCCTCTTTGCGTGAAGACGCGAAGAGGACCCCGCGCCATCCGTATACTGGACCTCGCATCTCAAACGACCCTCGTGCCAAGGAGGAGGCCCATGCGCGCCGCGCCCGCACGTCGCATCGCATCCACCCTTGCGGCCATCTTCGTCAGTCTTATGCTCTTGGGAATGTTCCTCATCCCCCTTCGCTATCTGGGCGCCACCATGGGCATTGTGCCCACGGCACGCGTGACCGCCGAAGCGGCGGCGCCTGCACCAACCCCCTCGGCGACAGGCAGCACCATCATGGCCGAATACTGCAGCGAGGCCGTAACGACAAGCAATCCATCGAACCTTGCGGGGCGGACGTCAACGAACTTGGTTTTCAACGATTCCTGGTTGCTTCAAGATGCCAATTCCTATCATCACGATCTAGCCACGGCTTGCGCAGTGCTCGCAGCGGTGTGCAATTCGGAATCGCAATACTACAGCAATGTCGAAGGAGCGGTCCCCTACGCCGAGCAATCGCTTTGGGCCCTGGGCTTCGCCGACGTGCGCACGGAATCCTACGCGCTGCGCAGCAACATCCTTGACGAGCTGGGAGCGCTTTTCATAGGATCCCACGACGTTGCCGCCTACACCTTCGCCAGCAAAACCATTCCCGACCCGCGAGGAGGAACGCCCCTCACGCTGGTGTTCGTGGGCGTGCGCGGAAGCTACGGCATCGAATGGATCAGCAACTTCAACCTGCACGATGCACAGGGAGACAGCGACGACCACCACGGGTTCGGAAAAGCCGAAACCGAAGTGGAGCGCGCGCTCGCCCGCTACGCGCATGAAATAGGAGCAAGCCCGGAACGCACCCGCATTCTGATCACCGGCCACAGTCGCGGAGGGGCCATCGCGAACCTGCTGGCCGCAAGGCTGAACAACCTTGGCGAAACATCGAACAAGATTGCTCCCGCTTCGGGCATCTATGCCTACACGTTCGCAACTCCCGGGTGCACGCGCGAGCCCGACCGGCAAAGCCCCGCGTACCACAACATATTCAACATCGTGAACGAATCCGACATCGTACCGAAAATCCCGCTTTCAACCTGGGGGTACGGGCGATACGGAACAACCGTTGCGCTGCCAAGCGTTTCCAGCGACCAGTTCTCGACGCTGTTCGACCGCATGCGAGAGGCGTTCCAGCGCAATACGGGAATCGCCCCGACCTACGACAAGGCGGGACTGGCGTCGATCGATACATTCGAGAACAACATGGACGAAGTGCTGACCTCGATCGGAAGCTCGGTCAACCCCGCACGCATCGTCGCAGCAGCCGGATCGCTGCTGGGAGTGGACTTCGGCGCAGCCCTGGCCTCGCATTTTCCCGACACGTACATCGCCTGGATGCAGAGCACCGACGACAAAAGCCTTTCGTTCGATGGACCTGTCGAGCAGGCGGCAACCTCGAACGCAAAAGAGAGAGCCTCTGATATCATGGAATCATGACCCTGCAAGATGACATGCGCAAGCCGCAAGCAAGGTGGCTCCGCCGCCTCGCGATCGCTTTGGCGATCGTGCTGGCTGCAGCCTGCTTGGCGGCGGGCGCCTTCCTCGTGTACGCCGGATCGTACTACCACGATACAGACGCGAACCATAAGAACCTTGCGCCAACCGCAACGTTGCCCGTCCAGCAAGGCGACGGCTACCTGGCATTCGGAAACCCGTCCTCCAACGTCGGCGTCGTGTTCTACCCGGGAGCAAAGGTCGAGTACAGCGCCTACGCCCCGCTCATGCGCGACCTAGCCGAGCGCGGCATCTTCTCCGTAGCGGTGCAGATGCCGTTCAACTTCGCGTTTTTCGACATCAATGCGGCCGATCGGGTTCGCGCGGCATTTCCCGAAACAGGCTCCTGGTGGGTGGGCGGCCACTCCCTGGGCGGCTCGATGGCCGCGCAATACGCCGCAGATCACGCCGACGATCCCAACCTGAAGGGCATCGTCTTGGCGGCCTCCTACTCCGCAAGCGACCTTTCGCACACCAGCTTGGGGGCGATCTCCGTATACGGATCGAACGACCAGGTGCTCAACCGCGCAAAACTTGAAGAGAACTCCGGGCTTCTTCCGCCTGGGTCCTCCACCGTGGAGCTAGCAGGCGGAAACCATGCGGGGTTCGGCGACTACGGCCCGCAAGACGGCGACGGAGCCGCATCGATATCGTCCGAGGAGCAGCGTGACCAGGCGGCGGAGGTCATTGCAACCTACCTGATCGACCACGAACAAGCAGCGGGCGCGCAGGCGACGTCGAAGTAGCTTTATCGCAGCTTGTCGCGCCGATATCGCCAATCGGGCATGAACGTGTCCATAAGCTCCTTGAAGCGCGGGCCGTGCCCGCGCTCGAGCAAGTGGCATAACTCGTGAACCACCACGTACTCCAAGCATTCCGGCGGGTACAGCGCCAGGCGCACGTTCAAGCAGATACGGCCCGTGGAAGGCTGGCAGCTGCCCCAACGGCTCGTCATGTTCCGATACGCCAGCGTGCCCGCCTTCACGCCCATGATAGGCTCCCACGCCTCGACCAGAACCGGAGCGCACGACTCCACCACCGCGCGCCACGCAGCCACCTGCTCGGACGTTGCGCGCGCGGCTTCCATGGCCGGCGATGCCGCCGCCTGCGCACGCTTCGCATCGATCCACGAGCGCTTTTCTCGAACGAACCGCTCGATATCCCGATCCCGTACGTGCAGCGGCGCGGAAATCTCCACATGCTCGCCCGTGCGCGCGATGCGCAGATTGAGGTTCTTCACGCGCTTGCGCGTCAAGCGCACGCTCAAGCCGTCCACGAAAAGCTCCGTCACCGAACCCTCCGCGCTCCGCTCGCGAACGGACCGGCCCGCATTCACGAGAGAGCCCTTCCGTCGCCGCCCTGCGCTTCGGCGGGAAAGGCGCGCCATGTCCGAAGGACGCGGGAGAACCGGACGAGAAAAACAGCCGTGAGCGCGAACGTCGCCAACTCGGCGGCAGGAAACGTCGACCACACCCCCGCCATGCCGAACAGCGCCGCCAGCAGAAACGCGAACGACAGCATGGCCACGAAGCCGCGCACCAAGGAAACCATCAAGCCGCGAGCAGGTTGCTCCACGGCGCTGAAAAACGCGGCCGCCACGATATTGATTCCTGCGAAGAAGTATCCCAAAAAGTATATGCGCATGCCGTCAACCGCGAGCGCCGTCAACTGAGGATCGTTGTCGCGATTGAACGCAAGCGCCAACGGCTCCGCGCACAAGAACACGCCGGCATACACGACCGCCGCGATGGCAACCGACGTGATCAACGCCAGCTTCAACACGGAGCGCGCATCGGAAGCGCTCGCCCGCGCGTAGGCATTGCTCGCCAAAGGCTGGATGCCCTGCGCTATGCCCACGAACAGCGAGTTCGCCACGAACGCGAAATTCGCCACCACGCCGTATGCGGCCACCCCCGTGTTTCCTTCGAAGTTCAGGATGATCAGGTTCAACACCAAAAGGACAAGACCGCCTGAAAGCTCCACCACAAACGAAGAGAAACCCAAAGCGCCGATGTGGGCCGCCGTGCGCAAGCTCGGGCGCATGCGCACCGGCCGAAACGAGTTGCGCCGTTTCAGGAAATGCAACGAAAGCACCAGCATGCTCATCAGCGGCGCAAGGCCCGTGGCGAACGCCGCGCCGAACATGCCCCAGCCCAACCCGAATATGAGCACCCAGTCCAAAACGATGTTGCCGAAGCTTCCCACCAGCATGGCCACCATGGAAAGCTGCGGCGATCCGTCGTTGCGGACGAACGGCAGCAGCACGTTGTTCAGCAAGAACAAAGGAGCGAACGCGAAGGTGGTGCGCAGGTACAAAACCGTGAGAGGATGCGTGGTCTCGTCGGCGCCGAGCGCGGTTGAAACCGGATCCACGAAAATCTGCACCAGCGCAAAGAACGCCACGGCGGCGATGCCGGCCATGCCAAGCGCCGTGGTGAACACGCGATTGGCGCCCAGAGCGTCGCCGCGTGAAGATCGCACTTGAAACTCCGTGGCCCCGCCGATGCCTATCATGAGGCCCGTCGCCTGCATGACCGTGTATAAAACGATGGCGAAATTGAGCGCCACCAGCCCGTCGGGCCCTACGCCGTTGGCGATGAAGAACGTATCGGCCAGAATATAAGCGGACATGCCCACCATGCCCGCAACGTTGAGGGAGACGTAGCGCGCAAACGAGCGCGTCATCGCAGACTTCGTGCCCATATGCAGCCGCCTATGCTTCGAGCGCGATGTCGTAGGCCGCGTTGCGCGCAATGCCGAACTCGTCGGCTATGGTGCGAGCTACGTCCTTGTTGCGCGCGCCAGCGGCCTTCAGCTCTGCCGCTCGAATGCGAGCGGCAGACTCGGCGTCTTCCTCGGCCGCAGCGCCCTCTGCCACGCTGGGGCCATCGATCACCAGCACGATCTCGCCCTTGATGCCGCCGTCCTGCGCACGTGCGGCAAAGGCGTCGCGCAGCGCGGGAAGCGAGGCGCGCATCACTTCCTCATGCAGCTTCGTCAGCTCGCGGCATACGGCGCCCTCGCGGTAAGGATACGCCTCGGCAAGCGATTCAAGCGCGCTGACCAGGCGATTAGGGCTTTCATAGAAGATAAGTGCGGCATCGAGCGCACGCAACGAATCCAACATGGCACGGCGCTCCGCGTCCTTGCGCGGAAAGAAGCCGCCGAAATAGAACCGCGGGTTCGTGCTGCCGCTGGCCACGTACGCCGTAGCGGCAGCCGTCGGGCCGGGCAGCACCTCCACGGGCACGCCGGCCTCATGCGCGGCGCGCACCAAGCGCAAACCGGGATCGGACACGCCGGGCATGCCGGCATCGGAACAGTACGCGATGACCTCGCCCGCCGCCACGCGATCGACGATAGCCGACGCGCGCTCTCCGATGAGCGCTTCGTCAAGGCGCTCGATGCGCTTCTCGATGCGATACGCCGCCAAAAGCCTGCCCGTGACGCGCGTGTCCTCAGCGCACACGACGTCGGCGTCTCGAAGGGCCGCGATCGCGCGCTGCGGCATATCGCCAAGATTCCCAATGGGCGTAGGGCAGATGACCAATTTTCCGGCCGAAGAAGACTCCACTGACAACCCCGTTACTTTCGGCGCATGAGAACGAACGCCACCACCAGCACCGCCAGCGCGGCCACGACCACGCCGCCCACGATGAACGGCAGCGAATTGTCGCCCGTGCAAGCCAAGCAACCGTATGCAAGATCCATGCAGCTCCCCTTTCGTCGCGCCGGCGCGTGCGCGCGCAAGCGTTTCAACCAGCGTCCATTGTCGGGCATGACGAGCCCGATGGCAAACGCAAGCTGCCAACCATCGCCCACAAAACGCAAGTCGACGGGTTGCGCGCGAACGCTAGCGCATCTTCTGAGCTCGGGCAACCCACGCGTCGCCCAAAAGCTGTATCGCTTGCACAAGCACGATCAGCACCGCAATGCACGACACCATGACGTCGGCCTGGTAGCGCTGGTAGCCGTACCGGTACGCCAGATCGCCCAGGCCCCCGCCACCCACGATGCCGGCCATCGCGGAAAAGCCCAAAATGGAGATGGCCGTGATGGTAATGCCCTTGATCAGCGGAATGCGCGCCTCTGGCAGCAGCACGAACAGCACGACCGCGGTTTTGCTGGCACCGGCGGCGAACGCAGCCTCCAGCATGCCCCCATCAACCTCCGCAAACGAGGTTTCCGACAACCGCGCGAAGAACGCGATCGCGGCAATGGACAGAGGAACCACCACGGCCTCGCTGCCGATCTTCGTACCCACGATCAAAGACGAAAGCGGCAGCAAGAAAATGAGCAGGATGAGAAACGGAATGGAGCGTACCACGTTCAGCACGGCCCCCACCAGCCTGTTGACCCAAACGTTCTTCACGAACAGGCGCGTGCCGGTGACGTACAGAAGGATCCCCAGCGCGCCCCCGACCACCACGGCGGCCGCCAGCGCAACCGAGCACATGAACGCGGTCTGACCTAGCGCAGCACCAAGCTCGGGCGCAATTCGCATGATGCTATCCAGCACGACGCACCACCTCCAAACGTTCCACGCGCGCTCTCAAGTGCGCCGCGACTTTCTCTATTTCCGCAGGCTCGCCGTTCACCAGCACGTACAGAATCCCGTAAGGCTGTTGGGCAAGGTACTCTATCCGCCCGTGCACGATCGATATCGTCACGTCGAACGAAGACCCCGCTTCGAACAGAACCGGCTCGGTTGCGGCAGGACCCGCGTACGTCAGCTTAAGCAGCGTTCCATTTTGCCGCAGCACCTCTTCAGGCAGGTCGAAGCGCTGCGTTTGCTCGACAAGGCCCTTTGCCACCTCCGACTGGGGATTCGAAAGCACGTCGAACGTGGTGCCATGCTCCACGATGCGGCCCTTGCCCATAACCGCCACCCGATGGCAGATGCGCTTCACCACGTCCAGCTCGTGCGTGATGACCACCATGGTGACGCCCAGCTCCTCGTTCGCGCGCCTGAGCACGTCAAGGACCGATGCGGTGGTCTCCAGGTCGAGCGCGCTCGTAGGCTCGTCGCACAGCAGGATGCGCGAGCTGGGGGCAAGCGCCCGTGCGATCGCCACGCGTTGCTTTTGCCCGCCGCTCAGCGTGCGCGGATAGACGTCCTTTTTGTCCAGCAGGTTCACGAACCTCAGCACCTCGTCAACGCGCTCGTCCGCCTGCCGCTTGCTCCACCCGGCTTGCTTGAGCGGAAACGCAACGTTTTGGCCGACGGTTTTCGCGTTCCACAGATTGAAGTGCTGGAAGATCATGCCGATGCCCGCGCGAGTTTCGCGCAGCTGCCTGCCTTTTTGCCCCGCGATGGAAACGCCGTTGACGATCACCTCCCCGGTGGTGGGCGTTTGCAGCAGATTGATTGTTCTGACAAGGGTGGACTTCCCGGCGCCGCTCGACCCGACGATGCCGAGCACCTCCCCTTCGCGCACGGCCAGGCTCACCCCGTCAACGGCTGGCGCTTTGGATTGCTCCGAGGGGAATTCGACGCGCACGTTTTTCAACTCGATCATGATGCTCCTCACGTGTACGGATCCGCTTAGTAACCGCTCGGCCTGCTGAAGGCGGAGAAAGGACGGCTGGGGTCCTCGATGGCGCGCCGGAAGACGTCCGAGCCCACAATGGCAACGATATCCTGGGCGAAGGGAGCGGCAGCGTCCTCTCCGCGCACCGCGATCACGTTGTAATAACCCTCGGTAAGCTGCTCCACGTAGGCTGCGTCGGCAAGGTCGAGGCCCGCGCCGATGGCGTAGTTGCCGTTGACCACGGCCGCGTCCACGCTATCGAGCACCGTGGGCAAAATCTCGGCATTGACCTGCTTGACAACGATGTTCTTGGGATTGGACGCGATATCGCCGACCGTTGCCTTGGCGGGATCCGCCGCCGAATCAAGGGAGATAAGACCCGCCTGCTGCAGCACGCGCAACGAACGCGACAGGTTGGTGTCGTCATTGGGAACGGCCACCGTTGCCCCTTCGCTCAACCGGTCGAGCGAATCCACCTTGTTGGAGAAAACGCCCATGGCCGCCGTGGGGATTTCGGGAAGGGCGACCAGGTCGAGGCCGTGCTGCTGGGCGAAGCTGTTCAGATACGTGGAATGCTGGAACACGTTGAGCAAAATATCGCCGTTGACCAGGGCGTTGTTAGGCTGGACGTAATCCGAGAACTCAACGTAGCTCACGGAATACCCCCGCTCCCTCAACGACGGCTCGACGGCTTCGCGAAACAGATCCTGATACGGACCGGCGACCACGCCCACTTTGAGCGATTTCGCGTTGGCATCATCCGCTCCAGGAGCCGAACAGCCCGACAGCAGGAACAGCGCGGCGCACAGGCTCGCAACGATCGAGAGCAGAACGACAAGCTTGCGTTTCATGATAAGTACCTTTCTTTGCAGGAGAAAAACCCGAGTTCGGGCATAAAAAAAGAAGCCAGAGGCTTCCGAGAATCGCGACACGGTATGTACGTTCACCCTAAGAAACAAGGATAGCGTTGCGACAATTCTCGAAGCACGACATGCGCATGCGCGGACGCATGCCCATCAGCATGGACAGAGCGTGGGGCATCATCATGTTCATGTACGAGAAAACAGCCATCATGGCCAACCTCCTTCCGGGTGCAAAAAGCCGATTCAGATACTACAGTAAATAACTAGGTGTTCAGTATAGAGGAGGGAGCCGCACCGTCAAGACCCAAATAAGAATCGATGCAATGGACGGCGGCGCGGATACGCTCGGAGAGCACGCGGGACGCGAAAATGCGCCCGGAAACCGGGCCGCGAACGGCACGCAGGCACGGATACGCAATCCGCTCGCGCCTGCACATCGGACGTCGCGCTGCTCAGCCGATCCTTCTTCCCCGTGCGCAACGCGCTACAATGGAATCAACGTCGTACCCGATAGAGAGAAGGTCCCATGCACCAGGAACTCACGAAGAAGGCAGCAGAAGGATTCCTGCTGGTCGGACGCATCGACGCGCCCGAGAACCCGAAGGCGTGCGCGGTTATCGTCCACGGCCTGTGCGAACACTACGGCCGCTACGACTACGTGGTGGAGCAACTGCTGGCAGCCGGTTACGCCGTGGCGCGCTTCGACCATCGCGGGCATGGCCGGTCGATGGGCAAAGCGGTCTGGTACGACAACCGCCAGCAGATCGTGGCCGACACGGACCTGTTCGTGGAAGAAGCCCGCGCGCACTTCCCCGACCTGCCGCTGTTCATGATCGGGCATTCCATGGGCGGGTTCGGCGCAGCCAGTTACGCAACGACGCACCCCGGGAAGCTGGACGGCTACGTGCTGTCGGGAGCCTGGACCCGCGATCATGCGGGCTTGGCAGCGGGCGTGGTCGAGCAGGGGCTCGACCCGCAAACCTACCTCCCCAACGAGCTGGGCGACGGCGTATGCTCGGACCCCGCCGTGGGCGAAGCGTACCTGGCCGATCCGTTCGTCGTCAAAGAGTTCTCCGTTGCGCTGCTGCGCGCCGTGCACGACGGCCACGTATGGCTCCGCGAGCATGCCGCGGATTTCTCCGATCCGGTGCTTTTGCTGCACGGCGGCGACGACGGCCTGGTCAGCCCGCAAGACAGCATCGACATGTACGAAGAAGTGTCGGCCACGGACAAGTCTTTGCATATATACGCCGGCCTCTACCACGAGATATTCAACGAGTTCAAGCGCGACCGCGTTATCCGCGATGCCATCGAATGGATGGACGACCGCACACGGTAAGCGCTCCTCGCCGAAAAAACGCCGCCGAGCATTCCCCCTGAGAGATCGAACGGGTACAGTTCCACGAAACCGCTCGACAATCAGGGGGATTATCATGTCGCAAGGAGCCGTCGCTTCCTTTCTCGCACGCAAAGACATCGAGATATCGCCGCAGCGCTACGCTATCGACGCGCTGTCGGCCATGGCGCAAGGCTTGTTCGCCTCGCTTTTGATCGGGACAATCCTCGCCACCGTGGGAGACCTTTCGGGAATCGCGTTCTTCAACGAGATAGGCGGCTTCGCCAAAAGCGTCGCCGGGCCCGCTATGGCCATCGCCATCGGGTACGCCCTGAAAACGCCGCCGCTTGTTCTGTTCTCGCTCGCCGCCGTGGGCTACGCCGCAAACGTTGCAGGCGGCGCGGGCGGGCCGTTGGCCGTACTGGTGGTTGCCATCGCGGCGTCGGAATGCGGCAAGGCCGTGTCGAAGGAGACGAAGGTCGACATCCTGACAACGCCCGCCGTCACCATCCTGGTAGGCTGCGGCTTGTCGATAGCCGTCGCGCCAGCCATCGGCGCCCTGGCGTCGTCCGTGGGCGGATTCATCATGTGGGCAACCGAGCTGCAGCCGTTCTTCATGGGAGTCATCGTGTCGGTGGTCATCGGCATCGCCTTGACGTTGCCCATCTCGTCGGCCGCCATCTGCGCCGCCCTCAGCTTGACGGGGCTGGCGGGCGGTGCAGCCGTAGCCGGATGCTGCGCCCAGATGGTGGGATTCGCCGTCATGAGCTTCAAAGAGAACAGCTGGGGCGGATTGGTGTCGCAAGGACTGGGCACGTCCATGCTGCAAATGGGCAACATCGTGCGCAAGCCGGTCATCTGGCTGCCGCCCATTCTGGCATCGGCCATCACCGGCCCCATTGCCACCTGCGTCTTTCAGCTCCAGCAAAACGGCAGCGCAATCGCATCGGGCATGGGAACATGCGGGCTGGTAGGCCCCATCGGCGTGTACACGGGATGGGTTGCAGACGCCATGGCGGGCGCACCGACAGCCGGGCCCTTCGATTGGTTGGGACTGGCGTTGATCTGCTTCATCTTGCCCGCCCTTCTCAGCTGGGCAATATGCACCGGCATGAGAAAAGCGGGCCTCATCAAGGACGGCGACCTCAAGTTGGAGGCGTAAAACGCGCAGGTGCAAAGCAGGACGCCCAAGCACTGCTTTGCACCCCGGCCGGAAGACGGCTCGGCCCGCAGCCGACTACAGCAGCTCCTCTACGGCGGGCGCGACCACATCGGGAATGCTCGCCGTAGGCTCGAAGCGGCGAACGACGTTCCCGTCGCGATCGACGAGGAACTTGGTGAAGTTCCACTTGATGGAGGGCTTCCGGGCGTAATCAGGATCAGCCTTCGCCAGCAGGTCCTCCAAAACAGGAGTCAGCTCATGGCCCTGGTCGAACCCTTCGAAGCCCTTTTGCTCTTGCAGGTACGCGAACAGCAGGTCGGCGCCTTCGCCGTTAACCTCTATCTTTGCGAACTGGGGAAACGTCACGCCGAAGCGGGAAGTGCAAAACGCCGCGATCTCCTCGTTCGTTCCCGGAGCCTGATGGCCGAACTGGTCGCACGGGAAGTCCAAAATATCCAACCCGCGCGCGTGCAGGGTGCGATACAGTTCTTCGAGCTGGGCATACGTCGGCGTAAAGCCACATTCGGTAGCGGTATTCACAATAAGCAGAACGCGTCCGCGATAATCGGCAAGCGAAACATTGTTGCCCTGCTGGTCTTTCACGGTGAAATCGTAGATGTTCATGAGCGCCTTCTTTCGAGAGGAGAGGTTGCCAAGAGGGTCCTATGGACGGTTCCAGTGTACGCCCAATTGATACTTTGTTGATTACATTTTACGAAACCGTTGCCGTTGCCCTCGGCATCCGTGCTGCCACTGTCGCAAACGGCTTGTTCGCGCAGTCGGCAACGAGCTCGGCAGCCTTCGCCGGCACCTCGTCCGCCGCCCGCTCCCTCAAGGCGCTTGTGCAGCCAACCTGGTATCATGAGTCCAACAAGGAGCTAAAGCATGCGGCGATCTCGCCGTTTCCAAGGAGACTTATGAACTTCATTCGCAGCACCTGGAGACTGTTCGCCTGCAACATGCGAACAGCGATCCTTTTCGAAGCAGGGTTTCAAATCGCCTTCGCGATCCTCTTCATCCCATTGAGCCTCGGACTCATCGACTTCGCCCTGTACGTGTCGAATCTCTCCTACCTGTGCGATGCGAATCTTGCGGCCTTCGCCAGCCATCCGGTCACCTGGCTTTGCACCCTTCTTGCGATCATCACGTTGGGGCTTGGCTCGCTGTTCGAGATGTGCGCGCTCGTTTTGCTCATGCAGGCGGGCAAGCTCGAACGAAAAATCGGAGTGAGGGAACTTGCGAACCGCACCTTCGAGCAAGCCATGCGCATCGTCCATCCGCGCAACTGGCTGCTGATCCCCTTCGTGCTGCTGCTCGTGCCCCTCACGAACATCGCCGTGACCTCGTCGGTTCTGACCGACTTCAGGCCGCCGGAGTTCATCATGGACTTCATCTGGGAAAACAATGCGCTGTCCATCGCGCTGGTCGTAACGTTCGCGGCGCTGTACGTTCACGCCTTCCTGCTGGCGTTCGGCGTGCACTTCTTCACGTTGCAGGGAGAAGACTGGATGCAGGCGCGCACATCAAGCAAAAGTCTGCTCCGCGGCAACCATTGGGTGCTCGCTCGCCGCATCCTGGGATTGCTCGCGCTGTTCGTGGCGGAAGCGGTCGCGGCCGCCTTGGTGGGCCTTCTGGCTTTGGGCGTGCTCATGGAGGGCGACCTGCCCCTTGGCGCCGCCCTAGGGCTTGCCGTTGTGTCGTTCGCGTTCCTCATCGTGTCGCAATGCCTGCTGACGCCGTTCAGCTATGCAGCGCTGAGCAGCACGTTCTACGAACTTGCAGAGAAAAAGAACATCGAGGTTGCCTATCGATTCGGCAAGCACGACCCGCTCCAGCACTCCCCGCTCCCAAAGCGAGCCACTGTGGCGGCGCTCGGCCTGATCGCGTTCCTCTCGTCGATGTCCTACGTAACGGCGCACGGCCTGTTCGAGCCGTCTCCGGAGCCGCCCGCTTACGTGGAAATCACCGCGCATCGCGGCGGGGCGCGCACGGCGCCCGAGAACACCCTGGCCGCCTTCCAGCAGGCCATTGACGAAGGCGCCGACTGGGTGGAGCTCGACGTGCAGCAAACCGCCGACGGCGTGCTCATGGTCATGCACGACGCCAACCTCAAGCGAACGACGGGGCTGGACAAGAACTTTTGGGAAGTCACCTACGACGAAATCAAGGATCTGGACAACGGGTCGTGGTTCGGCCCCGCATTCTCCGGGGAGCGGGTATGCACGCTCGAAGAGGCGCTCGCCCTCTGCAAGGACAAGATCAAGATGAACATCGAGGTCAAACCCGACGGGCACGGAACGGATCTCGAGCGGAAGACGGTCGAGCTCATCAACCGCTACAACATGCGCGATCAAGTGGTGGTTGCGAGCATTTCCTACGACGCGCTCGTGCGCGTGAAAAAAGCCGACCCCCGCATGCCCACCATGTACGACATGACGCTCGCCTACGGCTACATCAATTACATCGAATGCGTCGACTACTTCAGCGTTGACGACTTCTTCGTGACGCAGCAGCTGGTCAACGACACGCGCAAAGCCGGGAAAACCATCTTCGCTTGGACCGTGAACGATCCCGCCAACATGCAAAGGCTAATCAGCTACGGCATAAACGGTCTGGTCACCGACGACGTGAGAACAGCCCGCGAAATGGCCGAGAACTTCGAGGCCATCGACTAAGGTCCGTGCGAACAACAGGGCTATGCCAAGAGCCTTCCCGTAGAAGAGCCGAAGCCCATCCTGTCAAAACGAGCGAGTTTTGCTGGTCCTCAAGCCAGGATAAATGCAACGAGCAAGTTCCTGAACAGGCATGATAAAAAACGCCCCTTTGCAACCTGCCTGCGAGAGACGAAAAATCGCCGCAAAACTCGTCTGTTTTGACAGAATCTGGCAACCGCGCTCGAACGGGGCTTCTCAGCCCCGTTCGCCTTCTTCTCGCAGAGCGCCGATCGGGCGACCCTACGCCTTTTCCGTCTCGATCTCCAACGCGCCGGCATCTTCGCATGAAGCGCAGGAGCAAGGGCAAGCGGCGCACACGAATTCATCGCGCGCCGCCCGCGCTTGCTGCTCCTTTTCCACCAGGTTCGCCTTCGCCACGCTGATCATGAGCTTAATGCGGTTGAGCTGGTTCACCTCGGACGCGCCAGGGTCGTAGTCCACGGCAACGATGTTGCTTTCGGGATAGCGGCGGCGCAGCTCCTTGATGACGGCGCGACCCACCACGTGGTTCGGCAGGCAGGCGAACGGCTGCGCGCACACCACGTTCGGCGCGCCCGTCTTGATGAGCTCCACCATCTCGGCGGTGAGCAGCCACCCCTCGCCCATCGAGTTGCACAAGCTGAGGATCTCGCTTGCGTACTCGGCCAGCTCGTAGATGTTCGCCGGCGGCTCGAAGCGGCTGGAATCGCGCAGCGCCTTCGTCACCGGAGCACGGAACCTGTCGATGAAGGCAAGGCCGATCCTGCCGCCGAGCGCGCTTTTCGCGCTGCGTCCCAACGGATCCTTCTGGAAGATCGACCCCGCTATGCCGAACAGGAAGAACTCGACCAAGCCGGGCACGACCGCTTCGCAACCCTCGCGCTCGATCACGTCGATGACCTGGTTGTTCGCCGTCGGGTGGAACTTCACCAAAATCTCGCCCACCACGCCGACGCGCGGCTTCGTTCCCTCGCCCTGCAAGGGAAGCGTGTCGAAGTCCTCTACGATGCGGCTGACGGCGCGCTTGAACTCGCTGCGCTTGAGGCCGCGTTTCAGCTGCCCCTTGCACTCGCCCATCCAATGATCGAACAGGCGGTTCGCACTGCCCGGCTCCACTTCGTACGGGCGCGTACGATACAAAGCCGTCATGAGCAGGTCGCCATACAGGACGGCGTACGTTGCCTGCAACAGCATTTTCGGCGTCACCTTGAAGCCGGGGTTGTCCTCGCCCAAATCTTTGAACGAAAGCGCGATCACGGGCACATGGGGCAATCCCACGGATGCGAGCGCCTTGCGGATAAGCGAGATGTAGTTCGTAGCGCGGCAGCCGCCGCCGGTTTGGGTGATGACGATGGCCAGCTTGTCCGTGTCGTAGCGCCCGGACATGACCGCCTCCATGATCTGGCCGGTAACCAGGATGGACGGATAGCAGATGTCGTTGTTCACGTACTTGAGGCCCGCGTCCACCGCGCCGTGGTCCACCGAGGGAAGCAGCTCGAAGTTGTAACCCTCTTTGCGGAACACCTCCACCAGCAAATCGAAGTGGATAGGAGCCATCTGCGGCGCCAGGATGGTGTAGCCCGCGTCCTTCATCTCCTGGGTGAACACGGCGCGCGGGAACTCGGTCGTCGCGCCTTCACGCTGCTTGAAGCCAGCTATGACCTCGGGCGATGCCTTTTCGGCGAAGGTTTCGGGCACGCTGATGCCCACCGGGCAGGGACGCGGCTTGCGCAGGGCGTCGGCGCGCTCTTCGGCCTGGTCCTTGAGCGCGGCCAGCAAGCTGCGCACGCGGATGCGCGCGGCGCCCAGGTTCGACACCTCGTCGATCTTGAGCACGGTGTACACTTTGCCCGCGCGCTCCAAAATCTCCTGCACCTGGTCGGTGGTAAGCGCGTCCAAACCGCAGCCGAAGCTGTTCAGCTGGATAAGATCGAGGTCGGCTCTCTCGGTGGCCACCTTGGCGGCGGCGTACAGGCGCGTGTGGTACATCCACTGATCGACCAGGCGAATCGGGCGTTCCAGCTGACCCAGATGGGCGATCGAGTCCTCGGTCAGCACCGCAAGCCCGAAGCTAGTCAGCAATTCGGGAATGGCGTGATTGATCTCCGGGTCGTTATGGTACGGACGTCCCGCCAGCACGATGCCGTGCGTGCCCGTCTGCTCCATCCACGCAAGCGTCTCCTCGCCCTTCGCACGGATGTCGCGCTTGAACGCCTCGTCTTCGGCCCATGCAGCCTCCACCGCGGCGTCCACCTGAGCCTGCGTGGGCGCACCCGCCGCCCCCATGAGCTCGGGGTGGGTTTCGACCAACTCCACGAACAGGCGCTTTTTCAGATGCTCCTTCTGATCGTAGGGCAGCCACGGGTTGAGGAACGGAATCCCGGACGTGCGAAGGTCGTCCACGTTGAGGCGCAATGCCTCCGAATAGCTGGCAACGATCGGGCAGTTGAAGTGGTTGCCCGCGCCCTGGTCCTCCTGGCGCTCCCACTTCGAACACGGGAACCAGATGAAATCGGGGCGCTTGTCCAGCAGGTTCATAATGTGGCCGTGCGACATCTTGGCGGGATAGCACACGCTCTCGGACGGCATGGACTCGATGCCCGATTCGTAGGTCTTCTTCGTGGAAGGATCGCTCAGAACCACCTGGAATCCCAGTGCGGTGAAGAACGTGAACCAGAACGGATAGTTCTCGTACATGTTGAGCGCGCGCGGAATGCCCACCGAACCGCGCGTTGCCGCTTCAGCGGAAAGCGGCTCGTAGTCGAACAGGCGGTTCGACTTGTATTCGTACAGGTTCGGCACGTTTTTGCTTTCATCGAACGTGCCGGCGCCCTTCTCGCAACGGTTGCCCGTGATGAAGCGACGGCGCTTGCCCGTGCGCTCGTCCACGCCGAAATCGTTCACGGTCAGCAAGCAGTGGTTCGAGCACGCCTTGCAGCGCACGGTCTTGTGCGTGGGCGAAAGCGATTCCAGCTGCTCGAGCGTGAGCATGGTCGATTCCAGCGCAGCGGGCGCAAGCGCCTCGTCGTCGGCCGAGCTCCACGCCGCGGCCGCCTGACCCCTGCGCTCGCGCTCGGCCAACGCTGCCCGGTACCGGTCGCGCGCGAGCAGAGCCGCGCCGAACGCGCCCATGTTGCCCGCGATGTCCGGGCGCACCGCATCCACTTCGGACAACTGCTCGAACGCGCGAAGAACCGCATCGTTGAGAAACGTGCCGCCCTGCACGATGACCTTCGAGCCCACGTCGTGCGGGTCGCGGATTTTAATGACCTTGAACAGCGCGTTCTTGATGACCGAAATCGCCAGGCCCGCCGCGATGTCGCCCACGGTGGCGCCTTCCTTCTGCGCCTGCTTCACACGGCTGTTCATGAACACCGTGCAGCGGCTTCCCAGGTCAACCGGGCGCTTTGCCTCCACGGCAGCCTGCGCGAACTCCGACACGCCCAGATTCAAGCCCGTGGCGAAGCTTTCGATGAAGCTGCCGCAACCCGAACTGCACGCCTCGTTGAGCATGATGTGCTCGATGACGCCGTCCTTCACGCGCAGGCACTTCATGTCCTGTCCGCCGATATCGAGAATGAACTCCACGCCCGGCAGCATCTCCTGAGCGCCCCTCAGGTGCGCCACCGTTTCGATCTCGCCCGAGTCGAGGCGCAGCGCTTCCAGCAGCAAGTGCTCGCCGTAACCGGTCACGGTCGCATGGCCGATACGCACCAGCGGCTCGCCCGTTTCCGCATCCACCGGCATGTCGTTGTACAGGTTGGAAAGCGCCGCGCGGGCGCACCCCAGCACGTCGCCTTTGTTGCTGGCGTAATGGGACCACAGAAGGGCCCCGTCCTCCCCGACCAAAGCCGCTTTGAACGTGGTCGATCCCGCATCGATGCCCAGATAGGCCGTGCCGTCGTAGGCCATAAGCTGGCCGCGACGCACCACCTCGGCATCGTGGCGGCGTTTGAACTCGACGTAGTCGGATTCATCGGCGAACAGCGGGTCCAAGCGCACCACTTCGGATCCCTGCATGTCGCCCAGGCTCTTCAGACGATCGAGCACGTCGGACAACAACTCGGCCTTCACCGTTTCGCTGGCGGCGCCGGCGATGGCACAGCCGCTCGCCACGAACAGGTGGGCGCCCTCGGGCACGATGATGTGCTCGTCATCCAAGTTGAGCGTTTCGTAGAATCGCTTGCGCAGTTCGGGAAGGTACTGCAAAGGGCCGCCCAAAAACGCCACGTGGCCGCGAATGGGCCGACCGCACGCCAGGCCGCTGATGGTCTGGGTGACCACGGACTGGAAAATGGACGCGGCGATGTCCTCTTTGCGCGCGCCTTCGTTCAGCAGGGGCTGAACGTCGGTCTTCGCGAACACGCCGCAACGGCTTGCGATAGGATAGATGGTCGCGTGGTTGCGCGCCAGCTCGTTCAAGCCGCCGGCATCGGTGTTGAGCAGCGCGGCCATCTGATCGATGAACGCGCCGGTGCCGCCGGCGCACGTGCCGTTCATGCGCTGCTCGATGCCCTGGTCGAAGTAGATGATCTTCGCATCCTCGCCGCCCAGCTCGATGGCCACGTCGGTTTCCGGAATGAAGGTTTCCACCGCGGTCTTGGACGCGATGACCTCCTGCACGAACTCGATGCCCAGCCATTGGGCCAGCAGCAAGCCGCCCGATCCGGTAATGGCGATGGTCATGCGCTCGTCGCCGAAATCGGCCGCAGCCTCGCTCAGAACCTCGACGATCGTGGCGCGCACGTCGGCGTGATGACGGCGATAGACAGAGAACCTCACATCGTTCGCCTCGTCCAAAATCGCCAGCTTCACCGTGGTCGATCCCACGTCGATGCCGATGCGCAAGGTGTGGTTGTGCATGGTCTTGCCCGCCATGACGTTCTCCTTCGAAGGTGTTGCTTCGTCGTTGAGACTCATCGATATCACCTACAACTTGATAGACTCGCCCGGCTTGATGAAAAAGAGCCGGATGGAAATAAGCGCCATGTCCTCCGAGCTTTCCTGCATGCCCGTTTCGATCCAGCGCATGATGACGCCCATGTACGCCGACGCGTAAAACGCCACGTAATACTGCACGAACGGCTCGGGGTCGTTGCGATAGCGCTCGTGCAGGATGGACTCGATCAGGTTCGTGCACACCGACTCGCGCAAGCGCGGCCCGAAGCGCACATCGCCGCCCGGCCCCAGGACGGCGTGCAGGAAATCGCCTTGTTCGCGCAGGTAGTCAAATAAATTGACCAAAAAAGGAAGGGGCCTTCTCTTGGTTTTATGAGCCCAAAGATAAGGAACGGTCAGCTCCTGCATCTGTCCTTGAAAGCTGTCGAGATCGGCCATGATCTCGTTTTCCAGGGTTGCCAGCAAATCGTCCTTGTCCCGAAAATGATTGTAGAAGGTGCCGCGGTTCAAATCGGCGCGCTCGCACAGGTCGTTGACGGTGATGCCGTCGAAACCGCGCTCTTCCATAAGCGCGACCATCGCATCCCTCAACGCCTTCTTCGACCGCGTGATGCGCCTATCCTCGCAGCAGGGCACCGTCGCGGCGCCGCGCGCTTCCGCCATGGAGACACTCCTTTTCGACAAGTCGATCAATAATGAACAGTTTGTTCAATAACGTTATTCTAGGGTTTCGGAACAAGGAAGGCAAGCCGAGGATGCCGGGGAGGCCGCCAGCGGTCACGCGAAACCCATGGTTCGGACACACATTGTCACCCGGTACGCTTTTGAATTGTTGACATTCGCAACGCGGCTCCCCTACCATGCCCCTACCGAACAAGGGGGCGCCGTGGGAACCAAAGAGCAGCTGCTCAGCCTGCTGGAAGACAATCGAGACCGGTACGTATCGGGCGAAAAGCTGGCTCGCGCCATCGGCGTGAGCAGAAACGCCATCTGGAAAGCGGTCAACGCGCTTCGCGCGGAAGGCTACGACATCGCCGCCGCGACAAACAAAGGCTACGCGCTTTCGCAAGAAAACGACTTGCTGTCGCCCCAGGCCATCGAGCGCTTTCTTCCATCGGAGCATCCGTTTTCCCTCGTCGTTCGCAAGCAGGTGGAATCCACGAACGACGAAGCGCGCCGGCGCGCCCTCGAGGGAGCCCCCGAAGGCACCGTGGTGGTTGCGGAAAGCCAAACGGCGGGCAAGGGCCGACGCGGCAAGGAGTTCTTCTCGCCCGCGGAAACCGGCATCTACCTGAGCATCGTGCTGCGCCCGGCGCTGCAAGCAGATCGCGCGCAGTACCTGACCACTGCCGCAGCCGTGGCTTGCGCGCAGGCGATCGAGCAGGTGGCGGGCAGGCCCGCTGCCATCAAGTGGGTGAACGACATCTACTGCGACGGGAAGAAGGTGGCGGGGATCCTCACCGAAGGCGCCGTGGATATGGAGTCGGGATGCTTCGAGCACGCGGTGCTGGGCGTCGGCGTCAACGTGAAGCCGCCGGCGCAAGGCTTCCCCGACGCCATCGGCGATATTGCGGGCTCCATCTGCAGCGACGGGGAGAAAGCGGTGCGCAACAGGCTTGTCGCCGAGATCCTGGGGCGTTTCTGGACGCTTTACGAACATCTGGAGGATCGCTCGTTCTACAGCGAGTACCGCCGTCGCTGCTTTTTGCTGGGCGAGCCCATCGTGGTAACGCGCGACGGATCGCGAACGCGCGCCCGCGCCGTCGATCTGACCGACGATTTCAAACTGGTGATAGAGCTTCCGGACAAAGCGCGCCTGGAACTCCCGTACGGAGAGGTGAGCACGGCCCATGCCCGATAGAGCAACCCGCGCGGCGGCACGATCCAACGCCCTGCCCGACGCACGCAACCACACCCGATCGCTCGTCTTGTGCGCGCTGTTCTGCGCGCTCATCGCCGTGGGGGCCTTCGTTAAAATACCGGTGCCCGTCGTGCCGTTCACCCTGCAGTTCCTGTTCACCACCATGGCCGGCCTTCTGCTGGGCCCGCGTTGGGGAACGCTGAGCGTGGCGGCGTACGTGGCGCTGGGATTGATCGGGCTGCCTATCTTCGCATCGGGCGGCGGCATCGGGTATCTGGCGCAGCCGAGTTTCGGGTACCTGATCGGCTTTTGCGCGGGAACGTACCTGACGGCGCGCATTGCATGGGCCGCGCCGAAGCCGTCCACGAAGCGCCTGCTTGCCTCATGCTTCGCCGGATTGGGCGCGGTCTACCTGATGGGCATGGCGTACTTCTACCTTATCAGCAACTTCGTCATAGGCGCCCCCATAGCGCTGGGGCCGCTTGTGCTGTACTGCTTTGTTTTGGCCGTGCCGGGAGACATCGCGCTGTGCTTCGCCAGCGCCGTGCTGGCCAAGCGCCTTTTGCCGCTAGTCGCTTCGAAGCGAGGCCGCGCATGACCACCTTCGACCAAAGCCACCTCGACCGATGCGAGCGCGCCGCCTCGCGGGGCGACCAGCTCGACCGCGCCGATCTGGTCGCGCTCGCAAAAGCGCCCCTGCACGACCTGGCCGCCGCAGCCAACCGCGTGCGCCGCGCGCAGTGCGGGGACGCGTTCGACCTGTGCAGCATCGTCAACGCCAAAAGCGGGCGCTGCCCCGAGAACTGCGCGTACTGCGCCCAGTCGCGCCACTGGAGCGCGCGCGTGGAGGAGTACCCCTTCCGCACCGCCGCAGATATCGTCGCCCAGGCGAAACGCGACGTCCGAGCAGGCGTGCAGCGATTCTCGCTCGTGGCATCCGGGCAGCGGCTCTCGCGCAGCGAGGTCGAACGGGCAGCGCTGGCCATCGCGGCCGTCAAGCGCGCCACGGGCGTTTCCGTATGCGCCTCCCTCGGCCTGCTCGAAAAAGAAGACTTCTCCTTGCTGGCGCAAGCCGGGCTTGAGCGCGTGCACAACAATCTGGAAACGTCGCGCGCGTTCTTTCCCCGCATCTGCACCACGCACGCCTACGACGACAAGCTACGCGCAATCGAAGCCGCGCGCGAAGCCGGGCTGGAAGTGTGCAGCGGCGGCATCATCGGCATGGGAGAGAGCCTTATCGACCGCATAGACCTGGCGCTCGAGCTGCGCGCGCTGCGCCCGAACTCGGTGCCCCTCAACGTGCTGAACCCCATCGCCGGCACCCCGTTGGCAAGCATGCCGCCGCTCGCGCACGACGACGTGCTGCGCACGGTGGCGCTGTTCCGGTTCGCCCTGCCCGGCACGTCCCTGCGCCTTGCCGGCGGCCGCGCGCTCCTGGGCGAAGCCGGGCGCGCCTGCCTTGAAGCCGGCGCAAACGCCCTGATATCGGGGGACATGCTGACCACCGGCGGCTTCTCCGTGGCGTCCGATCGGGCGATGGCCGCTTCCGCCGGGTTCTCCGTGCCCGACCCCATCATCTGACGCATCATGAAGCGCGCCGCCCCACATGCGTCGAGCAACCTTCGATCAGAGACGAGGAACCGCATGAACACGACATCGCGCGGCCTGTTCGTCACCGCAACCGGCACCGACGTCGGAAAAACCTACGTGAGCGCACTCATCCTCAAGCGCCTGCGCGAAGCGGGATACGATGCGGGCTACTACAAGGCAGCCATCAGCGGCATCGAAACGGACGGCCGCGGCAACCTCCTCGGCGACGCTTCGTACGTCGCTCGAGTTGCCGGGCTGGACGAGCCCCACGAGCACCTGGTCTCCTACACGTACCGCACGGCGGTGTCGCCGCATCTGGCCTCGCGGCTGGAAGGAAACCCCGTTGACCTGGACGTCGTCCGACGCGACTACGCACAAGCCTGCAGGCGCCATGACTTGGTGCTGGTCGAAGGCAGCGGCGGCATCGTCTGCCCGCTGCGCTGGGACGAACGCGCGCGCATCATGCTGGAGGATGTCGTACGCGCCCTGAGCCTAGGGGCCATCGTGATCGCCGATGCGGGGCTGGGGACCCTGAACGCGCTTGCCACCACCGCGTTGTACCTGGACGAAAAGGACATCCCGTGCCGCGGCATCGTGCTCAACAACTACGAAGCGGGCAATCTGCTCCACGAGGACAACCGCCTGATGGCAAGCGAGATCACGGGCATTCCCGTGATCGTCTGCGTCCCGCCCCGTGCGCAAGCCCTTGATTGCGACGCCGCCGCCTTGGCAAGCCTGTTCGACTGACCCATCGCCGCGCGGAACGCCCGCACGGCGCGCTTTTTCATCAACTTCGGAAAGGACCCCGCATGGCAACTTGGCAAGAACGCGACCTCGCGCACATCTGGCACCCCTGCTCCCAGATGAAGGACTACGAGGACTTCCCTCCCATCATCATCGAACGCGGAGAGGGAGTGCGCCTGTTCGACTTGGACGGAAAGGACTACATCGACATCATCAGCTCCTGGTGGTGCAATACGCTGGGGCATTGCAATCCCGACATCGCGGAAGCCGTTGCGCAGCAAGCGAAGAAACTCGACCACGTGCTGTTCGCCAATTTTTCCCACGAGGGCATCATCCAGCTTGCCGAAGAGCTGACCGCCATCATGCCCGAAGGGCTGGACAAGCTCTGCTTCTCGGACAACGGCTCCACATCGGTGGAGTGCGCCCTCAAGATGAGCTTCCAATACCACCTGCAAACGGGCCATCCGGAAAAACAGCGGTTCATGTGCCTATCCGAAGGCTACCATGGCGAAACCCTGGGCGCGCTGTCCGTGTGCGCCGATGCCACGTACGCGGGCATGTACGCGCCGCTCATGCACCGGTCTCACGTCATCGAAGCGCCCGATTGCTACCGCTGCGCGTACGGCTGCACGCGCGACGCGTGCAGCTGCCCCTGCTTTGAGCATGCCGAGCGGCAGTTCGAGCAGCACGGGCGCGAAACGTGCGCCGTCATCGTCGAGCCGCTTTTGCAGGGAAGTGCCGGCATGCGCATGTACCCGCCGCTGTACCTGGAAAAGCTGCGAGCGCTGTGCGATCGGCACGACGTGCACCTCATCGCCGATGAAGTGGCCACGGGCTTCGGTCGCACCGGCACCATGTTCGCCTTCGACCAGACAAGCGTCTCCCCCGACATGCTCTGCACTTCCAAGAACCTGACCGGGGGCTTTCTTCCCATGGCGGTAACGGCCGTAACCGACGACATCTACCGCGCCTTCTACGCCGACTACTCCGAGGGCAAGGCGTTCATGCACAGCCACACCTACGCCGGAAACCCCATCGCAGCGGCGGCGGCCTTGGCGGTGCAGCGCATCATGCGGGAAGATCGCGTGCTCGAACGAGCCGCCGTCAAAGCGGACCACCTGCAAGCGCGGCTGACCGAGGCGTTCGGCGACCACCCCCATGTGGGAGAGATTCGCCGCCTGGGCATGATTCACGCGCTTGAGCTGGTAGTCGACCGCGACACCAAGGAAGGGTTCGACCCGGGCGAGCGCATGGGATATCGGATCTACCGGCAGGCGCTCGACCGCGGCCTGATGCTGCGTCCCTTGGGCAACGTCGTGTACTTCAACCCGGCGCTGACCATCACCGAAGACGAACTCGACTGCGCCGTGGAGCGCGCTCGCGGAGCCATCGACGCCGTGCTGGGGTAGAAACCGGACAGGACGAATCGCTCGCGCCATGCCGGGAAGCTCATTGTCGATCCGAAAACACGTTTTTGAGCCCAAAAACGTGTTTTCGGATCGACAATGCCCGCGCGCGACTGCAGCCGCGCTCCCGTCCCTCTGTCTTGTCCGGCATACCGCCCTATAATTTGCTAGACTGTACCGATACCCAAACGCCAGAGAGAAAGACAGGACGCCATGCAGATCACGCCGGCAGAAATCGCCGAGACGCTTGCGATGGTGAGCAAGCAGCACCTGGACATCCGAACCATCACGCTGGGCTTGAACCTGCGCGGTTGCACCGACGCCGACATCGACGTCATGGCCCGCAAGGTCTACGACCGCATGACCAGCGCCGCCGAACGACTGGTCCCCACCGCCGAGCAATTGGAGCGCGAGTACGGCATCCCCATCGTGAACAAGCGCATCTCCGTCACGCCCATCGCCGAAATCTGCGCAGCCACCGACGCAGCCGACTTCACCCCCATCGCCATCGCCATGGACAAGGCCGGCAAGGAAGTGGGCGTCGATTTCGTAGGCGGCTTCAGCGCGCTCGTCCACAAAGGAGCGTCGCGAGCCGACACCACGCTGATGAAGTCGATCCCCCATGCCCTGTCCGTAACCGACAACGTATGCTCGAGCGTGAACGTGGGCTCCACGCGCGCGGGCATCAACATGGACGCCGCCTATCTGATGGCCGGCATCGTAAAGCAGACGGCGGAGGCCACGGCCGACCGCCAGTGCATCGGCGCAGGCAAACTGGTGGTGTTCTGCAACGCCGTGGAGGACAACCCCTTCATGGCCGGCGCGTTCCACGGATCGGGCGAGGCTGACGCCGTGGTGAACGTGGGCGTATCGGGACCCGGCGTGGTGCGCGCCGTGCTGGCCGACCTGCCGAAGGACGCCGACATCACGTCGGTTGCCGAAGCCATCAAGGCAACTGCGTTCAAGATCACGCGCGCAGGCGAGCTGATGGCGCGCGAAGCGTCGCGCCGCCTGGGCGTGCAGCAAGGCATCCTGGACCTTTCATTGGCTCCCACGCCGGCCGAAGGCGACTCGGTGGCAGAGATCCTGGAAGCGATCGGCGTCGGCCAGTGCGGCGGCCCCGGCACCACGGCTGCGCTCGCCATGCTCAACGACGCCGTGAAGAAGGGCGGCGTCATGGCGTCGTCGTCGGTCGGCGGCCTGTCCGGCGCGTTCATTCCCGTGTCCGAGGATGCCGGCATGATTCGCGCAGCGGAGTCCGGCGCCCTGTCCCTGGAGAAGCTTGAAGCCATGACCTGCGTATGCTCGGTGGGCCTGGACATGATCGCGGTACCCGGCGACACCAGCGTCGAGACCATCTTCGGCATCATCGCCGACGAATGCGCCATCGGCATGATCAACAACAAGACCACCGCCGTGCGCGTTATCCCCGCGATCGGCAAGCAGGTGGGCGATCGGCTGGACTTCGGCGGCCTGCTGGGCTACGCGCCCGTCATGCCGGTCAACCAGCATGCGGGCACGGTGTTCGCCCATCGCGGCGGCCGCATGCCCGCGCCGATCAACTCGCTGAAAAACTAGCGCGCTTCCCGGAGGCGACCACGGGCCGCCTCCCGCACCATTATGGGCGCGAATCGACCCGGCAAAGCCCTGCCGAACGCGCCGGGCACACCGAAAAGGGGCTGCATCACGTTTGATGCAGCCCCTTCGCTTGAAACCGGCTAGACGGTGCGCTAGTCGCGCGTGAGTTTGCGATGGATGCGATGCGGCTTCGCAGCCTCTTCGCCCAAGCGCTCCACCTTGTTCTTCTGGTAGGACTCGAAGTTGCCCTCGAACCAGAACCAGTTGCCGGGATTCTCGTCGGTGCCCTCCCATGCCAGAATGTGCGTGGCAACGCGGTCCAGGAACATGCGGTCGTGGCTGACCACCACGGCGCAACCCGGGAACGCCAGCAGCGCCTCTTCCAAGCACTCGAGCGTTTCAACGTCCAGGTCGTTGGTCGGCTCGTCCAAAAGCAGCAGGTTGCCGCCTTCCTTCAGCGTGAGCGCCAGGTTCAAGCGGTTGCGCTCGCCGCCGGACAGCACGCCCGTGGGCTTTTGCTGATCAGAGCCCTTGAAGCCGAAGCTGGCCACGTAAGCGCGCGTCGGAATCTCGGTATCGCCCACGCGAATGTAATCGGTGCCGCCGGACACGGCTTCCCACACGTTCGCCTTCGGGTCGAGGCCAGAGCGATTCTGATCGACGTAGGAGATCTTCACCGTCTCGCCGACATCGAGCGTGCCCGAAGTCAACTCCTCCAGCCCAACGATGGCCTTGAACAGCGTGGTCTTGCCCACGCCGTTCGGACCGATCACGCCCACGATGCCGTTGCGCGGCAGCTCGAAGGACAGGTCGTCGATCAGCACGCGGTCGCCGAACGATTTATGCAGATGCTCGGCCACGAGCACCTTCGCGCCCAGGCGCGGACCCACGGGGATCTGGATGTCGGTGAAGTCGAGCTTCTTCGACGCAGCGGCCTCGGCGGCCATCTGCTCGTAGCGCTCCAAACGGGCCTTGCTCTTCGCCTGACGAGCCTTCGGGCTGGAGCGCACCCATTCGAGCTCCGACTGCAAGCGCTTCGCCATTTTCGCATCGCGCTGGCCCTGGGCCTCCAGGCGCGCGGCCTTCGTCTCCAGATACGTGGAGTAGTTGCCCTTGTACGGGAACAAGCTGCCACGGTCAACCTCGCAGATCCACTCGGCCACGTTGTCCAGGAAGTAGCGGTCGTGCGTGACGGCCAGCACGGCACCCTGGTAGTTCTTGAGGAAGCGCTCCAGCCACAGCACGGACTCGGCGTCCAGGTGGTTGGTGGGCTCGTCCAAAAGCAGCAGGTCGGGCGCCTCAAGCAGCAGGCGGCACAACGCCACGCGGCGACGCTCGCCGCCGGACAGCACGTTCACCGGCATGTCGGGGTCGGGGCACTGCAGCGCGTCCATGGCCTGGGACAGCTGGCTGTCCAGATCCCAGCCGTTCGCCGCGTCGATGGCGTCCTGAAGCTCGCCCATCTCGGCCATGAGCGCATCGAAGTCGGCATCGGGCTCGCCCATGAGCTCGCCGATCTTGTTGAAGCGATCGATCTTCGCCTTGACCTCTCCGAACGCCAGCTCGATATTCTCCAGGACGGTTTTGTCCTCGTCGAGCGGCGGCTCCTGCTGCAGAATGCCCACCGTGTAACCGGGAGAGAGGCGCGCCTCGCCGTTCGAGACCTCCTCAAGACCGGCCATCAGCTTGAGCAGCGTCGACTTGCCCATGCCGTTGGGGCCCACCACGCCGATTTTGGCGCCGGGATAGAACGAAAGCGACACGTCGTCCAAGATGACCTTGTCGCCATGCGCCTTGCGCGCCTTGTACATTTGATAGATGAATTCCGCCACGGATGCTCCTTGTTCTCAACTTCGCACAGGCCGCCGCCCATGGCCGCGCCTGCACAATTGCATCCGTCTATTGTCGCACATTTGGACAAGAAGGGGCCGTACGAGGCGTGCTTCCCGAAAACGAGCATCGACCACAGGCCGCGTCACGCACACAAGCAACTACACGGCTTCCTGCACAATTCAAGCAGGTCAACGGCAACGTCACTACACCCCCTCGTTTTGCAGGGGGAGCCACATTGCCGCACAAAACACCGCACTTGGGGTGTGCCGCGCAAAAGCCTCTTTTTTTAGGATCTTCTTCAGCACATGCGCAACAGCCGTTGCGTATGAATCGAACCAAGGAGGATTCGCCATGGGAGAATCAAGCAGTCTTACAAACCAGAGTCGTCGCACATTCCTCAAGACCGCAGGCGTGGCACTTGCAGGCGCCGCAAGCTTTAGTGTCATTGGATGCGCACCGCAGGGGGCATCGAGCAGCTCGGAAAAGGGCTTGGCAACCAAAGGCGCCGACACAAAATGGGACGAAGAGTTCGACGTAGTGGTTGTTGGCGCAGGGTGCGCAGGCCAAGCCGCCGCAATCACGGTCGCCCTCGAAGGAAACGGCGCGACATGCCTGCTAGCCGAAAAAGGCACCATGCCGGGCGGCAACAGCCCTTTCTGCAAGGGGACTATCGTTTACACAAACGACGAAAATGCGTTCAACCAGTACATGCTCGAAATGCGCGGCAGCGAAGGAACCACGCCCGATGACGTAATTGCAGCCTATGCCAAGGGGGCTGCCGAAAATTACGACTGGGTATTCAACACCTTGGGAGGAGCGTTGGAAGAAGCATCCGTCATCCCGCCCAGCACAAAGGACGACCCCTTGGCCCCTACGCCCGAATGGCCCGAATTCGAGCACTGCTATTCACTGGGAAAACTCACGATAGCCGGCAAGAAAGACGTTGAGATCAAAGGCGCTAAACATATTACCAAGCTGCTCGACAGCGTCATAACCAGCCATGCCGACGTCATCAAATACCGCACCGAAGCCCCACTCAGCGAGCTCGTGCAAGACCCGACCACGAAAGAAATCCTCGGCGCCGTCATCGGCGGCAAGAACGTGAAGGCAAACAAGGGCGTCATCATGTGCACGGGAGGTTTCGAGGCAAATCCCACCATGCGTCAAGACTTCATTGGGCAAGGAGCCGCACACCCCGCCATCGAAGACTTGAATACCGGAGACGGGCATAAGGCGTGCATGAAAGTCGGTGCGGATTTTTGGCACATGGAGCATGTTGCGGGCTTTTGGATGGCCGGACGGGATTTGGCGAATACGAAGTTCACGAACAACCAGATCATTTCACCATGCCCGAAGCAATTCGGCATCACGGTAGGGACGAACGGACGTCGCTACTATATGGATTGGGACGGCTATAGTAACAAGTCGGATATCGCGTACAGGGACAACGTATCCCTAGCCGTTGGAAGTCGCCATGGCCACATGCAAATCGGCGGTGAATGGCCTCATCTCGCCCAGCCAAGCAAAGCATGGTTCGTATTCGACCAACAAGGTCTGGAGGCGGGAGCCATACCTGCTTCCACCACGTCCGATCCGGTTGCCGACAAGCTTGCCTATTCCGCAAACAGCATCGAGGAGTTAGCCGACCAGATGGGCGTTCCCGCGAACGAGCTAAAAACCACGGTAGACCAATGGAACGAATGCTGCACAAACGGCACCGACATCTTCTTCCATCGACCGGCAAAGACTCTCACCCCCATCTCCACCCCTCCGTTTTACGCGCAGTTGTGCTGCCCTGCGTTCCTCAACACCGACGGCGGACCTGTTCGCAGCGCCAAAGCAGAAATCCTCGATCCGGATGGAACCCCCATCCCGCACCTGTACTCTGCGGGCGAATTCGGCTCCATTTGGAGCGGCATGTACCAAGGTGGCGGCAATGTCGCGGAGTGTCTAATCTTCGGGCGCATCGCAGCCCGCTCCGCTATTGCAGGTTGACGACGCATCGACAGGCCGTTCAACAAGATTGATCCCTCCAACGAAAGCCCGGCTGAGTAAAGCGAACCCCTAAAGTTAGACCAGATTTAATAAAATCGGTCACGACTTTAGGGGTTTCTTATGCCACGGGATTTCGTGCGATGATCGAACACGTGAAGCCAAGCAACAAGAATCCAGGGGCGCAAAGAGCCAATCGGTCATTTTTTCATGAAGTCAATAAGATCCTGCTTCGAATGAACGTCAAGCTTTTGATAGATGTTCTTCACGTAGCTGCGAACGGTATTGTCCGAAAGATATAATTCCCCGGCGATATAGGACGAACTGCGTCCCTCCGCAAGAAAAGAAAGAACTTCGGTCTCGCGCTTGGTCAGCCCATACTGTTCGCGCACCTGCATCAAGCGATCCGATTTGTCGGAAACACGTACGTCTCCGTTTACAAGCGCAGAGAACGAGGGGCACTCCTCCCGAGCGGACGGAACTCCTTCGTCTGAACAATCTTCCGCAAACAGCGGCCTTGTCCGCGGAATGGCGTCCGTCAGCAGGAAGCCCACGCTCATAGCAAGCAGACAAATCATCCCCGCAATAACCAGCATCTGCTCGAACCCTCCGCGATTTCCGATCCCCAACATGACCAATCGCCCGCTCTCGCGAAAAAACAGATGAAGGAACCAGAAAAAACCTACGACCAGGTACGGCGGCAAAGCACGATGACGTGCAACATCGTACGAGGTGAACCAAAGAAAGCCCACCTGGAACAAATTCGTGATGGCAATGAGCGTAGCCCCGATTTGACCGGTAAACGGATCAAGCGTGGACAACATGATTACGCCCACCGCAAGAGCGGCAAGCTGCGCCTGCCATAAAGCCGAAAATCTCAGGCGCCGACCTTTGACGAGCGCCCACCACATAACGCCAAGCGCCGCAACCGTCACCCCCACGTGTTGCACTAGCTGAAATGAAGGCGAAAGCTTGATTGATTCCCCGAACGGAAAACCTCGTGACACACCAAGTACGAAACTGAACAAGGCGATGCCCACAATCAAGCGCACGAGAGTTGAACGAGGCTCGTGCGCGTACACGTCATTCGGCGACGGAGTAACGATTCCGCGTGCCTCGCGCGCATCAAGCGCCTTCTGAGCCTGAAGATACATAACCAGAATGACCACCGGCAAAAGCATGCTTATGAAAAACGCGGTCTTCGCCTCCACGTAGCCTATGAAAATGCCTATGACGCTGGAAATGGCCAACGACCCGAACGCGACCAGCAACGCCTCATGCAGGCCAAGGCGTACGTAGAAATTAATCCACATGCCGCCACCCCAAGTCAAACCAATCCCGGAGCAAATCGCCGCAACCAGGGTAAACGGAAGATCGGGCATAAGCGATTGCACGAAAAACAACAAACTGCCCAACGTCATCAACAAGATCGACGTCCATCCGAGCACCGTTTGCGCTCGATGAGAGAACGGCTTTCGAAGCGCGATCGCTCCCAGCACCACGATGCACGCGCAGCGCGCAAAGTTGATCTCAACAGTGGTCAACCCAGAATCAACCCAGATGTAGCGAGCATACAAAATGCATTGTATCCAAACGAGTACTAAACTGGTTCCGAAAAACGACGGGGAAAGGCGCTCTTGACATGCGCCCGAAAAGCTTCTCGCAGAGAACAGCTCCGTCATGCATCAGACCCTTCGAATACCGCACGTACCAAATACTCCACGTTGCCCTCCGGGCCCGTGATGGGCGACTCCACCACGCCCGTCGCGTCGAACCCGGCTTCCTCCAACGCTCCCCGCACCTCGGCCACCGTGCGCTCGCGCACGGCGGCATCGCGGACGACGCCGCCCTCCGTTTCGCCCGCGCGCGACTCGAACTGGGGCTTCACCAGGCCGATGAACACGCTCCCCGGCGCGCTCAGCCGAGCGAATATCGGAGCAAGCTGCGCCAACCCGATGAAGCTGAGATCGGCGACCAGCAGATCGAACGGAGCGCCCAGGCTGCCCGGGTCGGCAAGCTTGATGTTCGTTCGCTCGAACACGCGCACGCGCGGATCCTGCCGAAGCTTCCAGGCAAGCTGCCCGTAGTTGACGTCCACGCACGCAACGGTTGCCGCGCCTGCCTGCAGCAAGCAATCGCTGAACCCGCCGGTCGACGAGCCGATATCAATACAGCGCATGCCGGACGCGCTCTGCCCGAACGCGTCGAGCGCGCCTTGCAGCTTGTGCCCGCCGCGCGAAACGAAGCGCTTGCGATTCTTCACCACCACGTCGGCGTCCGGCGCAACCTTCACGGCGGCGCTGGTTGCGTACACGTCGTCCACCTTCACCTCATGAGCCAGCACCGCGCGAAGCGCGGCGTCCACATGGGGAAAATACCCTTGCTCCACCAGGAGCGTATCCAATCGAATTTTCTTCATGGGGCACAGTATAAGGCTTCACCCGCAAAGATTGAAACAAAGCGCAGAGTCAGGCGGACCGCCCAGCGCATGCTACCCGATTCTTCCCCTCGCCTTTCGAACGATACAGCGCCTCGTCCGCCGCCTGGTACAGCGAAGCAAAGCTAGCCCCCGAGTCTGGACAGTACGCCACCCCTACGCTCACGCTTGCTCCCGCGGCTTCTTCGTGGCCCCGACGAACGTTCTCCACGAATCGTTGGGCAAGGGCAACCCCTTCCTCCCGTGACGCAAGCTTCGAGAAGAACACGACGAACTCGTCGCCGCCCAGTCGGCACAGCACGTCGCCGGGCCGCAGCTCACGCTCGATCGCTTGCGTCACGCTGAGCAGGACGCCATCGCCCACGCTATGCCCATGCGTGTCGTTCACCTGCTTGAAGTCGTCAATGTCCACCATGGCAAGCGCCGATAGCGCACCTTCTTCGCGAGCCTCGAGCAACCACTCGATCAGGCTTTCCCCCGAACGACGGTTGAGCACCCCCGTCAACGAATCGATAGTGCTGAGCTTCTCGAATTCTGCCCTGGTCACCACATCGTTCAGCTTGACGCGCATGAAAGCCGTGTTTATCGCAATGCCCATAAAGCAAAACGACACGCTGTTCCTCACATCGGCCAACGCCAATTCCGGACTCTTGAACATCGTGGTCAAAAAGCAGAACAACGCGGTCGCAACCCCGATGAAAAGAGCGATGCGCCACGGCCGATCAAGCACGAACAAAGGCAACATCACCATGAACATGATGAACGTAATAGCCGCCGATTCAGTGTCCCATACGGTTCCCATGAGCATGAACAAAAGCAGCATCAGGCCCAAGAACACGTAGTACGAAACCAGCACGATATCCAGGTGGCGGACAAGAACGGTTCGAGCGCTCACGTAGCCCACGGTGGAAAGCACCGCAAGCGCATACGCACCCGCGCCCTTGAATCCAAACGAGGCGTCAATCAACTCCAAGAGCACAGCGCCGAACGATACGATCAAGCAGCCGAGGCACAAGCCCTTCATCATAGACAGATTCTGCTCACGCACGGCCTCGCGATAGTCCGAAAACTCAGGAGGGCTCACCAATGCCCGCGCCCAACCCATCAGCATGCCCCCCTTCTTCGCAACTATGTCCGATGCGTTAGCTTACCTTAAAAGACCCGCACGAATTCCAAAGGACATGTTTGTTTCGGCACCGAAACCAACCACCTGGCAAAATGCAGGAGCATCCAAGCGCAACACAGCAAGCGAGCGCAAATTGACCCCGCATCGCGTCCTCGACGCGTTGCGCCGAACGCGTTCCCTGCACGCAGATAGCGGCGAAGCGAACCGAGCAAGGCAAAGGGGCAAGACGAAGAAACGCGCCCCTGCCCTGCCCCTTCTTCCTCGTTTCGCAACGACGGCCGCCCAAGCAGGCGGCCGTCGAGCAAGCGCTTTGCTATGCGGGCCTTACGGCAAAAGCAGCTGCGCGATCTGCACGGCGTTGAGAGCAGCGCCCTTGCGAATCTGGTCGGCAACCACCCAGAAGGCCAAGCCATGCTCGACCGTGGGATCCTTGCGCAAGCGCCCGACGTAGGTGTCGTTGGTTCCCGCCAGAAGGCCCGGCATGGGGTACGTGTTCGTAGCGCCGTCGTCCATGACGGTGATGCCCTCGAACGCTTCGAGCGCTTCGCGCGCGGCTTCCACGCTCACCTCGTCGGCGAACTCCACGTTCACCGATTCGGCATGGCAGCGCAGCACGGGCACGCGCACGCACGTGGGCGCGACCTTGACGTTTTGGTCGCCCATGATCTTCTGCGTCTCGACGACCATCTTCCACTCTTCTTTGGTGTAGTCGTCGTCCATGAACACGTCGATGTGGGGAATGCAGTTGAACGCGATGCGATGCTGGAACACCTCGACCGTCAGATCCTCGGAAGGCGTACCGCCCAGGAAGTCCTTCGTCTGGCTGTACAGCTCCTCCATGGCCGGCGCGCCGCCGCCGCTGGCCGCCTGGTACGTGGACACCACCACGCGCGTGATCGGCGACAGGTCGTACAAGGGCTTGAGCGCCACCACCATCTGGATGGTGGAGCAGTTCGGGTTCGCGATCACGCCGTTGTGCCAGGCCACGTCCGCAGGGTTCACTTCGGGCACCACCAGCGGCACGTCCTCGTCCATGCGAAACGCGCTGGAGTTGTCGATCATCACGGCGCCGGCGTCCACCACGGCCTGGCGCATCTGCTTGGACATGCCGGCTCCGCAGCTGAACAGCGCGATGTCCACGCCCTGGAACGACTCGGGGGTCATCTCCTGCACGATAAGGTCGCCCGCGGGCACCTGCCCGCAGCCGGCGAACGGCAGGGCCTTGCCAGCCGAGCGCGCAGACGCCAACGCGCGCACCTCGCTCGCAGGGAAGTCCACGTCGTGCAGCACCTGCAGGAACTCGGCGCCCACAGCGCCCGTCGCTCCCGCGATCGCCACCACCGGATTCGCCGGTATTTCCTTCGTCCAAGCCATAGCAACTCCCTTTCCCCTTGTTTTCAGGTTGGCGCTCGCGTTGCGCCTGAGTTAACGCCCAGCCGGTTGGGTCCCAGGTTGGCGTAGTACGTCAGCGAGAGGGGCAGGGGTGCGCCGAATTCGCGAGATCGCGGGGGCGAAGCGTACCTTGGGTACGCGAGCCGCCGGGATCGCGCGAAGACGGCGTGCACCGGCCCCTCGCAGCGTCGGGCGGTTGCGTCGTTCGGCAGAACGACGCAACCCTTACCGGCCCTTGTTCATCTTCGCGGCGATCTCCTCAGCGCTCAGCTGCGTTTCCTCGAACACGCTATCGGAATCCAGATCGAACGCCGTATGCAAGCAGCGCACGGCCTGCGCCGTTTGCGCGCCGTCGACCACCACCGACAAGCGAATGGGCGACGTGGAGATGGCCAAGATGTTGATCTGGTTCTCCCCAAGCGTCTGGAACGCCTTGGCGGCCACGCCGGGCGACGATTTCATGCCCGTGCCCACCAAGCTCACCTTCGCGATATCCTCGTCAACATCGTACTCGCGCGCGTTGATATCCGGCAGGATCCGCTCCACCGTTTCGCACGCACGCTGCTGATCAGCGCCCGGGCACGTGAAGCTGATGTCGGTGATGCCGTCCAGCGAGATGTTCTGGATGATCATGTCCACGCTCACGTTATTGCCCGCCAGCGCGGAGAACACCTTGGCGGCCACGCCCGTCATGTCGGGCACGCCGCGAATGGTGAACTTCACCTCGGACGTATCGTGGGCAATGCCGGTGATGACGGCTTCCTCCATCATGTCGGTTTCCTCCTTGATATAGGTGCCCTCGGCATCAGAGAACGCCGAGCGGGAATGAATGACCACCTGGTACTTGCGCGCGAACTCCACGGCGCGCATCTGAAGCACGCCCGCGCCCGAGCTGGAAAGCTCCAGCATGTCGTCGTAGCTGAGAACGTCGAGCTTGCGCGCTCGAGGGCACACGCGCGGATCGGCCGTGTACACGCCGTCCACGTCGGAATAGATCTCGCACACGTCGGCGCCCAAGCCGTGCGCCACCGCCACCGCCGTAGTGTCCGATCCGCCGCGGCCGAGCGTGGTGATGTCGCCGTTCGCATCGATGCCCTGGAATCCGGCCACCACCGCGATCATGCCGTTGCGAACCGCATCCATGATGCGCTCGTTGTGCACCTTCACGATCTTGGCCTTGGCGTGCGTGCCGTCCGTTTCGATGCCGGCCTGACGGCCGGTGAAGCTCATGGCCTTGTAGCCGCGCGCCTCGATGGCCATGGCCAGAAGCGTCATGGAAACCTGCTCGCCCGTGGACAGCAGGCGGTCCATCTCGCGAGCCGGCGGGTTGTCGTTGAGCGAGGCCGCCAACCCGACCAGTTCATCGGTCGTCTTGCCCATGGCGGACACAACGGCCACAACGTCGTGCCCGGCTTGCTTTTTCGCAATGAGCTTCTTCGCGACCATTTGGATGCGCTCAGGCGAAGCGACCGACGTACCTCCGAATTTGCATACGATTAACGACATGGTGTTCTTTCTCGTCGCAGTGACCCAATCGGCTCATCACTATACCAAACAACCCGCCGCCGCGCCTACGGGAAGCCCGCCGCCTGGGGCTTTTTTCACCGCGAAAGCGCGGCACCGAACCACCCTAGCTGCGCGCGCGACTGCATCGAAGGCGGTTTTGCGCGAAATGGAGGTCGCCGCGATCAACCATGCTGCCGCTGGGAATCCCGATTCGCGCCCAAAAAACTCGGGACGCTACCCCAATCTGTCCGCGGAGGGCTCGAAAATGGCAGAGATTCCGAGGTTTGTGGCTTTTCGTTCGCGACGGCGCGCACGAAAAGGGAAGATGAAATCTGCGACCAGGCATTATGCGACCACTTGTTTGCTATAGGCGGAATCTTCCGCGTTCAGGAGCCGCAAACCTTCCAATCTCTGCCAAATAAGCGCCCGTCCGCGTCAACCCCAAGAGGTTGCGCGCGAAAACCCCTGTCGCTGGCAGTTTTTCGCGCGCAAGCGCCCCGTGCACGGGATGCACGAGCGCCCCGCCCCTCCGGCTTAGAAGGGAGCGGGGCGCTGCACGACGTGGCGGGAGCTACGCCGTGATGATGGTGCCGGTCTTGCCCTCGAGGCCCGCGGCGGCGCACTCGAGGCTGGTGATGAGGGCCTTGCCCTCGGGGAAGGCGCGCACGTACTCGATGCAGGCCTCGACCTTCGGCAGC
>NZ_QICD01000021.1 GCF_003726035.1 Paraeggerthella hongkongensis
CCGCACTTCCACCCGCCCGCGCGCCCGTCTTGCCGCGTGGTTGTCGAATTGGTTCGGAAGCGCGTCCGCAGCTGGTACGGGCAGGGTCGTTGGTGTATCGTGAGGGTTCGGAACAATCGCAAGGGAAGGAGCCGCCGTGGCATTCGTTGAGTTTCGCGATGTGCGCAAGGTGTACCGCATGGGCGAGGTCGAAGTGGCCGCCGTCGACGGCATGACCTTCGACATCGAACGCGGTGAGCTTGTGGTGGTGGTTGGTCCTTCCGGCGCCGGCAAGACGACGCTTTTGAACATGCTCGGCGGCATGGACGGGTGCTCGTCGGGCACCATCATGTTGGACGGCCGCGAGATCAGCGCCTTCTCCGAAAAGGAACTCACGTACTATCGGCGTTACGACATCGGCTTCGTGTTCCAATTCTACAACCTGGTGCAAAACTTGACGGCGCTTGAAAACGTGGAGCTTGCCAGCCAGATTTGCAAGGACCCGCTTGACGCGGCTACGGTGCTTGCTCAGGTGGGGTTGGGGCATCGATTGGACAACTTTCCGGCGCAGCTTTCCGGCGGCGAACAGCAGCGCGTGGCCATCGCGCGCGCCCTGGCGAAGAACCCGAAGCTGCTTTTGTGCGACGAACCCACAGGGGCGCTCGACTATCAAACGGGCAAGGCTATTCTGAAGCTGTTGCAGGACACGTGCTACAACACCGGCAAAACCGTCGTGCTCATCACGCATAACTCGGCGTTCACCAGCATCGCTGATCGCGTCATCCATATTCGCGAGGGTCGCGTAGCCAGCGCGCAGGTGAACGAATCGCCCGTATCCGCCGAATACCTCGAGTGGTAGTCGGTCCGTTATGAAAAACGCGTTCGCCAAAGAAACGGTTCGCTCGATCACCCATTCGCTCGGGCGCTTCTTGGCCATTGCGGCAATCGTTGCTCTAGGGACGGGGTTCTACGCCGGCCTTCGCATGACGGCTCCGGACATGAAGCTGGCTGCCGACGAGTTCTTCGACGGCACGGCGTTGATGGACGTGCGCGTTCTGTCGACGATGGGCCTCACCGATGCCGATATCGCCGCGTTGCGCCAGGTGGACGGCGTGGAGTCCGTTATGCCCGCGTACGAAACCGACGTCATGGTTCGCGTTGGCGACGAGCAATACGCTACGCGCGTGCATTCGCTGCCTGCGTCCGCGTCCGAAAGCGACACGTCCGACGGCGTGCATGCGCGCTCTGATGATCCCGACTACCTCAACCGTCCCATCCTGGTGGAGGGCTCGTGGCCGGAGCGAGCGGGCGAGTGCGTGCTGTCGGCAAATCTTGTGGTGAACTCGGGCGCGCGCATCGGCGATGCCGTTACCGTTGTCGAGGGCGTTCAAGACGTGGACGAGACTTTGACAACGCGCACGTACAAAGTGGTCGGACTCGTGAACGCTCCGTACTACGCCACATCGTCGAGCATGGGCTCGACCACGCTGGGAACCGGCTCCATCCAGCAGTTCATGTACGTTCCGCAAAGCGATTTCTCGGCAGACCTTCCCTTTACGGAGGCGTTCGTCACCGTAAAGGGCGCAGCGGACGAGCGTGCCTCGAGCGAGGCGTACGACGCGCGCGTGGCCGCGGTGGAAGATCGCATCAAGGAGATAGCTCCCGAGCGCGAGCAGGCGCGCGTGGACGGCCTGAAAGAAGAAGCTCAGAAGCGGCTCGATCAGAAGCGCGCGGAATACGAATCGCAGAAGATGGAAGTGCAATCGCAGCTTGACCAGGCGAAGCGGCAGCTCGACGACGCGGCTGCGACCATCGCCCAAAGCGAGCAGCAGCTCGCCGACGGCCAGGTCGAGCACGATCGCGGCACGGCGCAGCTTGCCGAGCAGCAGGAGAGCGCGCGACAGCAGTTTTCGAGCGCCGAGCAGCAGATAGCCGACGGCCAAGCGCAAGTCGACGAAGCTCGCCCGCGCATCGAGGCGGCGTCTGCGCAGCTGCAGGATGCGTGGGCCCAGTGGCAGCAGGGAGCGGATGCGCTGGCTGACGCACAGGCCCGGTGGCAGCAGCAGTCCGACGCGCTCGATGCGGGCGTGCACCAGGCAGAGCGGTCGATCACCGACCTGAACGCCCGCATCGCCTTCCTGGAGGAACAGCTGCAGACCGTAACCGATCCGGTCGAAATCGAGAGGCTTCAGGCTGAAAAGGCGGCCGCCCAGACGGCGCTTGCAAGCGCCCAGGCCACGCTCGACGCCTTGAACGCGCAGAAGCCCGCGCTCGATCGGGCGCGCGAGCAGCTTGAGGCGCAGCAGCGCCAGGTCGACGCCGCGCAATCGGCTCTTGCGGGGCAGCAAGCTGCTTTCGACCAGCAAAAAGCGCAGTTCGACGCAAACGTGCAGCAGCTCGATCAGGCGCGATCGGAGCTGTCGGCCGCTCGCGTGCAGGCGGATGCCCAGATAGCCGCTGCGCAGCGGCAGCTTGAGGCGGCTGCCGCCCAGCTGGAAAGCGGTCGCAGCCAGCTTGAGCAGGGCAAAGCTGATTACCAGAGCGGCCTTGCCGAGTACGAACGCCAGAAAACCAAGGCGAGCGACAAGCTGGCCGATGCCGAGCGCCAGCTGACCAAGGCCCAAAAGCAGATCGACGACCTGGCTGCTCCCGAGTGGATGGTCATGGACCGCGACGCGAACTACGGCGTTGCCAGCTTCGAAGCCGACGCGAACCGCGTGGACAGCATCGCGCAGGTGTTCCCCTTCATCTTCTTCTTGGTGGCCGCGCTGGTGGCGCTGACTACCATGACGCGCATGGTGGAGGAGGAGCGCGCGCTGATCGGCACGTTCAAGGCGCTGGGGTACCGGAGGGGGCGGATCGCGGGGAAGTACCTGGTCTATGCCGCGGTAGCTAGCGGCGCGGGCAGCCTCGTGGGCGTTGCGGTGCTGTCGCAGGTGCTGCCGGCGGTCATTATGAGGGCTTACGGCATCATCTACTTCGTGCCCAACCTGCCGATCCCGCTTCCGATCGATCCCTTCTTCGCGCTGCTGTCCGCCGGCATGGGCGTTGGGGTCACGCTGGCGGCCACGCTGGCGGCTGCGGTCGCGACGCTGCGCGAGCGCCCTGCTTTGCTCATGCTGCCGCGCGCCCCGAAGGCCGGCAAACGCATCCTGCTCGAACGGGCCACTCCGTTGTGGAAGCGCCTTTCGTTTACGTGGAAGGTGACGTTTCGCAACCTTTTCCGCTACAAGAAGCGCTTCGTCATGACGGTGATCGGCATCGCGGGATGCACGGCGCTCCTGTTGACGGGGCTTGGCCTGTCCGACGCTATCAATGACATCATCGATAAGCAGTTCCGCGATCTGACCAAGTACAACGTGACCATCACGCTCGATGACGACGCGTCGAAGGAAAGCCGTCAGGCCGTAGACGCCGTGCTGGATGATTCGCGTTTGGCAAGCGGGCACGCTGCGGTGGATCGCCAAAACCTGTTGGCAAGCGGGCCCGGCAAATCCGACGTGCGCATAGAGCTGGTAGTCCCTCAAGAGCCGGGCTCGTTCCGGCAATTCTTCGATTTGCGTACACGCGTGGGCCACCATCCGGTCGAGCTTGCCGACGACGGCTTGGTGCTGGCCGAGAAGCTGGCGGATGAACTGGGGGTTTCGGCGGGCGATACGGTTAGGTTGACCGAGCAGGACTCTATTGGCAACGCCACCAACACGTCGTACGAGGCTACGGTTACCGGCGTGGTGGAAAATTACGTGTACAACTACGCGTTCATGGGCCCGAAGCTCTACGAGCGCCTGACGGGGGAGGCCCCTACGTTTTCGACCGTCCTGACCATTGCGTCCACGGATTCTTCGGCGCGCGCGGACCTGGTTGAAACGCTGCAGGCAACCGACGGCGTGAAGACGGTGGCCAGCAACGATGAGACCATCGACGCGTACCATGACATGCTTTCGAGCGTGAACATGATCGTCGTGGTGCTGGTGGTTGCCGCCGCCGCACTCGCGTTCATCGTGCTGTACAACCTCACGAACATCAACATCACCGAGCGCATGCGCGAGATCGCCACGCTCAAAGTGCTCGGATTCACTCCGCGCGAAATGAACGCCTACATCTTCCGCGAGACGTTTTTGCTGGCTGCCATCGGCTGCGCGGTAGGCTTGGTGCTCGGCGTGTGGATGGAGGGGTTCGTCGTGGTGACGGCCGAGGTGGACCAGGTGATGTTCGGCCGCACCATCCACGCGCTGAGCTTCTTATGGGCGTTTTTGCTCACCATGCTGTTTACTTTGCTGGTCATGCTGGCTATGCGCGGCAAACTAGCCCGCATCGACATGGTCGAAAGCCTCAAGTCCAACGAGTAATGCGCTACAATAGCCCATTGACGATCGCTACAGAAGGGGACCCCTTATGAAGGTAACTGAGAAGAAGCTCGAAGACGGGCTTATCCTGCTCGACGCCGTTGTTTCCACGGCGGAAGTGAGTCATGCGCTTACCATGGCCCAGTACGGTTTTGCCCAGCAGATGGGGATTCAGCCTCAGCCGGGCAAGCCGGTGGCGCAGGCCGTCGAGGAGCAGATGGGCATCAAGGATCTTGACGCTATCGTGCAGCAGCAGGCTATCGAGTATCTGGTGCCGTTCGCGATCGACAAGCGCAACATCATGCCGGCGTATCCGCCTCAGCCGAAAGCAAAAGAGCCTCTCAAGCGGGGTCAGACGTTCTCGTTCGAACTGCGCGTTGCTCCTAAGCCGGAGTACGAACTGACCTCGTACGACCAGGTAACCATCACCGTTCCGTCGTTGGAAGTTCCCGAATCCGAAGTTGACGCGCAGATTGCGCAGATGGCTGAGAGCTACGCGGAGTTCGTGGCCGACGAGCCCCATCCTGTGGGTGCCGGCGACAGCATGATGCTGGCGCTCGAGGCGTTCCAGGGAGGCAAGCGCATAGACAACCTGTCGACGGACGGCCGCACGTACCTGATGGGGATGGGCTTGATGCCCGAAGCGTTCGAGAGCAACCTCATGGGCATGGAGGTGGGGGAGACCAAGTCGTTCTCGTTCGAACTCCCCACCGGCGCAGGCGAGCAGGTCGAGACGATGGACTGCACGGTGACGATCAAAGAGATCCAGAAAAAGATCGTGCCGGAGATCGACGACGCATGGGTGGAGAAGAACATGCCCATGTACCGCAACGCTGCAGCTTTGCGCGGGGGCATCGCCGATCGCATTCACGCTGATTACATGGCGCAGTACGAAGGGTTCAAGATGCAGATGGTCGCAGCAGAGCTGGGCAAGCGCTTCCAGGGCCGCATCGCCGACGAAGTGTACGAGTCCATGCGCTCCACGCTCATGTCGAACCTGCGCGGTCAGCTTCAGCAGCAGGGCGTTCCGTTCGAGCAATTCGTGGAAAGCCAGGGCGGCGAGCAGCAGTTCGGTATGATGACCATGATGCAGACGCGAGAAATGCTTGTGCAGGGCTACGCTCTTGACGCTTTGTTCCGCCATGAAAAGATGACGCTGACCGACGAGGACATCGAGGCGGCTTGCCGTCAGATGAACCCCCAAAATCCGAAGGCCGCTCGTCGCGAAATGGAGGAGAGCGGTCGTGGCTTCGCTCTGCGTGAGGCTGCCGAGCGCATGAAAGCGAACCGCTGGCTTCTCGAGCACGCTATCGTGAACGTGGAGCAGCCGGCTGTCGCCGAATAGCGCGCAACCGATCCGTTTCGGCGATTCGACGAGACAAGGCCCTCGACCGTTCCGGTTGGGGGCCTTTTTACGCGGTATGCCTCATTCGCTTCGGTCGTGCGCGGCGATCAGCGCCGCCGCTTCGTCTGCCGGCAGCGGCTTCGAGAACAGGTAGCCCTGCATGAGCGTGCAGCCGCAGTCGTTGAGCAGCGCGCGGTGCTCGGGGGTTTCCACGCCTTCGCACAGCACGAACGATCCCGTAGATGCGAAGCATGCCACCAAGTGCTCCAGGAACAGGCATGTTTGATGGCCGGCGGAAGCCGCTTTCAGTATGCTCTTGTCCAGCTTGACCACATCGAAGGGAAGCTCGAGCATCAGCGCGACGTTCGAATAGCCGGTTCCAAAATCGTCAAGGTAGAAGCGCACCCCCTGTGCGTTCATGTCGTCCATGAACGCATGGACCATGTCGGGGTTCGCCGCGATAGCGCTCTCGGTCACCTCGATGCGCAGGAACGAGGGCGGTATGCCGTGCTCGCGCACGGTCTTGAGCACCGTTTCGGCAAGGTCGCTCTGCATGAATTGCACCGCGGAGAAGTTCACGGAGACGCCCCGAAAAGACGTGTTCGGATGCGCGGCAAGATACGCTGCGACGAACGAGCATGCCTCGTCGAGGACGATGCCCGTCAGGCTCGTTATGAGTCCCGTTTGCTCGGCGATGGGGATGAACTCGCTGGGGGGTATGGCCCCAAGCTGGCTGTCGGCGAGGCGGCATAGGGTTTCCGCTGCAACGAATTAGCCTGCCGTTTCTTCCCAGATGGGTTGGAATTGCACGCTCAGGCTTCTCGTTGCGATGGCTTTGCGCAGGATGTCGGCGATGGCGCTGCGGCGGTGTATCTCGTCGATCATGCCGTGCGAGCAGGTGCAGACAACGCCCGGTTCAAGATCTTTCGCCCGCTCGACGGAGTATTCCAGCGCGGCTGTCACATCGTGGGGATTGCTCGCAACGGCGGGGTAGGCTACGGTTCCCATGACGAAGTTGACGGAATAGGCGTGCTCTCCCAGATGCCAGGGCGCTCCCAGGCATCGCTTCAGATCGTCGAGCAAGCGCCTGGTTGCAGTTTCCAGGTCGGCATGTTCGCAAGATCGCCCGTCGAGCACGAACGCGAACTCGTCTCCGCCGTAGCGGTACAGGTTCGCCCTTCCCTTGATCGAGTCCAAGAAGCCGGCGAATTCCTGCAAAAGACGGTCGCCGTTGTCGTTTCCGAATCGGTCGTTGATGAACTTGAAGTTCGAGAGCGATACCAGCACGGCGGAGAACGGTCGGTTTCGATCGTGCAGCAGCGATACCATGGACAGGAATTCTTGACGGTTGGGGATGCCCGTCAAAAGGTCGATGGAGAGGCGCTTGTTCTGCAGATAAAGATAGATGATCAGCAGCGTGCATGCTGCAGCCGATCCGGACAGAAGCTGATTGGGGAACAACTGCTGCACGAAGACCACGACGACGGCCAGCAGCGGGAACACGACCAGTATCTTCCGCGCATCCGGTCGCAGGGACGTGCGGGCGACCGCTACGACGAGGATGCAGGCCATGCAGTAGAAGTACGCCACCGCATACGCTGCGTGGTAGTAAGGCCCGCGATAGTAGACGCCGGCATCGTCGATGAAGAAAAACCAGCCGGTTGCGGCATTGGCGACAACGCAGAGGGCGTACGCAAGGCAGGGGAGCGCGCACAGCAGCAGCGCGACGCGGCTTATCGGCCGGGCTTCGCTTACCACTGCCGCGGCATAGTAGAAGTACATGGCGGCCAGAAAGGGCGTCAGCGCGAAATGAGCAGCGGTCGCCGCCCAGGTGAGCGCCCAGAGGCTTTGGGGCGCGTACATGATGAGGTACGCCGAGACCAGGTTCGCCACGCTCGCCGCTATCGTTGTTGCCAGGCATGCGCGAAACATCCGGTTTTTGAACGACGGGACGTCGCGGCTTTTCCAAGAGTACACCGAAATGACGAGCACCACGATGAGGGCGACGATTTCGGGCAGGGTGTTCCATGTCATGGGCGGCTGACTTTCTTCGCGGTGGTGCCGGTCGAACGGTAAAGCTCGCTTCAGTCTTCACAGCATTGTATCCCTTCGCACGGCGAAGCGCGGGCGCTTTCGCCGCATGGTACGGCAAAGGACTCCATGCGCTGCTTGCCGCTTTTTGGGCGCGAATTGCCATAGATGCCCATTCGCCGGCCGCTGCGCTTCGTCGTGTCAAAACGAACGAGTTTTGCGGCGATTTTTCGCTTCCGAACCGATGAGCCTGCAGGGGCGTCTTGCAAAGTGCCAGTTCACGGGCTTACACGCCTTCTTTATCCTTGTTTGAGGACCAGCAAAACTCGTCCGTTTTGACAGAACCTGGATGTAGTCCCGCCGCAGTCCGTCCCGCCGCAGTCCGTCCCGCCAAAACCCCCGCACAAGCCGCCGCCGCAGTTCGCAACCCCGCCGCTCCCGACAAATTCCGCGCTCGGCGGATCCTGCTTGCGTGTCTTGTGTTCAGGTTGTGTGCGAGGGGGTCCTTGAATGGCCATCAGGAAATACTTCTTGAAAGAACAGCGGATTCTGCGTATAATTCTCGGTTGCGTCTGGACTTTGATGGATACACCCGGGCGCGTGGCATACCGGAGTCACGGGGGCCCAGCCTCCCCAAGGTTCCCGGAGGCAATCGGAGCCACGAAGAGACAAAGGGTTTTCGGTGTACGGAGAGGCGTGCGAGCGATAACCCGCAGAAAGGAAAGAAATGGGAGTCAAACAGTACAAGCCGACCAGCCCCGGCCGACGCTTCCAGACGGTCTCGGATTTTGCCGAGATCACGACGGACAAGCCGGAGAAGTCCCTGCTTGCGCCCCTGTCTAACAAGGCAGGTCGCAACAACTACGGCCGCATCACCACCCGCCACCAGGGTGGCGGCAACAAGCGCCGTTACCGCATCATCGACTTCAAGCGCAACAAGGACGGCGTGCCCGCGAAGGTCGCTACCATCGAGTACGACCCGAACCGCTCGGCCCGCATCGCCTTGCTGCACTACGTCGACGGCGAGAAGCGCTACATCCTGCACCCGAAGGGGCTGCGCGTGGGCGATATGGTCATGAGCGGCGTCGAGGCCGACATCAAGCCGGGCAACGCTTTGCCGCTGGCCAACATCCCCGTCGGTACGCTCATCCACGCGGTTGAGCTGCAGCCGGGCAAGGGCGCCGCTATCGCCCGTTCCGCCGGCACCAGCATTCAGCTCATGGGCAAGGAAGGCAACTACGCCATCCTGCGCATGCCTTCCTCCGAAATGCGTCGCGTGCTCATCACCTGCCGCGCAACGGTGGGCGAAGTGGGCAACGCCGAGCACTCGAACATCAAGATCGGCAAGGCCGGCCGTAACCGTTGGAAGGGCATCCGTCCCTCCGTCCGCGGTACCGTCATGAACCCGGTCGACCACCCGCACGGCGGCGGCGAGGGCAAGAACAAGTCCGCTGGTCGTCACCCGGTCACCCCGTGGGGCGTTCCCACGAAGGGCCATCGCACCCGCAATCCCAAGAAGGCTTCGAGCCGCTTGATCATCCGCCGTCGCAAGAAGTAGCGCAAAGCGTTAAGGAGTAATAGTGAGTAGAAGTTTGAAGAAGGGTCCTTTCGTTGAACCGCGCCTTCTCGGTCGTATCGAGGCAATGAACGCGGCGGGCGAGAAGAACGTCGTTAAGACCTGGTCGCGCTCGAGCACCATCTTCCCGGACATGGTGGGTCACACCATCGCCGTCCATGATGGCCGCAAGCATGTGCCGGTATACGTTACGGAATCCATGGTCGGCCACAAGCTGGGCGAATTCGCCCCGACCCGCACGTTCAAGGGTCACTCCGCCGACAAGGGCAAGAAGAAATAGAAGGGGTGAACAATGGAAGCTAAAGCTACTGCACGCTACGTCCGCGTTTCGCCCCGTAAGGCGCGCATCGTCATCGATCTGATCCGCGGCAAGTCTGTGCCTGCTGCTCGCGAGATCCTGCTGTTCTCGGACCGCGCTATCGCCGAAGTCGTTGCCAAGGTGCTCGACTCCGCTGTGGCCAACGCCGAGAACCAGCATCACGTGCGTCCCGAGACGCTCGTCGTGAAGACGGCCTTCGCCGACGAAGGCCCCACGTACAAGCGCATTCGTCCGCGCGCTAAGGGTTCCGCGTCGCGCATTCGCAAGCGCACGAGCCACATCACCATCATCGTTGCACCGCGAGAGGAGGCATAAGCCGCATGGGTCAGAAAGTAAGCCCCACCGGGTTCCGCCTTGGCATCACCGAGGAATGGCGTAGCCGCTGGTACGCCGACAAGGATTACGCCAAGAACCTGGAAAACGACTTGGCCATCAGGAAATTCCTGGACAAGCACCTTGCCCGTGCCGCCGTCTCCAAGGTTGAGATCGAGCGCGCCGGCGACAAGATCAAGATCATCATCACGACCGCTCGTCCGGGCGTTGTGATCGGCAAGAAGGGCGCCGAGATCGATTCTCTGCGCAAGAAGCTGGAGAAGGTTGCCAACGGCCCCGTCAGCATCGAGGTCATCGAGGTCAAGCGCCCCGAGCTCGACGCAGAGCTGATCGCTCAGTCCGTGGCCGAGCAGCTGGTGGGCCGCGTTGCCTTCCGTCGCGCCATGCGCAAGGCTGTTCAATCCGCCCGCAAAAGCGGTGCCAAGGGCATCCGTATCCAGTGCTCTGGCCGTCTGGGCGGCGCTGAGATGAGCCGTCGCGAGTGGTATCGCGAGGGTCGCGTGCCGTTGCACACGCTGCGTGCCAAGATCGACTACGGTTTCGCCACCGCTGCTACCACGATGGGTTCCATCGGCGTGCAGGTGTGGGTGTACCACGGCGAAGTGATGCCTGGCCAGAAGGCGCCGCAGCCGGCGCTCGAGGGCAGCTCCCGTCCGAGCCGTCCCCGTCGCAACGATCGTAACGATAGGAGGGCGAAGTAAATGCTCGTACCTAAGCGCGTTAAGCACCGCAAGGTGCAGCGTGGCTCCATGAAGGGCCAGGCCAAGGGCGGTACCCGCCTGAATCACGGCGAATACGGCATCCAGGCGCTTGAGGCCCATTGGATCACCAACCGCCAGATCGAGGCCGCTCGTATCGCCATGACCCGTCACATGAAGCGTGGCGGTAAGGTTTGGATCACCATCTTCCCGGACAAGCCGATCACGAAGAAGCCGGCTGAAACCCGCATGGGTTCCGGCAAGGGCAACCCCGAGGCGTGGGTCGCGGTCGTTAAGCCCGGCCGCATCATGTTCGAAATCGCCGGCGTCGACGAGGAAACCGCCAAAGAGGCGCTTCGTCTGGCCATCAACAAGTTGCCCATCAAGTGCAAGATTGTTTCCAAGGAAACGGAAGGGCAGGAATAAATGAAAGCAGCAGAGATCCGTGAGCTGTCTGCCGACGATTTGCAGGCGAAACTCAAGGAAGCGCGCGCGGAGCTTTTCAACCTGCGCTTCCAGATGGCTACGAGCCAGCTTGACAACACCGCCCGCGTGAAGCAGGTCAAAAAGGACATCGCACGCATTCAGACCGAAATGCGCGCCCGCGAGCTGAACGCTTAGGCTTGTCGGTAAGGAAGGTTGGATATACATGAGCGAAGATCGCAACTCCCGTAAGGTCCGTCAGGGCGTCGTTGTAAGCGCCGTGAACGACAAGACCTGCGTGGTGCAAGTCAAGGAGCGCAAGCCGCATCCGGTGTACGGCAAGATGATGACGACGACGAAGAAGTTCCACGCCCACGACGAGAACAACGAGGCTGGCGTCGGCGATACCGTCCAGATCATGGAGACCCGTCCGCTGTCTAAGATGAAGCGCTGGCGTCTGGTGAAGATCGTCGAGAAGGCCAAGTAGTCCGACGCGAATATTCGCTTCAGACTACCGAGATGAAAGTTAGGTTAAAGCAATGATTCAGATGCAAACCATGCTCGCAGTGGCCGACAACTCCGGCGCTCGCAAGGTGCAGTGCATCAAGGTCCTGGGCGGCTCCAAGCGCCGTTACGCAGGACTGGGCGATGTCATCATCTGCAGCGTCAAAGAAGCGGCGCCGAACACCAACGTCAAAAAAGGCGATGTGGTGCGCTGCGTGGTCGTGCGCGTGAAGAAGGAAGTGCGTCGCAACGACGGTAGCTACATCAAGTTCGACCAGAACGCCGCCGTGCTCATCGATACGAACGGCGCCCCCCGCGGCACGCGTATCTTCGGGCCCGTTGCTCGCGAGCTGCGCGATAAGAAGTACATGAAGATCGTGTCCCTGGCACCTGAGACGCTCTAAGGAGGTGTGCGCCAATGAATAGCATGAACATCAAAAAGGGCGATAAGGTGAAGGTCCTGTCCGGCAAGGACAAGGGCAAGGAGTCCACGGTTCTTCGCGCTCTTCCGCAGAAGCAGCGTGTGGTTGTCGAGAAGGTCGGCGTCGTCAAGAAGGCGCTGCGTCCGACGCAGCAGAACCCTCAGGGCGGCATCGCATCCGTCGAGGCTCCCATTCACGTGTCGAACGTGATGCTGGTGTGCCCGGCCTGCAAGCAGCCCACCCGCGTGTCCAAGCGTTTCACCGACGAGGGCAAGAAAGTCCGCGTCTGCAAGAAGTGCGGCAAGGATATCGACTAGAATAAGCAACGGAGGAGCCGCGGCGGCAACGCCGGGCCCCTCCGAGGTTATGGCCCCGGTCGAATGCGGCTAGGGACGCAGGGTCGGAAATCCTGCGTTTAATTCATCGAAAGGATTGAAAGCATGACTGCTCCTCGTTTGAAGGAAAAGTACAACACCGAGATCGTTGCCAAGCTCGAGAAAGAGCTGGGCGTCGACAACATCAACAAGGTTCCGCGTCTTGAGAAGATCGTCGTGAACATGGGCGTGGGCGCCGCTGCCGGCGACCACAAGCTGCTCGACTCCGCCATGAACGACATGCGCATCATCACGGGCCAGCAGCCCTGCGTGACGCGTGCCAAGAAGTCCATCGCTGGCTTCCATGTGCGCGAGGGCCAGCCTATCGGCTGCAAGGTCACGCTGCGTGGCGACCGCATGTGGGAGTTCCTGGATCGTCTGCTGGCGACCGCTCTGCCTCGCGTGCGCGACTTCCGCGGTATCTCCCCGACCAGCTTCGACGGTCGCGGCAACTACACGATGGGCATCACCGAGCAGCTGATCTTCCCCGAGATCGACTACGACAAGGTCGACCGCACGCGCGGCATGGACATCACGTTCGTGACCACGGCGGAAGAAAACGATGCTGCCTTCGCGCTGCTCGACGCGCTGGGCTTCCCGTTCAAGGATAAGGAATAACACTCTCGTTGTCCGTCCTAAGGCCGCTGGTTCGGCGGTCTGCGTTGAAACGTGCTCTCGAGCCTTCCGATTAAGCCAGGAAGGCTGGATATAAGAAAGAAGGATTTGCATGGCTAAGAAATCGATGGTCGCCAAGGCCAAGCGCGAGCCGAAGTTCTCGACGCGCCAGCACAATCGCTGCACGCGCTGCGGACGTCCCCGCGCCTACTACCGCAAGTTCGGCCTGTGCCGTGTCTGCTTGCGCGAGCTGGCCAACAAAGGCGAACTGCCCGGCGTGACCAAAGCTTCGTGGTAAGCCACAGGTAAAGGTACGCATGGGTGTGCCACGGTTCAGGCGGAGGCGTTATGGGCGCCGACGAACCGAACCGCTCGGCTCATCACGAACCAAAGGAGAAATCAACTATGACCATGACCGACCCTATCGCAGACATGCTTACGCGCGTGCGTAACGCAAACTCTGCCGGCAAGACGACGGTTTCCATGCCGTCGAGCAAGAAGCTTGTCGAGATCGCCCGCATCATGCAGGAAGAGGGCTATGTCCAGGGCTATGACGTGATCGACGGCGAGCCGCGCGCTACGCTCGAGATCACGCTCAAGTACGGTGACAAGAAGGCCAAGACCATCCGCGGCATCAAGCGCATTTCCAAGCCGGGTCTGCGCATCTACGCCGGCAAGGATGAGCTGCCCCGCGTCCTCGGCGGCCTCGGCACTGCCATCATCTCGACGAGCAACGGCGTGATGACCGACCGCGATGCCCGCAAAAAGGGCATCGGCGGCGAAGTCGTCGCGTACATCTGGTAGGAAAGGGAGGTTTGATATGTCTCGTATCGGCAAACAGCCCGTTACCGTTCCTGCCGGCGTCGAAGTGATCATCGACGGCAACGCCGTGACGGTGAAGGGCCCGAAGGGCGAGCTCGCACGCGAGTTCAGCCCCATGATGACCATCGTTCAGGAAGGCGAGGAGATCATCGTTTCTCGCCCCAACGACAGCCGCGAAGCGAAGAGCCTGCACGGTCTTACGCGTACGCTCGTCTCCAACATGGTGGAGGGCGTTTCGAACGGGTATTCCAAGAAGCTGCAGCTCGTCGGCGTTGGCTACCGTGCCGCGCTCAAGGGCAAGGATCTCGAAATGCAGCTGGGATTCTCCCATCCGGTGCTGGTAGAGGCCCCCGAGAACATCACGTTCGAGGTGCCGAGCCAGACCGAGATCATCGTGTCCGGTATCAGCAAGGAGCAGGTCGGCCAGGTGGCGGCGAACATCCGCAAGTGGCGTAAGCCGGAACCCTACAAGGGCAAGGGCATTCGCTACGAGGGCGAGCACGTCCGCCGCAAGGTTGGCAAGGCTGGCAAGGACTAGGCGCGCGAGCGTAACTGATCGAAGGGATTATCATGAAGAAGCTTCAGAAAAAGCAAGCTGCGCTGGCTCGCCGCCATCGTCGCGTGCGCGGGAAGATCTCCGGCACGCCGGTTCGCCCCCGCCTCTGCGTTACGCGCAGCAACAGCAACATCTACGTGCAGTTCGTCGACGACGTCGCCGGCAAGACCCTGTGCGGCGTTTCCACGCTCGGTCCGGACTTCAAGGCCACGGGCAAGAGCGGCGCGACCGTCGAGGGCGCTGCTGCTCTGGGCGAGATCGCTGGCAAGAAGGCACAGGACGCCGGTATTACGGAGGTCGTGTTCGATCGTGGCGGCAACCTGTATCACGGGCGCATCAAGGCTTTGGCCGATGCTGCTCGCGAAGCAGGCCTGAAATTCTAGAAGGGGTAAATGTCTTATGGCTCGTAACAAACAAGACAACGCCGCGGTCCCCGAGCTCCAGGAGCGCGTCGTCTACATCAACCGCGTGTCCAAGGTCGTCAAGGGTGGCCGCCGCTTCGCGCTGACCGCGCTTGTGGTGGTTGGCGACGGCAACGGTCGCGTCGGCGTGGGCATGGGCAAGTCCCAGGAAGTGCCCATCGCCATCAAGAAGGGCGTCGAGGACGCGAAGAAAAACATGTTCACCGTGCCTCTGACCGCCGAGAAGACGCTTCCGCACGAGATCATCGGCGAGTTCGGCGCTGGTCGCGTGCTCATCAAGCCGGCTACGCCCGGTACCGGCGTTATCGCTGGCGGCGCTGCTCGTGCCGTCATGGAGCTGGCTGGCGTGACCGACGTGCTCACCAAGTCGCTGGGCACTGACAACGTCATGAACGTGGTCAAGGCCACCGCCGAGGGTCTCAAGAACATGGAGAGCCCCCAGGAGGTTGCTGAGCGTCGCGGCCTGTCCGTTGCTCAGATCTACGGCTGGAAGGAGCAGAAATAATGGCAGAAGCTAAGAAGACGCTGCGCATCACGCAGGTCAAGAGCGCCATTGGCTACAAGAAGGATCAGGGTGCCACGTTGCGCGCCCTCGGTCTTGGCAAGATCAACCGTTCGGTCGAGCAGGTGGACAACGACTGCGTCCGCGGCATGATCTTCAAGATCAAGCACCTCGTCGAGGTTGAAGAGATCTAAACTACGGTGCGTCGGCTCTTGGCCGGCGCACTTGCATCCTGCGCGGGCAAAACCTCGCGCAGGATGCTCTGCATTGCGCTACAATGCTTGATTGGCGCTTCGGGAGAATATGAGGCGTCAATAAGATGTTATTGGAAGTTTGTTGGCGGCGAGCTGCCAACACCGAGCAAGGGCTCGGAAAAGCGAATGAAGGAGAAATTCAATGGAACTCAAGGATCTCAAGCCGGCAGAAGGCTCTCGTAAGGCTCGTAAGCGCGTTGGTCGCGGCCCTGCATCCGGCACCGGCAAGACCTCCGGTCGTGGTATGAACGGCCAGAAGTCCCGTGCCGGCGGCGCTAAGGGCGTTGGCTTCGAGGGTGGCCAGACTCCGCTTGCGCGTCGTCTGCCGAAGCTGCCTGGCTTCAAGAACATCAACCATGTCGAGTACCTGCCCGTCAACGTCAAGCGTCTTGAGGAAGTCTTCGAGGCTGGCGACGTGGTGGACGGCGAGAGCCTGAAGGCCAAGGGCGTCATCAAGCATGCTGACGCGCTGGTGAAGGTTCTGGGCGACGGCGAAATCACGAAGGCCCTCACGATCAAGGTTGACAAGGTGTCTGCTTCCGCCAAGGCGAAGATCGAGGCGGCCGGAGGAAAGGTCGAAGAGCCTTGCTAAGCTCTATCATCGATGCATTCAAGGTACCTGAGCTGCGCAAGAAGATCTTGTTCACGCTCGGCATCCTCGCGCTGTATCGTTTCGGCGCGTACGTGCCGGTGCCTGGCATCCCGTTCAACGAGTTTGCGCATTCCTTTGCGGATTCGGGCGTGTCCATGACCATGCTCGACCTGTTCACCGGCGGCGCGTTGTCGAACTTCTCGGTGTTCTCGTTGGGCATCATGCCCTACATCACTGCGTCGATCATCATGCAGTTGATGCAGGGCGTCATTCCTGCCGTGGGCCGCTGGGCGAAAGAGGGCGAAACGGGCCGTCGCAAGATCACGCAGGTTACGCGTTACCTGACGCTGGGCCTAGGCCTGATCAACGCTATCGGCTATCTGCTGCTGTTCAAGTCTCCTCAGTACGGCGTGGTGTTCTCGACTGAGATCCCCGAATTCGTGACCGACATCCTCGTTGTGTTCACGCTTGTGGCGGGTACGGCGTTCATCATGTGGATGGGCGAGCTCATCACGCAGCGCGGCGTGGGCAACGGCATGTCGCTCATCATTTTCGTGAGCATCGTGAGTCGCGTGCCTTCCGCCATCTTCTCTTCGGTGAACCTGTCGGCCGACACGGCTATGGGCATTGCGGTGACGGCGCTCATCGTGGTAGTGGTTCTGGCATGCATTCCTGCGATCATCTTCGTGGAGCGCGCTCAACGCCGTATTCCGGTGAACTACGCCAAGCGCGTGCAGGGTCGTAAGATGATGGGCGGTCAGTCCACCTACATTCCCTTGAAGGTGAATGCGGCGGGCGTTATCCCGATCATCTTTGCAAGCTGCTTGATCTACTTCCCGGCTCAGCTGGCGGCGCTCTTCAACGTCGAATGGCTGACCATGGTGGCCGACGCCATCTCGTCTGGCTGGGTGAACTGGATCCTGACGGTGCTGTTGATCGTGTTCTTCGCGTACTTCTACACCTCGATGGTGTTCAACCCGGACGAGACGGCCGACAACCTGCGCAAGCAGGGCGGCTTCATTCCGGGCGTGCGCCCTGGTTCCGCTACGGTTACGTACATAAAGAACGTACTGCATCGCGTGACGTTGCCGGGCGGCATCTTCATCGCGGTCATCGCAGTGGTACCGACGATCATCTTCCACTTCACGGGCAACACGCTGGTTCAGGCGTTCGGTGGCACGTCGATCCTCATCATGATCGGCGTTGCGCTCGACACCATGAACAAGGTGGAAAGCCAGTTGAAGATGCACAACTACGACGGCTTCTTCAAGTAGCCTGTTTGTAAAAGCAAAAGCCCCGGCCAGAGGGTTTGCCGGGGCTTTTTTGTGCCCAAAAACGTCCTCCGTGTACAAAATTTGTACAAAAAACCGCTGACAAATGCCGTCGGGTGTCGTCAGATGCCAAGCAGCCAGCACGATGCCGTCTTTGTTTGCACGGTTATTGCTCCAATGTTGCGAGCGATTCGGCGCTTCCGCGAACCTTCTTTCTGCGAGCTGGACTCATGGACTTCGGTGCTTAAAGGGAGGGGCTGCAAGGAGCGCTGGTGCCTTCCGAACGCAACATTTCGTGCAGAATCGGGAATCCTTGCAATGCGGTTCTCGGTTTTTGCGGCAGGTTGCCAGATCGTAAACAAGCCGTCAGCCTGTCTTTCTGTTGAAATATGCGCGGGGGTCTAAGCGGTTTGGTACAATACGGCGCATCGATTGTAAGTCGAAAGGAAATCACATCATGAACATCGTGTTGTTGGGCGCGCCGGGCGCTGGCAAGGGAACTCAGGCTGCCAAGCTGGTCGAAGAGTTCGGTACGCCGCACATCTCGACGGGCGACATGCTGCGCGCGGCCGTGAAGGCCGGCACGCCGTTGGGCAAGAAGGCTAAGTCTTACATGGACGCAGGCGACCTGGTGCCCGACGAAGTCATCATCGGTCTGGTGACCGAGCGCTTGCAAGATCCCGATACCGAGAAGGGTTTTATCCTGGACGGTTTCCCGCGCACGTCCGCGCAGGCCGTTGCGCTTGACGCCGAGCTCTCCAAGTTGGAGCGCCCGCTGGATGCGGCTTTGCTCATCGACGTCGACTCCGAGGTTATCGTGAAGCGTCTGACGTCGCGTCGCATGTGCCGCGAGTGCGGCTGCATCGGATCCGTCGCGGATGCCGCTTGCCCGAAGTGCTCCGGCGAAATGTACCAGCGCGATGACGACAACGAGGCTACGGTGCGCAACCGCTTGGACGTGTACGAGAAGTCCACGGCTCCACTTATCGACTACTATCGCGGCTGCGATCTGCTGGTGTCCATCGATGGTGATCGCGATGCCGATGTCGTCTACGCTGACGTCAAACAGGCGCTCGAACTGTAACATCTGCACGACTTTCTCGTGGTATTGCCGACGGATGGGGCCTGATCTGCCCCATCCGTTGTTTTTTCCTCTATAATCCTATTTCATTATGCCAACCGTTCGAAGCAACATAGCCTATGCGTACGGCACCTTCATGCGCTCTCATCGAGCGACGGTTCTGCATATTGCCAAGAGCGCGTTCGCCATACTTGCCATTGCGTTTCTTCTGGAGACGTTTCTGTTCAACGTGAATTACTTCACCTCGGCAAATTACAACACGATCTCTCTGAACGATAAGCTTCAGCTGCGCGAGACTGCAGACAAGCAATACCAGATCACTGCGGTGAACAATGTGCTGGAATTCTCGAATCTGAATACCGAAGTGCACAACATATGGTTGAATTTCGATTATCGCCAGCCTGCTCAGGAGCTTTCCGTCAAGATCCAATTCACCGACGATGCGCATCATACGTATTTCGATTCGACCGAATACACTGCAGGCGTTCCGAACGTGTCGGTGTCGACGCTGTCCGATCAAAGCGAGTACATCAACCTCAACACTACGGGCTTGGTGGGCAATCTTCGTATCGAGATCGTAGGGGACGACGTCAAGTACCCCATAAAGCTTTCCGACTTGTGCATCAACGCACGGCATCCCTTCGATTTCAACATGACCCGCTTTACGATAACCGCAGCTCTTTTGGCGTTGGCGTTCGCTTTCAGGCCTCGCTCGGCCATATATCGCGTGCGCATCGTCGATGAACCGCGCAAGTCGAAGGCTGCGATCGTGACGACGGTTGCCATAGAGGTGTGCCTGCTCGGCTCCTTCCTGTTCTTGGGATCGAATCTGGTGGGCGTGGCGACGAAAGATTACAACAGCGGTTCCTGGGACGGTGTCAGCCTTGTGAACTCTTTCGAAGTGGGTGGAGACAATGCCCAGCAGTACGCCGAGTTGGCGAAGGCCATGGCGCGCGGGCAGCTGTACCTTGAAGAGGAGCCGCCTCAGTGGCTGCAGGAGATGAGCGACCCCTACGACAAGGGCGCGCGCGACGAGGCGCAAAAGGAAACGGGGGAGGAGTACCTCTTCGATGTCGCCTATCACGACGGGCATTACTACGTGTACTTCGGCGTGGTGCCGGTGCTGCTGTTCTACCTGCCGTTCTACTTGCTGACGGGCGCGAGCTTTCCCACTGCCATCGGCGTCCTGATCGCCGTGGTGGCGTTTGTTTTGGGATGTTCGGCATTGCTGGATCGTTTTGCTCGCTACCACTTCAAGCAGGTCAGCTTGGGACTGTACCTGTTGTTGCAGATCCCTCTGGTCATGTGCTGCGGCGTGCTGTACCTGCTCAAGTTCCCCACGTTCTATTCGCTTCCCATTGCGTTGGGCTTGGCGTTTTCGGTTTGGGGCCTGTACTTCTGGATGAAGGGGCGCGCCGCTTCTCGCCCCGAAAAATGGTACCTGATCGGTTCTTTGTGCATGGCGCTCGTGGTTGGATGTCGTCCGCAGCTGATCGTTTTGTCCCTGCTGGCGTTCCCGCTGTTCTGGAGGCCCTATATTACGAAGCGCCGCCTGTTCTCTGCCCAAGGCGCCCGTGAATTCGCCTGTCTTATCGGTCCTTACGTGGTGGTTGCGGCTGGTTTGATGGGGTATAACTATGCTCGATTCGGATCGTTGACCGATTTCGGAGCGAACTACAACCTCACGGTGAACGACATGACGAAGCGCGGGTGGAACATCGGACGCCTCGCTCCGGCGTTGTTCGCGTATTTCCTCCAGCCGCCGAGCGCGACCGGCGTTTTCCCCTATTTGCAGGCGGCGCCGTTCGAGACTACCTATATGGGGCAGACCATCAAGGAAGCAACCTTCGGCGGAATACTGGCGTGCCTTCCCGTGTTGTGGGTGCTTCCGTTTGCGAAGCGCATCCTGCAGCTGCGCATCAGCCAACGTTCGACGCGCACGATTGCGGGCGTGATCATGGTGCTGCTTCTGGGCGGCGTTATCGTGGCGTTGGCCGACGCGCAAATGGCCGGCATCCTGCAACGGTACTATGCCGATTTCAGTTTCATGTTCTTGGCTGCCGTGGTGCTGCTGGCGTTTATCGTCAACGAGAACCTTGCTCCGGGCTCCACTACGCAGAATCTGCTCATGAAGGTTCTGCTGACCTTGGTTACCGTTTCGGTGCTGTACAGCGCGCTGCTGTGCTTCGTGCCTGAGACTGGCTGGTACTCCGACGTGTACGACTGGGCGTACCAGAACATTATCGAGACTGCGCAGTTCTGGACGTAGCGTCCAGTGACGGCAAGCGCGGCGGCGCGAAGCCGTCGAGATCCTATTGTCCTAGAAGGGAATGCAGAGTGAACATCATCATCGCCGACACCTACGAAGAAATGAGCCGTAAGGCGGCCGACGTCATCGCGGACTGCCTTGCGGGCGATCCGTCTTGCGTGCTGGGCTTGGCAACCGGCTCCACGCCGATCGGGTTGTATGCGGAACTGGTTCGCGACTGCGAGGCCGGCAAGATCAGCTTCGCCGACGCAACGACGTTCAACCTGGACGAGTATCGCGGCTTGGATCCCCAGCATGATCAGAGCTATCGCTACTTCATGCAGCAGAACCTGTTCGATCACGTGGACGTGGACGTTGCCCGTACGCACGTGCCCGACGGCTCCAACCCGGATGCCGATGCTGCATGCGCGGCGTACGAAGAGGCCATCGCTCGTGAGGGCGGGGTGGACTTGCAGCTCTTGGGGCTGGGGCACAACGGTCATATCGGCTTCAACGAACCGTGCGAATGCTTTCCGGTCGATACGCATGTGGTCGAGCTGACGGAGAGCACCATCCAGGCCAACAGCCGTCTGTTCGACTCTATCGACGAGGTTCCGCGCGAGGCGTACACCATGGGCATCGGCACCATCATGCGCGCTGCTAAGGTTTTGGTGGTGGCCAACGGCGAAGGCAAGGCGCAGATCGTGCGCGACGCCTTCTTCGGCCCTGTTACGCCGCAGGTTCCGGCTTCGGTGCTGCAGTTGCATCCGGACGTGACGGTGATCGTCGACAAGGAAGCGGGCGCGCTGATCGGCTAGACCCGATTTCACTTGGCGCAAACTCTCGCGTGCTTTTGCTCGCGGCGTTTTGCGCCGGCTTGTCGATTGCGCGAAGGGATCTCTGCTTGCTTGGTGGAGATCCTTTTCTTTTGCCCTGCGGATGCGAGAATGGGCGAAAACGGGAAAGGACGGAGCAATGCTCATAACGGGAGGAAAGGTATTCGACGGCGAAGGGTTCGTCGAGCGTGAGGTTGCCGTGAAGAACGGCCGGTTCGCGGATTCTGCGGCAGCCGACGCCTTGGTCGTCGATGCTGCGGGGTGCTACGTGATCCCCGGTTTGATCGACGTGCATTTCCACGGATGCAAGGGTCACGACTTCTGCGAAGGGACCGAGGAGGCATTCGACGTGCTTGCTCGTTACGAGGCTTCATGCGGCGTGACGGCCATGTGCCCTGCCACGATGACCTACCCGGAAGGCGTGCTGGCGCCCGTGATGGACTGCGCTGGCTCATACGAAGAGAAGTCTGACGGGGCCGCCCTCGTGGGCATCAATATGGAGGGGCCGTACATCTCGCCCGGCAACATCGGCGCGCAGAATCCGGCGTATCTGCATGGGCCCGACGTTGATATGTTCGGGCGTTTGCAGGATCGTTCGGGCGGCCTTATCAAATTGGTCGACGTGGCTCCCGAAATACCCGGGGCTTTGGAGTTCATCGAGGCGGTTGCTCCATCGGTCCGTGTCTCGATCGCCCATACGAAAGCGAATTACGAAACCGCGCGTAGGGCCATCGAGGCGGGCGCACGCCATATGACGCATTTGTGCAATGCCATGCCGCCGCTGCATCATCGCGAGCCCGGCCCTATTGCCGCTGCATTCGATTGCGCGGACGTGACTCCCGAGCTGATTGCCGACGGCGTGCACATCCATCCCGCTATGGTGCGCTTGTTGTTCGCTGCGTTCGGGGACGATCGCATGATCCTCATCAGCGATTCCATGATGGCCGCGGGCATGCCGGACGGGACGTACACCCTGGGAGGTCAGGGCGTTACCGTGCACGGCAATCGCGCCACGCTTGCAGACGGAACGATTGCGGGATCGAATACCGATCTTATGAGCTGCGTTCGTGTGGCGGTGAAGGACATGGGCATCCCCTTGGCAAGCGCGGTGAAGGCGGCTTCGGTCAATCCGGCTCGTGCTATCGGCATCGATGACGATCGGGGCGGCATTCAGCCGGGAAAGATCGCCGACGCTGTCGTGCTCGACGAAGACCTCAATGTTCGTCACGTCGTGCTGCGGGGCCGCCTGCTTTCGTAGAGCGGTCGAGACGGAGGCAGCGAGGCGAACGGCAGCTGACGAGGCATGCAGCGGTGGGGTGGGGCGCGCGAGACGGAAGGGCGACGGCCCATTTCCGGGTCTTGTTCCGCCCGCCGCTGCCCCCCCCCTTTTTTTTTGTCTAGCCAAGTTCGACCGGGTCTTGCGAGATCTAGCCGATCACCTCGGCCGAGGGAATGTGCTGGCGGTAGAGTTTGTAGAACGCGCGGGAGTCAAGCGCGTCGATGAACGATTGGCTGACGGTGAGGCAGGCGTCCGCGTCATCTTGGGTTGAGGCGTGCTTGAGCGATTGCTGCGGACATACCACAAGGTCGCCGTTGGCCGCATAGAAGTCGAGCAGTTCTTCGGATAGCAGCGCGCGGCATACGCGACGCGCAACCTCATCTTCGATTGACGTGCGCGCGCAAAAGTACGATGGCAGCAATACGGGTCCCTCGTGCGGCGTTTCGAAGAACGAATCGGTTCCGTCGGCCCGCAAGGCGTACAGCGAGGGGACCAAGGCGAAATCCACTTCCTTGGTGCGGGCGGCTTTGAACGCCCCGATGGGCATCGCGGTGGCGGTGCAGCGTTGCAGCAGCTCTTCCGCAACGGCCTTGCCGTAGCGCTCCCACACGGATTTCACCAGGATCTTTCCAGCTGAGTTGTCGATTCCCCCGAACGCTACGCGTGCGTTGCGAACCAGGGTGGGCAGAGGGTCGTTCGGGATGGGCGATCCGCCGTACAGCACAAGTGGAATGGCAACTACGGGAAGCAGCTGGTCGGTGCGCTTTACGGCCTGTACGACGGCAGTGCTTTTAAGCGGGAGCCAGGTTGCGCAGTCGTGCAGAGGCCCCAGCGCATCGAACGCCTTCGCGCACTCGAACACCTCTAGATCGGCCGACACGATAAGGTCGGGCATCTGCGCGCCGTCGCGTGCAAGGTAGGCGGCCATGTGCTCGTCGTATCCAAGCCCGAAAAAGCGTACGACCAGATGTATGCCCTCGCGTAGCAGACGTTCTTGCAGGTTCGCAAGGTAGATTTTCTCGAAGTTGTGCAGAATGCAGATGTGGTTCCAATACAACGTGACGGTTACGGGCTCTTTGCTGGAGCGTTCGTACGATTCGTTCATGCGAGTGCTTCTCCTGTTCTCAGGGCGCTTTGGAGCGCCTTGGTTTGGCGGTAGGCTTGATGCAGGCGGGCCTCCAGCTGCTCTTCGGCAGTTGTGCGGTTGCGGACGCAAGAGACGGCTCCGCCCGTCATGACGATGCGCGTATCGGCCAGGAGCGCCGTATGCGGGTCATGCGTGACCACTAGCACGAGCTTGCGTGCATCGAGGAGAGCTTCGAACGCCGCCTCCTTGTCGATTCCTGCGTTCTCTATCTCGTCGACCAGGACGACAGGGCTGTTGCAAACAAGCGCGATGTCGGCAATCATGAGCGCTCTGGTTTGTCCGCCTGACAAAAGGTTGAGATTGCAGGCGGCGTCGATGCGCTCGGGCGTAATGCGGTTTGCCAGCTCGAGCACTTCGGGCGCGCTCGCGCTTGAGGCGCGACAGGCGCGATGCAGCTCGACGAACTGGTTAACGGAAACGTCCAGGACGAAGCGCATGTTTTGGCTCAGATGCGCAATGAGCGATCCGGAGTAGGAGCGACGTTGCTCTTTTCGAGGGGTGTCGCCGTCTACGAGGATGCTTCGCTTGGTGGGGGAGTCTCCTTGGACAAGCTGCTCGATGTCTTTTATGAGACGGGTCTTGCCCGATCCGGTGTTGCCGACGATGGCGTACAGCCTGCCCGTGTGCAATTCGATACGGTCAAACCGTTCAGGCTTTTCCTGTTTGTCGGTTCCAGGAAGCACGGTTATCTCATGCATGGACTGCCGCCTTTCTGGTAAGCGGTCAGCGGAGCTTTTTGACGTGACGCGCTTTTGCCGGGTACTGCTGGCTGGTCTTCGAAGGTCATTTTTCCCACGACGCCTTGCTGAAACGCCGATCCTACCCGGCGTTCTCCCACGCAATACGAGCAAACTCCGGACGGCATCGTATGGCGCAGCGTGTCTCCTTCAAGCGTGGGCGGAGGTGCTTGTTCCATAATCCAGTCGCACAATTCGTCAACTCCGTAACCGGCAAGCCCATCGATGGCAAACACGGCGGCATGCGGATTGATGCGCGCGATGTTTGCGCAGACGATCTCCCGCTCCGCCTGGGATACCATGTCGGTTTTCGACACCACGACGAAGTCCGCCTGCGTAAGCATGGGTCCCAGATGCTCAGGCGCCTTGCAGCTGGCCGTTGCGTCCACCACGCATCCTGCCAACATGTTTCGAGTGGCGGGGGAGCAGCGGTGGCAAAGGCCGGCGGTTTCTATGAGCAGGCATGAAGCGTTTTGGTCGCGCGACCACTCCCAGAGGTCGGCAAGGTTGGAAACCAGAAAATGATCGGGGCATATATCGCCGCTGATTCCCGATACAGCAGGCAAGCCGAGTCCTGCGAACACGTGTCGGTCTTCGTCCGATATGCAATCGATCTTGCACAGGGCGGGCGGACAGCCCCGGTGCGCCAACGTGGGCGCTGCCCATCGAAGAACAGCGGTTTTTCCAACTGCCGATGATCCGCTGAACAGAACTACCTTGTCCATGCATCCTCCCGTCTTTTCGTTGCTTGGTTTCGGTCTAAGGCGCAACGCTTGCGCTCTACGATGGCGGTTTCCCCCAAGATCGTCAGTATCAAGTGAGACGCTTTCGCTAAAAAAGTTTTCCAAAGTTAACTATCTTGTGGTGTAATGAGCCTTGGTAGGTGCTGTTTTGCTAAACGTCGGAAGGAGGTGAGTCGTACGGCGGCTGACATTGCGAAAGCGCTGGAGCGCTCCGAGCTGTTGCGTGATGTTCGAATCGACCCACAGCGCGTGCGTGCGAAACGGCTACGCACCGGCCAGATGGTGGTTGACCGAGCAGGCGACGTTTCCTGCGTCGGATTGGTCCTGCGAGGCGTGATCGACGTGTACAGCGTTGCATTCGACGGATGTGAAATCAAGCTGTCCTCCCTGTACGAAGGGGAGATGTTCGGAATATGCAATCTGTTTGCCCCTAACGACCTGACTACGGTGCTGCGCAGTCGTAAAGGCTCGGACGTGCTGTTCATTCCTAAAGAGTACTTGATCGAGTTGATGAGCAACGACGGTGAGCTGATGTCACGCTACCTGGTGCTCTGCAACGGCAAGATCCAGTTCCTTTTGCGCCGCATGGAAGAGCTGACCATGCAGACGTCGCGCATGAAGCTGCTGAGTTATCTGCGTGATCGTGCGACCTGCGACGGACTGGTCGTATTTGAGGGAAGTCGCGAAGAAATGGCTCGTTACCTGGGAATAAGCAGAGCGACGCTCTTTCGCGAAATCGCTCACTTGAAACGCGAGGGAAGCGTGGTTTCCCGCGGAAGCGATCTGTACGTGCGAATGTGAGACGCTGCCATGTGCGGACTTCCCTTGGCGCGCGGTCGTTCAGGTATTTCGAAGGCGCTTTCGAATCGGAAAAACAAGAGAAAGAGGTTTTCATGGTACTGAAGAAGGTTTGGGCGTGTGCGGCCGCTATGGCCCTGAGCGCCTTCATGTTGGCAAGCTGCGCTTCGGGCGGTGCCTCCGCACCCTCGGCAGGATCCGGAGAAGACGCTTCTGCGAAGGCAGCTGCTCCGGTTGACGTGCGCGCGGTTGCGCTGAAGGGCCCCACGGCTATGGGCTTGGTGGAGTTCATGGACCAGGTTGACAAAAGCGAGGCAACCGATAACAACTATTCGTTCGATATCGCTGCGTCGGTTGACGAGGTTGTTCCCAAGATAGCAAAGGGCGAGGTCGATATCGCAGCCGTGCCTGCGAACCTGGCATCGGTTCTGTACAACAACACCAACGGCGAGGTGCGAGTTCTGGCCATCAATACGCTGGGCATCCTGTACATCTGCGAAACTGGAAACTCCGTGCAGGCCGCAGCCGATCTGAAAGGCAAGACCATCTACGCTGCAGGCAAGGGCGCAACGCCGGAGTACGCTCTTTCCTATATTCTGGAAAGCAATGGGCTTGTGCCTGGTCAAGACGTGACCATCGAATGGAAGAGCGAGCATGCCGAGTGCATCGCAGCTATGGCTCAGAATCCCGATGCTATCGCCATGCTTCCCCAGCCCTTCGTGGCGGCAGCGCAGGCAAAGAACGCCGATATTCGCGTTGCGCTTGATCTGACCAAGGAATGGGACGCGCTGCAAAAAGATGCAAGCGCCCCGAGTGCGCTGGTAACCGGCGTGGCGGTTGCGCGTGCGTCGTTCATCGAGGAGAACCCCCAGGCGGTTCAGGCGTTCATGGAGCATTACCGCGAGTCGGTTGATTTCGTCAATGCCAACGTCGATCAGGCCGCCGCTTTGGTGGGATCGTACGACATCGTTCCCGAAGCCGTTGCGAAGAAGGCCCTGCCGGGGTGCAACATCGTATTTTTGAGCGGCTCCGACATGAAGGACAAGCTGTCCGGCTACCTGAACGTGCTGTCCCAGCAAAACCCCCAGTCGGTTGGCGGGTCGCTTCCCGCTGACGACTTCTACTACGGGGCGTAAGGAGCTTACGTGGCGGACAAAGCGCTCGGCATCGTATTCCCGGTGGCGTTTTGGCTGATCGTGTGGCAAGTTGCCAGCATGGCGATAGCCCAGGAGGTGCTGTTGGCGTCTCCTGTGGCTGTTGCCGTGCGCTTGGCGGAGCTGGTGCAGACCGTGGGTTTCTGGGGTTCGGTAGCCGTATCTCTTTCTCGTATTGCCGTAGGGTTTCTGCTGGCTATGGTGTTGGGCACCTTGCTGGCAGCGTTGTCTTCCCGCTTTCAGTGGGTGCGTCGCTTGCTGGCGCCGCTTGTGCAGGCTGTCAAGGCCGTGCCTGTGGCTTCGTTCGTCATCCTGGTGCTCATTTGGGTGTCGTCTGCCAACCTGTCGATCGTTATCTCGTTTCTGATGGTGTTTCCCCTGGTGTACGCTAATGTTTTGGAGGGCATCCGGCAAGTTGATCCGCAGCTTTTGGAAATGGCCCAGGTGTTTGACTTAAGCCCTCTTGCGCGGTTGCGCTACCTGTACTGCTCTCAAGTGCTGCCGTACTTTCAGGCGGCAAGCTCGCTTGCGCTTGGCATGTGCTGGAAGGCGGGTATTGCCGCCGAGGTCATCGGACTTCCCAGTTTCTCCATCGGCGAGCGTCTTTACGATGCGAAAGTCTACCTGAACACCCCCGATCTGTTCGCATGGACGGTTGTCATCGTTCTTATCAGCTTGATGTTCGAGCGGTCGTTCGCGAAGCTGCTTGAGCAGGCTGTGGCAAAGGTGGAGGAGATGCGATGAGGTTTGTCGACGTGACGAAGTCCTATGGGAAGACCGTTGTCATGCAAAGATTTTCAGCGGATCTCCAAGACGGTGCGGTTCACTGTATTCTAGGGCCGTCGGGGTGCGGGAAAACCACCTTTCTCAGGTTGGTGCTTGGGCTTGAGCAGCCTGACCAAGGGGTTATCGAGAAGGCGGACGATGCTCGATGCGCTGCCGTGTTCCAAGAGGACAGGCTCTGCGAAAACCTCAGCGTTTCCGCGAACATACGCTTGCCGCACGGACGGCTTGATCCGCAGGCGCGGGAGTTGCTGCGTTTCGATATGGAACGTTTGCTGGACAAGGTTGGCTTGGCCGGATCGGCCGGACGTCCGGTACATGCGCTTTCGGGCGGCATGAAAAGACGGGTCGCCTTGCTGCGAGCCGTTATGGCGCCGAGCAGCGTTATCGTGTTCGACGAACCTCTTAAAGGCCTTGACGGCGAAACGAAGCATCGCGTTATGGAAGTTCTCGTACCCTTGCTCAAAGCAAAGACCGTGCTTTGGGTGACGCATGATCCGGCTGACCGGGCGTACTTCGAATCTCCTTGCGTCTGGACCATGTCTTCCGAAGCTTTGCGAAGGTGACGGCGAAGCGAAACGGGAAGGATATGAGACAAAGGGACGGGGTCAATGACTCATTTTCTGGCCTGCGGCCGAAAATGAGTCATTGACCCCGTCCCTTTGTCTCACCAGGCGGGGAACAGGGCTGTTGCCGTGCTCCCCGCCTGGTTAAGCGGCTTACGCGATTGCGTTCGCGAACCAGGTGGTGATGCTTGTCGGGTGCGTGATGGCGGTCCCGACAACGATGGCGAACGCTCCGGCATCCATGGCTGCTTTCGCGTCGTCGGTGGTGTGGATACGGCCTTCGCAGAACACCGGCACATCTCCTGCCGCGGCGGCGGCTTCCTTTAGGAATTCCAGGTCGGGGCCGTTGGTTTTCGCGAGGCCTCCCGGCACGTATCCGGCAAGCGTGGTGGATACGATGTCGCAGCCCGCTTCGAGTGCGCGATGGACGTCTGCCATGCAGGAGCAATCGGCCATGACCAGCGTTTCCCCGCGCAGGGCTTCGACGGTTTCCTTGAACGTGCGGCCATCGGGGCGCGGTCGATCGGTTGCGTCAAGGGCAACTACGTCGGATCCGGCGCTTATGCAGGCACGCGCATGGCGCAACGTGGGCGTGATGTAGACGCCTTCGTGTCCTTCTTTCCATAAGCCGATCACGGGGATCTCGACGCGACCCTTGATGGCCGCGATATCGGACAGGCCCTGGCAGCGAATGGCAGCAGCTCCCCCCAATTCTGCAGCACGTGCGATTTGAGCCATGGTTTCGGGGTGGCGCATAGGCTCGCCCATATATGCCTGGCAGCTTACAATGAGCTTGCCGCGAAGTGATTCGATAAGCGGATTGATCACGAACGTCCTTTCAAGGTGTCCAGCAGGTACTCGGCTGCCCCGATAAGGGGCGCGTTGTCTTTGAGCGTTGCGTCAACGATGGGCAAAGCGTGCATTACGGCGGGGGCCTGTCGCTCGAACGCCGTCTGCACGGCCGCGCGCCACGAAGGTCCGGCGTTGCAGACCGATCCCGAAAGCACCACCAGTTCGGGATCGAGCAGGTCCGTCCAAGTGGCGATAGCTTCTCCCAAGGCAGAGCCCGCTTCTTCGATGATGCGGCGGGCAAGCTCTTCTCCCTGCAAGGCGCGTTGCGCAATCTCGCCGCCGGTCACGGGGTCTCCTCCCGCAGCCGCATAGCGGCGCTCGATGCCGCTGCCAGCGGCGATGGATTCCAGATCGCTGGCGTTTCCGCAGGTGCGCGGGTCGCCTGAAGCGTCGGGGCAGGGGGTACGACCCACCTCGCCCGCGAACCCATGGGCGCCCAGCAGCACGTGGCCGTTGACGATGATGCCGCCCCCCAAGCCCGTTCCCGCGGCGATGACCAGGCATGTTTGAGCGCCTCGTGCCGCCCCCCAGCGGGCTTCGCCCAAAGCATGCGCCTTGACGTCGTTGAGGACTGCGGTTGGCAGGCCGTGGGTTTGCTCCAGGCGCTCTGCGACGGGCTGTCCGGTCCAGCCGGGCATGAGCTCGTTGGCGTAGGCGATGGCGCCGGTGCGCACGTCCACGCATCCAGCCGTTCCCACGCCAATGCCCGAAATGGGCCTCTCCGCATCGGACAGCACGTCGCCGACCAGATCGCAGAGGGCGTCGAGTACCGCGGCACCTCCGCGGTTCGCCTGCGTCGGCACGCTGCGGCGCCCTTCGATCACGGGCTCGGCAGCGGGGGAGGCGTAGTGCGCAAGCGCCCCCGCCATTTTGGTGCCGCCCACATCGAAGACGGCGATGGTGCACGGATACTCGACGTTCATGCGGGTTCCTAGCTGCGCACGGGGGCATCGGCGGCCATGAGGCCGGCGCGCTTGATCACGTTGACGATGGTCTCCACGTCTTCGCCTTCCAGAGGCTGGACGGGCTCGCGCATCTGGTTGGTGTTGAACACTTCCATCTGCCACAAAGCCGTCTTGAACGCGCCCACGCCGGCACCGAAGCCCACGGTCGCCTTCACCTGACGGGTCAGGAACATGAGGCGGGCCAGGTGGTCCTGCAGCTCCTTCACGCGCTCCCAGTCGCCTGCCTGAGCGGCGCGCCACTGTTCCACGTAGCTTGCCGGGTCGAGGTTCGCCAAGCCCGGCACCGATCCGTCGGCGCCGGCCAGGTACGCGCCGTCGACGCAGACTTCATGACCGGTCAGCAGTTGCAGCGGATGACCGGCGTCTTCGTTCTCAAGGCACAGCCAGCGGAACGACACGTCGTCGCCGGAGGAGTCCTTGACGCCCTGGAGCACGCCGTCGGTGCCCAGACGAACGAGCATCGTGGGATCGAGCTTCGTGTGCACGCACACGGGCAGGTCGTAGGCGAACAGCGGCAGATCGGTCTGCTCGCGGATGGCGCGGAAGTGGCGCTCGACTTCCTTCGGGCCGCCCAGCGCGTAGAAGGGGGCGGTGGCAACCAGCGCATCCACGCCGTAGCCCGCTGCGCGCTTTGCCTGGTCGACCACGCGCAGGGTTTCCATATCGATGATGCCCGCCAGAACCGGCACGCGGCCGTGTACCATGGCGACGGCTTCCTGCAGCACGTGGTAGCGCTGCGCGTCGGTCAGGAAGGCGACTTCGCCCGAAGAGCCCAGGAAGAACAGGCCGTCGACGCCCGCCTCGATCATACGGTTGATGGAGCGCTCAAGCGCTTCCAGGTCGAGCTGTCGCTTCTCGGTCAGCGGGATGACGACCGGGGGGATTACGCCGCGAAACGGTGAATCAGTCATGGGTTTAAAGCCTCTTTTCCGTGTCTGTATGCAAACGGTAAAAGAATAGACCGCTCTTGTAGGCACGTCAACGAACAAGGGTTGGTTGCCACAGGAAAATCGCCTTGTTGCAACAAGAAGGCCCGCCTCCTTGTGGAAGCGGGCCTGTGCGGTGCTTGGTATGGTGCGAAGCGCTTGCTTACGCCTTGGCGCTTGCGCCCAGGAAGACCAGGCCGGTCGTCGCGATCGGCTGGAAGCCGGTGATCGTGGCGGACTGGTAGCCGGTCGCCAGTGCGCGATGGAACAGCGGGTACAGCGGAACCTGCTCGGACAGCAGATCGAAGCACTTGTTCCAGATTTCCTGCTGGTCCTTGCCGGTGGCCTCGCGAGCCTGCTGCATCATGGTCTGCAGCTCTTCGAACTTGCCGTCGCCAGCCTTCTTCCAGCAGGTGCGGCCCTGGGTCCACACGTTGTCGCCGTACCACCAGGACATCAGCAGGTCGGGGTCGTTGCCGAAGCAGGTCGGGTCGCCCGGGGTCAGCATGACGTCGTAGGGGAGGATGCTGTCGGACTCGGCAAGGGACGCCCAGTCGATCTTCGTCTCGTTGATGGTGCAGTTCAGGCCGATGGCGTCCAGGTCGTTCTTGACCTGAGCAGCCAGGTTCTTCACCCAGTTGTTGTTGGTCATGAGCTCGAACTTGAGATCGGTCACGCCAGCCTCGGCGAGCAGGCTCTTGGCCTTCTCCGGGTCATAGGTGTACACCGTGGAAGCCTGATGATAGTTCGGATGCTCCTTGGGCAAAAAGCCGGTGACAGCGGATGCGTGGCCGTCCATCGCGTTGGCGATGAGCTTGTTCGTGTCGATAGCGTAGAAGAACGCCTGGCGCACGCGAGGATCGTTGAACGGCTCCTTCAGCGTGTTGAACATGAAGAACGGCTGGTTGAAGCCCTGGATGTACTCGACCGTCGCGCCGGCGCCCACCAGCTGGTCGGCGTTGGCGTCGGGAACGTTCTCCATAACCTGAACCGTGGCCTCCTGCAGCGCGGTGGTGCGGGAGGTGTCGTCAAGCAGGACGTCCCAGTGCATGGAGTCGGCCGTGGCCGGCAGCGAGCCGTTGTAGTGCTCGTTGGGAACGAACTCGATCGCACCGCCGTCGTCGCCGTTGATGCTGGCGTACGCCCACGGGCCGGAGCCGATCGGCTTGGTCTTCAGGTCGTCCTCGGACAGGGCGGCGGGGAAGACCTTGACCACGCTCAGACGGCCTTCGAGCAGGCTCTCGAAGGGGTACTTCAGCGTGAAGGCGATGGTCTTGTCGTCCTTCGCGGCAACGGCGGAGATGAACGACAGGAAAGCGCCGTAGGTGGCGTCGGCCATGTTCTTCTCGAACGCGTTCACCACGTCGGCGGCGGTCACGTCGGTGCCGTCGGAGAACTTGGCGCCGTCACGCAGGGCGACCTCGTACTCGGTGTCGGAGACCTTCGTCGGCTTGGCGGCGGCCAGCGCGTTGTAGGTCTTGTACGTGTGCAGGTCGAGGTCGTACAGGCCCTCGAATACGTGCCACGTGGCGCCCAGCATGAGAGCGGAGCTGTTGCCAATCGGGTTGACGTTGGTGGAGCTGTAGGCGCAAGCACCCGTCAGCTGACCGCCCTTGACCGCAGCGCCGGCGTCGGTGCCAGTGCCTTCGGCCGGCGTTTCGGCGTTGCCGCCGCCGCAGCCGTACAGGCTGAGGCCTGCTGCCGCTGCTGCGACAGCGCTGCCCGCCAGGAACGTGCGGCGGGACAAAGATGCATTCTTATGCTGTTCCATTGGTTTCCCTCCATTTCGGTTTCGAGGCATCCGCGCCTCGATTGCACGCGCGTGATTGAGCACGCGCACAACAGCAATGCCCATTATCGGGGAAAACTTGAGGAAAATAAAGGACTTGTAAAATTCGAGTTATCGGCAGGGCTTGCGCGGGAAAACGGATGAGCAGGGGAAATGAATGGTATTATGCGCAGCATGACCGCCACTCTACATAAAAGTAACGTGTATGCAACAAACGGCGAGGTGCGTTCGGGGGCGTTTTCGGTGCGCGTGACCGCGCTTTCGCGCCCTGCGCTCCCTGCGCCGATGCGCTTGAAGGCCCCTCCTGCCACCAACGAGAACGTGCGCAAGTCCATGTTGGGAAACCGGCGAAGCAACACGAAGCCGGAGCTGCTCGTTCGCCAGCGCCTGCGCGCTGCGGGGTTGACGGGCTATCGTCTGCAATGGAAGGTTCCCGGGCATCCGGACGTCGCATGGCCGGGCAAGCGCGTAGCTGTATTTGTTAACGGGTGTTTTTGGCATCGCTGTCCTCGGTGCAAGCCATCCATGCCCAAAAGCAACGTGGAGTACTGGGCAGTGAAGTTTCAGCGCAACGTGGAGCGGGACGAGCGAAGCCGTGCGGAGCTCGAGCAGATGGGCTGGACCGTGCACGTTATTTGGGAGTGCCAGCTCAAGAAAAAGGAAATCGACGCCACGTTTGCTGCGCTGCTGCCCGTGCTGGCCGAAGAGCTGGGCAAGCCGCTCAAGCCCGATGGCGCCTAAGCGCGCTCAAAGATTACAAAAAACACTCCGTTTCCCGACAATCTGACCACATATTTCTTGTGCAGCTATACCCAAGATTCATATAGAATGCCTAATGGATGTTTGTGCGCGGGCCGCATTCGGCTGAAAACGGCCCGCGCACAAAGCCAGTAATTGTCAAAGCGTAAGAGCCGTAAAACGAAAGGAGGACGCGGTGAGCAACCTGCTACGACTGATCGGAAGGCGCCTGATAGCGCTGCCGATCATGATCTTCGGCGTGACCATTCTCGTGTTCTTCATTATGGCGCTGTCTCCTATTGACCAAGCTTATTCGGTCTTGGGCGAGAACGCCACCGAGGCGCAAGCCGAGCAGTACCGCGAGGAGCACGGGTTGAACGATCCGGTGCTCGTACAGTATGGAAACTATATGGCCGGCCTGTTCCAGGGGGACATGGGAACGTACGGTGCTAACAAAGCAGCCGTATCCGACCGTATCGCCGAAGCGCTGCCGGTCACGTTGCAGCTGACGTTCCTCGGTCTGATCATAGCGGTCTTTTTCGCGGTGATATTGGGCGTTGTTTCGGCGTTGTACCGCGATCGATGGCCCGACCAGATCATCCGCGTATTCTCGATCGCCTGTATCGCAACGCCTTCGTTCTGGCTTGCGGTGCTCATGATCCTGCTGTTCTCTTCGATGCTGCACCTGCTGCCGGCGTCGGGTCCGCTGCCTACGATATCGCAGGATCCGGCAGGGTGGCTCGCTCGCATGGCCATGCCGGCCATCGCGTTGGCGGTTCCCGTTACCGGCCAGCTGACGCGCGTTATCCGCACGTCGATGGTCGAGGAGCTGGACAAAGACTACGTGCGTACGGCTCTGGGCGCTGGCATTCCGAAGAGCGTCGTCGTGGCGCGCAACGTCTTGCGCAACGCGCTCATCACGCCGGTTACGGTTCTGGGCCTGCGCATCGGCTATCTGATCGGCGGCGCCGTGGTCATCGAGGTTATCTTCAACCTCCCCGGCATGGGCATGGCCATTCTTTCGGGCATCCAGAACAGCTACGTTTTGCTGGTTCAGGGCGTCGTGCTGGTGGTGGCCATCACCTTCATCGTTATCAACATCATCGTGGATATGCTTTATATCCTGATCGATCCGCGAATCAGGACGGTGTAGCATGGTTCAGTTACGAGGAAACCTTACGAAGAAAATGGAGGCCAACCCGGGCAAGGTTCGCTTCCGTCGCTGGAAGGCCATGGGCATCGGCTCGCGCATCTCGCTTGTGGTGCTGGTGCTGGTCGTTATGATCGCCGCGTTTGCGAATATCGTTGCCCCGCATGATCCGCTGGCTATCTTCACGGCGCGCCAGGCTCCTGATGCGCAGTTCCTGTTCGGTACCGACGATAAGGGCCGCGACGTTTTGTCGCGCATGATGTACGGTGCGCGCTACTCGCTCATCATCGGCATCGGCGCTACGGGCTTTGCGCTTGTGTGCGGCTCGATCATCGGCGCTATCGCTGCCGTGTCTCGCAAGTGGGTCAGCGAAGTCATCATGCGCGTGCTCGACGTCATCATGTCGTTCCCGGGCATCGCCTTGGCCGCCACGTTCGTCATCGCGTTCGGCAACTCGCTGGCCACGCTGATCTTCGCCATCGGCTTTCTGTACATTCCCCAGATCGCCCGCATCGTGCGCGCGAACGTGGTTTCGGAGTACAACCAAGATTACGTCCGCGCCGTCGTCGTAAGCGGCGCTCGCGCCCCATGGATCCTGGTCAAGCACGTTGTGCGCAACTGCATCGCTCCGGTCATGGTGTTCACCATCGTGCTGGTGGCCGACGCGATCGTGTTCGAGGCGTCGCTGTCCTTCATCTCGGCGGGCATTCCCGAGCCTACTCCCACCTGGGGTAACATTTTGGCCGATGCTCGCAACGGCGTGCTGTCCGGTCGTTGGTGGCAAGCACTGTTCCCGGGTCTTGCCATCATGATCACGGTTCTGTGCCTGAACATCCTGTCCGAGGGCATCACCGACGCCATGGCCGCCGCTCCCAAGGCTCCGGTCAAGGCCGACGACTCCGCCGTGCTGGCCGAGCGCGAAGCCGACAAAATGGTTGCCGACCCCACGCTGGCGTACGCCGCTCAGGCCGACATGCTGGAAAAGCGCCTGATGCAGCTGCAGACCATCGAGAAGACGCGCACCGATCGCTTCGAGGCTCGCACCGATGTGCCGCCTATTTTGGAAGTCAAGGACCTGTGCATCAAGTTCCCGCGCCACGGCGACGTGAACGTGGTGGACCATGTGAGCTTCGTGGTGCGTCCGCGCCAGACCATGGGCTTGGTGGGCGAGTCCGGCTGCGGCAAGTCCATTACGTCGCTGACCATCATGGGCCTGCTTGATCCGAAGGCAACCGTCACGGGCGAGATTCTGTACGACGGTCAGAACCTGCTGGCCATGGATCAGAAGCAGATGAACGCTCTGCGCGGCCGCGAAATCGCCATGATCTACCAGGACGCGCTGTCTTCGCTCAACCCGTCCATGCTGATCAGGGCTCAGATGAAGCAGCTGACCAAGCGCGGTGGCACCCGTAGCGCCGAGGAGCTGCTGGAGCTGGTGGGCCTTGATCCGAAGCGCACGCTCGACTCCTATCCGCACGAGCTGTCGGGCGGCCAGCGTCAGCGCGTGCTCATTGCCATGGCGCTCACGCGCGACCCGAAGGTCATTATCGCCGACGAGCCCACTACGGCTCTTGACGTGACCGTGCAGAAGCAGGTCATCGACCTTTTGAACAAACTGCAGAAGGAACTGGGCTTCGCTATGGTGTTCGTCAGCCACGACCTGGCGCTTGTCGCCGAAGTGGCGAATTCGATCACGGTTATGTACGCCGGTCAGGTGGTTGAGCAGGGTCCGGTGTCGGACATCCTGTGCCACCCCGTGCACGAGTACACGCGCGGGCTGCTGGGCTCGGTGCTTTCCATCGAAGCCGGCGGCGACCGCCTGCACCAGGTTCCCGGCAGCGTTCCCAGCCCGAAGGACTTCCCTCAGGGCGACCGCTTCACGCCGCGTTCGAGCCATCCCGACAAGGTGTCGCAGCTGCGTCCCGTGCTCAAGCGCGTCGAAAGCACCGATCATTACTATGCCGAGCTGCCTGACAGCGAGCTCAAGCGCCTTGGCATCAAACCGTACGTTCCCGGAGGTGTGCTGCTATGAGCGAACTCGAAACGAACGCGGCGAACGCTTCCGCCGCCGACGGGCAGACGCCCATCATCTTCCTGGACGACATCCGCGTGACGTTCAAGACGCGTACCGGATCCATTCTGCACCCGAACAAGGTGCAGGCCGTTCGCGGCCTGACCCTCAAGCTGATGCCGGGTCAGACCTTGGGTATCGTGGGCGAGTCCGGTTGCGGCAAGTCCACCACGGCCAACGTGATGTGCGGCTTGCAGCAGCCCACGGAAGGCCGCGTGTTCTTCAAGGGCGAGGACGTCACGAAGCGTTCCGCCGCCCAGCGCCGCCTGATCGGCCGCGTGATCTCGGTGGTCTTCCAAGACCCCGCCACGGCTCTCAACGCGCGCATGAGCGTGCACGACCAGCTGCTTGACCCGCTGGTGGTGCACAAGGTGGGCGACAAGACGTCTCGCGAGGCTCGCGTGAACGAGTTGATCGAGATGGTCGGCCTGCCGGGGTCGGTGCTCGACGCGCTGCCGGGCCAGCTGTCCGGCGGCCAGCGCCAGCGCGTGGCTATCGCGCGCGCCCTGTCGCTCAAGCCCGACGCCATCATCGCCGACGAACCCACGAGCGCCCTTGACGTGTCCGTGCGCGCGCAGATTCTGAACCTGCTCATGGACCTCAAGAAGGAGCTCGGCCTGTCCATGGTGTTCATCAGCCACGATATCCAGACGGTGCGCTATATTTCCGACCGTATCATTGTGATGAACGCGGGCGAGGCTGTGGAAAACGGCACCGCCAAAGAGGTGTTCGAGCATCCGAAAGACGACTACACGCGTTTGCTCTTGGGAGCTGCGCCCTCGCTGCTGCATCCCGATTTGGGCAAGTAGCGTCTCGGTTCTTGACAAGCGCCGCTTTCGGAGCGCATGCGCGACGAAGCTGGTTCGAGCCCGTCTCTTCAGGGAGGCGGGCTCTCTTTTTGCAGGCGCTGCTTGCGCGCGAGTCAGGCCGTTTGCCGACGAGTGCGCCCGCGACATGCCGTCCCTTGCTTTCGACGGGCGAAGCGGCTGATTCGTACTGGTATTATGAGAGCCGTATAGTCGGATCAGGCGAAGAGTTCAGTGCGAGAGAAGAGGGTCGAAGCCCGCGCGTGCGATTGCGTCACATGGGGCTTGCGTTCTCCGTGCGAATTTCCGGTCGGGCCACATCCCCTTCAAAGGAGAGGAATATGACGAGAGAATTCAAATCAATGGATGGCAACAATGCCGCGGCGTACGTCTCCTATGCGTTCACCGAGGTCGCAGGCATCTATCCTATTACCCCGTCGAGCCCTATGGCCGACCTGGTGGACCAGTGGTCCGCTGCAGGAAAGAAGAACATCTTCGGCACCACGGTCAAGGTGTGCGAGATGCAGTCCGAGGGCGGCGCTGCAGGCGCGGTTCACGGCTCGCTTGCCGCGGGTGCTCTGACCACCACGTACACGGCTTCTCAGGGCCTGCTTCTCATGATCCCGAACATGTACAAGATCGCCGCTGAAATGCTGCCGACCGTGTTCCATGTGAGCGCGCGTACCGTGGCCACCCAGGCGCTCAGCATCTTCGGCGACCACTCCGACGTCATGGCTTGCCGTCAGACCGGCTTCGCCATGCTGGCCGAAAGCAACGTCCAGGAAGTCATGGACCTTTCCGCCGTTGCCCACCTGGCCGCCATCAAGGGCCGCATCCCCTTCATCAACTTCTTCGACGGCTTCCGCACATCGCATGAGGTGCAGAAGATCGCTGTGTGGGATTTCGACGATCTGGCCGAGATGTGCGACATGGATGCCGTGCGCGTGTTCCGCGAGCATGCGCTCAACCCCGAGCGTCCCGCCATGCGCGGCAGCCATGAGAACGGTGACATCTTCTTCCAGCACCGCGAGGCGTGCAACGGCGTGTACGACGCGCTGCCTGCCGTGGTCGAGGACTACATGAACCAGGTCAACGCCAAGCTGGGCACCGATTACCAGCTGTTCAACTACTATGGCGCGCCCGACGCCGACCGCGTGATCGTGGCCATGGGCTCGTTCTGCGACGTGGTGGAGGAGGTCGTCGACTACCTGAACGCCAACGGCCAGAAGGTGGGCTTGGTCAAGGTTCGCCTGTACCGCCCCTTCGTGTCCGAGAAGTTCATGGCAGCGTTGCCGTCTACCGTGCAGAAGATCGCGGTCATGGACCGCACCAAGGAGCCCGGTTCTCTGGGCGAGCCGCTGTACATGGACGTGGTGAACGCGCTTGCGCACGAGGGCCGCACCGATCTCACGGTGGTTGGAGGCCGCTATGGCCTGGCATCGAAGGACACCCCGCCGTCTTCGGTGTTCGCCATCTACACGGAGCTCGAGAAGGATGCGCCGGCGCGCGAGTTCACGGTCGGCATCGTCGACGACGTGACGAACCTGTCTTTGCCCGAGGATCCGAACAGCCCCAACACCGCTGCGGCCGGCACCATCGAGTGCAAGTTCTGGGGTCTGGGCGGCGACGGCACGGTGGGCGCGAACAAGAACTCCATCAAGATCATCGGCGATCACACCGACAAGTACGTGCAGGCGTACTTCCAGTACGACTCGAAGAAGACGGGCGGCGTGACCATCAGTCACCTGCGCTTCGGCGATTCTCCCATCAAGAGCACGTACTACGTGAACAAGGCGGACTTCGTGGCGTGCCACAACCCGTCTTACGTCACTAAGGGCTTCCGCATGGTGAACGACGTGAAGCCCGGCGGTGCGTTCATGATCAACTGCCAGTGGACGCCGGAAGAGCTTGAGCATCACTTGAGCGCCGAGGCCAAGCGCTACATTGCCAACAACGACATCAAGCTGTACACCATCAACGCCATCGACCTTGCTCGCGAGATCGGCATGGGCAAGCGCACGAACACCATTCTGCAGTCGGCGTTCTTCACGCTGGCGAACGTCATCCCGCAGGACGAGGCGTTGCAGTACATGAAGGACGCGGCCACGAAGTCCTACCTGAAGAAGGGCCAGGAAGTCGTGGACATGAACCACCGCGCTATCGATGCCGGCGCGACGGCGTTCGTGCGCGTCGACGTGCCGGCTAGCTGGGCTGACGCGAAGGACGAGGGCCAGGGTGCCGAGCTTGAGGGCCGCCCCGAGCTGGTCAAGATGGTTCGCGACATCATGGAGCCGGTTGGCCGCATGGACGGCGACCGTTTGCCCGTGTCCGCGTTCGTGGAGCATGCCGATGGCCAGTTCGAGCAGGGTGCGGCTGCGTACGAGAAGCGCGGCGTTGCCGTGAGCGTTCCTGCGTGGGATGCGGCAAGCTGCATCCAGTGCAACCAGTGCGCCTTCGTGTGCCCGCACGCCACCATTCGTCCGTTCGCCCTCACCGAGGAAGAGGCTGCCGCCGCTCCGTCCGCCATCACGTTGGTGGCTGCGAAGGGCAAGGCCGCTGCCGGCTTGCAGTACACGCTGGCCATTTCGCCGCTCGATTGCATGGGATGCGGCGTGTGCGTGAACGTGTGCCCGAGCGATTCGCTCAAGATGGTGGATCAGGAAGCCGAGCTGGCTCAGCAGGACGTGTTCAGCTACTGCGTCGACCAGGTATCCGACAAGCCTGCTCTGGGCGATGCGACGGTCAAGGGCAGCCAGTTCAAGCAGCCGTTGCTCGAGTTCTCGGGCGCTTGCGCGGGTTGCGCCGAGACGGCGTACGCGAAACTGGTCACGCAGCTGTTCGGCGATCGCATGTACGTGGCGAACGCGACGGGCTGCTCGTCCATCTGGGGCGGTCCTGCTGCCACTTCGCCGTACACCATGAACAAGGACGGTCACGGCCCCGCATGGTCGAACTCGCTGTTCGAGGACAACGCCGAGCACGGCTTGGGCATGCTGCTGGGCCACGAGGCCGTGCGCGACAAGCTGCTGGCCGACACGGAGAAGCTGCTCGCCTCCGACGTTGATCAGGCCGTGAAGGATGCGGCGCAAGCTTGGGTCGAGGCTCGCAACGAAGCTGACGCCAGCAAGGAAGCGGCCGCCGCATACGTTGCCAAGCTTCAGGAAATCGCCGAGGGCAACAGCATTGCCGCCGACATCTTGGAGAACAGCGAATACCTGACCAAGAAGTCCGTGTGGATCTTCGGCGGCGACGGCTGGGCGTACGACATCGGTTACGGCGGCCTTGATCATGTGCTGGCTTCCGGCGAGGACGTGAACGTGTTCGTGTTCGATACCGAGGTGTACTCCAACACGGGCGGCCAGGCTTCCAAGGCTACGAACATCGGCCAGGTTGCGCAGTTCGCGGCAGCCGGCAAGGATGTCAAGAAGAAGAGCCTGACCGAGATCGCCATGGCGTACGGCTACGTGTACGTGGCGCAGGTGGCCATGGGCGCGAAGCCGGCCCAGACCATCAAGGCCATCGCCGAGGCCGAGGCGTATCCGGGACCGTCGCTCATCATCGGCTACTCGCCGTGCGAGATGCACTCCATCAAGGGCGGCATGGCAAACTGCCAGGACGAAATGGCGAAGGCGGTCGACTGCGGTTACTGGAACCTGTTCCGTTTCAACCCTGCGGCTCCTGCAGGCAAGAAGTTCGTGCTGGATTCGAAGGAGCCCGCAGGCGGTTACCAGGAGTTCCTTATGAACGAAGCCCGTTACAGCCGTTTGACCCGCGAGTTCCCCGAGCGCGCCACCGAGCTGTTCGAGCGCAACGAGAAGGCTGCTCTGGAGCGCTACGAGCACCTGCTCAAGCTCAAGGACGTGTACGCGGAGGCGTAAGCGAACGCGTAGACGCAAGCGTGTTGGTGAGTTCCTGAAAGTTGAAAGCCCTCGGCATTGCGCCGAGGGCTTTTTTGCGAGCGGCTCGTAGGATGCCAGCAGATGTTTGACGTAGCGACCGATGCTTCTGCTCGATTTTACGCGCAATGTTGCGTTTTTTGAGCCGTAGGCCCCCTTGTCGCCGTCTCTCTAAGGGCTGCATTCTAGGGTTAAGTTTCAAAAAGTGTGTCTATTTCTACCCTGTATTACCAGTTCATCAATAGAAAATAGACCCTAGAAGTTGTTTCGCACCAACTTCTAGGTGTTTCAAAAAGTGTGTCCGATTTCACCTTG
>NZ_QICD01000022.1 GCF_003726035.1 Paraeggerthella hongkongensis
GATGCTGGCAAAGGTGAGGGCACACCCGACAGGTACGGCTCAGGCATCGTCTGGGAGGAGTTCCACATGCCTACGAATTACAGGCAGTGAATAATTGGATCGGACACACTTTTTGAAACATAACCCGAATTGCCATTGGCGGACGACTTTTTGCAATGGCTCTTTCAGTTCAAGGACTCAATTCCAGCCCTTTGTCCTCGACCGGACCATAAAAGAACAGGACCCTTGCAAGGGTCCTGTTTAAAGGCGGGGCTTCTTGGAGCGCGGATTGTCGCGGATCCGCTCAGGCTGGAATTTATGAAAACAGCCCATACAAGGAGGTGCCAACGGCAACGAATGGGTGTTTCCAACGTTCCCGCCTTGCATATACTATAGTTCCTTGGCTGCTGATTATCAATATATAAGAAATTGATACTTACTATATTGATAATTGATAGTATAGTTGCTTCAAGTTGATGGCAACCGGATGGAGGCGACATGACACGATGCGCGACTGAGGACATCGTAGAGCTTATGAACAACGAATGCTTCTATCGACTGCGCAGCGTTATCGACAGAGGATTGCTACTGTTCGAGGATCTCGATCAATACGAGCTTCCCGAAGGGTACACCAAAGACGAGATCTGGCTGATCTTGACCGCCATTCGAAAGCAAGTGGCCATATTCGTCCCCGACGACCCCTATCGCGAGGCGGATTGCTGGTTCATCACCACCAGCGCAATGGCCTTCGATTCCAAAATGCTGGAAATGCGCTGTATGGCGGGCTTTCCGCTTGACGAGGCGCTTTCGTCCCTCAAGGGCTCGCCGTTCGTCACGCGCTACATCGAGCGCACGCTCGCCCGCGTTCTGGAAACAGAGGGCGCGCGCGTGTCCGACGAGCGCATCCATGAGATATTTCTGGGAGGGCCGCTTCGTACCGACCTCGATAGGGTTATCAGCAACTACTTCGAAGTGAGCAGCGACGCCGACGCGCTGGCTCGGCGCGACGTCACGCACGGGCTTGTCGAGACGCTGTACTATCGCCTGATCGAAGGCGTGAATCTTGATCGGATCCCCCGCCGTGGCGAGGTGTGCCCGCTTGACCCTCGCATTGCGCCGCCCACCTCGGCAGCCGCGATTGACGCCGTATGCCGCCGCGCCCGGCTTGATGACGATGAGTTCCGGTTCGGTCCCGTGCTGCGCATCATCAACGTGTCCTGGTTCTTTTGGAACTTCGACGTGTTTCCGTGTTTGAATTCGCTGGTGGGCGTGTTGTTGCGAAACGTTTTGGCTATCAAGTGGGGCTATCCGGTGCTGAGCTGGCTTCCCGTGGGGTACTACCCCTTTGGGGAGTTGAACACGCCGCGTATGAAAGCGCTGTTTACCAACTGGTCGGTCGATTACGGGTTCGGTTTTGACTTCACGTCCTATTTCTCCACGTACGTTAAGCTGTACTTGGCGGAGCTTGACAAATTGGAAGCGTCGGTCGAGCAGTTTCAGCGACTTAGCGACCTGATCGGCCGCATGTTCGGCGCCGATTTGAATTACCGTCAACGTTCCATTCTTGCGACCTTGTGCAAAGAGCCCGATGCTTTGTTGCGCATCGGGCCTCATCAGCGTACGTTTCGCGTGGCGTATGCAACGGCTCGGGGCGACTTTCTGGAGCTTGAGCAGAAGCGGTATCTGGTGCGGGAACAGCGGGGACGAGCGTTCGTGTTTCGAGCGTGTCCCGAGTTGCGCGAGCGCATCGTGAGCTTGGGAGAGACGGCTCTCGTTTAGGGAGGCGCTGATCAAGGCATAAAGCGCTCGAGCTTCGCTTGCGAATCATGTATGCGCTGCGTTCGATTCCCGGGCTTTCCGCAAGCGGTCAGCGTTTCCTTGGCGCGCTCTCGTGCAAGCCCCATGCCGGCGATTCGCCGTTTGCGTACGGAAGCGGCGCGCGTGCATGACGTTGTGCTACCCTTGTTCGAAAACGTTGCGAGACAAGGGAAGTGGTGCCGTCATGGTGAACGAGAGGATGTACGGGCTGGGAAACGAGCCGTCGGCGATTCGCGAGCTGTTCGCGTACGGGCTGGTGCGCAAGGCGGAAATCGGCGCCGACAACGTGTTCGATTTCAGCATCGGCAACCCGAGCGTCCCTGCGCCCGATGCGGTGAAGCAGGCCGCGCTCGACCTGCTCGACCAGCCCGCCGTGTCGCTGCACGGCTACTCGCCCGCTGCCGGCGTGCCCGAGGTGCGCGCCATCATTGCTGAAAGCATCCGTCGCCGCTTCGGCGTACCCGCTTCGGCGGAGCATATCTACATGACCGTGGGCGCGGCGGCCTCCATTGCCATATCCCTGTCGGCCGTCACGCAGCCGGGAGACGAGGTTGTCGTGATCAGCCCCTTCTTCCCGGAATACAAGGTGTGGATCGAAACGGCCGGCTGCACGTGCGTGGAGGTTCCGGCGCATGTGCCCGACTTCCAGCTTGACATCGACGCCTTGGCGGCGGCCATCGGCCCCAAGACCAGCGCCGTTATCATCAACACGCCGAACAACCCCGTGGGCGCCGTGTACTCGCGCGCGAACCTGGAGGCGCTCGCTGATCTTCTGGCTGCTAAAGAGGTTGAACTGGGCCGCGAGTTGTTCCTGATCAGCGATGAGCCCTATCGCGAAATCGTCTACGAGGGCATCGAGGTTCCCTACGTGCCTTCCGTGTACGCGCGCACCATCGTGTGCTATTCGTACTCGAAGTCGCTTTCGCTTCCGGGCGAGCGCATCGGCTACGTGTTCGTGTCCGATGCCATGGACGACGCGGACCGCGTGTTCGCTGCCGTGGCCGGCGCGGGTCGCGCGCTCGGCTACATTTGCGCGCCGGTGCTGTTTCAGCGCGTGATCGCTGCGTGCGTGGACGAGCCGAGCGACGTGGACGCGTACGCCGAGAATCGGGCGCTTTTGACCGAGGGCCTGAGCGCGCTCGGGTACGAATACGTGGAGCCGCAGGGTGCGTTCTATCTGTGGGTGCGCGCGCTGGAGGACGACGCGCAGGCGTTCAGCGACCGCGCGAAGAAGCACGAGCTTTTGATCGTGCCGTCCGACAGCTTCGGCGTGGGCGGCTGGGTGCGCATCAGCTATTGCATTGCGCGCGAGACCATCGTGAACAGCATGCCGGCGTTCAAGGCTCTCATGGAGTCGTATCGCGGCTAGAGAATTCGAACGATTGCAAGACGAGGACGCTGCGCCGTCGTTGACGGCGCAGCGTCCTCTGTTATAGCAGGTCGAGCAGTTGATCCACGGCTTCGGGCTTGGTTGCCCAACTGGTGGCGAATCGGACGACGGTGCGGCCGTCGGGCGTGCGCTCCCAAAACCCGAACGAAACGTCATGCGCCAGGCGTTCGCGCGTGGCGTCGTCGAGAATGACGAACTGTTGGTTCGTAGGAGAGTCGATAGCCAGCTGGTAGCCCTTGCTGCGGAATCCCTGCGCAATGCGTTGAGCCAGGTCGACAGCGTGGTGTCCCAGGGCTTGGTAACGAATCTCGCCCCCGTCTTCCTCGAACAGCGTAGAGAATTGGATGCCGAGCACGCGTCCCTTTGCCAAGAGCGCTCCGCGCTTCTTGACGAGCGTGAAGAAGCGCTCGTCCAAAGCATGGCCGAACGTGCGCAGGTTTTCCTGGGAAGCGGGACGCGTGAACACGACCGCTTCGCCGAACAGGGCGCCTGCTTTGGTGCCGCCGATGTAGAACGCGTCGCATAGACGGGCGATGTCGTGCAGCGTGACGTCCGAGCCGACGGCGGCCAGCCCGTAGGCCAGGCGCGCCCCATCCAAGAACAGGCGCATGCCGAAGTCCCGGCACGTCGCAGCAAGATCCTCCAGTTCGGACAGCGCGTACACGGTGCCGTACTCGGTGGGGTGCGACAGGTACACTACGCCGGGCGCAACCACGTGCTCGTTGTTGGCGTCGTTCCAGTACGTTTCGCAGAGCGCGCGCACATCGGCGGCGTCCAGCTTGCCGTTTCTATGGGGCAGCGGCAAAACCTTGTGCCCGCAGGCTTCCACGGCCCCCGCTTCGTGCGTGTGAATGTGCCCGGTGTCGGCCGAGACGACGCCCTCCCAGGGGCGGAGCAGTTGATCGAGCACCACCGCGTTCGCTTGGGTGCCTCCTACCAGGAAATGCACGGAAGCATCAGGGGCTTTGCAGGCTGCGCGGATGAGGTCGCGCGCCGCTTCGCAATACGCGTCGGTGCCGTAACCGGGCGTTTGATCGAAATTCGTGGCGGTCAATCGTTCGAGGATGGCCGGGTGGGCTCCCTCCATGTAATCGCTGTCGAAATGGAGCATGGCGTTGGTTCGATTCCTTTCTGACCTGCGCGTTGCCGGCTTGCAGTTTAGCGGCGGCTTGGCAGCACGCGTCTTTTCGGGACGATGATCTGCTGCGGCTCGAGCGAGAACAGCTCGGCTGCCGTGAGGGTTTCCTCGCATGATAGCGCACCGTAGCAGCATGTCTCGGTGCAGACCCCGCAATCACGGCAGAGTGGCGCGTCGAATTCGAGCAGCGTCGCACCGCCCGCCGCCTTGCCGGCTTTGCGCAGCGCGCCGGTGGGGCAGAATTGCGCGCACAGCGTGCAGCCTGAGCAGTGGCCGACGTCGATGCGGATGCGCGGCGCAATGCTGCGGGGCAGGGATACGTCGTCGGCGGGCAGGCCGAAGTCGTGCAGATCGTCGAGCATGCGCCATCGGCGACGGTCGGGTTCGGGGGCGGCCGGGGCGCTTTGCTCGTCGATCAATCGCCTCACCGGAGAGGGCAGGGCTTCGGATGCCGCATCGGCCAGCGTTGAGCGCGCTTGGGAAAGCAGGTCGCGCCGGGACAGCTCGCCTGCGGCTTTTCGGCATGCCGTCAGGTTGCCGGTTGCTTCGCCGAGGCCGACTTGCAGATCGATGCCCCAGGCATCTGCGATGCGCTGGGCTTCGGATGCCTCGTGGGCGATGGCCTGCACGGCTTGGCGATGCTCGCATGTCGAACATGGCGCGCTCAGAAGGAGGACGCGCTGTGCTCCGGCGCATGCGGCGTGCAGGATGAGCGCGGCGTCAACCCAGGCCAGGCAGGGAACCATGACGGCGCGCGCGGCGTCGACCCCCAGTCCTGCTGCCGTGCGCGCGCAGACGAAACCGGTCGTTGCCGGCTCTGGGAGGACGGGGCGTCCTTCCTCGACGCCCGCTTCTCCTTGTTCCGCCTGTTTCGCGAAGGCTTGCTCGAACGCTGCCCTGCCGGCCGCTTCGCAGGCATCGAGCAGGGCGTCGTCGCACGGTGCAACGGGCGCGAGGGCTCCGGTGGGGCAGGCGACGACGCATGCCCCACAGCGGATGCAGGTTTCCAGGTTGATGCGCGGCCCGGTGATGCTGTCCTTGTCGATCGATGCATGCCCCATGCGCGCGTTGCGCGCCGCCGCTATGGCGACGGCTTCGACCGGGCATGCGTCGGCGCAGGTCGTGCAGGTTGCATGGGGGTTGCATTCGGAAAGGCAGCGTTTGTCCGCAAGCAGCGCCAAGGGCGGTTGGTCGATGATTCGTTGGGCGATGTCCATCAGGTTCGGCATGGCGGGTCCCCTTTGAGCTTGCGTCGTTCGCTGTCGCGCATCGGTCGGTCGCGCGCCGGACGCTCTGGCCGGTTGCGGCTACGACGTGTACTGTTGCATGTAGTCCAGGATCTCTTGGCGCGAATGCAGGCCGGTTTTCGCGTAGATGCGCTTGATGTGCGCATGCGCGGTGCCCGGGCTGATGTAGAGCTCTTCCGCCACGCGTTTTTGCGTGAACCCGAGCGCGTACAGCGCCAGCACCTCGACTTCGCGTTCGGACAGCATGAACTGCTTGCCGATTTCCTCTGCGTTGTGCTGCATGGAGGCTTGGCGCATGTCGGCGAGCGATTCGTGCTGGTCCAAGCCCATGATCTTCGACAGCATGCTGGACGGTTTCTTCTCGCCTTCGTCCTCCCTTTCGCCGCTGAGCTGCGCAACGCCTAGAAGCTGCGTGAAGATCACCTGAGTGGACAGCACGATGGCGGTGCCCATGACGGCGCACATGAGTATGTCGTTGTCGAACAGATCGTAAAACTGGATGAGCGCCACGCGCGTGATCGCTCGGCATCCCCAGCACACCATCCATCCTGCGATGGCGTAATAGTACGGGTCGCGCCAGCCATGGCTCATGAACGCGATGATGATGTACCAGCTGAACGCCACCATCAGCGCGTTCAACGTGGTGGTGAATATGGCGCCGATGTCGAGGGCTTCGGGAAACGCCGCGTAGCAGACGAGCGCAAGGCAGGCAAGAAGCTCCATCAATACGAAGATGCCCACGGTCATAATGCGCTGGTGTCGCCTTGAAACCAATATGATAATGATAGCGCTAATGCCTATGACCAGCAAAAACTCAATGAATCGCGTGGTGAACGTGAACGAGATGGATTGCCCGTTGGGATATCCGCGCAGCGCGCCGTCAACGATTGCCAGGCAGCCTATGCCGATGGCGTTGGCAATGAGGAACCGCGTGCTCGAAAGCATGTCCTTCGCGAACTGGAAGTAGTCGCTGGGCAGGGTGATGGAGCGGATGTCGTGGGCGAGCGCCTGCTTGCGCGCCCAGCGAATGCACGGGTATTGGGCGAGCACCAAGATGCACGCGATTGCGTTTCCTGCGGCAATGGGGAGGAGCATGCACAGGTATATCTCGATTTCGCTGAGGATGAGCGCGGCGAACACGTACACGACCGCCGTGATGGTGGCGGCCCCTCGCGCGCGCAGCAGCCAGTAGAAGATGGCTCCCGATGCCGCAAGGGATGAGAGCGTGCTCATGGCGAAGCGCGCTTCCCAGCCGTGCACTCCCAGCGCTTCGAACGAGGCCAAGGCGACGAGGGCGATGGCCTCGAGGGCGATGCAGACATGCACCAAGACGTTGGTGAATGACTTCTTCACTCGCCGCTTCGTGATGGCGATGTACAGGAAGAACACGCCCAGGATGGCGAGCGAAACCAGCATGGCCCCGTCGGTGAAAATGCCCTCGTCGGTGCTCGTGTAGCTTCCGTAGCTGGCAACGATCAGGCCCGCGCGGCCGAAGGCCAATCCCACGATGGAAGGCAGCAGCGGAGCGAACCTCTGCAGGTTGGTTCGAGCCGATTCTTCCTGCCCGCCTTCGAGCGGCGCTGCTGCGAAAAGGGACATCTCGTCATGCCGATCGGTCTTGTTCGCGACATTGCGAGAACGCTCGTTCAACCGTGTCCTCCCCCCGAAGTGTTCCGATGATGCTCCTGGTAATAATGCTATTCTGCAAAAATATCCCCAAAGAGGGTACGCGGCTCCTGCGCCGAATCCCATCATATCATAGTGTGCAATTGTGATATGCGATAGGTGTTTGAGGCAAAGGAGGCAGGGCCGTGGGCGATGCGAGGAATGTGTTCCTGGAGCCGAAGGAGCGGGCGGTCATCCGCACCGCTGACGTGTATCAAACGGTTGTTGACGACGGCGTGTCCGAGTACTCCGACACGCTGCTTTCCGTGGTGGCCAACTTCAAGAACGGCGGCGCGCCCGAAGGTTTCAACGCTCAGAGCATGGTGGGAAAATCGAAGCGCGGGGAAGTGGCGCTGCGCCTGTTCGCGGTCGTCGATCCGGAGCGCGACTCGTTCGTTCGCGTGGGGTTCAAGACGCGCGGCTGCTTGGCGATGACCGCGTGCGCGAGCGTTATCTGCTCGATGGTCGAGGGAAAGACGTTCGCCGAGGCGCTTGCGATTTCCCCGGACGATGTGAAGGCTGCTCTTGACGGCGTGCCGTGGGACAAGGTGCACACGCCGGTGTTCGCCGTGGAGGGGATCCGCGCTTTGGTGGGGGATTGGCTCATTCGCCAGGGGGCCGTGCTTGAGCGGCTGGATCGGGATCTGCCGTGCGACGAGTATTCCGTGACGTGCATGGTATGCGAGCATTGCTCGCTGCGCGACTCGCGCATTGATTTGCAGGTGAGCGAAGCGCTGGCAAAGGCGGGTGCAAGCGCATGAGCGAGGTGCAGAGCGCCCTTCCGACGGGCGCCGGTTTTCGAGATGCGCCCTGCGATGTAGAGGCGATCGAAGAAGTTGCCGGTCAAGAAGCGGCTGCGTTGGAGCTTGCCGAGCATAATGCGCTTGCTGCCGTGTTCGACGACGTGCGCGAGCAGTCCTCCGACAGCCATTTGGTCGAGCCGACGCGCTGGCCTTCACTGGGCTTGGTCCCCGATCATATGACGGCGGACGAATTCGAGATGTTCGTGTACGAGTATCTGGAGGACCAGCAGGCTGCCGCTCGGGAGCAGGCGAGCGAGGACGAGCCTGCCGTTGTGTACCGAAGCGCGACGCGCGCGGTGGGCGTTCCTCCTGCGATTGTGGCGCCCGCGCCTGTCGAGGAGGCGGACGGTGCCGTTTCCGCCGATTGCGCTTCTTCGTCGGCGTCGGACGATGCCGTGCTCGAGATTGTCGATTCCAGCGATCTCGAGCCTGCCGATGCTGCCGATCTGGGCGAAGCCGCCGCCTTGGATCCCCCTGCAGACGACGGCCGCAGCCCTTTCGCGAACTTGAGCATTCCGGCTGGCTATCAGCTGGTGGAGCTCGAGGGCGAGTGGGTTCTTGTTCCTACGGACGAGGAGCCCGAGCCCGTCGAGCGCGCCATCGACTGCGAAGGCATCGTGACATTGGTGGGCGCGCACAGCTACTATCTGTACGACAGCGCCCGCATGACCGATGCGTTCGCGCACTGGGCTTTTTTGGCCGCCGAGGACGACAACGTGGTCACGTTCGTGGACTGCGTGCGCGAGGAATCGCGCGTCTATCCGCGTCCGCTTCCTGCGTCCAGTTTGAAGAACCCGCCGTTTCGGTTGAGCGACGAGGAGATCGACCGGGCATGGGACGAGGTGCGCGAATCGGGCCTGTATCCCGATATCCAGCAGACGCGCGCATCGAACGGCGACGTGTACTACTTTTCGACGGAGCACCTTACGCCTGCATACGCGGCTTCTCTTGCCGAGTGGGCTTCCGTCGAGCGCTACATGAACATGTAGCCCGCTTTTTGCACCCTTCCCTTCGCTCGCCGTTGTGCAACGAGGCCCCGGAGCTGCTCCGGGGCCTCGTTGCTTGGAGGGATGGGGGTAGGGGGTGCGGGCGCCCGGCCTGCGCCGAAGCGCCCGCATGTGAAACCGCGTTACGGCAGCAGGTTCAAGCTGGAAAGCTCGTCCTTGACGTCGGCCATGCCGTAGTAATCCAGGCAGTCCTTCGTGGGGCAGCCCAGCTTCTCGTCCCAACCGAACTTGGCGTACGTCATCTCGAGCGCCTTGTTCCAGTCGTCGCGGTCCATCTTGTCGGTGCCTTCGGTGAAGGGCTGCTTGTCCGGATCCTTCGTGAACACCCATTCGGTGATCACGTCGTGGACGTTGCGCATGTCGTTGCAGCCCATCTTGCCGTCGGGATCCATCATGCCGCGAACCGTGGCTGCGCGCTGGAGCGTCATGATACGGGCGCCGGCCTTGTACAGGTCGTCCGTGGAAACTTGCTCGCCGGTGACGGCGGTGAAGAACTTGGCTTCCAGATCCAGGTCGCCGCGGTAATCGCGCGTCTTCGAGGGGCTCATGGACATGGGCCACACCCAGTTGCACAGCGTAAGCGAGTCGTGCAGCACGTCGGTCACGATGCTCCACCAAGCGAAGTTCGCCTTGTGCTCGTTCATGGGGGTGTAGTTCTTGTCGGCGTCGATGGCGTCCTCGCCGCCCCAGATCTCGGCAGCTATCTGCTTCTTCAGGTCGAAGGGCAAGCCGCAGCCCTGGAAGTTGACGGCGGAGTGGATCATGTCGTCGCGGTTGAACATCATGTTGTACACGCCGCCCACCTGGCCGAAGCATTCGATGGCGTGGTGCACGGGCCAGCCGCGATAGTTGATCAGCGCGGAAGCCGGCTTGTCGAACCATCCCATGTCGTCCCAGCGCTTGCACCACACGATGGGGCCGTGCGCGATGTAGGACATCTCGTTGTCGCCCTTGGCAATGTGCTGCAGCACCTTCACCATCAAGCTGGGATCGTTGCTCTTGAGGCCCTCCCAGTCGAACAGCGCGTATTCCTCGGGCGGCAGCACGCGCTCGAAGATGCCGGTCGCGTAGCAGTGCGCGATGTCGCGGTACAGCTGCGCGTAGTTGCACCACAGGCCCAGGTCATCGACCGTAGAGCCCATAGCCTGGTTCCAAATCACAAAATCCTCGGAGCCGTTTTCAACGGTGGTCTTGTCTCCCAAAATCTTGATCATGTACAGGAACGGGAAGTTCGGCACGCAGGTGTTGCCCGTGATCTCGAAGCCGCCGTTCTCCTTGCTGGCGGGAACGCGCAGGTCCGAGTAACAGTGGATGGGGCAGCTGTGGCAGCCGTTCATCTTGATGGTGTACTTCTCGGCTTCAGGGCCGTCGTCCTTTACGGACTTCATGCAGCGGTAGCCCACCGTGTTCAATTCGCCGGGCTTGGGCTCGCCGGTTTCGATGGGGCCGCCTTCGGCCTGCGCCCAGTACAGACCCTTGCGCGCCGTCCAGCGGGAGCCCTTGTCGTAGTACTCGGCCCATTCCTGCTGCGTGGAGGGAACCACGTGGTTGTTGTTCGAGCCGATGATTTCGCGCAGCATGTAGTCGGACAGCTCCGCTACCGTTTGCGGGTCGGCTACGTTCACGCTGCCGTTGCCTTCGACCACCAGAGCCTTGATCTTCTTCGATCCCATGATGGTGCCCACGCCGGCGCCTGCCGAGTGGTTGCGCGAGTTCATGAGGCATGCGTACGGAACCAGGTTCTCGCCGGCGGGGCCGATGGTGGCCACGCATGCGCTCATGCCCTCGATGCGGTTCAGGGTTTCAGTGGTGGCGCGGGTTCCCATGCCCCAGATGAAGCTGGCGTCTTTGATCTGCACCTGATCGTCTTTGATATGCAGGTACACGGGCTTGCTGGAAGCGCCTTCAAGCACGATGGCGTCGTAGCCGGCCAGCTTGATCTTCGCGCCGATCATGCCGCCGCAGTGCGCGTCCACCGGCAGGTGGTCGGTGGTGAAGGTGGACAGGAAGCTGATGGTGGTGCGGCCGGCCAAGGGCACGCCCGATGCCGTCAGGGGGCCAACGGCGAAAACAACCTTGGACTCGGGGGCCAAAGGATCGGTCCCCGCGGGAACTTCGTCGTAGATGATTTTGTTGGCAAGGCCCATGCCGCCGATGTAGGCCTTGTAGGGGTCGGTCGGTTGCGTCGTGATCGCGCCCGTGCTGAGGTCGACGCGGAGGATCTTACCGGCCCATCCGTACGATTTTTCGTCAGCCATGTTGCATCTCCAAATTCTTGAATAGTCGGCTCTTTGTTGTGTGGGAAGCCAGGGGATGCGTGCAGAACACGGTGACAAGATTCGTCGCCGTCCAGTATGCCCGGGGGCGTTCAAGCGCCGTACCCTCTTTGAGGGTATTTCGTGAAATTGGCAGATCAGGGCAAAAAGCACCCCAAAGAGGGTAGGGGGTCGTTGTTCGCCGAAGGCATACTGCAATCGTTGTGTGAACCAGGAATTGCAAGGATGGTGCGGAGCGAGCCGCTTCCGAGCGCGACGAAAACGTGCCGGGATTGGCGAAACCACTGAAACGAGACTCACCATATATGTGAGGGGGGAGTATCAGGCTATGTCAGATACCAATCTGAACAACAACACCTCCAAGGAACAGCGCACCCAGGCCGAGACGCCTGCGGCAGCTGGGTCCGCCGCGACGTCCGGCGCGTCCGAGGAGACTCCGAAGAAGAAAAACATCACGCGTCGCGACGTGCTGGCCATGGCCGGCTGCGGCGTTGCCGGCTTGGTAGTCGGCGGCGTGCTGGCCTCGTGGGGCGTGACGTCCGCCTCGATCGCTTCGGGGCGCATCGACATTCGTACCACGCCCACCAAGATGATCGTGACCGATCGCGCTCGCTGCTCGGGCTGCCAGCGCTGCGAGATGATGTGCACGCTCAAGAACGATGGCCGCGTGTGCCAGCATATCGCTCGCGTGCGCGTATGGGAGAACTACAACTGGGGAGCCGGTCCCGACACCGGCGAGGGCGTGTTCGGCGATGGCAACGGCGCCTGTCAGTTCACGGTGGAGCATTGCAAGCAGTGCGCCGACCCGCAGTGCATGAACTACTGCCCGGTCCATGCCATCTACTGCGATGAGAAGAGCGGCGCGCGCACCGTGGATGCCAAGAAGTGCATCGGGTGCGGCATGTGCCACATGGCCTGTCCGTGGAACATGCCCGTGGTGGATTCGGAAACCGGCGTGTCCACGAAGTGCATCTCGTGCGGCCGCTGCGCCGAGCAGTGCCCCAACGGCGCCATCAAGTTCATCGACTGGGAGGATATCGCGCAGAAGGTCATCGACCAGGGCGTCGTGAGGACGGCGACCCTCGTGCAGGGATAATCCCGGTTCGTCCGACGCCGCTTTGCAAGAGAAACCCATGATCCAAGGAAAGGAGGAAGGGCGATGATGGAAGACGAAACGATGCTCTCGGTGCTGTCCGTTTGCTTCGCGCCGGTTGAAGAGGCTGAATGGAAGCGGATCTCGACGGGCTCCGCGTGGTCTGATTTTCTTGACGCCGCACGTCGCACCATGCAGGACGGTCGGGTTCTCGGGGAAAGCCCAAGCCCTATCGCAAATGCGCGCAGGCGTTGCCCGTTGCAGGATTTCCTGTCCATCGGCGAGGTGAACGCCCTGTTCCGTCCTCCTGCGTACCAAGAGAAAAAGGCGTTCGCCGCGCGGCATTTCGTGGGCGGCCTGCCTGAATCGGCATTGCCGGTGGAATCTTTGTACCAGCCTTGGACCGCCGCGGCGGGAAGCTCGCCGTTTTCTCGCAATGCGGGAGGATTGTACTGGGGCGATTCAGCGTTGTACATGCGCGATCTTATCGAGCGCCTGGGATTGCAGGTGCCGCCGGAGTTCTCGGCGTGCCCCGACCACGTTTCCCTTGAGCTTGACCTTGCGGCCGTGCTGTTGCGGTCCGGCATGAAAGAGGAGGCGCGGCTGTTCCTTTCGGAGCGGTTGGCCTGGCTCACGGCGTACCGGTTGCGGCTGCTGGCTCTTGAGGATGACGCGCGCTTCTACATCGGGCTGGTCGACGTGCTCATGGGAATATGGGCGCAGGTCTCGCCGATGGAGATGAACGCATGACGCACGTTGAACGACATCGAATGCACGTGCATGCATATAGAGAGGAAACAACTATGTCAGAACACGCTATAACCAGGCGAGGCTTTCTGGCTGGGAGTGCTGGAGTGGCTGCGGTTGCAGCGACGTCCGGGTTCGTGAGCTTTGGCGCGTGGGAGAAAGCGCATGCCGATCAAGCCGCGAACGGGGAGACGAAGACGGTTCATTCGCTGTGCAACGCCTGTTCGAGCAAGTGCGGTTTTACCGCCTACGTTGTGGACGGGCGCCTGACGAAGCTGATCGGCGACGCCGACCATCCCTACGCCAAAGGTAAGCTGTGCGCACGAGGCTACGGCTATTCTCAGATCGCCTATTCGAAGGATCGTTTGACCGATCCGCTCAAGAAGAACGAAAAGGGCACGTTCGAAGCTATTTCATGGGATCAAGCGTATGGGGAAATCGCCGAAAAGGTGAAGGACATTATCGCTTCCGACGGGCCCCAGGCTTTGGCCATAGTCCAGGATCCGCGCCCGTCGGGCAAGTATTACACGAAGCGCTTCATGAACGCGCTGGGCTCGGCCAACGTGTATACGCACGGCGCGGCTTGCAACCTGTCGAAAGAGGCGGGCTTTACGCAGGTCATCGGGACGGGCAATTACTCCAGCGACATGGCGAACTCCAAGATGACCATGTTCATCGGCCGCAGCTACGCCGACGCCATCCGTCCCAGCTCCGTTGCCTCGTTGCAGAAGGCGCACGACAAGGGCGCGCATATCGTGCTGGTTGATCCGCGCTGCAACAACTCCATCAAGTTCGCTGACGAATGGGTGCCCATCAACCCCGGTACGGACTTGGCCCTTGTGCTGGCCATGGCGAACGTGCTGGTGACGCGCAACCTGTACGACAAAGAGTACGTGGCGGCTCATACGGTGGGTTTCGAGCAGTGGGCGAAGGAGCTTGAGGCGTACACTCCTTCATGGGCCGAAAAGGTCACGGGAATCCGCGCCGAGACGATCGATCGCTTGGCTGTGGAATTCGCCCAGGCTGCTCCTGCGGCATCCATCGAACCCAGCTGGCGCGGTGCGTTCGGCTGCTCGTATGCGAACTCCGGCGAGACGGCGCGCGCCATCGCGCTGTTCAACACGCTGCTGGGTTGCTGGAACCAGAAGGGCGGCGCGCTGTTCACCTCGAGCGTTTCTGCCGGCGATGTGGACAAAGCGCAATTCCCCAGCGTTCCCAAGCCTGAAGGGAAGATCGCCGGTTCCGAAGAGTATCCGTTGGCGCTGACGGGCATGGGAACGAACCTGTTCGCGGCCCAGCAGGCCAAGGAAGGCGCCCTGAAGGGCATGTTCTTCTACAACTCGAACATGGCTGCCGGGTATTCCAACACCGCGTACCTCAACGAGGCGCTGTCCCATTTGGACCTGATGGTGGTCGTGGACGTGCAGATGTCCGAAACCGCCATGCTTGCCGATTACGTGCTGCCGGACACCAGCTACCTGGAGCGTTTGGAATTGCCCGAGTTCATCGGCGGCAAGGTGCCGGCGGTGTCCTTGCGCGATCAGGTGCTCGACAAGATCCACCCCAACACCAAGCCGGTCGATCAGATATTCAGCGAGCTGGCCGAAGCGTGCGGCGTGGGCGAGTACTTCCAGTTCAGCGTGGACGAATTGGCTGATGCGCAGCTGAAGACCGTGGGTCTTTCGCTCGACGCTCTCAAGAAGACGGGCACGGCGTACTTCCCCGAAAAGGAGTTCTTGTACGGCAATGCCCCCAAGTGGAAGACCCCCTCGGGCAAGGTTCAGTTCGCCAGCGAGGCGTGCGAGAAGGCGGGATTGTCTGCGGTTCCGGTATGGGTGGATCCGGCGATCATGCCGGTTGGAAACGAGTTGCGCCTGATCGGCGGCAAGCAGGCTATCCACAGCCATACGCAGACGGCCAACATCGAAGACCTCATGCAGATCACGAAGGACTACGATCTGACGCGCGTTTGGATCAACGCCGACGTGGCCGATCGCCTGGGCATCGCCGATGGCGACGAGGTGGAGGTGTCGAACGACCAGCATACGGGCCGCGTTCGCGCGAAGGTGACGCAGCGCATCAATCCTACGGCGCTGTACATGCCCAGCCACTATGGTTGCTCGGCGCCTGATCAGCATACGGCGTACAACGTGGGCTTGCGCCAAATGGATTTCGTGCCCTTCCACATGGAGCCCGGATATGGGTCGGCGATGACGCAGGAAGCGGTCGTCACGGTTAAGAAGGTGGGTGCGTAATGGCTCGCTACGGAATGCTCATCAACACGAAGAAGTGCATTGGCTGCTACGCCTGCCGCGTGGCCTGCCAGCGCCAGAACGATCTGTTGCCTACGCAGCACTTCATTCGCTACGAGGAACAGGAGACGGGAACGTATCCCAACGTGGGAGTGGAGACGGTGCCGTTGCAGTGCATGCACTGCGAGGACGCTCCCTGCGTGGCGGTGTGTCCGACGGGCGCTGCGTTCATCGGCGCCGACGGCGTGGTAGGCGTTGACCACGGCCGCTGCATCGGGTGCAAGTACTGCATGGCGGCGTGCCCTTACCAGGTGCGTTCGTTCAACGAGGAAACGGGGACCGTTGACAAGTGCCGCTTCTGCACGGTGTCGGCCGAGGTGACGGGCACGAAGATGTGCTCGTGCGTGGAGGCCTGCTTGACGGGCGCCCGCATATTCGGCGACTTGGACGATCCCGAGTCCGAGATATCCAAGGCCATTGTCGCGGAGGGCGCTCAGCCTATCTCCGGCGACTTGACCAAAGTCAAAGTATTCTACGTGAGGTGATGAACGATGACGTTTGAACCGATTTGGGGCTCCATCATCGCATGGTACCTGTTCCTCGCCGGTCTCGGCGGCGGCGCGTTCGTCACCTCCGCCTTCTTGGGCTGGCGTCATCCCGAGGCGGTGAACATGCGCAAGATCGGCCACATTGTGGCGCCGGTTGCCGTGATCATCGGTTTGGTTTTGCTGATGTTCGACGCGGAGGGCGGCCTGCATAACCCGCTGCGCTTCGCCTTGCTGCTCACGAACTTCGGTTCCGTGATGACCTGGGGCGTGGTGTTTTTGGCCGGGTTCACGGTGCTTGCCTTGGTGGCGCTTCTGCTGGACATCCTGAAGAAGCATGTGCCGGTGTGGCTCGACATCGCGGGCACGGTGTTCGGCGTGGCCGTGGCCATGTACACGGGCGCTCTGCTGGGCGTGTGCAAGACGTTCCCCTTGTGGAACAACGCGCTGCTGCCCATCTTGTTCTTGGTGTCGGCTTTGTCGGCTGGCGCGGCGTCTGTGCTGCTCATCAGCATCGTGAAGCATGCCGACGAGTTCAACCGCGTGGGCGTGCTCAAGAAGTTCCACTTCTGCCTGCCCATCATCGAGCTGGTTTTGGTGGCAGCGCTGTTGTTCATCACGTCGAGCAACTCGGTTGCGGGCTGGAACTCGGTGGTCAGCTTGGTGTCCGGCGGATACGCGGCGCTGTTCTGGTTCGGCTTGGTGCTGATCGGCCTGGTGATCCCCACCGCTTTGGAAACCTGGCTGCTGTTCTTCAGTCCGAAGGAGTTCGAGGAAAGCCGCAAAGCGCATTGGATCAGCTTCGGCTCCGATGCGGGCGTGCTCGTAGGCGGCTTCCTGCTGCGCTACCTGATCGTGGTGGCGGCGCTGCCGGTTACGATGGTCGTGCCTATGCTGTAAGCAGGATCCGACAACCTTGCTTGTTGACGCGCCGCCCCCTTTCGGGGCGGCGCTCTGCGTGGTGCTGTCGGCAGGGAGGCATGCTGATGGGGGGCATTCGGCTTCGTCCTGGCCTTTCGGGTTTTGAAGCGCTTGGCGTTGTCGGCGCAACGTGCGTGCCGGGGAGCAATCGAGCGAAAAATTATCCCAGCTGTTCGATTTCTGCTAAAAAATTGCGTTTGCGAACGATTTGGAGAGGCTTTTAGAATAGAACTAAAACAGTCATTGAATAAAAGAGCAGGTCAAAGAAACGTACATGAAGTTATTCTTGAAAAAGATCATTCGCAAACGTAATTTTTCAGCAGAAACAGGCATTGGATTCAAATTTGTAACATGGCGCTAGGCTTCGTTCCAGAGTATGATGGAAAATATATAACTTTATAACATATAGTTATAGGAGGCGATCATGGATCCTGTGCTAGGGCATGAATCTGCTCTGGAGTATTGGCGTTCCGTACGCGTGGGATCGCGTCATTTTCGCACGGTCGCTCACGCTCGAAAACTCCTTGCCGCTCCTCCGAACGTCAAGGACCTTGCAGGTCCTGGTCCTTGGTGGCTTGCTCGTCCGCTTCATGTGCTGGTGGGCAATGCCGGGGCTCGCCGAACGTCCGAACAGGTGAAAAGCCATATTTGGGCATTGCCGGTGCCAAAGGGGGCGGTGCTTGATACGCAGAACGGATTTTGCGTGACGTCGCCTGAATTCACGTTTTTGCTGATGAGCGAGAGGATGGGGCTGATCGATCTTGTGAAGGTTGGCTTCGAGCTTTGTGGTTCGTACGATCTTTCGGCAGGGACGGTTCGCCCTTGCCAGCCCTTGACCACGGTGGCGAAACTGAGAACGTTCGTCGTGGAGGCAAGTCATGCCCGCGGTCGGAAGAAAGCGCTTCGTGCCTTGAGGTTCGTCATCGATGGGTCGGCTTCTCCGCGCGAAACCGTCCTTGCCATGTTGCTGTGCCTTCCCTACAAGCTGGGCGGCTACGGGATCGAGCTGCCGGTTTTGAACTGCCGTATCGATGTGCCTGCCCGTGCCAGAAGCGTGTCCTCAAAGCAGTTTTATCGTTGTGATTTGTATTGGCCTCGAGCGAACCTAGCCCTTGAATACGACAGCGACCAGGAGCATCTTGGTTCTAAAAACGCTGCAAGCGATTCTGCTCGACGGATTGCGCTCGATGCGCTTGGGGTCGACGTGGTCACGGTGACCACGCTGCAAATTGCCAGTCGCGAAGAGATGGAGAGAATCGCGATCCATGTATCGCGATGTTTGGGCAAGCGGCTGCAATGTCCGGGGTCGGCGTTTGCGGTTGCCAATCTTCGGTTGCGCACGGAGCTTCTGGGCCGACTGCCGGAGAAGTCGGCATCGTGAGCCTTCGGTCGTCCCGTTCGGTTGCGCGCGGCGGTCGTCGCGCTATTGTCTATGGTCTGCTGAGTGGCGTCGGATCGTGTTGGACCGCTTTGGGCAATGTAAGATTATTTTCGCTTGATTACCCTTATAATAGGAAGCTTCGAAAGAGAGGGCGATATCAACAGCACGACAGCATATGAACGCGAGTGGTCCCCGGCAGGCATTGCCCTGTCATTCGTGCTTGCTGCTTTTGGGCTGTGCTTGCGCGCCGATAACCAGCTGCTTGCGGTGTACGGCCTTGAAGGGGTCGCTGGTCTGTTCGCATGCTCGTTTCTCATAGGCGTTGTTTTGCTGTGCATGGTCATCCTTGTTTCCTCCCATGACGAGGAGCGGCGGCGTTGGTCGATAGGCGTTGGGCTATGTGCCAGCATCGTAGGCGTGGTGTTCGCCTTGCTGATCAACATTGCTCCGATTGCCGTGTGCGCCGCAGGTTCCGGAGTGTTTCTGGGATTTGGGCTTACCTGCTTGCTGCGCCAATGGGGTCGCTACTATCGATTGTTCACCTATCGCGGGGCGCTGCTGAACACGTCGCTTTCGTTTTTGGCGGCATCATGCTGGTGGTTTGCGATGGAGTTTGCGGGTACGCCGTTTCTGTTCTGCCTGGGTCTTTTGGTTTTGGCGGTGTGCGGGGGGCTGCCCCTTCTTGCCCGGGAGATCGTGGTGGCCGACGAGGTCCGCGCGGGGCTTCGCGACGAATATGCTCCTCCGAAACCCATTTCCACCATGTCGCAAGCTATGCGCAATGGGTGGGCCGCCGTCTTGGGCCTTATGTTCAATTTCTTCATGGTCGGGGCAACGTTCTGGCCGTATGCCGGCGGGCTGGCGGTAACGAGTCTGTCTCCGAAGCCTTTGGCGTACGTGCTTGTGGTCGCGGTGATCTGGTGGGTTGTTTCCCGTGCCCGGGGGGTTGTCGGCGGGATCATGAAGTCGTTTTACCACATTGCGCTTCCTGTATCGGCGGTCGTGCTGTTGGCGCGCCCGCTTCTGGACTCGATCGACGTCCTGCAAGGCACTGTCGTGCCTTACGTGTTTTCGTATCTGGGAGTGACCGTATTCAATATCTTGGGTTTGGTGGTTTTATTCTGGACTGCGAAAAGCTCGGAAGTTGGTTTCTCGCGCGTGTTCGCTATGTTCTGTGCCAGTTGTGCGGCCAGCGTGGCGGCGGGCATGGTGGCGTTCCAGCTGTTGGGGGATGGCGCTGGGGTCGTTTCGCTTGCCATGCTGGGTATCTATCTGGTGCTTGTTTTGCTTGACCAGATCAGGGGTCACGTGTCTCGTTCGGTGGCGGGGTAAGGCCCAAGCTCGAATCAGCCGCTGCTCTACAGAAAGGTGGTCGGCTGTTCTTGACCAGCTGCCCTTATGCAAGGGCTCGGCCTTGCGCACTCTGTGGATTCGATCCGATAACGATGTTGCAAATGATTGATCAGAGGTATCATAAAAAGCAGATGAACAGGAGCGCTGCTTTGCAGTGCTCGCAGCTACAAAGGAGGAGAGTTCCATGGATGCACGGGTTTACGAACTTTTGAATGACCAGATCAACAAAGAACTGTATTCGGCGTATCTGTACCTGTCTTTTGCTGATTACTATGAGGAAGAAGGCCTGGAGGGCTTCGCCAATTGGTACGAGATTCAGGCCCAGGAAGAGCGCGACCATGCGATGATCTTCCGCAACTATCTGCATGAGAACGGCCAGAAGGTGAAGCTGTTGGCAATCGACCAGCCCGACAAGACGTTCTCTTCTTATCTGGAGCCGTTGGAGGCTGCTCTCGAGCATGAGAAGTACGTGACCAGCCTTATCAACGACATCTACAGCGCTGCTGCCGATGCGAAGGACTACCGCACGATGAAGTTCCTCGATTGGTTCATCGAGGAACAGCAGGAGGAAGAGGACAACGCGGACAAGATGATCACGCGCATGAAGCTGTTCGGCTCCGATGCCAAGGCTCTTTATGACCTGGATCAGGAGAACGCTGCTCGTGTGTACAGCACGCCGTCGCCGTTGGCTAACGCGTAAGTTTCCGGATCTCGATCTTGCTTGACGCGCCCCTGCTTCGGCAGGGGCGTTTTGCGTGTTGGGGTAGGGGCGCAGCGCCAGGGTCGGGCGAGGGCCTGCGTTGCCCCTCTCATCGCAAAGCTGAAGCGACCCTTTCGGCTTTCAGGGCCTCTTTGCCGTTGTTGGTTGATGCCGAGCGGAGGCTATACTTTTCCTAGATACTCCCAGAACAAACGAGCCGATGACGAAAGGGGCGCTCCCTTGCGTTTGATCGCGTACGTTCCGAACGTGTCGTTGTGGCCCAGATGGACGGGTTTTGGCTCTGCGGTTTTTCGGTCAGGCGCGTGAACCCTTTTAGGGAACCCGAAATAGAAAGCGTTCTGCTCTATTGCGGTTCGAACGAGGAGGTCTTTGTTCGATGAGGTCAGTATGATATTGGGGTGCACGTTTGCGGCTTCGCATGATTCAGCGAAGTATCGATGCAGGTGATCTCGTTTTCCGAACGTAACGAACTGCTGTTGATCCAAATCTTCAATCGAGAGTTCGTCGCGATTGCTCAGAGGGCTGCCTTTCGGAACGAATACATGGATCCCCGTATCGACTACGAGCATGATATCGAATTCGTGCAAGTATTTTGGCGCGGAGCCTACGAGACTTATATCGGATTCTCCGGTTCGCACCATGTCGATGGCTGTATCCGTATTCACTTCTTCTATTGACAGCAGCACTTCGGGACGCATTGTCCGAAACGAATCAAAGGCCCTGTTCGGCAACGATAATGCGGCACCGTGCACGGTTGCTACGGCAAGCGTTTGCTTGTAAGTCGAGGCTTCATGAGCGGCGGAGTGCCGTTGCTCGAAATCCTGATACGCCTGCACTATCGGAAGCGCTTCGTTGCGGATGCGCATTCCTGCTTCGGTAAGTTCGAGCCGATTGTCCTTCGTTGCCAGAAGCGTTGTCCTAAGCTCGTGTTCCAAGTTTCGAACGGCTTTGCTCAGCGCTTGCCGCGATATGAAAAGCTCGTCGGATGCTTTTGTGAAGTTGCCCTCTCGCGCGACGACAATGAAGTATTCAAGTTGCCGAATATCCACGGTTCCCTCCCCAGAATCCGTTTGCGTGCTCGTCTCAGAATACCTCGCTTGCGCTTCCCTTGATACCTCGAAGGGGCAAGTTCGGTATGCAGAAAGAGGTTGCAGGGGCGTAACTCGTTGCTGCTTTTCTCTTTATGGATGACGAACCTATGATGAAAGCGCTTGCAAGGGGCAGGCGGTTTTTTTGCTTTGGCGGAGATTGCGGAGACGCATACGCGGAAGTGAATGCTAATTCTTAGGAGGGTACGTTCATGGGTAAGAACCAGGGTTTTTCACGTCGTGATTTTCTTAAATTCGGTGCGGTGGGGGCTGCTGGCGCGGCTGCGGCGGGCATCGTGGGCTGTTCGCCTTCGGGTGGATCGTCCGGTGACGGCGTTGCGTCGTCTGCATCATCGAGCGGGGTTGTCAATTCCTCCGATGCCGTGATCAAATTGACGGATGCCATGCCGAAATGGTCGTTCATGGTTCCGCCTGCTCCTATTCCCGATGATCAAATAAGCGAAACCATCGAAAACGACATCATTGTCGTAGGTGGCGGTATGGCTGGTTTCACCACGGCTGTTTCAGCGGCTGAGCAAGGAGCGAAGGTCACATTATTCAGTGCGGCAAGTGCCCCTATTTCTCGAGGCGGCTCCAATTATGCCAAAAATTCCAAAGTGATGGAGCAGCTTGGGATCGAGCCGTTCGATCCCGTTCCTTTTTATTACAACGAAATGCGCGCTGCATCGTTCGCTGTCGACCAACGCAAGTGGATGCGTGGATACAATGAGTCCGAAGAAGCCATGAACTGGATGATCGATATAGCGCACGAAAGCGGCCTTGAAGTGATCATGGAGCGCGACAACACGTTCGACCATGGTCCCAATTATGCACACGCGTTCTCTACCGAGGGCAACAGCGCAATGGTTTCCACCGGTCAGCAGGGAGCGGTCGAAGCGCTTGAGGCCAAGGCAAAGGGGTATGGCGTAGAGATCATCTACGACACGAAGGCCGAGCAGCTTATCCGGGAAGACGAAGGGAAAGGCCGCGTGGTCGGCGTTGTGGCTTCCAAGATGGGCGATGGGAGCTACGTTAGGTTCGTTGCAAAGCAGGCGGTTGTGCTGGCTACCGGAGACTACTCCACTGACAAGGAAATGCTTGCCTGTTATTGTCCTGAAGCTTTGAAATACGTGGGTTTCGAACAGGTTGAAACCGATTACAACACCAGTTTCCGTATGGGTGGAATCTATGGAGGCGATGGTCAGAAGATGGGTCTTTGGGCCGGTGCTGCTTGGCAGCACGCATCGGCTGCGCCCATGTATCAAGGTGGTTGGGGAGGCAGCCATGAGCCTTGCGGTTTCCATATGGGCCTTAATGTGAACGCCCGAACGGAGCGCTACCAGCGTGAAGACATATCTGCTCCGTACAGCGCCCATCATCTGCTTTCTCAGCCTGGAAATGTAGCCTATGGGATTTGGACGTCGAACTATCCGCAGGCCATCATTGATAAAGGCCATGAATGGTACCTGTTCGGGTCCGACTACACTCTTCCTGCCAAAACAGCTGAAGAGATGATCGAGATTTGGGAGCAAGGCATAGAAAAGGGCAAGTACGTCAAGGCCGACACGCTCGAGGATTTGGCTGCGAAACTGAATCTGGACGCTTTGAAGCTCAAGGAAGTTGTTGCAAGGTACAACGAACTATGCGCCAAAGGCGTAGACGACGACTTCCATAAGAATCCTGATTTCTTGGTTGAAATAGAAGCTTCCGGGCCTTTTTACGCGGCGACCAACACGTGCACGTTCATGACGATCATGGGAGGCTTGCGCACCAGCGTTGATATGGAGGTTTGCGACGAGAACGACGAGCCTATTCCCGGGCTGTTCAATGTTGGGTGCATGGTAGGCGATATGTATGCAAACGAATACAACTTCGCTATTCCTGGGAATAGCTACGGCATCAATTGCTTGACGTTTGGTTATTTGCTGGGTCGCGATTTGGCTGCAGGCAAGTTCTCCTAGCGGCTGCTGCCCGACTGTGCGAAGCCCGCGAAATTCCAGCGACTTCGTCAGTGGCATGTATCGACTTTGGCGATCGACAGGGCGCGCCGATGCTCTCATTTTCCGGCGCGAAGCCTTCTCCTCCCTCCAAGGCTTCGCGCCAAAATGAATAAAAACTTCTCTATTTTGCATATAGCTAAGAAGAACTGTTCCCTAACGAGCAAGGGTCCGTTAGGTAACAATTTCGTTGTTCACCTGCACAAAAACCCTGGAAAGGGTTCGCTTTTAGGGTAAAAGAGAGTACAATCGCGGTGTCCGACAGTTGAATAGAAACGCAATACGAACGATAAGACTATCTTCGCCAAGTAAACAGTCTCGTGCGGTTATTATTGCGGACATCGCGAAAGCGATGGGCTAGTAGGAAAAGCAGCAAAAGCCAAGCGACACTGTCGGTATTCCTTTCGATGAGGCCGGGGGCGCAACCCCCGGCCTCATTACGTAGCTCCCTGTCCGCAACGCTCGGCAGCGAAGCGCTGGAGCCAACTTGCTGATCGTCCATTCTTCGGAAGCCCTGCAATCATGTGCCAAATAGGTAGAAGGGGTTTTCTGGGCATGCGGTAAAGTGTACGGTAATGGTTCTGCGAAATGATCGAAAGGAAGTACAAGTTGCAACAAGCTTTGCTTTGGGCTGCCGGCGGTACCGGATTCACGTTTCTTATGACCACGTTGGGCGCCGCTTCGGTTTTCCTGTTCCGAAAGCGCGACAGTCTGCTGTTCCAGCGCATCTTCTTGGGGTTCGCTGCGGGCGTTATGATCGCGGCTTCGGTGTGGTCGCTGCTTATTCCTGCCATCGAGCGCGCTGAGGAGGCGGGCCAGATCGGATGGATCCCCGCAGCTGGCGGGTTCGCTTTGGGTGTGGCGTTTCTTATGGCGCTACATCAACTGCTGCCTCACCTACATCCAGGAGATAGCAAGCCCGAAGGCTTGCCCAGCAAATGGAATCGACCCACGCTGCTGTTCACGGCAGTAACCTTGCATAACATTCCCGAAGGCATGAGCGTGGGCTTGCTGTTTGCCATGGCGGCGCAGAACGGCGGCGATCCTGCAATGTTCGGCATGGCTGTGGCATTGGCTATTGGAATCGGCATCCAAAACGTGCCCGAGGGCGCGGCTGTGGCGTTGCCTATGCTGCAAGAAGGCATGAGCGCGCCGAAGGCGTTTGCGCTTGGTACGTTGTCGGGCCTGGCCGAACCCGTATTCGGTATCCTCGTGGTGCTCTTCGCGGGGCTTATCTCGCCGTACATGCCGTGGATGCTGGCGTTCTCGGCTGGCGCTATGATGTACGTTGTGGTGGAGGAGCTCATCCCCGAGGCGCATCTGGGCGACCACTCCAATGCCGGCACTCTTGGCGTGATGGCCGGCTTCCTGGTGATGATGGTCTTGGACGTGGCACTGGGATAAGCCGCTGTGAACAGGTGGCCGCGAACAGGCATGAAAAAGCCCGCAAGCAAAGCGGGCTTTTTCATGCCTAAAACAGGGTTCGGTCGTGCTACTGCGCCGGAGGGGCGGGAGGCTGCTGCTGGTTTCCGGGCTGCTGTGCGTAACCGTACACGGGCTGCGCTTGGCCGTAGGGCACCATGGGCGCGCGCCTCAGCTTGTTGATGTACACGGCGGACACGATAAGCAGCACCATGGTGATGACGTTGCCGCACAAAAACGAGAATACGGCGCCTGCGATGGCCCAGCCGAAAGCTCCGCCCAGTTTGTCCACGTTGCTATAGTTGCGCATTCCCAGGATTGCCGCTACCAACGGAACGATGGAGCAGATTATCAACCAACCCATGAACATGCCGAGAACGCCCAGGCTCAGCATGGCTAGGCCCACAACCTCGTCGCCGCTCAGAGAGTCCGCGCTTATCCCCGAGCTGCTGTCGATCTCGATGGCGGCGGAACTCGTCACGCTCGGATCGCTGAGCGCAGCGCCGCTTATGCCAAGGAAAACCATGACCAGCAAGGAGCCGGCAACGGCAAGTATGGACAGAATCAAAACGGCAATGCTCAGCCCGCGAACTATTTTCGCATCAGAGTTAGGCATGGCAATTTCCTTTCGAACGGTGTACGGTACACGCGTATGTACTATGCTTGCTATTGTACGCCAGACGGCAAGCCTGCTGCGCTCGGGGCGCGGTAACGGTTCAGTCAAAAGAAAGTTGGTCATGGTCATGGAGAACTTTGAATTCGTGTCGCCGACTCATTTCGTATTCGGCAAAGACGCAGAACTGCAGGTGGGGACAAAGTTGGCCGAACGTGGCGCCCGAAAGGTACTGCTGCATTTCGGCGGCAAAAGCGCTTTGGCCAGCGGCTTGATCGATCGCGTCAAAGAATCTTTGGAAGCGCAAGGCATCGAGCACGTGACGTTGGGGGGCGTTCGTCCCAACCCCGAAATCACGTTGGTGCGCGAAGGTGTGGCGCTGTGCAAGCAGCACGAGGTGGATTGGGTGCTGGCTGTGGGCGGCGGTTCGGTTGTTGACTCGGCGAAGGCGATCGCGGTGGGCGCGCGCTACGAAGGCGACGTGTGGGACTTCTTCGAATCGAAGCGGCTGACGAACGACGTGCTGCCCATTGCCGTGGTGCTGACCATTCCGGCGGCTGGCAGCGAGGCGTCGAAGAACACGGTTGTCTCGAACGATGCGCTGCAAATGAAAACGGGGTATGCGAACAACGCGCAGCGCCCGAAGCTTGCGTTCATGAACCCCGAGCTTACGTTTACGTTGCCGCCGTTCCAAACGGCCGCCGGCTGCACCGATATGTTCTGTCACTTGCTCGAGCGTTTTTTCGACGACGTGGGCGCGGTCCCGGTTACGGACAATCTGTGCTTGTCGCTTATGAAGACGGTGCGCGCCGAGGCTCCGCGCGTTCTGGCCGATCCCGACAACTACGATGCGCGTGCAAACGTCATGTGGGCAGGCATGCTGTGCCATCAGGGTTTGGCGGGCGTTGGCCGGCATGAGGATTGGGCAACGCACGGCTTGGAGCACGAGCTTTCCGCGCTGTATCCGGAGATCACTCACGGCGCGGGCTTGGCCGTCATGTTCCCGGCTTGGATGGAATTCGTGTACGACGCGAACCCGGCTCGCTTCGCCTATTACGGGCGCGAGGTGTTCGGGCTGGCTCCCACGGGAGATGCGGCCTCCGACGCTCTGTCGGCTATCGACGAGACCCGTTCGTTCTTTGCGTCTTTGGGCATGCCGACAACCTTGGACGAACTGGGCGTTGAAGAAGCCGATATCGATAAGCTGATTCCCACGCTCAAGGAGAACAAGGGCGAGCCGTTCGGGAGCTTCAAGAAGCTGAGCATGGACGACGCGAAGGCCATCTATCGCATCGCTTTTGCATCGGGCGACGAATAGTATGTGATTATCGGGGGCCACTGCGGCCCCCGACTTACATGAAGCAGCTGGCTACGATCACGATGGCAGTTGTGAGCAAGCCCGCCACTGCGATGGCCACGCCGCTCATGGCGCCTTCAAGCTCTCCCATTTCGATAGCTTTGGTGGTGCCAACGGCGTGTGCGCAGGTTCCGATGGCCACGCCGCGCGCCACGCGGTTGCGCACGCGGAATACGCGCGTCATGAGCGGCGCGAATATGGCTCCCAGAACGCCGGTTACGATAACGGCCGCCACCGTGATAGAGGTGATGCCTCCGAGCTGCTGGGAAACGGCGATGGCGATGGGCGTGGTAACCGACTTGGGAACGAACGAAAGCGCCATGTCGTCGCCCAAACCGAGCAGTTTGCACAACCCGTATGCGCTGACCATGGAAACGATGGAGCCTACTAGGCAGCCGGCGAAAATAGGTGCGAAGTGCTTCTTCAGGATCTGACGCTGCTGGTATACCGAATATGCCAGCGCTACGGTTGCGGGCCCCAGCAAGAACGAGATCACCCGGACGCTTTCTTCGTAGGATTCCAGCGGAATGCGAAAGATGCTCAGCACGGCGATGACGAATACCACCGTGACCAGGAGGGGATTGAGAAGCGGGGAGTTAACGCGGTGGTACAGTAGGACCGAAAGCTTGAACGTCACCACGGAAAGCACGGTGCCCACAATAAGCGTTAGGATAAGCGGTGCCACGCTCTACCTCTTTTCCCATCGATCCATCAGGCGCGATACGAACACCACGGTTCCTGACGTAGCCAAAAACACCAGCACGGTCGTTGCTACGCAGACCAAGGCAAACTTCGCCACGTTTCCTTCCAGCAGAGAAACGCATCCCATGATGGCAACGCCGGCAGGAATGAAGAACAGCGACATGTTGTCGATGAGGCACGTGCACGCATCGCCGACGTGCCGTGTTTTCAAGAGTCCCGTTCCCAAAAGCGCCAGCAGCAGCACCATGCCCACGATGTTTCCAGGCAGGGTGATGGGAAGTACCGAGGCGAGCGCGCAGCCTGCAGCGTACACGCCCAGAAGCAAGACGAGCTGAACGAGAATTTTCGCGATGCGCTTTGCGGCGGCACCGGTTTTCGATCGCCATGATGCGGCGTTTTTTAGGGACGCAGACGCGCGTCCCGAGGCGTCGCGAGAGACGCCTTCGATGTGCTCCATGGTTCGGATCCTCACGTGATGTGCGGATCCGATGCCCGCGCGCGACGACGTGCGGCGCCCGCGGGCATCGGATCAATGCGAAGCGGCTAGTTCCTGTCCATCATAAAGCGAAATGCTCGGTTGTCCATGGAGGCTTTCTGGAGATAGAAAAACGATCCCTTTCGCGCAAGGCGATCGGGATCGTCGGGAAACGTCGAAAGATGTGGTGCTTGCGGGCGCTTGGCGCTCTAGTCGTCGGCTCCTACCACGGAATTCATGATTCCTGACACGATGCTGATCACGATGGACGCCACGAACGCGCTGCCGAAGGTGGCGATGGCGAATCCAACTTGGAAGATGCCGTTTGCAAGCCACGCGGCAACGTATAGCAAAAACGTGTTTACGATCAGGTAAAAGATGCCCAGCGTGATGACGGTGATGGGAAGGCTCAGCACCTGCATGAGCGGCTTGATGCTGATGTTGACAAGCGCCAACATCAAACCGAAGATGGCGATTCCCACCCAGGCCTCGTTGCCGCCGATGATCTCGATACCGGGAACCAGCCATACGGCCACGCCGACGGCGATGGCGGTGACCAGCCAGCGGATGATGAAGTTCATGGGAAGTCCTTTCGCGTACGGCGTCTCGCAGACTACTATACCGTGCGTCGCTGAATGCTTCTTAAAACAGTTATAGAGCCGTTACCGCTTACGCCGGCATCGTCCCTCGGTTTTGCCGGGCTTATCTGCACGCAGGCCCAGCATGAGTATGCCGGGCCTGCGTATCAAGCGAGCGTTGGGTTAGAAGCGCAGCGACAGGCAGCTCAGGCCACCGTCCAGCTTGCGGTACTCGGATGTGTCGACGGTCAGCGTCTGGTAGCCCGCGTCCTGTACGGCCGCCAAAACGGTCGGGTAGCCCTCGGGCACGATGACCGTGCCGTTCACCCAGATGCAGTTGGCGGCGTAGGCCTCGTCTTCGGGAATCTGGATCTTGTTGTACTGAGCGAAGTCGGGCTTCGTCACGAATTCGCCGGACACCAGCATGTTGCTGTCCTCAAGGTAGTTCACGCCCGTTTTCAGGTGCAGGACGAATTCCAACGGCACCTCGGAGCCTTCGAGGCCCCAGCCTTCCAGGATCTCGAAGAATTGGCGGATGCCCTCTTCATTGGTGCGAGCAGAGCGTCCCACATAGAAGTGGTCGCCCACCATCATGACGTCGCCGCCGTCCAGCGTGCCCGGGGCAACGATGCGCTTCACGTGCTCGTCATCGAAGAACTGGCGAATAGCAGGTTCGATCTCGTCCTTTTCGCCGTTGCGGCTGGCGGCGCCGGGGTTCGCGATGATGGCGCCCTTGCGCGTGATGACCGCCGGGTCCTCGACGAAGCAGGAGTCGGGGAATTGCTCGAGGGCGGGCAGGACGGTTACCTCGACGCCGCATTCCTTCAGGGCTGCAATGTAGTCGTCGTGCTGCTTGCAGGCCAGCTCGTAGTCGGGCTTGCCCAGTTCGGGTGCGGAGGTGATGCCCTCTACCATGGATTTTGCGGGACGGCGGACGATGACGTTCGTGAACTTGGTCATTGCGAATCCTTTCGCGCGGTTCGGTGCTGCCGGTATTCCTTATGGTGCAAACTGTAGCTTGGATATTGTATACAATCAAGGCGTATAAGGAAAAAGTTACCGCCCGGACACGACACCTTGGCAACGCATCCGGGTGGCTTGATGCTGCAAAGCCAGGTCAGTCTTGGAGAAGGCAAGCGAACATGCGTGAAGCGGGCATGCGTGAAAAAGGCCGACGGCCCGGCGTTTGCGTCTGGCTGTTTTCGGGAGTGTTGAGAGGTTCGTTTGCCCTGTTCTTCGCAGGGGGCAGAGTTGCGCGTATGATATATTGGTATACAGTGCAGCAGCGTGACAGGCGGATTACATGACAAACGAGTACCGGTCGCTGAAGGGCCATGTGTACGACTACATCGTTGATCTTATTGACGGCGGTGCGCTGGCCGACGACCACAAGATCAGCGAACAGCAGATATGCGAGGCGCTAGGCGTGAGTCGTACGCCGGTGCGCGAAGCGCTCATTCAGCTTGCCTCCGACGGCTACCTTGAAAACGTTCCGCGCAAGGGGTTTTACGTGAAAAGCGTGACCGAGGACAGTGCTCGGGAGATTGTCGAGGTCATCGGGCCTTTGGACGGGCGGGCGGCCCTGCTTGCGGTGGACCACGTGACCGAAGAAGACCTTGCCCAACTGCAGTTTCTGCACGGTTCGATGGAGCTGGCCATCGAGAAGCGCCTGTATAAAAAATACGACGATCTACAGCGTGACTTTCACGCCTGCTATATGGAGAAGTGCGGAAACGCTCGCTTGGTGGAGCTTATCCGGCAGCTGAACCGCTGCTTCATGAAGCACGAGTACGCCCGCGTTGCCGAATCCGATTTGGACGGCCTTTTGCGGCAGGCAAACGACGAGCATGCCGAAATCGTGCGCTTGTTCGAGAGCCGCGACGGTGCGGGCTTGCAACGCTATATCCGCGATGTTCATTGGAGTGACGACAATGCAAAATTCCTCGTTTGGCAGTAAGGGCGCATGCGCAAGCGCGTTGGAAGACGCCGTGCCGCATCCCGAATGCCCTGTTGAGCGTCAGTGCGGCGCGTGCCAGCATATTAGCGTGGCGTATGCCGATCAGCTTGCTGCCAAGGATGCGCAGGTTGCAAAGCTGTTCGCGGAGGTGGCTGATCCGTCTGCGCTCCTTCCTATTTTAGGAATGGAAGACCCCTATTACTACCGCAATAAGGTGGCGTCTCCATACGCGCCCGGTCGCAAGCTCCCCGCGTCGGGCGGCAAAGGAAAAGCCGATAGCTCGAAGGGGGGTCGGGGCAAGGGCGGCAAGAACGGTAAGGGTGCGGCTCCCCGGCGCGAGATCTTGTGCGGCATGTATGCCGCAGGTACGCATCGCATCGTCTCAACCGATGCTTGCCTGTTGGAAAACCAGCAGGCCAAACGTATCATCCGAGTCATTCGCGATCTCATGCCGCGCTATGGCATAACGCCTTACGACGAAGACAGGGGAACGGGATTTTTGCGCCATGCCATTGTGCGCGTGGGGCATACAAGCGAAGAGGTGCTGGTCACGCTGGTGACGAACGGGCGGGAGTTCCCGGCGTCGCGGAATTTCTGTCGCGACTTGGTCAAGCGCTGCCCCGGCGTTACGACGGTCGTGCAGAACGTCAACGAGCGTCAGACGAATGTCATCTTGGGGCAGCGCGAGCAAACGCTCTACGGCCCCGGCTTCATATTGGATAAGCTGTGTGGACTGAGCTTCCGCATATCGTCGCAGTCGTTTTACCAGGTGAATGCGGTGCAGACCGAAGTGCTGTACCGTCGAGCCATCGAATTGGCCGGCTTTTCCGGAAACGAGAGCGCTATCGATGCGTATTGCGGCACGGGCACCATTGGTTTGGTGGCGGCAAAGCACGGCGCCGCGCAGGTGACGGGCGTGGACAGCGTTGCGTCGGCCGTCCGGGACGCACGCGAGAACGCGCGCCACAACGGCGTGGAGAACGCTCGGTTCGTGGTGGGCGATGCTGGCGACTTCATGCGTGCGCAAGCTGCCGATGGCTGCAGCGTCGACGTGCTGCTGATGGACCCGCCGCGCGCGGGCGCGAGCGAGGAATTCCTGCACGCTGCCGTGGCGCTTGCCCCGAAGCGCATCGTCTACATTTCCTGCAACCCTACAACTCAAGTTCGTGACCTGGCGTTTCTGTGTGACCGAGGGTTTACGGTCAAGGTTGTTCAGCCGGTCGACATGTTCCCTCATACCGATCATATCGAGACGATTGCTCTTATCGTGGCTCCCGAAAACAGAAACCTCCCTTCCAGCTTCTGAGCCTTCGGGGAGGAGTATGATATCGCCAAGATGCTTGGCGTCCCATGAGACTTGAAGGCTCCGGTGGGGCTTCGCCGCTTTCGAGCGGGCTCGATCGGTGGGATATGCGAGAAGGGGAGCGAACGTGAGCGAATCGAATACCCTGCGTCAGCGCGTTGCTGCCGCTGTTTCCGAGCGTGACTTGGCGAAGCCGGACGTCCCGGTGCTTCTTATGGTGTCAGGGGGATCGGATTCGACGGCGCTGGCATATTTGGCTCGCGACCTGCACGACGAAGGGCTGGTGGGCCCGCTTGCCATGCTGCATGTGAACCACAAGCTAAGGGGCGAAGACGCCGACGCCGACGCCCGGTTCGTGGAAGAGCTTGCCGAGCTTCTGGCTGTGCCGCTGTTTTTGTGTGAGGTTGATGTAGCGCGCGAAGCCCGGCGCACGGGCGAGAACGTGGAGGCCGTTGCGCGACGCGAGCGCTATCTTGCCGCGAACGAAGCGCTCGAAAGCCTATGCCTGCATGCGTCCGCGCCGCTTGCGGACGGGCGCATTTTTACTGCGCATACGGCCGATGATCGCGTGGAGAGTTTCTATATGCGGTCCATCGTGGGTACGGGGCCGGGCGGTTTTCGCGCGATGAGGTATCGGAACGGGCCGGTGGTTCGTCCGTTGCTGGACGCGACGCGCGATGATCTTCGGGCGTATTTGGACGATCGTGCACAGGTCGGCTTGCCGGTGGCGCGCGACGGTTCGGGCGCGCTGTGGCGCGAGGATGCTACGAATGCCCACACCGACCGGTTTCGCGCGTACGTGCGTCACGAGATTGTGCCGCGCGCGAAAGAACGAAACTCCCAGCTCATGGAAGTGCTGTGCCGAACCATGAACCTGATTGCCGACGAAGACGACATGCTTGAGCGCCTCGTAGACGATCTGGTTGAGCAGCATGCATCCTGGATCGAGCATGTTCCCGGTCGGTCTCCTGACTTCGCTGCCGGTTGCGTTTTAGCCCCCGAGTTGGGCGAGCAGCCCGTTCCGTTGCTTCGTCGCGTGGCGGTGCGCATCCTGCATCACATGTTGGGACTCGAAGCGCGGGTGGAGACTGCTTCCGTGGACGCCGTGTTGGCTGCATGGGGCGAAGCGCGCCCGAGGGGCGGATACGTGGCCAACGTGCAGGGCGATTTGGCTGTCAGCGCCAACAAGCAAGGCGTGCGCATAGAGCCCATGGCCGCATTTCGTGCACGAAGGAAGCGGGTCTAGCGCTTCGCGCGCCTGCGTCCATTCGGGCTTGTTGGCGAAGTGCGCCGTTTTCTTGTGCTCTTCGCCAAGGTGGTACAATATCCGTCATGGAAAACGAACAGAACACTTCATCTCAAGAGTCCGCAAGCGCCGAGGATCAGTCGGTTGCGCCTTCTACCCAGCCTGCATCCGCCGTCGACGTCATTTTGGCCAGCGGGTCGCCGCGACGCCGCGAGCTGCTGGAACGGGAAGGCGTGGAATTCTCCGTCCGCGTGTCCGAAGTCGACGAAACGTTGGAACCCGATCTGCTTGCCGACCCGCCCGAGGCGGCTAAAAAGCTGGCAGAGCGCAAAGCCGGAGCCGTGGTTCAAGAGGTCCTGTCGGGTGATTACACGGGTATGGCCGCCATCTTGGGCGCCGACACCATGGTGGTGTGCGAGGGCGAGATTTTCGGGAAGCCCGCGAGCCTTTCCGACGCGAAGCGCATGTTGCGCCGGCTGGCCGGCACCACGCACGAAGTGATCACCGCCGTATCCGTGTGGCTGGTCGCCGCGCCCGAGCCCGACCAGGTATCGCTGGGCTTTCGCACGTTCGTGGACAGCGCTGCCGTGACGTTTCACGAGCTGAGCGACGACCAGATCGTCGAGTACCTGCGCAAAGGCGAATCGTTCGACAAGGCTGGCGCGTATGCCGTCCAAGGAGCCGGAGCCGATCTTGTGAAGCACGTGCAGGGTGACCTCGACACGGTTATCGGCTTGCCGGTAAAGCGCTTGCTCGAAGAGTTCCCGGACTTGAAGACTTCGCTCGCCTAGCGCTTCAACGACGGACGGTTGCTTATAAAGCCCCAGTTCCTGCGGCACAATGTAATTATCGTGGCATGTGGGGCGGCGTTACCGTATTGTCTCCTTTTGCTTGGAGGGCAATGGTACACTAACCGAACTCATGGTAAGCGTTGACGTCCTTGCTCACGTAATGCGCATTCGCGCATGGGTGGTCGAGGGTGCGAATGGAAAGCGACGAAGAGGCCGAAACCGTGCATCAAGACATTGCGGAGATCCTGTTCACCGAAGACGATCTAGCCCGGCGCGTGGGCGAAATCGGAGCGGCGATCACGAACGATTACGCGAAGGTCGCCGACGAGGGCATCGTGCTCGTGTCGGTTCTGCGCGGTGCTGCGATTTTCATGGCGGATCTGGCTCGCGCGATTGAACTGCCGCTCGAGATGGACTACATGGCCATTTCGTCGTACGGCAACGGCGCGAAAAGTTCCGGTGTGGTGCGCATCCTCAAGGACCTCTCCTCCGAAATCGAGGGGCGGCACGTTATCGTGGCCGAAGACATCCTCGATTCCGGCCTTACTTTGAAGTACCTGTTGAAGAACCTGTCGTCGCGCGGTCCTGCCTCCATCGAGGTTGCGACGTTGCTGCGCAAGCAGACGCCGGCGCAGGCGAAGATTGATTGCAAGTATATTGGCTTTGAATGTCCCGATGAGTTTATCGTAGGCTATGGGCTTGATTTTGCGGAGCGTTACCGCAACCTTCCCTACATCGGCGTTTTGAAGCCGGAGATCTACTAACCCGAAAGCAAGGCTTTATGGCACAGCAAAACAAACAATCACAGTTTCAGCAGCCGAATCCTCGGACGACCGTCATATCGGTCATCTTATTCATGATTATTGCCTTTTTCGTGGGGCAGCAGTTCATGAACATGTCCACGTCGGGGTCTATGCCTACCGATCGCCTGATCACCTCGGAGTTCGTTCAGGCCGTCGAGCAGGATCGCATGACGAAGGTGGTGTACAACGCTGGCGACTACACGGTGTCCGGCACGTACTACCCGGCTATCACGGCGGGATCGACTGCGGCCGACGCGTTCAACGGGGCCTTCCAGGCGCTGAACGCGAAGATGGCAACCATCAAGAATCCTGAAACGGGCAAGGCTTTGGGCGGCGTGGGAACGTCCGACTTGAGTTCCGTGACCTTGGGCAGCGAGCATAAGTTCACGTCCACGTACGCAGGCGGCTCCATCGGCGAGCTGATGGCCGCTCACCCGAATGTGCCGTACGAGGTGCAATTGCCCAGCCCATGGGCCGGCATTCTGTCCACGCTGCTTCCCATCATTCTGATCGGCGGCCTGCTGTTCTTCTTCTTCAATTCCATGCAGAAGGCGAACAACTCCCAGATGAGCTTCGGCAAGGCCAAAACCAAGAAGAGCATCGAAGAGCGCCCCGACGTCAAATTCTCCGACGTTGCCGGTGTGGACGAGGCTGTAGAGGAGATGCAGGAGATCAAGGACTTCTTGGCGAATCCCGCTAAGTACCAGTCCATGGGCGCGAAGATTCCGCGCGGCTGTCTGCTGGTGGGCCCTCCGGGTACCGGCAAGACGTTGTTGGCCCGTGCCGTCGCTGGCGAAGCGGGGGTTCCGTTCTTCAGCATTTCCGGCTCGGACTTCGTCGAGATGTTCGTGGGCGTGGGCGCGTCCCGTGTGCGCGACCTGTTCCAGCAGGCGAAGGAAGCTTCCCCCTCCATTATCTTCATCGACGAGATCGATGCCGTGGGCCGTCAGCGCGGCACCGGTTTGGGCGGCGGCCATGACGAGCGCGAGCAAACGCTCAACCAGTTGCTGGTGGAGATGGACGGCTTCGAGGCCAACGACTCCGTGGTGCTGATTGCGGCGACCAACCGTGCCGACGTGCTCGATCCCGCCCTGCTGCGCCCCGGCCGCTTCGATCGCCAGATCGTGGTGGACGCGCCCGACGTCAAGGGTCGCGAGCGCATCCTGCAGGTTCACTCCAAGGACAAGCCTTTGGGCAGCGACGTCGACCTGGCAAAGGTGGCGAAGCTCACCCCCGGCTTTACCGGTGCGGATCTTTCCAACCTTATGAACGAGTCTGCGCTGCTGACCGCCCGCCGTGGCAAGAAGATCATCACCCAGCAGGAAGTCAGCGAGTCGATGGAGCGCGTTATCGCAGGCCCCGAACGCAAGGGTCGCGTGCTGGACGAGCGCACGAAGCACACCATCGCGTACCACGAGAGCGGACACGCCCTGGTGGGACACCTGCTGCCGCATGCCGATCCCGTGCATAAGATATCGATCATTTCGCGCGGCCGCGCGCTGGGCTACACGTTGTCCATCCCCAAGGAGGACAAGGTGCTCAACTCGCTGGGCGAGATGCGCGACGAGCTGGCCGTGTTCATGGGCGGTCGCGTGGCGGAGGAGATCTTCTGCGACGACATTACCACGGGCGCTTCGAACGACCTTGAGCGTGCTACCAAGATGGCGCGTGCCATTGTGACGCAGTACGGTATGAGCACCGAGCTGGGCACGCAGGTGTTCGGCCAGCCCAATCACGAGGTGTTCCTGGGTCGCGACTACGGCAACACGCAGGATTACTCCGAGGAAACGGCGCGCCGCATCGACGACGAGGTTGCGCGCATCATGAAGGAAGCGCACGATCGGGCCTACGACATTCTGGTGAGCCATCGCGAGCAGATGGACCTGATGGCCAACGTGCTGCTGGAGCGCGAAACCGTGGAGGGCGAGGCGTGCTTGGCCTTGCTGGACAACACGTGGGACGAATACCTGAAGCACGAGGACGAGATCATCGCCAAGAAGGAGGCGGAGGAGCGCGCCGCGCGCGAGCGTGACGAGAAGCTTGCCGATCCCAATTGGAAGGAAGAGCCGATCGAGCCGGGCGATCAGGATCCGAACCCGCCGTTCCGCGCGCCCGCTGAGCCGGATGCGGCGGCGCCCGCCGCGCCTTCGAACGTCCCCGCTGCTCCTGCGCCGTCTGACGCTTCTGCGGGTCAGCCCCAGTCCAACGACGAGAAAGGCGACGGAACCGCACGATGATGTGGCGTTGCGCTGATTATTCTTTCGATACCAGGATGCCCATCGTGATGGGCATCCTCAATGTTACCCCCGATTCCTTTTCGGACGGCGGCATGCACGATGCGCCCGAGGAGGCGCTGGCTCATGCGCGACGCATGATGGACGAAGGGGCCTGCATTATCGACGTGGGCGGCGAGTCTACGCGACCGGGCGCGCAGCCCGTGTCCGAGGCCGAAGAGATTGCCCGCGTGCTGCCGGTGGTGCGCGCGCTTGCGTCAGAGGGCGTGTGCGTGAGCATCGACACGCGACATGCGGTCGTGGCGCGTGCGTGCCTGGAAGCGGGCGCGGCCATCGTTAACGACGTGTCGGGATTCATCGATCCGGCTATGGTGGAGGCCGTGCGCGAAAGCACGTGCGGGCTGGTGGTCATGCACATGCAGGGCGAACCTGCCACTATGCAGGATGACCCCACGTACCGCGATGTCGTGGTCGAGGTGCATGATTGGCTGCGCGATCAGGCGGCCATGCTGGAGGCCAAGGGCATCGCGCGCGACCGTATCTGCCTTGATCCTGGTCCCGGATTTGGGAAAACACCGCAGCAGACGCTGGAGCTGGTGCGCAATTTCCAGGAGCTGGCGCGTTTGGGCTACCCGGTGATGGTGGCGGTGTCGCGCAAGAGCTTCCTTGGGTATACGTACGGCATCGAAAACCCCGCCGATCGTGACGCCGTGTCCGCTGCCGAGGCGCTCATGGCTTGCGAGCTGGGGGCCAGCGTGGTTCGTGCGCACAATGTGAAGGCTACCGTGGAAGCGCTCAAGGACCTGCGTCCGTACGCGCTGATCGGGCTGGGCTGCAACGTGCCCTTGGTGGCAAGCCCGGGCGAGGAGCGCGAAGGCAAGATCGCCATGCTCAATCAGGCCATCACCGAGATGTGCTCGCTGCCCGACACGCAGATTATCGACATATCGAGCTTTTACGAGAGCGAGCCGGCCTACTACCTTGACCAGGACGTATTCGTGAACGCCGTGGTGCTGCTGCGAACCGGCATTGCCCCGAAGGAGCTGCTGGGCTACTTGCAGGCGATCGAGAACAGCCTGGGTCGCGTGCGCCAGATCGAGAACGGTCCGCGGACGTGCGACCTCGACATTCTGGACTATCAGCTGTACGTGGTTGATTCGGACGTGCTGACGTTGCCTCACCCCCGTTTGCTCGAGCGCGATTTCACCGTGAAGCCGCTCCTGGAGCTGCATCCCGGTCATGTGCTGGCTAACGACGTTGTGGTGACGGACGAAAGCGTAACGGTGGGGAAGGCCGCGCGGTTGTGAGCCAGCTGACGCTTCGTGTGCGCAATCTCGATCAGGTTGCTTCGACGAACGACGAGGTGAAACGGGCGCTTGAGGCGGGCGAGGACGAAGGCCTGGTGGTGCGCGCGCGCGTGCAGACGGGCGGCTACGGTCGGCAGGGCCGTGCGTGGGTTAGCCCTGAGGGCGGGTTGTACTGCTCGTGGCTGCTTCGTCCGGAGGTTCCCGTGCGTACGCTGCCAACGCTGAGCTTGGTCGTGTCGATGGCCGTTCGTCGGGCGCTGGTCGAGCTTTCGCCTGCTGCCGCCCAGGTTGTTGCGATCAAATGGCCAAACGACGTGGTGCTGACGTCAGTGGCTTCCCGTGAAAGCTCGGTACCCTCTGCGCCGCCGATTGCGATGGATCGTTCGATGTTCAAGAAGCTGTGCGGCATTTCGCTGGAAGCGCATGCGGGCGGAGTGTGCGTGGGGACGGGCGTGAACGTCATTCCGCCGGTCGAGCGTGCCCAGGTGGGAGGCAGGAACGTACCCGCGTACGTTGCCGACATGGTGCCAGCGCTGGCGCACAAGGATCCCGCCCGCGCGCTCGACAGCGTGTTCGATGCAATTGCAACCGAGTTTTCCCTGCTCTACCAACGGTGGACGCGCGATGGGTTCGAGCCGCTTGCCGACGAGTACAACGAGCACGCGCTTCTTTCGGGCAAGCAGGTGCGCCTGGTTGATCGAGTGGGGGCGCTTATCGCGGAAGGCGCGGTCGCGCGGGTTGATTCCTTCGGCCGGCTCGTGCTGTGCGACGACGTCGGCCTGGAAACCCCCGTCACTTCGGGCGAAGCCCATATCGCGTAGTGGCATCCGTGCAGGGGTGATTGCGGCGTTGAAGATGCATTGTCGCCCGAAACGTACGGTTTTGGCTCGAAAACCGTACGTTTCGGGCGACAATGCGGATAGCGCCGGGGTATTGCGGTCGTTGGGTCCTCGTTCGTTTCTGCATTCCGCCTTCCGCGTTCGAGGTTGAATTGCGAAGTCAGCCGAACACCCTTGTTTAAATAGGCGTTTGTGCAGTTAGCCGGACGTTTTGAAGTGTTTTGAGTCTGTTGCCTGATCTCACGATCAGGGGTTTTGCTTTGATCTCGG
>NZ_QICD01000023.1 GCF_003726035.1 Paraeggerthella hongkongensis
CTCCCGTCGATTTCGATTGGAAAGCCGAGCTGGGAGAATAGAGGCCGCCCTTCGCTGCCGGGCAAGCGTCAGCGCTCGAACGCTTGAGCCACGGACCGGGCAACCCGCAGACCGTCGCAGGCAGCGCTCATAATGCCGCCCGCATAGCCCGCGCCCTCTCCGCACGGATAGAGGCCCGCCCCGCCGGCCATGGGGGATTCGGCCAACAACGCTTCGCAACCTTCGTCGCGCACGATGCGAACCGGACTCGAGCTGCGCGTTTCCACGCCGGTCATAACGGCGTCCCGGTCCGCGAACCCGGCGAGTCGCCTATCGAGCAACGGCAGCGCAGACGCGATCGCATCTGCCACGAACTCCGGCAAGCACTCCCGCAGATCGCACCACGCCACGCCGCGCGCGTACGTGGGGCGCACCGACGAACCGGGGCCCGTCGAGCGGCCCGCGAGAAAATCCCCCACGGTTTGGGCGGGCGCCCGATACCGATCGCCGCCCGCCGCGCGCGCCGCTCGATACGCCGCGCGCTCCATATCCCGTTGCAGCTTCACGCCCGCAAGAGGATGATCCCCCTCGAAGTCCTGCGGGCCCACGCCCACGAGCAACGCGCTGTTCGCATTCCTTCCGTCGCGCGCGAACCGGCTCATGCCGTTCACCACCACGCCGCCCGGCTCGCTTGCCGCGCACACCACTTGGCCGCCCGGGCACATGCAGAACGTGTAGACGCTCCGGCCGTCGGGCAGGTGAACGGCCAGCTTGTAGTCCGCCGGACCGAGTGCCGGATGAGTCGCGGCATCGCCGTACTGAGCGCGATCGACCGCCGTTTGAAGATGCTCGATGCGCACGCCCACCGAGAAGGGCTTCTGCTCCATTTTCACGCCCGCGGCGTGCACGACCTCGAACGTATCGCGCGCCGAATGCCCGCACGCCAGCACCACGCGCCGCGCGGGCACGCGCGCGCTCTTTCCCGAATCGAGCACGTCCGCCGCGGCAAGGATCCCGTCGCGGAAATGCAAGCCCGTCAACTGCGCATGGAATCGAACTTCACCGCCCGATGCAACGATCTGGCGGCGCAGTTCGCGCACCACGTCAACCAGCAGGTCGGTGCCGATATGAGGCTTGGCCTGCCACAGGATCTCCTCGGGCGCTCCGGCATCCGCAAACCAGCGAAGCACATGGCGCGCCAAGGGGTTCTTGATGTTCGTGGTCAGCTTCCCGTCGGAAAACGTGCCGGCCCCGCCCTCTCCGAACTGGATGTTCGTCTGCGGGTCCAAATCCGCCCCCGCATCGAACGCCGCGATCGCCGAAAGCCGCTCGTCCACGTCTCCTCCGCGCTCCAACAGAAGGGGCCGCAAACCCGCTCGCGCCAGGTACAGCGCGCAGAACAGGCCCGCCGGGCCCGCACCCACCACCACGGGACGCGGCTCGCCGCTCGCCTCGAGCGCCGAGGCGAGCTTTGGAACGACAAGCGGCGCATAAGGCTCGTGGCGCTTCACGTGAGTGCCCGGGGAAACCCCCGCACCCGCCCGCGAACAGGCTTGCGCAAGCGCATGCTGCTCCGCGGAGGAAGCGGAAAGAGCCACGCCGAGCGTCGCCACGAAATGCACGTCCCGTTTTTTGCGCGCATCCACGCTGCGCTTGAGGACGAGAACCGACTCCACGTCCGCCTCCTGCACGCCCAGCGCAGCCGCAGCGGCGGAGCGGACGAGCGCGTCGCCCTTCGGCCCGGCGACGCCCGCGTCAAGCGGAAGCCTCACGTTCGACACCTCAAGCACGGCTCGCTCCCTTCGTTCGACCATCGTCAGCCGCCAGCATGCCCGCTGCCGCGCGGGCTGCCAGCATGCCGCTCGCCCACGCCCAATGCAAGTTGTACCCGCCGCAGGGCGCGTCCACGTCCAGCGCCTCCCCCGCCGCGAAGAGCCCCGGCACGCGGCATGCCTCCATCGTGCGCGGGCCGAACGCCTCGACGGCAAGCCCTCCGCGCGTCACCTGGCACTGGCGGGCATCGCCAACGCCGCGCACGACCACGGGAAGCTCCTTGAGAGCACGCGCCAGCCTTGGCGCGTCCGCGTTGGCGAACGGGCCCTCGCGGCGCAGTCCCGCCTCCCTCAACGCGGCATGCGCCACCGCAGGCAGCAGCATGCCGCGAACGATCGCGTCGGCCGAGCATGGACGGCCGGCCGAGCGCAAGCGCGCGGCACGATCCAGCAGAAGGCCCTCCACCCTTTCGGGCGCAATCTGGGGAAGCAGGTCGATGCGCAGCTCGTCGTCCGGAGCGGCGAAACGCGACAGGTTGAACACGGCGATGCCCGACACCCCGTAATCGCGGAACAGCACCTCGCCGGACTCGCGGGCTTTCTCGACGCCGTCCGCGCCCGCCAGAGAAACGCAGCAGCGAACGCGGACGTTGTTGAGCGGCTTCACCAAAGCGGTATCCGTGCGCAGCGGGCCCAGCACGGGGCGGCCGCTCGCGCACGGCAGCCCTTTCGGCAGCGCGATCTCCTCGATCGCCCTGCCGCCAACGGCCACGACCACGGCATCGGCGTGTCGCACCGCGCCGTCTGCGAACCGAATATGGAATCGGTCGCCCGCGCGCTGCGGCGCATCGACGCGCCCGGCAACGCAGTCGCACGCCAGGCGCACGCCCGCATCCTGCGCAGCCGAGCGCAGCACGTCAAGCACGCTGGTCGCCTTGTTCGCCAAAGGATACAGGCGCCCCTCGCTCTCTTCGCGCCAAAGCAGGCCCAAGTCGGCGAACAGCGCATGAACAGGATCCTCGCACGAATCCGGCTCGCCTTCAAGCGCGGCCAATGCCTGCGAGACGAAGGCCGAATTGCGGTATGCGGCAACATCGATGCGAGCGTTCGAGAAATTGCAGCGGCCATTGCCGGTCGCCAAGATGGATCGGCCGACGCGGTCGCTGGCTTCGTACACCGTCGTTTCCACGGATCCAGGGGCAACGCCCCGAACGCGCAAAGCGCGGACGGCTTCAACGGCGGCCGCGAGCCCCGCCGCGCCGCCTCCTATGATGGCAAGTTTCTTCATACCGGCCATGATACCGCAAGGCAAGGCGAGCCCTGCCGAAGCGCGGCCGCTCATCGCAGGATCCCCGCAGCAGGCAAGCGACGCGCCGATATCGCGAGGGCAGCGGCCATCGCAGCCCTCCGCGCGCTCGGCGGCGCGGCGGCGACGGTCGAAAAAGACGTCCGCCGCCGAATCTCCATCAGCATGCGCCCGCCTGCGTTGGGAGCGATGCTGCGCTTCCTGCTCGATTCTTCCCCCAATGTTGCGTTTTTCGAGGCGCAAGCCCCCTTCATCGCCTTCCCTCCAAGAACCGTATTCCATTGTCCCAGCTCACAAGGACGGGGCTTTTGAAGATGAGGGGCGGTGCGCAACATTGCTGCAAAAATCGCGCAGTCAGGGTGCGTTGCGACGCGCCGAGAGCATCCCGACGGCGAACCAGCGGCACCGCCCGACCACCGAACGCCGCCTGGCAATTCAAGCGCTTCGCGGCTTTGCCATCTGAGCGCTTCGCCGCTTACGCAAGCCTTACCGCGCGCGTACGCAAACCTTACCCGCACTGTACCCGCCCTTTTCGCGGCATTCCTATACTTCCCCTCGTCAGCACCTCGCAATGCAAGCTTCTCGCACCCGCGCCGCGCTCAAGCCAAGCGGGCAACAGCCGAACACTCGAGCAGAAAGGTCTTCCATGAACCATGCATCGTCCTTTTTCGAAACGAGCACGATCGGCGTGTCGCGTCGATCGTTCCTCAAGCTGGCAGCCATAGCCGGAGCGTCCTTTGCAGGCGGCATGCTCGTGTTCCCCGACCAGCGCGCCGACGCAGCGTTCAGCCCGGCCCCCGGCCAGAATTGGCCGGCGCTGGAAAGCGGGCATATACGCTTCACCGTGCACAGCGACACGCACGTGGGAGCCGGAGCGCGCAATTCCTACACGCAGAAGATTCCCGCTGCGTTTTCCGGGATCTACGCCGCCGCTCCCGACGTGGCGGCGCACTTCTTCGTGGGAGATTCGGCGGATACCGGCACTCCCGAGCAGTACGATGAGCTGGCCTCGCTTCTCAATGCGAACGCGCGCAAACCCGTCGGAATCGTCATGGGCAACCACGAGTACTACAGCTGGCAGGGGGACAAGGAGAACGCCCAGGCCGCATTCAAGGATTTCCTGTCGTCGAAGCTGGCCGTAGCAGGGTCGTTCCAGATTCCGGGAGGCGCGAACGAAGGCCAAACCGACTGCGATTTCATCGTGGGCGGAAGCGACGGCTACCACGTGCTGGCGCTCTCGTCCCATCCGGGCGGCTACGACAACAGCTGGTACGGCGACCGGCAGGACTGGATTCGCGAACGCTTGGCCGCCGCGCAGGCGGAAGACGCGAACAAGCCCATCTTCATGTTGACCCACCATCCCTTCGGCAACACGGTCTGGTACAGCACGGGCGGCAGCTGGAACGGCCAGTTCGGCACCGACAAGTCCGACCGAACGGGCAACGACATGGCCTTTTACCATGAAATCGCAGCGGCGTATCCCCAAATCGTGCACTTTTCGGGGCATACGCACATCCCCATGGCCGACCCGCGCTCGATCTACCAAGACGACGGCTGCACCCTCGTCCAAACCGCCACGTTCGCCAACAACTTCTGGATGAAAGGCGGCCAGGACGAAGGGTACAACAACGGCGATTACAGCGGGGGAAGCCTCCTGTACGGGCATCCCGCCGATGGAGACGACGCCAACCAGTGCGAGCTGGTGGACATCGACCCGACAACCCATGCCGTGACCATCTACCGCATGGACTTCCGCGAGGGCGCATGCATCGGAAAACCCTGGTCGTTCAGCCCGAACGACCAGAGCACCAAAATCTACACGTCCTTGGCCATGAAAGCGCGCAGCCTCCCCCCTACGGTAGAGGCCGACGCCGCCGTCACGGTGCCGAACGACGACACCCTGACCGCGTCAGGAGCGTCCTTCGCCATCACCGCAAGCAAGGTGCATGCGGACACAACCGGCTTGGACGACGACATCATCCTATGCTACCGCGTAGAGGTCTTCTCGGCCGATTCCGACGAGCCCCTGTACGATGCGCGGTTCATGTCCGATTATTACAAGGCAAGCCAAAACCGCGCGAGCGAATTCGTTCGCCCGCTCATCGGCGCGGCCCTGGCGGAGGGAACCGCCTACACGCTCAAGGCGTACGCTCGCAACGTGCACGGCAAGGAAACGCCCATCGGCCAGGCCGAGTTCAAGACGAAGGAGCGTGAGGTGACGCCCCTCGAAGACCCGCTCTTGTCCGTGGACTTCGCACAAGGCTCGGCCGACGACCTTTCCGCCGCGCCCCATGCGCTCAAGGAATTCGGAGCGCTGGAACTTGTTTCCGACCCCCTGTTCAACAAGCAGGTCGCCGCATTCGGAGGCGCCGCGGCGGCGGCGTACGCGTTCACGAGCGAGGACTACGCGCGCATCGGCACCGGATGCACCCTGGAAGTGCTGTTCCGGTTCGACGAAGAGCCCTCCAGCTACTTCGAGCTGTTCTCATCGGGGCAGTCCCACGGGCAAAACCTCGAGTACTACCCATCGAAGAGCTCCGATCCCGACAGTGGACGCCCAAGCCTGCATTACTACACATCGCCTGAAGGCGGCGATTGGAAATCGACCAGCGCGCACGTCGACACGCTTGCCTGGACGCACGCCGTGGCAACCTACGACGGGGTGGAAATGAAGCTGTACGTGAACGGTGCGCTTGCTTCGCAGTTCGCCAACCCGGGGATCCTCCCCCCGCCCAGCGTAAGCGGCGGCGCGCCGCTGCGCTGGTTCCTCGGCGCCGACACGAACGCGCAGGGAAAGCCCGAGCATGCGATGGTCGGACGCGTGGCGTTCGCCCGCCTAAGCCCCGGAGTCGCAGACGAGAACCATGCCGCAACGCTGTACGCAGCCTCGGCCATTCCCTCCTCTCCCGTGAAAGCGCCGGATCCTGCCAACCTGGAAAAGGCCACGGTAGGAAAAGCGTACGCCATACCCTCCGTATCGTTCGAGGACGTCAACGGATCGATGCTGCAAGCGACGCCCTTCGTGACCGGCCCCGACGGCAATCCCGTCGCCTTGGAGGGCGCCGAGGGATCGCCGCCCGTTTGGCGGTTCACGCCCGCTGCGGCAGGAACGTACACGCTATCCTACGCAGCCGGCTACGCATCGGCGACGACGACCCTGACCGCGGCGTTCGCCCCCGAAAACCCGGGCGGCGATCCCGAGCCGGGAGGAGGATCCGGCAGCGGCGGGAACGGCCAGGGCGGCAGCGGCGGATCGGGCGAAAGCGGGAGCGCTCCGGGAGGACCGGGCGGCAGCGGCAGTGGCGGAAGCACGGCGATCGGCAACCCGATGAAAACCGTCAGAACCGGCGACGCATCCTGGGGCGCCGTCGCAGGAGCAGCGGCCATCGCAGCGCTCGGCGCGCTCGGCGGCGCGGCGGCGAAACTCAAGAAAGACGAAGGCGAAGAAGGCTAGCCGCCGCGCTTCCCGCATGGGACGGATCCGCGATCCCGAAAAAAAAAAGCAGCCCCGGAGCCGCATACGCGCTCCGGGGCTGCTCGCTACGTTGCCGAAGCAGGCGATGGAGGGTCTACTTGCTTTCGAGCACCGGAATGGGCGTCTCGTCCGTTTCATCGAGGTTCTTCTCCCACACGTAATGCTTGGTCTCGCGGGCGATCAAGCCCGAAAGCAGCAGCACCACGATGATGTTGGGAACGGCCATGAGCGCGTTGGTGATGTCCGAGATGGTCCACACCAAATCACCGATGCCGATGGCACCCAAGAACGCCACGGCCACGTACAGCACCTGGTACGGACGGATGGCATGCTTGCCGAACAGGTACGTGACGCAGCGGTTGCCGTAGTACGACCAACCCAAGATGGTGGTGTAGGCGAACAGGATCATGCCGATCACCAGGATGGGCGTGCCGATGTAGGGGATCGACGCGAACGCCGCGCTCGTCAAGTCGGCGCCGGCGGAAACCTGACCGCTTTCCATGATGCCCGGATTCGCGATCATCGTGGAAACCAGCACGATGCCCGTCAGCGCGCAGATGACGACCGTGTCCCAGAACGTTCCGGTCATGGACACGAGCGCCTGGCGCGCCGGGTTGCGCGTGGAGGCCGCCGACGCCACGATGGGCGCGGAGCCCAGGCCGGACTCGTTGGAGAACAGGCCGCGCGCGCAGCCGAACTGCAAAGCCATCATGAGGCCGCTGCCCACCGCGCCGCCGAACGCGGCCTTCGGGGTGAAGGCGCATTCGAAGATCAAGCAGATGGCAGGCCATACGTATTCCCAGTTCATGCCGATGATCACGATGCAGCCCCATGCGTACGCGATAGCCATGAACGGAACCAGCTTCTCGCACACCTTGGAGATGATCTTGATGCCGCCGAAGATGACGAGCGACACCATGATGACGATGGCCAGGCCGATGCCCCATGCGGGCACGCCCGGAGCGTTCGAGGTGATGATGCCGGTCATGGCGCTGGACTGCACCGCGGACCCGATACCGAACGAGGCAATGGCCGCGAACAGGGCGAACGCGCCCGCTCCCAGCATGCCGTACCAGGGCGTCTTGCCGTCTTTCTCGAACGCACGCCGCCAGGCGTACATTGCGCCGCCCAGCATGTTGCCGTTATGGTCCTTCACGCGGTACTTCACGGCGGCGTAGGTTTCAGAATACTTGGTCGCCATGCCGAACACGCCCGTGAGCCACATCCACAGAACAGCGCCCGGACCGCCCGCCAGAATGGCAGTGCCCACGCCCACGATATTGCCCGTGCCGATAGTGGCCGAAAGAGCCGTGGTCAATGCGCCGAACTGGCTGATATCCCCCGGCGCATCCGGATCCTTCGTCACCGAAAGCTTGATAGCCGTCGGCAGCTTGCGCTGAATGAACCCTGTGCGAAACGTCAGGAACAAGTGAGACCCCAACAACAGCACGATCATGGGAGGACCCCACACGAACGCGTCGATATCGCCGATCAGCTGAATGATATCCATACCCCAACCCCTCTCTGTACTCCCGGATGCAAAGCGGGCGAAGAGTCTATACCGAAGCAGATTCCATGATCTGCGCATCCGTCGATCAGCCAGGTGAGCAGCAAGAACGATAGCAAGCCGTTTCGGTATGGGCACTTTCGCGCGCTAAAGTACTCGGATTATAGCGAGGCGGCGCGTTACGGCTTGTTAACAAATGCGAAATTGCCAGCGAACGGCATCGGGAGCAAGGGGGACGAGCGGAAACGAAGGCACGGGCGCGGGCGGCCCGCAGATCGAATGCAGCCCACGGCGCGAACGCGCACGGACGACGGTCGGCAAGCCCCTGCGCGAAAGCCGCTACTTCCCCTCCAGCTGCGGGATGGGCGCGTCGTCGGCTTCGTCCAGGTTCCCGTCGTAGATGTAATGGCGCGTTTCGCGCGCCACCATGCCGGACAGCATGAGAACCACCACGATGTTGGGAATCGCCATGAGCGCATTGCCGATGTCGCTGACCAGCCACACCATATCGCCCACGCCGATCGCGCCCAAAAACGCCACGGCCACGTACACCACCTGGTACGGACGGATGGCATAGCGCCCGAACAGGTACGTGATGCAGCGGCTGCCGTAGTACGACCAGCCCAGTATGGTGGTATAGCTGAAAGCAACCATGCCCAGCACCAGAATAGGCGTGCCGATGTAGGGGATCTTCGAGAACGCCTCGCTTGCCAGCTGGGCGCCCGAGTACAACGTGGGGTTCGTCAAGATGTCCGAAGCGATCTCCGGATGAGCCAGCATGGTAGACACCAAAACGATGCCGGTGAGCGCGCAGATGACGACCGTGGACCAGAACGTGCCGGTCATGGCCACAAGCGCCTGTTGCGCGGGGTTGCGCGTGGAGGCCGCCGCCGCGACGATGGGCGCGGAGCCCAGGCCGGACTCGTTGGAGAACAGGCCGCGCGCGCAGCCGAACTGCAAGGCGACCATGATGCCGCTGCCCACCGCGCCGCCGAACGCAGCCTTCGGCGTGAAGGCGCATTCCAAGATGAGGCCCAGGGCCTCGCCCAGAAGAGGGCCGTTCAAAACCAAGATGACGATGCAGCCGCCCGCATACGCCACGGCCATGAACGGAACCAGTTTCTCGCATACCCTGGAGATGGATTCCACGCCTCCGAAGATGACCACCGAAACCAAGATGACGATGGCAACGCCGACCATCCATGCGGGAACCGGCGCGTTCGATGTGATGATGCCGGTCATGGCCGATGCCTGCACGGCCGAGCCGGTGCCGATGGCCGCGATGGCCGCGAACGCCGCGAACGCGATCGCGCCCAGCTTCGCCCACCACGGCGGACGGCCGCCGGGACCGGGATCAAGCTCGCCCTTGTCATTGCGACGGAACGCGCGCTCCCAAATGTACATGGCGCCGCCGAGCATGGCCCCGTTATGATCCTTCACGCGGTACTTCACCGCCGCGTACACCTCGGCGTACTTGGTGGCGATGCCGAACACGCCCGTGATCCACATCCAGAACACGGCGCCCGGCCCTCCTGCCAGGATGGCCGTGGCCACGCCCACGATGGATCCGGTGCCGATGGTGGCCGCCAGCGCCGTGGCCAGCGCGCCGAAATGGCTGATGTCGCCCTTGCCCTCGGGATCGGACGTAAGCGAGAGCTTGATGGCCTGAGGCAGCTTGCGCTGAATGAAACCGGTTTTGACCGTGAAGAACAGATGCGATCCCAAAAGGAGCGCGATCATGACCGGTCCCCATACGAAGCTGTCGATGGTGTTGAGAATGTCAAACATAATTCGGGTATTGTACCCCGACGGGACCCCCTCGCGAAGAATTCCCGCCGGGTATCCACAAATTACAGCCTAGCGTGCGGAGCACCACGGCATCAACGCGGCGCTCCGCACGCTAGGCCCATGAGACAGGCAGCTTGCTGGATCGTCTCAATCGCTGCCAACAAGCCCCTACCGATGATAGATCAGATGGCACACGTCGTCGCCTCGCGCGATGGTCTTCGGCAGATCCAGCTCGCAGCCGTACGCCTCCCCGATGCCGCGGTCGCCGCACATGGCCCAATCGCACAGATTGGATATCTCCTCGTCGGTGCATCCCTGCTTTTGCCATGCCTTCACCAGCGGACAATAATGGAACTCCAGTTCGAAGCGATCGTCCTGCACGTCTTTGACGTCCATTTCGAACACCATTTGAGCCGGCTTGCCGAACAATCCCTTCTTGAGGCTTTTCAGGCTGTGCGTGCCGCCGCCCTTGGCCACCAGTTCCGCGCCCTGGAACAAGCCGCAACGCTTCACGGCGGCCGGAGCGAACGCCGCCGGATCGGCTCCCGCCTTCGCGGCCTCGTCCGTGAGCAGATACAGCCAGAGCGCCCGGTGCTCGAGCAGCTCCCGAATAGCCTTCACCAGCGGGTTCTTTACCCTCGGTTCGTTCACGATCCTGCTCTGCCCCATGCGCTCCCCCTTGTTGTCCACGGCGCGCTCCGCGCCTTCGCATGCGAGCATTATACGGGAGCATGTCGTCAGCAGGCAAAAAGACGGCCCGGCAGCAGGCCAACCCGTTCCGCTGCGCATTGTCGCCCGAAACGTACGGTTTTTCGGCGAAAACCGTACGTTTCGGGCGACAATGCATTCACGGAACCGCTTTCGATCCCGTCCAGCGTCCAGCGCCCGACACCCAACATCCAGCACCCGACATCACAATGCCCAATGCCACAAAAACGCGCTCTTGTCCGCATTCCCGAAGAAACGCTTGCCACGAATCAAGAGGGTGGTTACAATGTGCGCCATGGATTCTGTTTCAGGGCGAGGTGCAATTCCTCACTGGCGGTAATTCGGCCCGCAACCCGTGTTGCAACAAGCCGAGAGTCCGCGACCCCGCGAGGCGCCATGCTTCGCAGGCTGATTCCGGTGAGATCCCGGGACCAACGGTATAGTCCGGATGGAAGAGGCAGAGATCCGCGACAAAGCGCATAGGCGCTTTGCATCTGCGGACCCCAAGAAGCCTGTATGGAAGGAATTCATACGGGCTTGTTTTCTTTTTAGGCCGGAAAACCTGACCCGCACGCAAGCGGCCTGGAAAGAAAGGGGTTGCCATGGCAGCCAACAACAAGGACGCTCACGCGCCCGCATTCACCAACACGAACAAGTGGGAAACCCGCCAGCTGGTCACGATGGCCTTGCTGTGCGCCATCGGCGTGCTGCTTTCGTTCGTCGAATTCCCGCTGCTGCCCGGCGTGACCTGGTTGAAGTACGACGCCTCCGCCATGCCGGCCATGGTATGCGGATTCGCGTTCGGACCCGCGGCGGGACTGGCGGTCGGCATCGTGGGAGCCGTGATCCACGGCATCCTGTTCGCCGACTTCTCCGGCGCGCTCATGAACATCCTCGTGGTCACGGGCTTCATCCTGCCGGCCGCCTTGGTCTACCGCAAGACGCGTTCGTTCAAGGGCGGCGTGCTGGGCCTGGTCCTCTCCGTCATTGCGGCAACGCTCATGGCCATCGTCGGCAACCTGATCATCACGCCGGCGTGGCTCGGCGTTCCGCTTGATGCGGTCGTCGCCATGATCATCCCCATCCTTACCCCGTTCAACTTGGTGAAAGGCGCGCTCAACGCCGTTTTGACCCTCATCGTGTACAAAAGCATCTCCAACCTGATCACTCCGAAGAAAAAGCAGGTGAAGGGGCGCTAAATCCCTCTGTCTCCTGATCTTTTCAGCAGACCAGCCGTAGGCGGCCGCAAGTTCCGACCGCCTACGAGCTCAAGCCGAAGCACGGAAAAGAGCGCCTCCCCGCAACCGCACTCGCAACAAAAGGAAAGAAGGACCGCTGCTTATGATCGAGTTCTCCAAGGTGGGATTCACGTACGACGGAGAGGCGTTCGTGCTCGACGGCGTGGACGCGCGCATTCAACAAGGCGAGTTCGTGTGCGTTCTCGGCGGAAACGGGTCGGGCAAATCGACGCTCGCCAAGCACGTGAACGCGCTTCTAACTCCCGACGAGGGCTGCGTCACCGTGCTCGGCCGCGACACGCGCGACGAGCACGCAACGTATTTCATCCGAAGCAACGCAGGCATGGTGTTCCAGAACCCCGACGATCAGCTGGTTGCCAGCCTCATCGAAAACGACGTGGCATTCGGGCCGGAAAACCTGGGCGTGCCCACCGAAGAGCTGCGCCAGCGCGTAGCGGACGCGCTGGCGGATGCAGGCCTGCAGGGCTACGACAAGCGCGAAACCGCAGCACTGTCGGGCGGACAGAAGCAGCGCGTAGCCATCGCAGGCGTCTTGGCCATGGAGCCGGATATCCTCGTGCTCGACGAGGCGACGGCCATGTTAGATCCGCGCGGGCGCAAGGGCCTTATGCGCGTGTGCCACGAACTCCATGACCGCGGCATGACCATCGTCATGATCACGCATTTCATGGAGGAAGCGGCTCAGGCGGATCGCGTCATCGTATTGGAGAACGGCCGTGTCGCCTGCGACGGAACCCCTCAAGAAGTGCTCGTGCGAGCAGATCTGCTGGAAAGCCTGAACCTCGACGTACCGTTTGCGGCCGCGCTTTCGCTTGCGCTCAAGCAACGCGGCGTTCCCGTAGGCATGCATGTTGAAACCGAAGCCTTGAAGGAGGAGCTATGCGCATTGCTTTCGAAGGCGTAAGCTACTCGTATTCCGACCCCGACCGTCAAGAAAAGCGCAAGCGTCGCCTGAAGAAGCGCCGGGAAGCCGGCGTGATAGAAGAGGCGCCCTCGCTTGAAACCCACGGCAAAGCCGCCTGGGGAACAGATCCCAATGCCGTATGGGCGCTTCACGACATCAATTTCTCTCTGGAAAACGGAGAGTTCCTTGGCGTGGCCGGCCACACCGGAAGCGGAAAGAGCACGCTCATCCAACATATGAACGGGCTGGTCAGCCCCACGCGCGGACGCGTGCTCCTTGATGGGAAAAACTTGGCCGACAAGCGAGAGGCGCAGGCGTGCCGCGGCAAGGTAGGCCTGGTGTTCCAGTATCCCGAGCATCAGCTGTTCGCAGCCACCGTCAACGAAGACGTAGCGTTCGGACCGCGGAACCTGGGCGTGCCCGACGAAGAGGTGCAGACGCGCGTGCGCACCGCTCTGGAGAGCGTGCGTTTGGACCCGGACGTCGTGGGAGATAAAAGTCCCTTCGAGCTTTCCGGAGGACAGCAACGACGCGTGGCGTTCGCCGGGGTTCTGGCCATGGAGCCGCAAGTGCTGGTGCTCGACGAGCCGGTCGCAGGACTCGACCCCGTAGCGCGCGAGGAGTTTCTCGCCCTCATAAGCGAGCTGCACGCCGGAGGGCTCACCGTTGTGATGGTATCGCACAACATGGACGACCTAGCCCGTTTCTCCGATCGAATTCTCGTACTGAACGAGGGAAGGCAGTTTGCCCTGGGCACGCCAGCCGAGGTATTCGCGCAAGGCGACGAGCTGCGCGCCATCGGACTGGACGCCCCGGCCCCGCACAAGCTTGCAGCCGAACTGCACTCGCTGGGCCTTGACCTGCCCCGCCAGCTGTACGACGTGGAATCGCTTGCCGACGATCTGGCGGCGCTGTACAAGGCGGAGGCCCGTCATGCCTGACATCGCGGTCATCGGACGCTACTGGCCGGGGACAAGCCCTGTTCACCGCATGGACCCGCGCGCCAAGCTGCTGCTGTCGCTTGCGCTCATGGCGGTGGTATTCGTTGCGAACGTAGGGAACTTCTGGGGACTTGCCGTATGCGCCGCATTCGTGTTCGGGTTCTTCGCGCTGGCGGGCATTCCGCTTCGATCGGCGTTCAAATCCATCGCGCCGCTAGCGTTCATCGTGGTCATCACCGCACTGCTGAACGTGTTCTTCGTGCAGGGCGGGCAGGTGCTGTTCGAGTGGTGGATCTTCCGCATCAGCGAAGCCGGCATCTGGCAGGCTGCGTTCATCGCGTGCCGGCTCCTCTTGCTGCTACTGGGCATGAGCCTTCTTACGCTAACCACGACCACGCTCGACATCACCGACGCGTTCGAATACCTGCTTCGCCCCTTTGCGCGCATCGGAGTACCGGCCCACGAGCTTTCCATGATGATGGGCATTGCGCTTCGATTCCTGCCGCAGTTCACTTTCGAACTGCAAACCGTCTACCGCGCGCAGATCAGCCGCGGGGCAACGTTTTCCAAAGGGAAGGTTCGCATGCTGGCGTCCCTTATGGTTCCCTTGTTCACCAGCGCATTTCGCCATGCGGAAACGCTTTCCTCGGGCATGGATGCACGCTGCTACCACGGGGGGACCGGGCGGACGCGGCTGCATCCGCTTGCATACTCGCAGCTTGACGCACGAGGCACGGGGGTAATCCTGCTCATGCTGGCGTGCGTCGTTGCAACCAATATCATACCGAGCTAGCCGAACTAGAAACGTCTCCCACTGAAGAGAGGAACATCCCATGAACGGAAACGAAACCATCGTCGACTACCTAACGAGCGTGCCCGCCTGGTATCTTGCCACATGCGACGGCGACCAGCCGCACGTGCGGCCCTTCAGCTTCGCCGCCATCCAGGACGACCGCATCTGGTTTTGCACGGCAACCACCAAAGACGTATACCGAGAGCTGAAAGCCAATCCGAAGTTCGAACTGAGCGCCTGGAAACCGGGAAGCGGCTGGGTCATCATGCGCGGACAAGCCGATCTGGAAGACCGCGCAAACAATGAGGTGCGGCGTGCCGGATTCGAGCACATGACCGGGCTCGGCGAAAGCTACGACGGACCCGAAGACGAGACGCTCACGTTCTTCACCGTGACGAACCCCGAAGCATGGGTGTGCGATATCGACGGCAGCTGGAATCCCGTCGAGTTCTAAGCTCGGCAGCGCAAACGAAAGCGGCGCAACACGCGCGGCGGCGACCGGAAGCCCACCCGCCATACCGCGCCGCTTTCGCGCTTGCTGCGCGAATATGCCGGAGATGCATCTCTCCTTGCGTTTTTGGTGAAGTATTCCGTACGCCGAAGGAAGGCTAGCGCTGGATGAAACGAAAGTCGTACACTGTAGTTCACGACCCGTCAATGGAATGGAGTGTTGCGAGGTCAGAGTATAAAAAGCCCCGCTCCCCCGCTAGAGCAAGAGGTTGAGAACAATGGATGTAAACGACTACGATGCGCTCATGGAAGCCATCAAGGGCAGCGCTTCGAAGATCTTCGAGCTTGCAAACACGGAAGAGGAAGTCTGCCGTCTAGAAAAAGCCATCCACCATGAAGTGATGTATCTTGCGGCCATCGCGCAATCCGACCGCATCAAGCCACCGCAAGGATGGGATCTGCTCGGACGCTAAACGACGGCGCGGGGATTGCTCCCCGCGCCGTTTTTACCTTAATCTGCGAAATCGTACAAATCCTTCGTTGCCGCCCTGAAGTCCTCGTACACCTCGGAGGCCACCGCCTCGTCCTCGACAAGCTCGAAAGCTGCGGGCTGGCCTTCCTCGTCGAGCTCCGTCACTTCCAGCAAAACAACCTCTCCCGACGAGCCGGCCGGCTCGTCTTCGCTGATCGGGAAAAAGAACCCGTAGCTTCTGCCTTCATGCAGAATCAGACCCAGAAACTCCAGCTCCGTCTGCTCGCCAGTCTCGTCTTCGAGCACAATGGCGATGCCCTCCTCCACCGGCGGACAAAAGTTAGGGGCGCTTCCTTCACGCATCGCGGACTCCTTGCTCCTCGCATGTTCATTGGCGCTAGAGTACCACAAGCACCTTGCACCGCGCACATTCGAACCGGCAACGACAGACAAGCGCCAGACGGACGGGAGCCGGCATACCGCAAGGGAATGCCCTTGAGCGCAGAAGCGCACTCCCGATCCAAGAACGGGAGTGCGCTTCACACCCGGGGCCGTTGTTGCTACTTCTTGTCGGGGCGCTTCTTGCGCTGCGCCTTGGGCGGCTTGTGCTGCGTCTTGCCAGCATTCGAGCCATGATTCGAACCGGCCTTCGCGGCCGGAGCGGAAGCGGCGCCCGCAGCCTTCGCAGCCTTCTTGGGCGAGGCGCTCTCCGCCATGGCGTTCGGGTTGCCGAACTCGTATCGACCGACCTCGGGGCCGAACTTCTTCACCAGCTTGGCGTAGCGCGGCTCGCGCGTTTTCCACATAGCGTACAGCGGGGCCGCCACGGCAATCGAGGAATACGACCCGCAGATCAACCCGATGGACATGGCAAATGCGAAGTCCTTCAACGTCTCTCCGCCGAAGAAGAGCATAGCCAGCACCGGAATAAGCGAAGTCAGCGTCGTGTTGACAGTACGCACAAGCACCTGGTTGATGGAATGGTTCGCCATCGTCATGAACGTGCACTTAACGTCGTCGGACTTCATGTTGTCGTTGATGCGGTGGAACACGACCACCGTGTCGTAGAGCGAGTACCCCAAAATGGTAAGAAGCGCGGCGATGGTGTTCGGGTTGACCTCGCGCCCGACCAGCGCGTAAATGCCCATGACCAGCACCAGGTCATGCAGAAGGGCCACGATGGCCGTCACGCCCATCTTGTACTCGAAGCGAATGGCGATGTAGATGATGATGAGCACGATGGAAACGAGGAACGCAATGAGCGAAGACTGGATGACGCTCGCGCCCCAGTCCGGCCCGATGGTGGTCACCTCGAAGCTGTCGGTGGAAAGCCCCAGCTTATCGGCAACCTGACTCGCGCGCGACGTGGCTTCTTCGGCGCTCGTGGTGGTAGTGCGCACCAGGAAGCCTTCGTCCCCATCAGCGTTGGTAGTTTGGATAACGGCGTCAGGTTCGCCCGCATCGTTGAAGGCGCCGCGCATCTGGTCGATGGACACCTGTCCGGTATTATGGAACGAAACCGACGTGCCGCCCACGAACTCGATACCGAAGTTGAGGCCCTTCACGCCCACCACGGCAAGCGACGCGCATACCAGCACGGCAGCCACCGTAAGGAACACCTTGCGGTGGCCTAGGAAGTTGACGTCATGTTTGATGAACTTGCCGCGCGGCTTGCGCGCCTTCGCAGCTGCGGCCTCGCCCGCTTCTCCAGCAGAGCGCTCCGCCGCCCTCTCGGAAGCAGCCGGATCGATGGCCTCGCCAATCTCGGCCTCGGCCACGGTCGTCCCCTCCGCAGACGCCAGCGCAGCGTAATCGCTCGCCGCCCGCTGGCTGTCCTTGATGCCCCAGAAACCAGGGTGCCTCGCGATAACGCGCGGCGCAAGCACGCGAATAAGCGGTGCCTTGAACAGCAGCATCATGAGGATGTCGCACGCGATGCCCAGGGCAAGCGTCAAGCCGAAGCCCTTGACCGAAGCGCTGGCCAGGAAGAACAGCGAGAGAGCCGACACCAGCGTAACCAGGTCGGCATCGATGGACGTGACGATAGCGTGCTTCACGCCGGTGATGGACGCTGCGCGCACGCTGCGACCCATGCGAATCTCCTCGCGGAAGCGCTCCATGGTAAGAATTGACGAGTCGGCGGCCATGCCGATGGTCAGCACGATGCCCGCAATGCCGGCAAGCGACAAGCTGAACAGGCCGAAATGGGAAAGCGTCGCCAAAATGCCCAGGTACAGCACCGCGAACACCACCATGGCGCCCGCCGTGATGAAGCCCAGGCCCCGATAGAAGAACAGCAGGTACAGCATAACCACGGCCAGGCCGATCAGCGCAACCAGCACGCCGGAGTGAAGCGCATCCTGCCCGAGCGTCGGGCCGACCACCTGGCTTTGCGCGTACTCGAAGCTCACCGGCAAGGAGCCGCTTTCGAGCACGGTCTGCATCGATTTGGCTTCCTCAAGGGTGTAGCCGCCCGTGATCTGCACGTTGCCGTCGGGAATCTCGCTTTGCACGGCGGGGGCGGATTGCACCTCGCCGTCAAGGATAATGACGATCTTGCCCTTCGTTGCCGCAAGTTCCTTCGTCGCAGCGGCGAACGCCTGGGCCCCCTGGGAGTTGAGCGTGATGTTGACCGCGTAGTCGGTTGCCGTATCCGAAGGCTTGCCGACGGAAACGTTCGTAATGTCGGCACCGGTCACGAGCGGCGTGTACGTCCCTTCGGCCACCTCAAGGTGCTCGGTTTTACCCGAGGGGAAGGAGTTTCCCAGAGCGTCGGTCACGGTTCCTTCAGAGCCGTACTGCCCGCTTTCGATTTTCGATTTGGCATCGGCATCCGTAAAGGAATCGAGGCGCGCGAACTCCAATTTGCCGGTCTTGCCGATGGTGTTGAGCGCATCCTCGGTGTTCGTGAGGCCCGGAATCTGAACGAGGATCTGGTCGGTTCCCTGCACCTGCACCACCGACTCGGACGCGCCGAGAGCGTTCACGCGGCTTTCGATGATGGCGCGCGACTTCTCCATTTCATCGGCGGTTACTTGAGCACCGTCGGCGCCCTTCGCGGTAAGAACCACGGACAGGCCGCCTTGAATGTCCAGGCCCTGGTTGATTTTTTCCTGGGGCGGCGTGAACATAAAGATCGAGCCGACAACCAGCAACGTGGTAACGACCAGCAACCAAACGTTGCGCCGGTTCACCGACCCGGATTGCTTCTTTTTCGCCTTCTGCGCTGCCGCCATGTGACGCTCCCTAGTTCGTAATCTCAGATACGCTGGAACGAGGCTCGATCGCCCCGCACGATAACTGCCCTATTGTGCCACAAAACCAGGGCAAGCGATACCGGAGGCCTTTTATTCCTGATAAAGGTTAAACCGAGAAAACGCAACGTGAAGAACCGCGAAAGAGTCGGTCGAAAAATCGAGCGTAATTCGAATAGAACCGCTTTGGAAACGCGCTCGATCCGCGCAAGGTCTGCGGCAAAGCCGCAAAGAAACGCGCGAGCTCCGCGCTGGACGCACGTCATCTGCGCGCTAGGCCGAGCCGCTATCATTAAAGGACGGATCACCAGGCGGCGAGGCTCCGCGCCCCTTTCCACCCATGCCCCCGACGAAGGGAGAACGGGAGGAGGTGGACGCCATGACCGATTTGGCCTTGATTACGGCGGCCGTCGAGCTGATCTCCAGCTTATCGCGCTCGTCGCGGCAATAATAGAGAAGCTCCCAGTCCGAAAGGATAGGGAGCCCTAAACAAAAAGCCAAACCGCCGAAGCGATTCGAGAGCCGTGGGGAGTAACCAGCTCCCTGCGGCTCGACCCTATTATACGCAAACCGCGCAGCTGGTTCAACGCCAGCGCACGAGCGTCGCGCAGAACAACCGAAACGACCGATGCCGAAACTCAGTAGTCTTTCGCCGCCGGGCTTGCCATCCACTCCCCGTAGAATTCCTCGTAGGAATCGGCCAGCACCGCCTCGCGCGCGCGGCGCATGAGATCCAGCAAATAATGCAGGTTATGGATGGACAGCAGGATACCGCCCAGCATCTCGTTCTGCTTGACCAGATGACGTATATACGAACGGCTATGGTTCTGGCAGGTCGGACACGTGCACGTGGGGTCGAGCGGGCCGAAATCGCGCGTGAACTTCGCATTGCGCATGTTCATGCGGCCCGCGCTGGAGAACGCCGTGCCCATGCGCGCGGTGCGCGTGGGCAGCACGCAATCGAACATGTCCACGCCTTCGCGCACGGCGCGCACGAGCGTGGTGGGATTCCCCACGCCCATAAGGTACCGCGGTCGATCTTCAGGGCACGCTCGCGCGACGTCGCCTAGCGTCTCGAACATGACTTCGTGGTCCTCGCCCACCGAGTAGCCGCCTATCCCGAAGCCGCCGAAGCGACGGCCGCCAACCGCCAAGCTTTCGTCCTCGATCTCGCGCAGCAGACGAATGGAGTCCAAACGCAAATCCAAGTGCATCCCGCCCTGCACGATGCCGAACAGCGTCTGGTCAGCGCGTTGGTGCGCCGTCAGGCAGCGACGCGCCCACTTGGCCGACAGGTCCACTGCCTTCGCTACAAAGGCCTTCTCGGCCGGATACGGTGCGCACTGGTCAAGCTGCATCGCGATGTCGGCGCCAAGCTGCTCTTGGATGGCCATGTTCGTCTCGGGCGTCCATCGCACCTTCGACCCGTCGTAGATGGAGCGAAACGTTAGGCCGTCGTCGTCAAGCTTCACCGTGTCGGCCAAGCTGAACACCTGGAACCCGCCCGAATCGGTGAGCATCGGGCCGTCGTAGTGCGAGAACCCGTGCACGCCGCCGGCCTCTTCCACCACGTCCGCGCCGGGACGCAAAGACAAATGGTACGTGTTGGCCAGCACTACCTGGGATTTCAGATCGTTCAGCTGGCCAACGGTGACGCCCTTCACCGTAGCGCTCGTGCCCACGGGCATGAACATGGGAGTCTGAAACGATCCATGGGCCGTTTCGTACGTAAGCGCGCGAGCGTGACCGCTCGTCGCTTCGCACGTGCAATCGAACAGCGACACGACTATCCCTCCACTCCGTTGATCGAAAAGCCCGCCGCAGAAACGGCCGCGTCGGCCGCAAGCGCATCGGGGCAACCGTTCGAGGCAAGAGCTTCATCCCGCGCAGCCATCGAAACAAGCCCCGCCTCTATCCCCGTTGCAGGATCGGCGCAAACGGGCAAGGACTCCGCCCAATCGGCGAACGCCTCGAGCGTTCCGTTTCGAACGGAGCTCACGTCGAATTCGATCGGGTCGAGCAGCAGATCGGTCACCAAGAACGCATCGGCTCCCAAGCCCATGAACGCCAAATCCTCTTTCGTGTTGTTGCCCACCATGAGCACATCGCTTCCAGACACCCCAAGAGCAGCCAGGTTCTCGGCGTAGTACGCCAGCTTCGGCTTCACGGACGTCGAGTTCTCGAACGAGGTGATGCGCGAGAACAAGGCGGGGTCCACGCCGGCCCATTCCAACCGCCATTCCACCGCGCGGCGGGGGAACATGGGCATGGTGGTCAAAGCCAGCGGGTAGCCCTTGGCCGCAAGCGCGTTCACCGCGCGCGCCGCCGCAGGGCTGGGGACCACATCGTTGCCGATCGCACCGAACTCGCGATCGTAAAACGCCGCCAACTCCCCTTCCCAATCCGCCGCGTCTCGATCGACGCAAGCAAGGAACCCTTCCCAAAACGCATCGGAGTTGGGGCGAGCGTCGTCATGAGCGGCCATGGCCTTGATGCCGGCCTTCATGCCGGCGGAAAAATCCTGGGGAGCCACGCCGAAGCGCGCCACGTACGCGCCAAGCGACTGAAAGTACGCCTGCATGAACCCGTCAAGCTCCATAGGAAGCAGGGTTCCGTCAAGATCGAAGCAGATCGCACGGTAAAAACGGTTCGCCATTGCGAAATTCCTTTGCTCAAATGATGGATGAATGCCTAGCGTGGTAGTATAAGCCACGTTTGCGAAGGAGCTCTGAAACCCGATGAAACTACTACTTCACGCCTGCTGCGGCCCGTGTTCGCTCGAGCCCGTTCGCCTGCTGCACGAAGCAGGACACGACCTTACCATATATTACGCGAACTCGAACATAGCGCCGGATGCAGAATACAGCCGACGCCTGGACGCGCTGCTCGCATGGGCAAAAGAAGAGGACGTCGCGGTCATGGAAGGCCTTCGCGCGCCGTGCGCATGGGAGGCATCGGCCGGACGAATCGGCGAAGAAGCCCTCTCGGAAGCACGCGAGAGCCTTGCTGCTTCGTCGGACGGAGCCAGGCCCCTTCCCCTTGCCATCGACCCCGCCCGCCGCATGGAGCGCTGCCGCGCATGCTATCGCCTGCGCTTCGAGGAAACCGCGCTCGTTGCCGCAGCGCACGGATTCGACGGCATCGGCACGACGCTTTCCGTAAGCCCGTACCAGTACACCGAGATCATTCACGAAGAGCTTTCGAGCGCGGCCGCACGCTTCGGCGTAAGCGCGGTGTTTCGCGACTTTCGCCCCTATTACGACGAGGCCACGCGCAGAAGCCGCGAAGCGGGCATGTATCGCCAAAACTACTGCGGCTGTCGTTTCTCAGCAGCCGAAGCAGAGGCCGAACGATCCGAACGGAAAGCCGCCCGGAAAGCCGATCGCGCAGCGCATGCGGCGGAACGGGAGGCTGCGGAGGCCGAGCGAACGGCAAAACGAGCAGAACGGCTGGCCTACGACGAAAAGCAAGCTCGAAAACGAGCCGTCCTGAAAGCGCTGCGCACGCAGGAAAAGGACGCCTCGCAGTAGCTTGCGCGCAAAAGCGCACCGAACGAACCCTTGGCGAAAACCGACCGTCAAGTCGAAACAACGCCTATAATAAGATGCTTTGAAACACGCATCGACGTCTACACGAACGCCGCGAAGGAACCGCACGCATGAAAACTTCCGATTTCGACTACAACCTACCTCCCGAACTGATCGCTCAAGAACCCGCCGCCGAACGCGACGGATGCCGCATGCTCGTCATGGATCGCGCAACCGGGGCGCTGGAGGACCGCATCTTCCGAGACATCGCCGAGTACTTGCGTCCAGGCGATTTGCTCGTAGCGAACGAAACGCGCGTCATGCCCGCCCGCCTGCTGGGTGCCAAGCGCGGAACCGGAGGCGCCGCCGAAGTGTTCCTCTTGCGCGAAATAACGGGACGCGAGCCGCGCACGAACGCAAGCGCGCTTTGGGAGGTCCTGGTGCGACCGGGAAAACGCTTGAAGCCGGGCACGGGCGCCACGGTCGACTTCCTTGATCCGGATGGCAACGTCGCGCTTTCCGCAGAAATAGTCGACTGGGCCGAAGGCGCTCAGAAAGGCGAGCGCCTCGCTCGCCTGACCACAACGCTGCCTTCCCTTGATGAGGCGCTGCATGCCGTAGGGCACACGCCCCTGCCTCCTTACATCAAGAACTACGCCGGAGACGAAGAACTGTACCAGACCGTCTACTCCCGCCGCGAGAGCTCGGCAGCTGCCCCTACTGCCGGTCTGCATTTCACGCCGGAGCTCATCAAGCACTTGAAAGAGCAGGGCGTTCGCTGGGAAACCGTCGAACTCGAAGTAGGGCTGGACACGTTTCGCACCGTCGACGAGGACGACCCTGCGCAACACGTCATCCATACCGAATTCTACACGGTCCCCGAGCGCACGGTGGAGGCTATCGCCGAAACGCGTCGCCAAGGCGGGCGCGTCGTAGCCGTGGGAACCACCAGCGTCCGCAGCTTGGAAAGCGCCTGGAACCCGCAGGCCGGTGCCGTTACGCCGCGCGAGCGCGAGGCAACCTCGCTCTACCTGCTGCCGGGATCCGAGTTCCACGTGGTAGACGCCCTGGTCACGAACTTTCACGTACCGAAATCCACGCTCATGATGTTGGTATCCGCCTTCTCCTCGCGCGAAAACGTCATGGCGGCATACGAACACGCAATCGCCGAGCGCTATCGCTTGCTTTCATTCGGCGACGCTATGTTCATCCAATAGCAAGCACGGATTCGACGGACCGCACGCTCTAACGACGCGGTCCGTCCTCCATTAGCAGTTCGGGCGCCGCACGCCAGTCTGCAAACGTCGGCCAGTCCGATCAAACACCAAAAAAATGGCCCCGCGTCTTGCGGGGCCATTTCAGCATTCTATAAGTTAGTCTGCTTATGCCTTCGTCACGTTGCTGGCCTGGAGCTTGCCGTTCTGACCGGTCGTGACGTCGAACTGCACTGCAGCACCTTCGTCAAGGGTCTTGAAGCCGTCCATCTTGATCTCAGAGAAATGCACGAAGAGGTCTTCGCCATCATTCTGGGAGATGAAGCCATAGCCTTTTTCGGGGTTGAACCACTTAACAGTACCTTCCGCCATTTTAAATCCTCTTTCCTCTTCCCGATCCCTCGAGAAGGTAACACTGTGTGCTGCATGGCCGCAACACTCGCCCTCACCTCGAGGGCACATGTCTACTATACGCTATGGAACAGTGAAAAGGTCCGGGAATCTTCTTTTAGCGCCTTTTTTACCGTTTCGTTGATCTCAAACGAGCGACTCGCATAATCTCAAAGCTTCCGCGTACGATTCGCGATAAGCAGAAATCTCCTTTTCAAGCTCCGCAAGCGCAGTCTCCTCCATGCATGCGAATCGTGCTTCGTCCAGATTCGCGAACGAACTTGAATCAAGGCATTCGCGCAGCGCTGCTTCAGCATTCTGCAGGGGGCCTACGCGAAAACCGCGCAAGGACGCTGCATGCAGAACGGCCCGACGCGCCTCGTCGACGCCTTCTTCCACGGCCTCTGCTTGAACCAAAGCGCTTCGGGCTTCAGCCAGCCGATCGTCTGCTTGCTCCAGCAAAGACTTGCATGTCTGGAAACTCTCAGCCTGCCTCACGACGCTTTCAGCCTGTTTAGCCCGCACGAGAGAACGTCCCTTTTCCTCCATGGCGGGCAATGCATCCACCAGCTCCTGCAAGCGGGAAAACGCCTCGTCCACTTGAGCTTCGCATGCAGCGCAACGCTGCGAATCGCCTGCCATGCTAAGCGCCGATCTCCTGGTACACGCCGGCAAGCTGCTCGCCAAGGCACTTGCCTTCGACAAGGCATCGACCGTGGCTGTTGCCCTGCACGTTGATGGGATAGTCGTACGCGTACATGTCGCCGGAGCAGTTGCCGATGGCGTACAAACCCTCGACAGGCTGATTCTCGGCGTTCAGAACCTCGAAGTTATCGGAAACGTGGATGCCGCCGACAACGGCCAGCAAACCGGGGGCCACCATGCATGCCGTAAAGGGCCCTTCTTCGATAGGGTAGAGGAAGTGGCTCTCCTTGTAGAAGTCCGTATCCTCCCCTTCCTTGCAGCGCTTGTTGTAACGTTCGACGGAAGCCAAGAACTCGTCCTTGTCGACTTCCATCATTTCGGCCAGCTCTTCAAGCGTGTTCGCACGCTTGAAGTAGGCAGGCGTCTTCTCAAGCCCGGACTCGACGCCCTTCGCATGGGAGTCGACGGCTGCCTGGTAGTCCGTGCCGTAAGCGCGGAAGCTGTCCCAAAACATTCCGCCGCCGTACTGAAGGCTGTCCAGCAGGTCGGTTTGCCAATTCGCATCGAACACCGACCAGGCGTGGTCAGAGCCACCGTTCACCATCACGCCCACGCACTTGCCCTGGACCCAAGTAGCCTCGTTCATGAAGCGCTTTCCTTCCGGATTCACGAACAGGAACGGGCCGTGGAACGTAGCAGCTGCCTGCGGGTGCATCATCGTAGGCCAAGGACCGTCCTGGAAAGCACCGCCGGCCCAGGCGGCCATGTTGTGCCCGTCGCCCACATTGCCCTGGTCCGAGCAGAGGCGCGTCATGACCTTTTTGGCAATCGGGGCGAACTCATCGAGATACTCGTCGTTGTAGCTTACGTCGCCGGTAGCCAGCACGACGCCCTTGCTGACATTGTACTGCACGTAATCGCCATCTTTATTCTGGCAAACCGCGCCCGTCACCTTGCCGGAATCGTCCTGGACCAACCGCACGGCAGGCATTTCGTACACGAACTGGGCTCCGTGCTTCACGGCCTCGGATTCAAACAAGTACTCAACGAAATCGGCCATGGTGTGCTGCTCGAAAATCTCGCCACCGGCGATCATGTGGTAGCAGTCGATCTCGGGATGCACGACGCTGCGCGACCCCACGGTGACCATGCACTTCGCCCCGTTGCTTTCCGCAAGGTCGAGGAACCAGTTCATGCAACGCTCTGACTCGCGGAACCACTTCGCCACAAGAGACTCACGGCAGCGGTTGCCGCAGGTGGAAACCCAGCGCTCCATTTCGATCGCTTTGTCGAAGCCGATGTTCAGCTTGTCAAGCTCTCGCGAAGCGATAGCGCCGGTACCGCCCACGCCATGACCGTTGAGCATGGCGTCCTTCTCAACCAAAACGACTTTCGCCCCGTTCTCAGCAGCGCTGAGAGCGCAGCACGTCCCCGAATAACCGCCACCGATAATAAGGACCTCGGTATCCACCGTTTCCTTGATCTTGTCTGCGGCAATAGGCTCGGGCTTGATCTCCCACGTGTGCTTTCCCGCTTCGCCCGTTTTGGACGCAGAGTCCTCTGCAGCGGAACCCGCCACCTGCGGGCTGCAGCCCATCACGCCCAACGCCGCAACGCCAGCGGCGCTCAAAGCGGCGCCCTTCAGCAAGTTTCGACGCGAGATGCCCTTCGTCTCTCCCATAACGTTCCCTCCTGATTCGATTCTTGTTCCTTCGCGTTCCATAAGCGGCATTGCCGCGAAACGCATCGAATCTTAAGGTGGGATCGCAGGTGCACGCATCCCATACTTTATGGTGTTCTCAACTGCGACCTGGTCATACGTAAATATCCCCCAAACTATGGGGGGGTGGAATCAAAGTAGACTTTTGCCGCTCGACCGACAGGGCCGGAGTACCGCCTTGCTTTCAGTCGACCTCGGCTCAGAAGCAAAGACTAGTCGAACAGATCGATGAGCTCTTGACGAGAATGCACCCCGGCTTTTCGGTAGATGCTCTTCATGTGATCGCGAGTCGTGTTCTCGGAAATGTAGAGCTTTCGAGAGATGCCGGGAACGTTGTTGCCGCGAAGAACAAGCGAGACGACCTCCCGTTCGCGTTTGCTGAACGGCTCGGAAAGCCCAAGCGCCTCGATGCGAGCATCAAGCAGCAGCCCGATGTCCGAAGAGTCGGGTGCCTCTTTCTGCGTCGAGACAGAAAGCTCGGGTTCGGGATCCAAGGAAACCGCAGGCGTCAAAGGTTCGCTAGCGCCCACCACTGCCATGTCAAACGGAATCGACTCCCCTTGCAAGGCGGTGGAGCTTCGCCGGCTGCGCCTGAAGGAAATGAGGAACAGCACCAGGGACAGAGCGTACACGCAGACGAACAGAACGTTAACGCCCAGGGCGAAATCGTACGCGATGATGGGATTGAGACGAGTTCCCAGAATATCCCCGACGAACATGAACGCAAGCGTTGGCCCTACGCACAGGGCGTACACGTGAACCGCCGGGACGTTTCGCTCGCTTGCGTACACCGCGCACGTAACGATAAGAAGCAAGTTCAAAACCTCGAAGCCGAACAACAACATGCCGACCACTACGGGAGCGTACTGCACGCCAAGAAGCGACGGCAACATGAACGCACCGGTCACCAGAGGGAAGAGAACCTGGTACACGCGCATAGCCTCGAATCCCCGATCGGAAACCAGCTCTATCAGAAGCACGACCGCAGCTGCAAGAGCAAGTCCCGCGATGCCGGCATTCGACGACGCATCCGCCGGAACCGAGAAAAGAGCGGATACGAGTCTCCAGACAAGCCCGATCGCACAGGTACAGAACACGGGCTTCCAAAGATCGCGCACCGTCGACACCGCAAGGGCGCGGGTCATGCGAGGATGAGGATCGGGCAGTCGTATTTCCGCAAGGCTCGCCCGCAACGACACTGCAGCCAGCACGGGAAACACCGCCACCGCGCATGCAATTTGAGCCGCATCGGGAAGCACGCGCATAATAGCCGACAATCCAACCGACAACACGGCGGACAGAGGAATGTAGATAGCCGTGCGGGACGCGCCCTCAGAGGCGAAAAACTGCTGCCACAATGCATAGAAAAAACCTGCCGAGCAGCCAACGAGCATGCCCGACACCCATGAGAAACCGGATAAAGAAACGCCGAAAGAAAACTCGAGATGAAATACGAGAGCACCTAAGCCCAATCCCAAGCCCGCCGCGATGCCGCACAAGGGAGGAAACGGCATACGGAAGCGCTCGATAAGCATCGCGACGAGAACCGCAGCTATCACGCAAACCTGCTGGCATACGCGATATGCGCCATAATCACCGCCCGCGTCCGCGGATATCGACAAGCCGCCGAACATAACAGCCCAAACGAATGCGAAGCCTATATGGTACCAGCGAAGCGATCGCATGAGCGTTTTCGCCTTGTTTATGGACAAGAAGCCCTCCCGAAATCAATCCCCTTTTCACGATATCATAAACCACGATGCCATGACGGCTGCCGATCAAGTCGAAAAAACGGCCTGTTCAAACCGAAACAAGGTCCCGGCGAGGCAAGCCGCCAAGAACCCCACCGCTCGAACGCCTCGACAGAAGCACGCTCCAAGTCAACGCGCACGGGTCGAGTTATTCCCGCTGCCCGTTCGCCTTCTCGACAAGCGGGTCCGCCAGCTCGGCAGGACCCTCGAACCCCATGGCGGCCAAAGACGGCTCCGCAGCCTGCGCCAGCTCGGCATCGACCTCGTCCATGAGCAACGCCAGATCCTCGGGGCTGGCTGGCAGCCCGAAGCCGTATTCGGAAGCTATGGCACGCGCTTGCCCCTCCCGCACGGCAGCAAGCTCGAACTCACCGGCTTCACGTAGGTAACCCGAAGCCAAAAGCAAGCTGCGAGCGATGTACTCGGTAACCCGCGGGTCGACTCCCGATATCTGCATCACCGACGCGATGGACTCAGGAGCGAGCGAGAGCAAAGCCGCCCCATCCATATCGGTGGCTTGGCCTACGGCATCCTCTAACATATCAGCAGCTCGCTTGGGGTCGTGCTCGTCTTTCGCCTTCGTCCAGCTGCGGCGAACGATTTCTGCGAACTGCAAGATAATGCGCATCAAGTAGTCTTGCTCAAGCATGGGGTATCCTTTCAAAACGAAGGGGCGCAACCCACGGCTGGTCGCATCGGCGACTCCGTCGGTTACGAACCGACCTTCGCGCTCCAATCCGCATCCGTCAACCAGTCGGAGCGGGCACTCCAATATGATGGTACGCTCGCTCCGTAGCCTGACGGCCTTTCGGCGTGCGAATCATAAGGCCTTGCTGCATAAGAAACGGCTCGTACACGTCTTCAAGCGTATCGGGGTCTTCCGACAATGCCGAGGCCAGCGTGGTAAGCCCCACGGGACGACCGCCGAACTGCACCGCGAGCAACTCCAGAATGCGGTTGTCCACCGCGTCCAATCCCAAAGCATCCACCTCGAAAAAGCTCAGAGCCTGCGCGGCAACATCCTCGTCGATCACTCCGTCCCCGCGAACCTGCGCCCAATCGCGTACACGCTTGAGCAGGCGGTTCGCCAAACGCGGGGTCCCTCGGCTGCGACGGGCAATCTCCAGCGCACCGTCTTCTGCGATATCGACCCCCAAAATGGACGCGGAACGCTGTACGATGGAACCCAGTTCCGCAGGCGTGTAATACTGGAGCCGGAACACGATGCCGAAACGATCCCGCAAAGGACCGGTCAGCAACCCGGTACGCGTAGTGGCACCCACCAGCGTGAATCGAGGAAGATCCAAGCGAATCGAACGTGCAGCGGGACCCTTCCCCACCACGATGTCGAGCGCGAAGTCCTCCAAAGCAGGATACAGAACCTCTTCCACCATGCGGTTCAAACGGTGTATCTCGTCGATGAACAGAACGTCGCCCTCTTCGAGGTTCGTCAGTATGGCCGCCAGATCGCCCGTACGTTCGATGGCGGGACCGCTCGTCGTCTTGATGTTCGCGCCCAACTCGTTCGCAACCACCGTCGCCAACGTCGTTTTTCCCAAGCCCGGAGGCCCTGAAAACAAGATATGGTCAACCACGTCGCCACGAGCCTGCGCCGCTTCGATCAAAATGGCAAGAGACTCCTTGACTTTCGTCTGTCCCAGGTAATCACCCAAGCGCTTCGGTCTCAGGCTGCGATCGAGCACCAGATCGTCTTCCGTCAGATCAGGTGCGACCGTACGCGCTGCGCCATGCGCGGGCGCGTCCTCGGCCGAGAACACCAGGCCCTCTATTTCGATGTCTTCGCGTGTCATGCCGTCCATTCCGCCTTGCACCGGTAGTCGCGCGCTTCTTTACGCGCCCAAACGCTTCAACGCGTATTGTAGCAGCCTGCCCTCGTCGGCACCTTCGGGCGATCCCTTCAACGCAAGATCAGCTTCCGCCGCCGTAAAGCCCATGGACAAAAGCGCCTCGTGCGCGCCTTTCAGGCTCTCGGCCTGAACCGGCGCGGCCTCGTTTTCATCGAAAAGCCCCGCCAACCCCTGATCAAGAGACCCCTTGAGTTCAAGGATGATGCGGGAAGCCGTCTTTTTCCCCACGCCGGGAATCCGCTGAACCGCCGCGACGTCCTGTGCCGAAATAGCGGAGACCAGCCCGGCCGGCGTGAACGACGAAAGAGCCGCCAAGGCGACTTTCGGCCCCACGCCGCTCACGCTGATCAAGCGCTCGAACAGAGCTTTCTCTTCAAGGGAGAGGAATCCGAACAGAGAAAGCCCGTCATCGCGAACCTGCAGGTACGTATGCACCTCAACAGCAGACCCCGCTTCCGGCAGCTTCGACAAGCTTGCCTGGGACATGCCCACGGCATATCCGACGCCGCTCACCTCGATATACGCCGTCGTTGTAGTCTTTCCGGCAAGCGTACCCTTCAAAAACGCGATCATGCCGTTTCCTTTCCGGAAGATGGCACGGAAAACCGTGCCGGGGCAACATCCGCCGCACGCGTCGGGCAGCTTTCGCGATCCTGCCGAAGCGAAGCGATGCGACCCACCGCCTGCGCGGATCGGGCGCGATCCGCAAAACCCTCGTGAGTGGTGAAGCAGATCGCAGCAGCCAGCGCATCGGCTGCGTGGTCGGGATGGGGAATGTCTTCAAGCGCCAAAAGCTGACGCACCATGTACTGCACCTGGTCTTTTTCGGCAGAGCCTGTTCCCACGACAGCAAGCTTTATCTGGCTGGGAGAAAACTCCCCCACCTGAAGATCTCGCTCGGCGCATGCAACCAACGCAGCCCCGCGCGCCTGACCCGTAGCGAACGCGCTCTGAGTGTTCGAGCCGAACCACACCGTCTCCACGCCCGCGCACATTGGCTCAAAGCGGGCGATAATCGCGCCCATCTGACGATGAATCTTCATAAGACGATGCGCCAACGGCGTATCCTTCGAAGTGGAGATGCACCCGTACGCAACGCAGGAAAGACGCGCCCCACACTGAGACACGATTCCCCAGCCGGTATTGGCTAAACCGGGATCGATACCGAGAATCGTTCGCTGAACCTGCGTCATTTGACCCTTTCCCACCGCGCTTGCGCAGCTACGCGGCCACAAGCGTACCTTTATATAGTACAAACGTATGTTCGTTGCTATCCTATCACAAAACGAAACGAACCGAAGAAAAATATCAAGGCTGACTCGACAAGCGCACAACCCGCCGAACGTTGTCGCATCTAAGACGCAACGGCGTTTCCGCAAGGCCGAATTTCGATCCGAAAACAAAAAAGCCGCCGCAGATGCTCTGATCGCGACGGCCTTGATCGTATGCTTGCGTGCGCTATTCGTCGAGCGCGGCGGCAATCTCGTCGGTGATATCCATGGCGTGGTAGACGTTCTGAAGATCCTCCAACTCCTCCAGCTTGTCCACCAGGCGCATGACCTTTTTCGCATCGGACACGCTCACCGCCGCAGGCGTGGTGGGCTCCATGGTCAGCTCGGCGCCCTTCGTGACGATGCCGGCCTCTTCCAGCGCCTTCTTCACAGCCATGAGATCGGTCGGACCCGTGTAGACGATCCACTCGTCCTCGGCATCTTCGTAATCGTCGCCGCCGGCCTCGGCCACGGCCAACATGAACTCTTCCTCGTCGGCGGCAGCGCCGTTGGGCCTCACCGGATTCTTCTTGTCGCCAGTTTCAACCTCTTTCGCCACCATGATCTGGCCCTTGCGCTCGAACATGAACGCCACCGAGCCCGAGGTGCCCAGGTTGCCGCCGGAATGGCTGAACGCCGCGCGTACATCGGCGGCGGTACGGTTGCGATTGTCGGTCAGCGCTTCGCAGTAGACGGCCACGCCGCACGGGCCGTAGCCCTCGTAGACGACTGTCTCGTAGTTGGCAGAATCCTTGCCCGAACCGAAGGCCTTGTCGATGGCGACCTTGATCTTGTCCTTCGGCAAAGAGTAGCCCTTGGCCTTTTCGATGGCGGCGGCCAGCGACGCGTTGTTGTCGGGGTTCGGGTCGCCACCCTCCTTGGCCGCCACCGTGATGTTGCGCGACAGCTTGGAGAACAAGGCCGAGCGCTTAGCGTCCTGCGCAGCCTTGCGATGCTTTGTAGTTGCCCATTTTGAATGCCCTGACATATGCGTCCCTTCCGATATTGCAATACCAGCCGTTTATTCTAGCACACGCGTCTTATCCCCTGCTCATTTTTGCAGGGTTTTCAAAAACACGGCCGAAAACATCGACCGGTATCAAGATGGCCACAGCACGCCTACGATACCGAACGCAGGCCCGCAGACGCCAGTCGAGTCCATACAATCGTTAAAGACGAGGGTTTTCGACGACCCTCGGCAACATCAACGGAAGGAGCACCGCCGTGAAGGGAAATCAAGAACTCATCCAAGCGTTAAATGACCTGCTCGCCGGAGAGTTGACCGCAATCAACCAGTACATGGTCCATGCCGAAATGTGCGAAGATTGGGGCTACGGAAAGCTTCACGAGAGCTTCGAGAAGCGCGCCATCGCCGAAATGAAACATGCGGAGATGCTCATCGGCCGCATCCTGTTCCTGGAAGGCACGCCCATCGTGTCCAGCCTCAACGACATCAAGATAGGGGCCGGCGTTGCCCAGCAAATCGACAACGACCATGCGGCTGAAATCGACACGGTGCGGAACTACAACGAAGCCATCGTGCTGGCCGGCCAGGTGCTCGACTACGCCACGCGGGACATGCTCATGTCCATCCTGAACGACGAAGACCGCCATGTCGACGAACTGGAGGACATGCAAGACCAGATCGAGCAGATGTCGCTGCAGATCTTCCTGTCCACGCAAAAGTAAGCGGACGTCCCGCCGACGCGCCCGAACCAACCGAAAACGCACGCGAAGAAGCCGCCGTACCGATATGACCGGCGGCTTCTTCGCGCTTCTGCATCCGCGCGCGCCTTCCCCTTCGCGATTCCAACGATCCGAGCATCGCCGAACGTCGGCGTTCGCAACCACTCCACCGGCCTAAAGTGACGCACGCATGGTTTTTATTGACAACCGGAAACGCCGAACGCACTATGGAACCATTGTGCCAAAACCTGCGGCGGTCGGGCGATGAAGCCGCCGCGCTTCACCTTTCGATAGGAGACGCCATGCGCCACATCCACTGCCTGAACAACATTTCCGCCTACGGAACCGATTTGCTGACCGAAGATTACTCCCTGACCGACGACGTATCGCAGGCCGCAGGCGTGCTCGTCCGCAGCGCCGCCATGCATGACATGGAATTCCCCGAAGAACTGCTGGCCATCGCGCGCGCGGGCGCGGGCGTGAACAACATCCCGCTCGCCCGCTGCGCCGAAGCGGGCATCGTGGTGTTCAACACTCCCGGCGCCAATGCGAACGCCGTGAAGGAGCTTGTGCTGTGCGGCATGCTGCTGGGCAGCCGCGGCATCGTGGACGGCATCGCCTGGTGCCGCGAAAACGCCGACGACCCGAACATCGGCAAAGCCGCCGAAAAAGCGAAGAAAGCGTTCGCCGGGCGCGAGATCCAGGGCAAGAAGCTGGGCGTCATCGGCTTGGGGGCCATCGGCGCTCTGGTGGCGAACGCCGCTATCGACCTGGGCATGGACGTCTACGGCTACGATCCGTACGTGTCGGTGGGCGCCGCATGGCGCCTGTCCAGCTCGGTGCGCCACGCAACGAACCTGGACGACCTGCTGCGCGAGTGCGACTACATCACCATCCACGTGCCGGCCATGGAGGGCACCGTCGGGATGATCGACGAGCGCGCCTGCTCGCTGATGAAGGACGGCGCGGTCTTCCTGAACTTCTCCCGCGACACGCTGGTGAACGACGACGCCATGGCGGCAGCGCTGGCCAGCGGCAAACTGGGCGCCTACGTGACCGATTTCGCGAACCCCGTCGTCATGAAGATGGAACGCGCCATCGTTTTGCCGCACTTGGGCGCATCGACCGCCGAAGCCGAGGACAATTGCGCCATCATGGCCGTGCGTCAAACCATGGATTACCTGGAAAACGGCAACATCGTCAACTCGGTGAACTACCCGGCCTGCGACATGGGCCCCTGCCCGGCCGAGGGCGGTCGCGTGGCCGTGCTGCACGCGAACGTGCCGAACATGATCAGCCAGATCACGAACGTGTTCGGCGATGCAGGCGTCAACATCGACAACCTGACGAACAAGGCTCGCGGAGAAGCAGCTTACACCCTGCTCGACCTGGATGCCGCCGCCCCCGAAGCCGCCGTGGAGAAGCTGGCGGCCATCGAAGGCGTGCGTCGCGTGCGCGTGGTGAAGTAGCGTCCGCCCATCCGCCGTCCCGCTGAAAAGCCAGTCGGAAAACCATCGGCCGGCCCTGCGAACCTTGCGGGGCCGGCCGATCTGATAGTGCGGACGCGGACCGCCCGGCTTCACGCCGTGGGCATCAGCACATGCAAGGCGCCTCGGTCCACGGAGATGTCGAACGTGCGCCCGCTCAGGCGTTCGCCGTCCACCTGAGCGGGCGGCGCCTGGTCGAACTCCACGCGCAACGTGCGACAGCGCCGCAGCTCGACCTGCTTGAACCCTACATGCTTGCCGTCCTTGGCGCGCATGAAGATGTACAAAGCGCGCGCAACGCTCACGGGAGGATGAGCAATGCAAACGTCCAAGAGCCCGTCGTCGACGAGCGCATCCGGGCAAATCTTGAATCCGCTACCGTAATACGGCCCGATCTGCACGGCGAACATGATGGACTGCGAATCGACAGCCTTGCCTCCGTCGAAAGAGGCGCGATACCGGTATAGATCAAGATGGTGCAGCAGCTGGTCGACACCGCCTTCCATATACAGCAGCGCGCCCGTCCGCCCCGTGCGCACGCGACGATCCACCGTATCGTGGGCGATGGCGGCGTCCAATCCGAACGAAAGCGTCTCAAGGAACCAATCGTCGTTCACGCGCCCCACGTCCACCGGACGCGCCTGCGCCGCCAGCACCTGCGCGCACGCCTCGTCAACCTTGTGCGACATGCCCAACGTGCGCGCGTAGTCGTTGCCCGACCCCACGGGAACAACGCCGAGCACAGGACGACGATCGAGCGGCCTTCGAAGCAGTCCGCCGGCCACCTCGTGGATAACGCCGTCTCCGCCCAACGCGATCACGGTCGAACAGCCCTCGGCACGCTCGGCGATCTCGGACGCATGCCGCGGGCCCGCCGTGCGAGCGAGAACCACCCGATCCTCGCCCAGCTGCGCGCGCAGGGCGGCCGCCGCCCGATCGGCAGCCGCCGCTCCGTTGCCGTTTTGCGCCGCAGGATTCGCGATCAGCAGAATTGTTCCCTCGGATGGCGACATGAAGATCCTTTCAGCGTTGAGGCGGCGGGATCGAGGCGCCCGCAACAGGATCCATTATAGGCGAAGGGAACCGCGGAAAACCTCCGACAGCGCCCGAAGGCCGTGCAAGCACAAGCCGCAGCGGCGGGATCGAGGCGGTTCAAGGCGGTTCGCCCCAGAAACGAACGCGGCGAGAGAGCACGGAACCCGCGCATCTCCCGCCGCGTCGCAGAGCCCGATCGATCAGCGCGCGAGTTCCAAATCCCGCTCGGCCGCTTCCTGCGGGCCCGCTTCCACCGTCAGGTCAAGGTAGCCGTGAGCCGCATCCCACGCTTCGGGATCGCCGTCAAGAGCCATGCCGCGGTACTCCTCGGTGCGCTTCCGCGCCGACACCACGCGCACGACCTCCCCGATCACCGCGAACACCAGCACGCCGACCAGCATCGGGATCTTCGACAGCTCCTCCTCCGAACCGTTAAGCGGCACGATGGTGGCGATCATCGACAAAATGAGCAGCACGACGGGCACCCAGCACGCCACCGTCGCGGCCACCGTGCCGCCGGGCATCCGGAAGATGCGCGGACGGTTCGGATCCACCTTGCGCAGCTTCAAGAACGCCGGGAACATCGGCATGTAGCAGATCAGCAAAAACACGATGTTCATCGAGAAGAAGATCCAGAAGAACCCGTCCAGGCCAACGGCCGACATGATAGGCGACACCAGCACGAGCGCGCTCGCGATAACGCCGTTCACAAGAGCCGCCCCGGTGGGCACGCCCTTTTTGTTGAGGCGCGCGAACACGCCGGGCATGTTCTTCTTGTCGGCTGCATGGGCCGCCACGTAGTTCACGCCGAACGACCAGCTGATCATGTTGCCGAACAGCGTGACCAGGAAGATAACGCCGATGGCGATGAACAGCAGGCTGCCGTTGCCGGCCATGATGGCCACCGCGTCCATGATGCCCGAATCGAGCGACACCTCGTTGGACGGGATGGCGGCGCCGATGCCGAACGAGCTGAACAGGTAGATGGCCGCAATGGCGATGCCGCCGGCGATGATGGCCGTGGGGATCTGCTTCTTCGGATTCTCCATGTCGTTGGCGAACACGGCGATAGCCTCGAAGCCCATGAAGTTGAACAGGATGATGGACAGATACGTCAAGCTGCTCGCATCCATCGACGGCAGGAACGTAGCCGGGGACATGTCGCTGGCGAAGCCGTTCGTCACGGCGTAGTAGACGCCCAGGCCGCCCACCGACACCGCGATAAGCACCTTCAGCACGGCGGACAAGTTGAGGATCCACGCGGAATCGGACACCTTCGAAAAGCTCATGAACACGACGATCCACACGAACGCCAGCTCGATGGCAAGCGTGGGGACCAAGCCGAGCTCGAAGCCGGTCATCAACGCGATGGTCTCGGGAAACAGGAAGGCGAGCGACGCCATCCACAGCGGGAAGTTAACCCAGTAGTACCAGCTTACGCGACTTCCCCACTTGTCGCCGAACGCGCGGCGAACCCAGTCGGCGATGCCGCCTTCGTCGTCGGCGTACGTGGTTCCCAGTTCGCACACGATAAGGCCGTACGGCATGAGGAACGCAACGATGAGGAAGATCCACCAGAAGAACTGGGAGTTGCCGATGGCGGCGGCTGGAGCAGCCGCTTCGGCGACGAACACGACGCAGATCACCGTGAGGATCGCGTCGATCATGCGAAATTTCTTTTTCTTGGCCATCAGACCATCCCCTTTTTGAGAGCGGGTTGCAGGTTGGCGTAGTCAGTCAGCGAGGGCGGCTGCGGCGTGCGAAATCCGCGGGATGACGAGAGCGGCGCGTACTTTGGCACGCGAGTCCTTGGCATCGCGCGAAGACCGCGTGCCGCAGCCGCCCACAGCGTCGGCTAGCCCGTCAGCCGTCAAGCCGACAGGATGCGGCGCATGCGGGCCTCGGCGGCGTCGGCCACGGCCGCGTCCTCGACGGTCTTCGGGCACAGGTAGGCCAGGATGGCGCGGATGGAGTGCTTGCGGTTCTCGGCCTCCACCCAGCACAGGCTGCGCTCGGGGCTGTCCATGACCTCGTCGGTCACTTCCTCGCCGCGGGTGGCCGGCAGGCAGTGCATGAACTTGGAGTCCGGGCCGGCGAAGTCCATCATCTCCATGTCCACCTGGTACTTGGGGAAGAAGACGTCCATGTAGGACGCGCCGCCCTCCTCCTCGTCGTACAGGCCGTACCACACGTCGGTGTAGACGAAGTCGGCGCCCTTGATGCACTCGACGTCGTCGGAGACCG